>JBFWYI010000016.1:0-121450 GCA_050186575.1 Sandaracinaceae bacterium | reverse complement strand
ATCGGGCGCGAGATTGGCCCTCGGCGGGACGAGGCGATGCCGGAGTATCGTCGAGGAGCGACGAGGGTCGAGATCGGGTTCGAGGGCGTCGATCAACCCGTCGCGATCTCCGTCGCGAGGGTCTAGGCCGAGGTCGCGCGCGACGCCAGCCTGCGCGAAACCCGACCGGAACGTCACGGTCCTCGCCCGTCCTCTGCCCGCGCGCGCCGACGACGGAGGACCCAGCGCAGCGCGAGGCCACCCACCACGAGCGCCGTGATCACGCTCGCCGCGATCGAGTACTGCGACACGATCGTTTGCATTCGATCGAGCTCGGTCCCGATGAGATAGCCGAGGCCCAACAACATGCCGTTCCACAGCATCGCGGAGATCGTCCCGTAGAGCGCGACCTTCCACGCCGGGAGCTTCAGCATCCCCGCCGCGACGAAGAAGAACGACCGCAGCGCTGGCACGAACCGGTTCACCACGAGGTACGCCGCGCCGTGACGCTCGAAGCGCGCGAGCGTCGCTTCGATGGCGTCGCGCGCCGCCTTCGATCGCAAGAAGCGCGGGGGGTCGTCGCGCCGCGTCGCGAACGCGCGCCCGACCGAGTACGCGAGCATCGCGCCGGCGAGCGCACCGACGTTGAGCGCGACGTAGACCCACCCGATCCGGTAGCCCGCGGTCGTCGCGAGGAACACCGCGAAGAGCGCGACGGTGTCGCCCGGCATCGGAGGGAACACGTACTCGATCATCGAGGACGCAGCGACCACCAGGTACGCGAGGGGTCCCTCGTGGTGCTGGAGCCAGTCGAGCACCTGCTCCATCATCGGCCGCACCCATGCAGCCCGTCCCCGCGCTGACGCCCGGCGCTCACGTGCGCGTCGTAGCACCCGCGTCGCCGTTCCCCACCGACGAGTTCGAGCGGGGCCTCGCGCGGCTCGAGGCGCGCTACCGCGTCTCGCTCGGCGCGAGCGTTCGCATGAAGGATGGCTACCTCGCGGGCAGCGACGAGGCGCGCGCCGCCGACGTCCTCGACGCGCTCGACGATCCGAGCGTGCGCGCGATCGTCGCGGCGCGCGGAGGGTACGGGGTCACGCGTCTGCTCGATCGGATCCCGGTGGAGCGCGTTCGCCCTACCCTGCTGGTCGGCTTCAGCGATCTGACCGCGCTGCACGCGCTGTTCGCGCGCGCGGGGCTGCGCTCGCTCCACGCCTCGATGTTGACCGGCCTCGGCCGCGGCAGCGACGCGGAGCTCGAGGCGTGGTACCGCGTCGCGGAGGGGCTCGACGTCCCGGGGTTCGACGGCCTCGAGACGATCGCCGACGGCCGCGCGGAGGGCCCGGTCGTCGGCGGCAACCTCGCGCTCTTGTGCGCGCTGATCGGGACGCCGTTCGCCCCGCCCATCGACGGCGCGATCCTGTTCCTCGAGGACGTCAACGAGGCTCCCTACCGGATCGACCGCATGCTCACGCAGCTCGGCCATGCGGGCTGGCTCGGGCGCGTCCGCGGGATCGCGATCGGCGAGCTCACGAGATGCGACGCGGGCCCCGACGGGCGTGAGGTTTCCCACGTCCTCCGGGACCGGCTGGGCGCGCTCGGCGTGCCAGTGGTGAGCGGCCTCGCGGTCGGCCACGGCGAGGTGAACCGGCCGCTCCCGCTCGGCGCGCGCGCTCGGATCGACGCGTCGCGAGGTCGCCTCGAATACCTCGAGAGCCCCGTCACAGCGCCCTCTTAGCGGTGTGGCATGCGTGACGAAAGGGCGTACGCTCGCGTCCATGACCAAGGGATTCAGCCTCGAGCCGTACGACATCCACGTCGACAACGTCCTTCGCAACGCGTCGCCGTCGCGCCTGTACGAGCATGGTCTACGGAACGAGGCTGGGACCGCCATCTCCTCCACCGGCGCGCTCATCGCGCTGAGCGGCGAGAAGACCGGACGCAGCCCGTCGGACAAGCGCATCGTCGAGGAGCCCGGCAGCAAGGGCGACGTGTGGTGGGGCAAGGTCAACATCGCGGTCGACGAGAAGGTCTTCATGATCAATCGCGAGCGCGCGACCGACTACCTGAACACGCGCAAGCAACTCTACGTCGTCGACGGGTTCGCGGGCTGGGATCCCGAGCACCGTATCAAGGTCCGCGTCGTGTGCTCGCGCGCCTACCACGCGCTCTTCATGCACAACATGTTGATCCGTCCGACCACGGCGGAGCTCGCGACGTTCGGGACGCCCGACTATGTGATCTTCAACGCCGGCGCGTTCCCCGCCAACCGCTTCACCTCCGGTATGACGAGCAAGACGAGCGTCGCGCTCCACTTCGGACGCAAGGAGTTCGTCATCCTCGGGACCGAATACGCCGGCGAGATGAAGAAGGGCGTCTTCACGATCATGCACTACCTGATGCCCAAGAAGGGCGTCTTGAGCATGCACTGCTCGGCGAACGAGAGCCCCGCCGACGGATCGACGTCGATCTTCTTCGGGCTGTCCGGCACCGGCAAGACGACGCTGAGCGCGGATCCGAACCGGCTCCTCATCGGCGACGACGAGCACTGCTGGACCGACGGCGGCGTCTTCAACATCGAGGGCGGCTGCTACGCGAAGGCGATCAACCTCTCCGCCGAGCAGGAGCCGGAGATCTTCAACGCGATCCGCTACGGCTCGGTGCTCGAGAACGTCGTGTTCGACAAGGAGACGCGCCAGGTCGACTACACCGACACGTCGATCACCGAGAATACGCGCTGCAGCTACCCGATCGAGTTCATCCCGAACGCCAAGATCCCTTGCGTGGGCAAGCATCCGAACAACGTGATCCTCCTGACCGCGGACGCGTTCGGCGTGCTGCCGCCGGTCAGCAAGCTCACCCCCGAGCAGGCGATGTACCACTTCATCAGCGGCTACACGGCGAAGGTGGCGGGCACCGAGATGGGCGTCACCGAGCCGCAGGCGACGTTCAGCGCGTGCTTCGGCGCGCCGTTCCTCGTCTGGCATCCGACGAAGTACGCGGAGCTGCTCGCCGAGAAGCTCAAGACGCACGGCGCGCACACGTGGCTCGTCAACACGGGCTGGACGGGCGGCGCCTACGGCGTCGGCCGCCGCATGAGCCTCCCGCACACGCGCGCGATCATCGACGCGATCCACTCGGGCGAGCTGAAGGACGCGCCGACCGTCGAGGATCCGATCTTCGGCTTCCAGGTGCCGACCAAGGTGAAGAACGTGCCCGACGAGGTCCTCGTCCCGAAGAACGCCTGGAAGGACAAGGCCGCGTTCGATCAGACCGCGAAGAAGCTCGCGTCGCTGTTCAAGCAGAACTTCGCGGCGTACGAGGATCAGGCGAGCGAAGCGATCCGCGGCGCCGGCCCGCGCCTCTAGCACGCGTCTCTCTCGCGCGCGTTCGGGTATGCTCGCGGCCATGCTTCGCTCTCGGCTGGCCGTGGTGTCGTGGCTCGCGATCGTCGCGTCGCAGATCGCGGGGTGCGGCCCGAGCATCCCGACGCGCTACGTGCTCGAGCGCGACGTCGACCAGTGGAGCTACCGCCGCTACCAGCACGTGCTCGACGTCGAGTTCGCGATCGAGGGCAACCCGGCGTCCGGCCACACCGCGACGTACGTCCAGCGCGCGCGCGGCACGAGCCGAGAGATCCCGTACGCCAACGTGTTCGTCTCGGTGTACGAGCGACCGCAGGGGCTCGCGGCCGAAGTGCGGCGGCTCGTGCGCGCGCTCGCGAGCTACGAGGTGTCGGTGCGCGACCTCGGGGGCGGAAAGGTCTGGTACCTCGACGCGGGACCCGGCGACCGCTGGGCGGTGTGGGTGAGCGGACCATACGTGGTCAAGGTCGGCGCTTCGGAGGGACAAGACGACGTGCCGGAGCCGATCGTGAGCGCGTACATGGGGATCTACTCGAGCGACCTCGACGAGAACGGGCGCGCGCGCGACGGCACGGCGAGCGCGGGAGACCCGGAGGAGCCCGCCGCGCCGGCGCCCGAGGCGGAGGGCGAAGGCGACGAGGTGCCCGGGTTCTTGCGTCCGAACGCGCCGCGATGAGCGACGGACCGTCCTCGCGCCTCGGCGAGCGCTACGCGTCGCTGCGCGCGTACCACACCGCGAAGGACCCGCTCCCCATCAAGCTCGACGCCAACGAGAGCTCGCTCGCGCTCCCCGACGCGGTGACCCACGCGATCGCGCGATCGGTGCGGACCTGGGATCTGCAGCGCTACCCCGACCTCGCTGCCCGGACGCTCCGTGGGGCGATCGCCGCGCGGATCGGCGCGCACCCCGACGAGCTCGTGCTCGGCGTCGGATCGGACGAGTCGATCGGGATCGCGATGCGCGCGCTCGATCGTCCGTCCGCGAAGGGTCCGCCCGCGGTCCTCTTCGGGACGCCGACGTTCGTGATGTACGACATCACGGCCCGCGTGCAGGGCTTCGCGCCGGTCGCCGTCCCGCTCGACGACGAGTTCGACCTCGACGTCGACGCGATGCTCCGCGCGATCGACGAGCACGACCCGAGCCTCGTGTTCCTCGCCACCCCGAACAACCCGACCGGCAACGCGTTCTCGGACGGTCGCATCGAGCGCGTGATCGAGGCCGCGCCGAACGCGTTGGTCGTGATCGACGAGGCGTACGCGCCGTTCGCCGGCCGCACCACGCCGTTCTTCGGACGTCACCCGAACGTCGCGACGCTCGGCACGCTCTCCAAGATCGGTCTGGCCGGACTCCGCGTGGGCTGGCTCCGCGCGCCCGCCACCCTGGCGCACGAGATCGACAAGGCGCGACCGCCGTACAATCTGCCCACTCCGTCGCAGTCGATCGCGGTCGAGCTCCTCACCCGCCACGCGGACGTGTTGGACGCGGGCATCCGCGAGACGATCGCCGAGCGCGACCGTGTCGTCGCAGCGCTCACCGCGCTCGGCTCCGTCCGGGTGCGCCCGAGCGACGCGAACTTCATCCTGATCGAGGTGCCCGACGCGGCGCGCGCGCACCGACACCTCGCCGACGACGGAATCCAGGTCCGACGCTTCGACGACCCACGCCTCTCGAGCGCGCTGCGCGTGACGATCGGGACGCGCGACGAGAACGGCGCGCTGATCGCGTCGCTGCGCGCGTACGTGGGCGCCGAGTGAGCCCGAGGCGCACGCGTTCCGCGCTTTGTAATCGGAACGCGCTGATCGATACTCGCCGCATGGCAGCGGCCCAGGGTTGGTCCCTCGCTAGCCCGGCCGAGCGCGTGGCGCGCCGCGCGCAGGGGCTCCTGGTCGTCGCCGTCGTGGTCGGGGTGAGCGCGGCGGTCGCGCCGAGGGCGCTCGCGCAGACCGACGCACCGGACTGCGCGCCGACCGAGACGGACATCCAACAGGCGCAGGCGCTGTTCGTGGCCGGCGCGGCCGCGATCGACGCCGGGCGATGGTCCGATGCGATCGACAACTTCTCGCGCGCCTACGCGCTCACCTGCGCACCGAGCGCGCTCTATAACTACGGCGTCGCGCTCCGCGCGCTCGGCCGCCATCGCGAGGCGCGCGACGCGTTCGCCCGGTTGCTCTCGGAGCACCCCTCGATGGCCGAGGAGATCCGCGCGAACGCGGAAAACTACCGCCGCGAAGAGGCGGCGCGCGTCGCGGTGCTGGAGCTCGCGGGCATCGAGCCCGACGTCCATCCCGACCTGAGCCTCGACGGCCGCGCGGTCGCCGACTCGGGCGAGCGGCCGCTCGTGCTCGAGACCGACGCCGGTGATCACTCGCTCATCGCGCGGATCGACGAGCACCTCCCGTTCGTGTGGGAGGGGCCGCTCTCCGACGGTCAGCGCGAGCTGATCACGGTGACGTTCCGACCGATCCCGAGCGGGGGCGGCGATGGGGTGGACCCGGCGGTCATCATCATCCCGATCCTGGTCGGCCTCGCGATCGCAGGAGGGATCGTCGCGGCGGTCGTGCTCCAAGATGATGCTCAGCTAAGGCCGTCGTTCCCGGACCGGACGATCCGACTGGGGGGGACATGAGCCGACCGCTCGTCGTCGCGGGTCTCGCGCTCGCGGCGCTCACCGGATGCGCGGAGAACGCGATCCTGGAGCTGTCCGTGCGCTTGCCTCCTGCCCCCGATGAGACGGGATGGTTCGCGGAGGTGCAGGCGCGCAACGCGGCCACCCACCAGTTCAACGTGCCGTGGATGGGTGGCGCGACGGTGCGGGCGCTCCCGCTCACCGCTTCGGTCCAGACCATCGACTGCGTGAGCCTCGACTCGCACGACGGCACGATCGACGTAAACGTGCGGGTGCGGTTCTGTCACAGCGAGAGCTGCGGCGACCTCGCCGACAGCAACCCGCCCGAGCGGTTCTTTCGCATCGAGCATCCGTTCTACATCGGTCGGCGCACCTACCTCACGCTGGACATCGATCAGGTCCCGGAGTGTCGCGTCAACTCGACATGCGGTGGGATCGGCGTCTGCGACGCGACGACCGGCGACTGCCGCTGCGCGATGGACAGCGACTGCCCACCGGGCCACGCGTGCGAGCTGAGCCGCTGCGTGGCCCAGGTGGATCACTGCGCGGTGGCCGGCTGTATCGAGGGCGCCGCGGGCATGTTCTGCACCTCGAGCGGAGTGCACTTCTGCGAAGAGGGGGACGACGTCGATCGCAGCGACGACCTCCTGTGCGACCCGCCCTGACACATACGCACCTGCACGGTCGTCACGGGCGCGCCGGCGTCTGGGCGAACGCATTCCAGGTGGGCTATGCTTCTGCACGATGAGCTCGGCCCGCCAGCCGGCGGTTCCCCACATCTACGGCCGCTATCAGACCCTGTTCCGCATCGCGTCGGGAGGGATGGCCGAGGTGTACGCCGCCCGCGTGCTCGGGGAGGCCGGCTTCCAGAAGCTGGTCGCGCTCAAGCGGATGCTCCCGCACCTCACCGACGACGAACGCTTCGTCACGATGTTCATGGACGAGGGCAAGCTCGCCGCGTACATCGACAGCCCGAACGTCGTGTCGACGATGGATCTCGGGCGCGCCGACGACGGCTCGCTCTACCTCGTCATGGAGCTCGTCGTCGGGACGACGCTCAGCACGTTGCTCCGGAACGCCGCCAAGGACGGACAGAACTGCCCGATCGACGTCGCGTGCGAGATCATCGCGCAGGCGGCGCAGGGCCTGCACGACGCGCACGAGGCGAAGACGCCGTTCGGTGCCCCGCTCCAGCTCGTCCATCGCGACATCTCGCCGCAGAACATCCTCGTCGGCGTCGACGGCCGGGTCCGCATCACCGACTTCGGCGTCGCGCGCGCGGTGCTCCGCCGCACCAAGACGAGCACCGGCGAGTTCAAGGGCAAGCTGAGCTACTTCTCGCCCGAGCAGGTCGCGGACAAGGACCTCGATCGCCGCTCCGACCTCTTCTCGCTCGGCGTGGTGGCGTGGGAGACGTTGACGACCCGGCGCCTCTTCCATGCGGAGAACCCGCTCGCGGTGCTCGAGCGCGTGACGCGGATGGAGATCCCGTCGGCGCACACGGTCGCCTCCGAGGTGCCCACGTCGGTCGCCGCGGTGGTCGCCAAGGCGCTCGAGCGCGACCGGGACGAGCGCTACTCGAGCGCGGCCGAGTTCGGCGCGGCGCTGCGCGCGGCGGCTCGCGAGACGGTGGGGGTCGGCGATCGTCACCGCGTCTCCGAGATGGTGTCGCGATACGGCGGCGACGCGCTGGAGCGCGTGCAAGCCAAGCTGCGAGAGAGCTTGTCGGCACCCGACGTCGCGATCGACGACGACGTCCCCGAGCCGGTCGAGGTCTCGTCCGGCATCATCATCCGACCGGAGGATGCGCCCACCCCGAGGCGCAGCTCGGACTCGGGATCCGATCCGATCCCCCGCTTCCAGCCCCCCGCGATCGCGCTGGACGAGCGGCCGTTGCCCCCCGCGCGACGCGCCCCGATGTACGTCGCGATCGCGGTGGCGACCCTCGGGCTCGGAGGCGGCGCCGCGATCGGCCTCTACGCGGGCGGTGGAGGAGCGAGCGCCGCCGATCCGGACCCCGCCATCGCGGGCGAGCCCACGAGCGATCCGGAGCTCGATCCGACGAGCATCGGCGGCGGCACCGAGATCGAAGAAGGCGACCTGGACGAGGGCGTCACGCCGACCGACCGCGTCCAGCAAGCCGGAGCGGATCGAGCCGGAGCGGAGCCGACCGACGATCCCGAAGAGAGCGACCCGGTCGCGGAGCAACCACCGGCCGGCGTGGGACGTCGGCCGAGCGGGCGACGCGGCCGCGCGGACCGGCTCGAGAGCGCGCAGCGCGACGCGCGCTTGGCGGAGCTGGAGCGGCAGCAACGCGAGCGCGAGCAGCGCGACCGCGAGCGTCAGGCGCGCGAGGAGCGCGAGGAGCGCGCGACCCCTCCGCAGGGTGGAACTCACGGCCCGATCCTCGGGATCGACAGCTTCAACCGCGAGGTCGGCGGCCACTGAGCGTCGGTCCCGCGCGCCTCCGTGGGGCGTGGCCCGTCGGTTTAGTCAGTTCGGGCGCCGACCGGGATCGGCCTGACCATCGGCGCCGATCCCGACCGTGCTCAGCATCTGCTGCGCCTCGGAGCTCAGCTCGGTCCCCGCGCTGCTCGGCGGGATGGTCGGCGACGACTCGAGGAACTCTCCCGACACCCGCTCCGGCAGCGGCGGCAGGCGATCCCCGAACCACCCGAAGAACTCCAGCATGCGTCGTTTGCGCTTCGGCGGCAGGTAATCGAAGTTGACGCCGCGGTCGCTGATCTCCCAGAACTCGCTCGACCTGATCGCGAGCAGCTCGTTGCGGATCGACGCGAGCCGCTGCGGCTGCTCGTTCGCCATGTCGCGGAAGACCTCGCGCGCGAGCTCCTCCTCGTTCTTCATCAGGTAGAACGTCGCGAGCTTGACCTGCGCCTTGCGCACGCCGCGCAGGCTCGACTCCTGATCGTCGCTCTCGCTCTCCCGATCCACCTGCAGGAAGATCCGCAGCAGCTCGCGCGCACACGGACTGTCGCGCTCGTAGGCGAGCTCGTTGAGCGCACACAGGTCGTACGCCGCGGTCTCGAGGATGAACGGGAGCTTCTGGTTGAAGGAGACCCCGCCGTAGTACTTGAAGTACCGCGCCAGCTCGATCGCATGACGGCCGCCCTCGTACGCGAGCGCGGCCTCGGCGAGGAGGCGGTACTGGTTGAGCACGTTGTACGCGGTGCGCACGTCCTTCGCGTTGATCGTCGCGCGCAGATAGGTGTTGAAGAACTTCACGGTGAGCTCGTAGAGCGTGCGGTTGTTCTTCTCGAGCGCGGCCTCCGCGATGTGGCGCGTGTTGATCGCGATGAGGTAGTTCATGTCCCTCATGCGGTTCAGCGCCTCGCTGTAGAGCGTCTGGTACTGCCGCAGGATCTTCATCTCGAGCCAGTATTTGCGGTCGGTCACGGAGTCGAGCACGGCGGGGGACATCGACACGAAGTCCGGGTTGTGCGCGAGCTCGCCGTCGACTCGGAACCACGCCTCCGGGAGCCCGGCCCGAAGGCGCTGGTACTCGCCGAGCAGGGAGCGCAGCGCGTCGGCGCTCGCCATCGAGACGCCCTTGTCCTTGTGCTCCATCGCGTTGAGCGCGACGTCCGCGAGCTGCTCGACCCCGCGCACCGCCTCCTGCTGCTTCTTTTCCTCGGTCCACGTCGCCCGGCGGCTCGCGATGACGTCCAGGGTATGCAGCCGGATGCGGTCGACGATCTCGATCGGGTTGAGGAACGAGAACACGAACGCGAAGTAGGGCAGCAAGATGGCGAGGCTCAGGCCCAGCATCACCATCGAGATCATGCTCCCGATGATCGGGACGAAGCCGACCTCGGCGCCGGTGCCCATGTCGAACACCACGCTGACCGCGAGGCACTGGAGCGCGGTCACCACGAAGAAACCCATCACGGCGAAGTTGATCGGCTCGGCGACGAACAGCTCGGTGATGCGGTGCGTGTACCGATTCGACGCGAGCTCGACGACGATGGCGACGACCGTGATCGCGATGCCGAGGACCGCGGCGACGACCTCGGCCGCGCTGGACAGCGCGCCGAGCACCGACTGCGGGTTCGGACGCCAGAGGAGCGTGAGCACCGCGCTCGGGCTCGGCTCGTCCCACGCGTCGAGCCCGAAGCCGACCGCGAACACGACCACCGCGGTCGAGATGAGCAGCCCGAACGGCAACAGCCAGATCCGAAAGGGGCTCGTTCGACGATCTGCCTCACGTTCCATGGCCATGGGGATCCTACTATGCTCGCCGCGTGTCGTCGCTCGCGCTCCGCCGGCTCGCGCTGACCGCGGTGTTCCTCGGCGCCGCGCCCGCGACCGCGCAGGAGGACGAGGCGAGCCTCGAGCCCACCGAGCCGCCTCCCTCCGAGGCGCCCGACGCGGCGAGCCCGCCCGCGCCGCGTCTCCTCGTCCCGCCCGGCGGGGTCCCCGAGGTCGGCGGCCCCCTCCCCGGCCAGACGGCGCACCCCGGTCCCCCGCCGCCCCCCAGCCGGCCGCCCATCCCTGTGCCCCACTATTCGGTGGAGCTCTCGCCCCGCGCCGCGTTCCCCGAGGAGTCGAGCTTCGACCGCGCGCTCGGCGCCGTTCGCTACCGCAGCGTCCGCGTCGTGCCGACGGGGTACGTCGGTCTCCAGATCCCGGTCATCGAGTGGCTCTGGTTGGGTGGGCGCCTCGGCGTCCGAGGCATGACGTGGTCGCACCCCGAGCGCGAGGACGCGAGCGTGGTCGGCGCGGACCTCCTGCTCACCGCACAGGTGCGCTTCGCGCCGGCCCGCGTGTTCGAGCTCGGCCTGATGGTGGTCGGCGGCGCGGGGTGGATGAACGTGGTGCTCGATGGCGTCTCGAGCGATCAGGTGTGCGGACGCTTCGCGATCGAGGGGATCGTCGCGTTCCGCCCCGACGCACATTTCACCCTCGGCCCGCGCTTCGGCTGGGAGTACTTCCAGTGGGAGCACATGAACGCGTACGACCACGGCCTCGACCTCGGCGGTCCGTTCTTCGGGATCGCGTTGGAGGGTCGCGAGTGAAGTGGACAGCCCATTCCTCGCGCGTCACCTCGCGCGTCACGTGGAGTTGCGTGCTGGTGATCGTCTCGGCGCTCGCGTGCGATCCGGTGCCGGCCCCCGCGCTCATGTACAGCGAGGACTTCGAGTCGGTGTGCGACGGCGCGCCGTGCGGGTGGAGTCAGCGCACCGGCGAGCCTTCGCAAGCGACGTACGTCGAGACGTTCCATCCCGGCGAACACGGCTTGCGACTCAGCGGCTCCGTGTCCGTGCGCGGACCTGAAGCACCGGAAGACGCGCTGCGGCTCCGCGGCTCGAGCGTCACGTTCGAGGCGGCTACGCGCTGCGACCTCGGCAGCTTCCTCACCGCGACGGTCGTCATCCGCACCGACGCGGGGGAGATGTTCGACGCATCGGCTCTTGTCACGAGCGAGCCGGAGTGGGGCCGCAGCGGCGTCCGGCTCGATTTCATCGATACCATCGTGGGCGGCCACGTCGCGTCCGTGATCCTCGACAAGGAGGGTGGCGGAGTGTGCGAAGTGAGCGACATGACAGTGGATATCGCGCTCGTGTGCGAAGACGCCTGCTGCTGAGGGCCCGCTCCATTCGAGCCGGCGGCAGAGCGAAGCGGAGCCGACGGCTCGGTGGAATTACGCTCTCGTCGAACGCGCGCCCCCGCAGGAGGGGGCGTATCGCGCACGCTTCATTGTAAGTGGGCGCGAGCCGTCTTATGACGGCGCGGTCGTTCGACCCAGGCGGCTCTCAGAGGGCGCTCTCCACGGCGCCACGGCCCCTCGAACGACCCTTCACGCACGACAGCAGTTCTCACGGAGTCCCCCGTCATGGAGAGAGTCATGCGCTCGCGCAACTCGTTTCGCTTCACGTACACGCCGTTCGGCGCGCTACTTCTGGCCTCGGCTCTCGCTTGCGTCGCCCTGATCGTCTTCACCGTCCCCGAGCGGGGGCGCGCCCAAGAGAACATCGCGGTCGCGACCGACCAAGCGGTCAGCGCGCTCCGGCGCGCGCTCGAGCGGCGGATGACGGTGTGGCGCTCGGGCGAGCGCGTCCAGTACGTCCGCCACTGTCGCCTCGCGCGCGGCGGGTGTGCGGAGCGCACCGCGACGTTCGCGACGTTGATCGGCGAGGCAGCGCGTCGGCACGACATCGATCCTTTCTTGCTCGCGGCGGTCGCGATGCGCGAGAGTGGGATGGATCCCTCGGCCGCCGGGGCGGCGGGCGAGCGGGGCATCGTGCAGCTCCATCCGCGCGGCTCGGGATCACGCGTGCGGTACGTGCAGTCGGAGAACTACCGCCGCCGCTGCTCGCACCGCGCCGACGCATGTCAAGAAGAGGTCCTCGAGGCCGGCGCGACGCTACTGTCGAACAGCATCCAACGTTGCGGGGGAGTGCGCGAGGGGCTCGGCGCCTATAACCGCGGAGCGTGCGGCGAGACGCGCTACGCGACGCGGGTGATGAGCGAGCGCCAGAGGTTGTTGCGCCTCGCGAAGACCGACGCGCGGATGCTCGCCGAGCTCGAGGACGACGAGGACTGAGCCGCGTCGGGCGTCGGGATCTCGACCCGAACGCAGCGACGCCCGCGCGGCGAAGGTCGGCGGGCGTCGTACGAGAGCCGCGGAGCGTTCGCGCGATCAGTCGTGCGCGGCGCCCCGACGAAGGTACGCGGGGATGTCGAGCACCGCCTCGTCGTGGAGCGCCGACGCGCCGAACGCGCGACCTCCGACGCGGCTCTCCGCGAGCGAGACCTGCTCGGGCGGCACGCTCGCACGACGGCGGGGCGGGACGCTCGAGGCGCGCATCGGCGCGATGGACGCGCGGCGGACCGCCGGCGCGACGACCTGCGGCGCGAGGCTCGGGCGGACCTTCTGGATGCCCGAGTCGCGCGTCGCCTGCTGCACCGCCTCGTCGACGTCGCACGCGGTCTCCGAGTCGAAACCGGTCGCGATGACGGTGACCTTGACCACGTCGCCCATGTCCATGTCGGTGACGAGGCCGAAGATGATGTTCGCGTCCTCGTGCGCCTCCTGCTGGACCAGGCTCGCCGCTTCGTTGATCTCGCGCAGCCGCACGTCCGGGCCGGCCGTGAAGTTGATGAGGATGCCCGTCGCGCCCTCGACGCTAACCTCGTCGAGCAGCGGCGAGTTGATCGCCATCTCCGCCGCGTCGAGCGCGCGGCGATCTCCCTTGCCGTAGCCGGTGCCCATGAGCGCGCGGCCCATGTTGCTCATGATCGTCTTCACGTCCGCGAAGTCGACGTTGATCATCCCGCTGTGCGTGATGAGGTCGCTGATCCCGCGCACCGCCTGCACGAGCACGTCATCGGCGCGCTGGAACGCCTCGAGGAGCGACATGTCGTCGTTGTCGAGGCTCAAGAGGCGCTGGTTCGGGATCGTGATGATCGTGTCGACCGACTGGCGCAGCTCCTCGATGCCGTGATCCGCGTTCTTCGCGCGCCGACGGCCCTCGAAGTGGAACGGCCGCGTGACCACGCCGACCGTGAGCGCGCCGAGGTCCCGCGCGATCTGCGCGATGATCGGCGCGGCGCCGGTGCCCGTGCCGCCGCCCATCCCGGCGGTGATGAAGACCATGTCCGCGCCCTCGAGCGCCTCGCTCACGCGCTGCACGTCCTCGAGCGCCGACTTGCGGCCGACGTCCGGGTTCGCGCCCGCGCCGAGGCCCTTGGTCAAGGCGTTCCCGAGCTGAAGCTTGGTCGGCGCGTAGTTCGCGTCGAGCGCTTGCATGTCCGTGTTGGCGGCGATGAACTCGACGCCCTCGAGCCCGCTCTGGATCATCGTGTTCAGCGCGTTGCCCCCACCGCCACCAACACCGACGACCTTGATGCGTGCCTGCATCTCCGCGTCATCCGCGAACTCGATCGAGATACCCATGTTTGCCATTCCTCCCTACGTCACGGTCCCTATGGTTCGCCCGCCAGAGGATCCGTCGTCAACTTCCGTTTATAGATACAGGCTCAGAACACTTCCTTGAACCACGCACCGAGCCGGCTCCCCCACCCGTCGCCGCGGGTGGGCACTGGCACCGACTCCTCGATCACCGGCGCGGAACGGATGCGCGCGGCTCCGAACTTCACGAGGCCCACGCCGGTCGAGTAAGCGGGGCTCTTCACGACGTCGGTGAGCCCGCCCACCCCGGTCGGGGCGCCGCGGCGCACCGGGAGGCCGAGGATCTGCTCGGCCAGCTCGGGCATCCCGTCGAGCTGGGTGGTGCCGCCCGTGATCACGGCGCCGCTCGCGAGCATGTCCGCGTAGCCGGTCTCCGCGATCACGTGGCCGACCGCGCTGAAGATCTCTTCGACGCGAGGCTCGATGATCTGACAGAGCACCTGCCGCGAGAGCACCCGCGGTGCGCGTCCGCCGACCGAGGGCACCTCGATCGTCTCGTCCTCGTCGACCATCGCGGTCGCCGCGCAGCCGTACTTGATCTTGATCCGCTCGGCCTCCGCCATCGGGGTCCGGAGGCCCGTGGCGATGTCGTTCGTCAGGTTGAGCCCGCCGATCGGGATCACGCTCGTGTGCACGACCGCGCCGTCGACGTAGATGATGAGGTCGGTGGTCCCGCCGCCGATGTCGATCAGCGCGACGCCGATCTCCTTCTCGTCTTCGCTCAGCACCGCCTCGGCGCTCGCGAGCGGCTCGAGGACCATGTCCGCGACGTGCAGCTCGCAGCGCTCACAGCACTTCGTGATGTTCTGCGCGGCCGCGCTCGCCGCGGTGACGAGATGGACGCGCGCCTCGAGGCGCACGCCGCTCATCCCGACCGGCTCGCGAATGCCGTCCTGGTCGTCGACGATGAATTCCTGCGGGAGGACATGGATGACATGGCGGTCGCCGGGGAGCGGGATCGCCTTGGCCTGCTCGAGGACGCGCCTCACGTCTTCCTCGGACACCTCGCGGGTCGCGATCGCCGCCACACCCTCTTGGTTGATCCCGCGGACGTGGCTCCCCGCCACGCCGGCGAACACGGATCCGATCTCGACGCCGGCCATCGTCTCGGCCTGCTCGATGGCAGCGCGGATCGCTTGGACGGTCGACTCGATGTTCACGACCACGCCCTTGCGCAGCCCCTTGCTCGGGACCGACCCGATCCCGATGATGTCGAGCCCCTCATCGGTCACCTCGGCGACGATGGCGCACACCTTGGTCGTCCCGAGGTCGAGCCCTGCGATGATTTCGTTCTCGGCCATCTTCGATTCCGCTCCTGCGCTCTAGCTCCCAGCGGGTTTTCGCCGCCTCAGGAGCACCACTACAGGAGCCGGATCGCGCGGCCAAATTTCGTGCAAGATGAGGCTCCGGTGCCGGTCTGCCCCCAGTGCAAACGCGACGTTGGGACGGCGCGCTTCTGCCCGTTCGACGGCACCCCCTTGGCGCACCTCGGGAGTGACTCGGCCAGCTCGCGACCCGAGGACGCCTTCCTCGCCCCGGGCGAGGAGCTCGACGGCCGCTACGTGATCGAGAAGGAGCTCGGCCGGGGCGCGATCGGCGTCGTCTACGCGGCCTTCGCGCCTGCGCTCGGGCGGCCCGTCGCCATCAAGGTGCTCCAGCCCGCGCTCGCGCGGAACAACCGCGCCCTGAGTCGCTTCGCGCGTGAGGCGCGCGCGTCGAGCCGCATCGATCACCCGAGCGTCGTCAAGGTGTTTGACTTCGGATACTCCGAGCGCGGGCTCTACTTCATCGTGATGGAGCTGCTCGAAGGCCGCTCGTTGGCCGAGGTGCTTCACGACGAAGGGCGGTTGCCTCCGCCCCGGGCGCTCAACGTGCTCATCCAGGTCGCGGAGGCGGTCGCGCGCGCGCACGAGCTCGGGATGATCCATCGCGATCTCAAGCCAGAAAACATCATGGTCAACCGCAAGGACGGAGAGCGCGTCACGGTGGTGGACTTCGGGCTCACCAAGGCGGTGAACGACGACTGGGACGACGGCGGAAAGCTGACGCGGGAGGGCACGCTGATCGGGACGCCGGAGTACATGTCGCCCGAGCAGTGGATGGGATCGGGGGACGACCCTCGCACCGACGTGTACGCGTTCGGTGTGCTCGCGTACGAGACATTGTCCGGCGATCTCCCGATCGACGGCAACACGATCGGCCAGCTGATGAAGGCGCACATGACGGTGGAGCCACCGCCGCTCGACGAAGCGCGCCTCGGGCTGCCCGACGATCTCTGGCCCCTCATCCGGCGCTGCCTGACCAAGCGACGCGACGAGCGCCCCGCCGACCTCGGGGAGGTGGCGCAGTCGCTGCGCGAGATCAGCGAGACGACGGTCACCGGCACGAACGCGGCGGTGACGTCGGAGAGCGCGGTGAAGATGACCGAGGTCGTCCTCGACGACTTCGGCGCCATGAGCTCCGCAGGGCTCGAAGAAGAGATCGAGCGCTTACGACGCGTGCGGAGCAGCAAGCTCAAGGAGGTCGTGGCGGAGACGCTCCACCGCGAGTCCTGGTCGGTCGAGCACGTCGCCGCGATCGACACGGTCGAGGCGGAGCTCGAGGCGCTCGAGCGCGATCAGGCGATCGCGCGCGACCGGCTCACCGAGCGACAGGCGGCCCGACGAGAGCGCGAGGCGGAGCTGCGGCACGCGATGATCTCGGCGTCGCTCCGCGTCGGGTTCCACCGTGACGCGATCCCGGAAGATCTGTTGACGTGGGACTCGGAGACGATCCCGGACGTCGACGCCGCACAGCGGCTCCTCCGCGAGGCCGAGGCCGAGCTCGCGCAGTACCTCGTCACCCCGGACTTCGAGATGGTCGAGCGCTTCGACGCGCACGCGACCGCCAAGAAGGCGGTGGAGGCCTGCGACCAGAAGCTCCAGCAGCTCTACGAGCGGCTCGAGGACGCGCTCTCGGGCAAGCCCGGCGGCACGGAGATCCGCGCGCTCCTCCGGAGGATCGACGGCGCGATCGCGGCGTACCGGGCCCACCTCGCGCACGCCCGCGAGCGCAAGATGCGCTGAGCGGTGGCGCAACCGTTTCGTCGTCGCGACGCGCGTCGCGGCATCCCTCGACCGCGCCACGGGCACCCGCCTTGCACGCACCGGCGTCATGGACGAATCGGTCCCTCGAGCCGAGCTCCCCGTGCGTGGCCTGGTGATCGCGCTGACCGGCTTCGCCGCCCTCTCGGCGATCGGCGGAGGTGCCGAGATGCTGATCTGGCAGCGCGGCAACCCCTACCTCGACACCGGGCTGCTCGAGCACATGCCGTTCTCCACCTTCCTCGTGCCCGGGATCCTGCTCGCGGCGGTCGTCGGCGGCACCAACGCGCTCGCGATGGCGCTCGCCTGGAGGCGGTCGCGGTTCGCGATCGACGCGACGATCCTCGCGGGCGGCGCGCTCACCGTGTGGATGCTCGTCGAGCTCGCGCTGATGCGGACCGTGCACTGGCTGCACCTCGTCTACGGCTCGCTCGGCCTCTCGATCGCGATCGTCGCGGTCGTCGGCGCGCTGCGATCCGCTCAGCCTCGGTACGGCTGGACGGTCAAGGTGACGTTCGCCGAGGCGCTCGGGTTCATGTTCCCGATGTCGGTCGGGATCGCGGCGAGCCACGCCGGCGTGTCCGACGGCACGGTCGCGGCGATGGTCGTCGTGGCGGGCTTCGTCGAAGGGCTCGCGCTCGGCGCCGGGCAAGCCGCCGCGTTCCCGCTCCGCATCCATCGCGCGCGCTACGCGGTGCTGAGCGGCTTCGGCGGCATGCTCGCGTGGGCGAGCGCGATGGGCATCGTCGCCCTGGCGAGCCAGGACGTCCATCCCGCGGTGGTCGGGATCGCGGCGGTGTTGGGGGGCGGGATCGGCCTCGTCTCGATCGGCGGAGCGCAGTGGCTCGAGCTGCGCGGGCGCGCCCGTCACGCGACCCGATGGATCGCGTGGACCGCGCTCGCGTGGATCGTCGCGCTGCCGATCAGCTTCACGGTGGGCCCGTTCATCGATGAGCGGACGCCGATCGGATACGTGCTCGCGCTCTACGCCGCGAGCGGGATGGTGATGGCGTACGCGATGGCGGTCGTGACCTGGGCGGGCGCGGCGCGCCTCAGCGACCGATCGGGCGTCGCGCGCGGACACGCGCTCGCCGCGTGAGCCGCAACCGCCTGAGACTCAGCCGCCGGGGACGGGATCCGCGGGCTCGGGCTGCGCGAGCGCGGCTTCGTCCCGGATGCGTACGGTGACGCGGTCGGGGCGCCGCGTGTTGTCGAGGTAGACGTACATCGCGCGTGCGCCGCGCCCGGTGAGCTCGTCGAGCACGGTCCGGAGGCGCTCGAGCTTCGGCCGGAACGGGCCACGGCCGAGGCGCACGTACGTCGCGTCGGTCCCGACGTAGAGGCTGAGCCCGTCGTTGCGCTCGACGTGGAGCTCGACGATCGGCTCGCGCCCCGCGAGCCCCGCGGCGCGGTAGTCGTGGAGCAGCGCCACCGCCTCGAGGATGATCGACGTACGGAAGCCGCGATCACGCTGGAAGCGCGCCCGCTCGATGCCGGTGATCACCGGCATGTCCACCGGGTCGTCGCCTTCGACCTGCTTGAAGACCTCGCCGTCCTCCGAGACGAGGAACACTTCGCCGAGCGCGAGCAACGCGACGGCGCGGCGCTCGCGGATCTCGACGCGATAGGATCCCGGCAAGCGCCGCTCGACGTCGGCGTCCGCGATCCATGGGTGCGCTCGCAACGACTCTTCCGCCTCTTCAGGCGCGCGCTCGAACACGTTCTCGCCGAGCGCGAGACCGGCCGTCTGCAACACCTCGTCACGCGAGAGGCGGACGTGTCCCTCGAGCTCGATCTCGGTCACCGCGAACGCGGCGGAGGTCCGCACGTGCCGCTCGACGAGCCGGCCGAGCGCCACCGCGCCGAGCCCCACCACCAGCACCGCCGCCCCGCGGAGCGCGAGCTCGGCCGGACGCCGGAGCCGAAGGGCGATCGACCCGAGCCATGCGCGGACGCGCGCGAGGCGCTCCGCGCGCGTCACCCGCACCGGCTCGGGCGCGTCCTCGGGCTTCTTCCTCACGCGACGGTTGCGCTGCGTCGGCTCGCGACCCTCGTCGCTTCGCGGCTCGGGCCGCTTCGCCTTGGTGGGCGTACGCCGGCGCGTCGGGCGCTCGCTCACAGCGCCGCCTCGAGCTCGTCCAAGAGGCGCGGCCCGAGCGTGGTGATGCTGCCCGCGCCGAGGGTGATGACGACGTCACCCGGCTGGAGGCGTGCCCGCATCGCGGGGACGAGCTCGTCGAGGCTCCCTACGTACGTGACGTCGCGGTGCCCGTGCTGCCGGACCGCCTCGGCGAGGTTGGCGCCGCTCGCGCCCTCGATCGGCGCTTCGCCGGCCGCGTAGACCTCCGTCAAGAAGAGCACGTCCGCGCGGTTGAACGCGCGCGTGAGCTCGTCGAACAGGTGGTGCGTCCGCGTGTAGCGATGCGGCTGGAACGCGACCACCAGCCGCCGCCCGTACGCGCGCTGCGCCGCCTCGAGCGTGACCTGAACCTCCGCCGGGTGATGGCCGTAGTCGTCCACCACCGTGACGCCGTCCGCCTCGCCGACGATCGTGAACCGACGCTGCACCCCGGTGAACGAGGCGAGCGCGGCGCGCGTCGTGGCGAGCGGCACGCCGAGCTCGTCGGCCACCGCGATCACGGCCAACGTGTTGAGCACGTTGTGGATCCCCGGCATGCGCACCGAGACCTCGCCGAGATCCTCACCGCGTCGTACCAACGAAAACCGCGTGGACAGCCCCTCCACGGTCGGATTCTTGGCCCGGTAGTCCGCCTGCGCGCTGAGCCCGTACGTCGCGGTGCGCTTCTCGATCTTCGGCAGGATGTCCTGCACGTGCGGGTGATCGAGGCACGCCACCACGAGTCCGTAGAACGGCACGCGGTTGGCGAACTCGGCGAACGCGCGCTTCACCGCCTCGTGATCGCCGTAGTGATCGAGGTGCTCCGCGTCGATGTTCGTGATCACCGCGATCACGGGCGTGAGCGACAGGAAGCTCCCGTCGGACTCGTCCGCCTCCGCGAGCAGGAGCTCGCCCTGTCCCGCCGTCGCGCTCGTGCCGAGCGCGTTGAGCTTGCCGCCGATCACGACCGTCGGATCCAGCTCGGCCTCGCGCAGCACGGTGGCCATCAACGACGTGGTCGTCGTCTTGCCGTGCGAGCCTGCGATCGCGATGCCGTCCTTGAGGCGCATCAGCTCGGCGAGCATCTCGGCCCGCCGGATCACGGGTATCGACGCGCGACGCGCGGCCACGAGCTCGGGGTTCGTCCGCGGCACCGCGCTCGAGAACACGACCACGTCCGCGCCGGTCACGTTCTCCTCGGCGTGGCCGACGTGGATCCGCGCGCCGAGCGACTCGAGCCGCTTGGTCGTCTCGCTCGCCTTGGCGTCGGAGCCGCTGACCGCAAAGCCGCTCGCGAGCAGCACCTCCGCGATGCCGCTCATCCCGATGCCGCCGATCCCGACGAAGTGGATCGATCGAATGCGCCCGCGAAACATCGCCTGCCTGGGTTCTAGATCGCTTCACGCAGGACGTCGAAAAAGCTGGCGGCCGCGGGCCCGACGGGAGCGCCGCGCGAGTGTCGTCCGGCGCGTCGGCTCCGGGCCGCGGTCGATCCGTCGTCGCCCCAGCCGGGGACCCGCGCCACGCGCCTCGGGGCGCGGCGAGGCGAGCTCGAGATCCGGTCAGACGAGCGGATCGACGGTGCGCGTGGGACCGCGGAGCTCGAGGTACGCGGGAGGCGGCGGGGCGCTCGAGCGCATGCGCTGGAGCGCGAGGCCGCGGCGCGCGCGGAAATCGATCGACGCAAACCGCATTCCGCCGCCTTCGTCCGGATCGCTCGCGAGATCACGCGCGAGCTCCTCGGGCCGTGGTGGGCCGCCGAGCCAGCCCACGAGGTCGTCGACGATCGCCGCCGCCGCATCCGGGCGTCCGTGCTTGCGCGCCGCCTCGGCCATGCGCGCGCGCGCTCCGCGATCCTCGAGCAGCCGCCGCGCCTCGCCGGCGAGGAGCGCTTCGCTCAGGTCGCGCTCGAGGATCCGGATCGCAGCGCCGTCGCGCTCGAGCGCGGCCGCGTTCACCGCTTGATGATCGTCGGCCGCGTACGGATAGGGGACGAGGATCGCGGCGCGTCCGACCGCGCACACCTCGGCGAGCGTGGTCGCGCCCGCGCGCGCGATCACGAGCGCCGCGTTGGAGTAGGCGCGCGCCATGTCGTCGAGGAAGGAGACGACCTCGGCCTCGACGCCGAGCGCGGCGTAGCGCGCCTGGACCTCGTCGCGCATCGCGGCGCCGGTCTGGTGGATGACGTGGATGCCGCGCGCGGACAGATCGAGGCGCGCGAGGGCCGCGGGCACGGCCTCGTTCAACGCCTTCGCGCCTTGGCTACCGCCGAGCACGAGCACGGTGCTCGCGCGCGCCTCGAAGCCATCGGGGTCGATGAGCGCGGCGCGCGCGGCGTCGACGAACGCGCGGCGCACCGGGTTGCCGACGAGGCGCGCTTTGCCCTCGCCGAGCTGCTTCGCCGCGTCCTCGAACGCGACGTACGCGCGCCCGGCGAGCGGTGCCAGCATCCGGTTCGTCAACCCGACGTGCGCGTTCTGCTCGAGGATCGCCGTCGGCACGCCACGCGCGGCCGCCGCCGCGAGCATCGGCCCGGCCGCGTAGCCACCCACGCCGATCACGACGTCGGGCCGCAGCTCGGTGACAAGCTTCGACGCCCGCAGGCACGCCGACGGAAGCATCCGCAGCGAGCGCAGGAGCGCCTTCGTCGTCCGACCCTTGAGCGGCTCGACCTCGAGGAGCTCGAGACGCTCGCCGCGCTCCGGGAGCACGCGCGCCTCGATCCCGCGCGCGGTGCCCACGAACGTGACCTCGACGCCGGGCTGCCGACGCCTGAGCTCCTCGACGACCGCGATGGCCGGGAACAGGTGCCCGCCCGTTCCTCCGCCCGCCATGATGACCCGTCGAATCATGCCGTTCCTCCTTCGACTGCGCCCAGGGGCGCACCGCGACGCTTGCGAGCCTTCGCCCGGCTCGACTTCGGTTCCGTGGGTGCCGCATCGCCGGACGGAGCCCGGCGCGGTCGCGACACGTTGAGGAGCACTCCGACCGCCGCCGCGTTCACGAGCAGCGAGGAGCCTCCGTAGCTGATGAAGGGGAGCACCAACCCCTTGGTGGGGACCATGCCCATCGCGACCGCAAGGTTCGTGAACGCCTGCATGCCGAGGAACATCGTGATGCCGACCGCAAGGTACGTTCCGTAGTCGTCCACCGCCGACCACGCGATGCGCATCCCGCGGACGAACACGAGCAGGAACACCGTGACGATCACGAGGATCCCGATGAGCCCGAGCTCCTCACCGATGATCGCGCTGATGAAGTCGGTGTGCGCTTCGGGCAGATAGAAGAGCTTCTGCCGCGAGTCGCCGAGCCCGACGCCGAACACGCCGCCGGAGCCGAAGCTGAGGAGCGACTCCGCCACGTGGTACCCCGTGCCCTGCCGATGCCCGAACGGGTCGAGGAAGCCCTCGATGCGCGCCATGCGGTACGGGGTGGTGACGACGAGGAGGTAGACGGTCGGGATCGCGATGAGGGCCGCGCCGAGGATGTAGCCGAGCCGCGCCCCCGCGGTGAACAGGAGGACGAACGTGAGCATCGCGATCATCACCGCGCTGCCGAAGTCCGGCTGCTTCAGACACAGCAGCATGAGCGCGCCGGCGCCGAGCACGTGCGGGAGGAACCCGACGCTGAACGTCTTCACCTTCTCGCGCTTCTTGCTGAGCGAGTACGCGAGCCAGAAGATGACCGCGACCTTCGCCATCTCCGCCGGCTGGATGTGGATCGGGCCGACCGCGATCCAGCGCGCCGCGCCGCCGGCCGAGTGGCCGAAGCCGAGCGCGGTGACCATCATCAGTCCCACGACGACCGCGAGGATCGGATAGGTGAGCGCGCGGTAGCGGTGGTAGTCGATGCGCGCGATCGCGACGATCAGCGGCAGCGCGATGAGCGCGAACACGCCCTGCCGCACGAGGAAGAACGCGCCGTCCTCGTAGCGCTGGGACGCGAACACGGAGCTTGCGCTGTACACCATGACGACGCCGAACGCGATCAGCGCGATCACGGCGCCGTACAAGACGGCGTCGGCCGGACCGACGACCTCGGGCCAGCGCGTGGGGAGCGTCGGCGCCGAGGCCCCGTCCTCCTCGGCGCTCGCGCCGCCGAACCAGCTACGGACGCGCGCGATCATCGCGCCTCCAGGGCGTTCACGGCCCGGACGAACTCGTCGCCCCGATGCGCGTAGCTCTTGAACATGTCGAAGCTCGAGCAGGCCGGCGCGAGGAGCACGAGGTCGCCCGGCGCGGCGAGCTCACGCGCGCGCGCGACCGCGTCCTCGAGGCTCGGCGCCCGCGCGATCGGCAGGCCCGCGTCGCGCATCGCCTCCGCGATCAGCGGCGCGGCCTCGCCGATCAACACGATGGCGCGTCCGACCTCCATCATCCGCTCTTTGAGCGGCGCGTAGCTCCCGCCCTTGTCGACGCCGCCCGCGATCAACACCGCGCGGCGCGAGGGCGACGCGAGGCCGTCCAGCGCCGCCACCGCGGCGCCGACGTTCGTCGCCTTGGAGTCGTCCACGTAGTCGACGTCCTCGAGCCGACGCACGAGCGCGGCGCGGTGCGGGAGCCCGGTGAACTCGCGGAGCGACGCGCTCATCGCGTCACCGCTCGCGCCCGCGAGCCGGGCGATGAGCACGGCCGCGCACGCGTTGGTCGCGTTGTGCTGCCCAGCGAGGCGCAGCGCCTCGAGCGGGAAGCGCCAACCCGTCTCGCGATCGACGATGTCCCCGCGCTCGACGTGGACCTCTCCACCGACGCCGAACTCGTGGAGGGTGGGCCCACCGTCGGCGGGGGAGCGAGGCGCGAGACCGCGCGAGCTCATCTCGCCGCTCGGCAGGACGGCGTGGTCGCCCTTGCCCTGCGCTTCGAAGATCCGCGCCTTCGTGCGCGCGTACGCCTCGTACGTCGGGTAGCGATCGAGGTGATCCGGGGTGACGTTGAGCAACGCCGCGACCTTCGGCCGCAGCTCCTTCACCGCCTCGAGCTGGAAGCTCGAGAGCTCGGCCACCACGCGGCCTCCCACCACGTCGGCTTCGCCGCCGACCGCGTGGCTGAGCGCGCGCCCGAGGTTGCCCCCGACGAACGTCGGCATCCCGGTCCGCGCCAGCATGTCGCCGACCAGCGTCGTCACCGTGCTCTTTCCGTTCGTGCCGGTGATCGCGACGAGCGGCGCCGTGAGCAGCCGCGCCGCGAGCTCGACCTCGCCGATCACCTCGACGCCGCGCGCCGCGAGGTCCGTCCACTCCGCGTGCGGAGGTACACCGGGCGAGATCACGACGAGCGCGGCACCTTCATAGAGATCCGGCGAGTGACCGCCGAGCGCGAGCTCGAGGCGATCGCCGAGCTTCGCCGCGAGGACGCGGACCGGTTCGCCCAACTCCGCCGCCGTGCGGACCTCGCTCACCACGACCCGCGCGCCACGCGCGTGCAGCAGCTCGGCCGCACCGAGCCCCGAGGCGCCCGCCCCGATCACGACGACTCGCGCGTCTGTGAGAGGGAGGCTCATCGCAGCTTCAACGTGGCGAGGCTCGCGAGCGCGAGCATGATGCTGATGATCCAGAACCGGACGATCACACGAGGCTCCGGCCAGCCCAGCTTCTCGAAGTGATGATGGATCGGCGCCATCAAGAAGATGCGCTTCTTGAACAGCTTGAATGACGCTACCTGGAGGATGACGCTCACCGCCTCGACGACGAAGATGCCGCCGAGCAGGAGGCTCAGGGCCTCGTTCTTCGTCATCACGGCGAGCGAGCCGATGCCGCCGCCGAGCGCGAGCGCGCCGACGTCGCCCATGAAGACCTGAGCGGGGTACGTGTTGTACCAGAGGAACCCGAACCCCGCGCCGAGCAGGGCGCCGCAATAGATCGAGAGCTCGATCGCGCTCGGCAGCGAGGGGATGCGCAGATACTCCGCGAGGTCCTGCCCGAAGAACGTCACGCCTGCGAGGTACGCGAGCAGCATGTACGTGCCCGCGTTGACCATCACCGGACCGATCGCGAGTCCGTCCGCACCATCCGTGAGATTGACGCCGTTCGAGAAACCGACGATGCACACCGCGGCGAAGATGCAATAGAGCCACGGCGGAATAACGAGATTGTCGCGGACGTGCGCCACCGCGTCGAGGCTCTTGATCAGCGTCGGGTTCTCGAACGCGACGAACGGGAGGTTCACCTCGCTCCGAATCGCCAGCCAGTCGGACGGGAGACCGATGTGCCCGTACCAGAGGTACGCGCCGAGGCCGAATGCGACGCCGAACTGGAAGACGAGCTTCCAGCGACCCGCGAGGCCGCCGGTGTCCTTCTTCCTGATCTTGGCGGCGTCGTCGATGTAGCCGACCACGCCGTACGCGCTGGTCACCGCGGTCACGACCCAGACCGAGAGGTTGCCGGGGTCTGCCCAGAGCACCGTCGAGATGATCAGCGCGAGCAGGATGAGCGCGCCGCCCATCGTCGGCGTCCCCGCCTTGGAGAGGTGACCCTCGGGGCCTTCCTTGCGGACGACCTGACCGATCTGTCGCTTCTGGAGGCGTCGGATGAACCACGGGTAGGCGCCGAACGTGACGAGCATCGCGGTGAGCGCCGCGGCGATCGCGCGGAACGGCACGTAGCGGAGCACGTTGAGGAACCCGAGATGGGGCTCGTCGTGGAGCGGATAGAGGAAGTAGTAGATCACGCGCTCGGCCCTCCGAGCGCCGCGACCACCCGCTCCATCCGCATCCCGCGCGAGCCCTTGACCAAGACGACGTCGCCCGCCTGCGCGAGCTCGCGCACCGAGCCCGCGATCGCGTCGATGTCGGCGAGCAGCCGGATCTTGGTGCTCAGGGTCCCGCTCTGCGCGCGGGTCGCCGCCTTCACGGCGTGGGCCATCCGCGCGCCATGCGCGAGGAGCGCGGCGGCGCCGAGCTCCACGACCTGCCGGCCGAGCGCTTCGTGCGCGCGCACCTCCGCGTCGCCGAGCTCGAGCATGTCGCCGAGCACCGCGATCGCGCGACCGCCCCGCGCCTTCGCGAGGCCCGCCGCGGTGCGGAGCGCGGCCGCCATCGAGCTCGGGCTCGCGTTGTAGGTGTCGTCGACGAGGAGGACGCCGCCCTCCACCGCGATCGTGCACATGCGCTGGGCGACGCGCGGGACCTCGCTCATGGCGGCGATGGCGGCGTCGAGCGGTCCTTCGAGCTCGCTCACCGCGGCGAGCGCAGCCGCGGCGTCGATGGCGGCGGCCTCACCGAGGAGCGCGAGCCTCGCGCCGAAGCGCCGCTCACCGAGCGCCAGGGTGAAGCGTGTGCCGGCCTCGTCGACCGTGATGTCCTCCGCGCGCACGTCCGACCCGGGATCGACTCCGAAACGAAGCTTGCGACGTGCGGTGGACGCGTCGACGTACGGCTGGAGCAACGGCGCGCGCTCGGGATGGATCGCGACGCCGTCCTCGGGCAACGCATCGAGGAGCGCGCCCTTCTCGCGCGCGACCCCCGCGAGCCCCCCCACGCCCTCGGTGTGCACCTCGGCCACCGCGGTGACGACCCCGACGTGGGGCGCCGTCATCCGCGCGAGGTCCGCGATCTCACCCGGGATGCTCATCCCGATCTCGATCACCGCCGCGTCGTGCGCATCGGTGATCGAGAGCAGCGTCATCGGGACGCCGATCCGATTGTTGAGGTTGCCGGCCGTCGCGAGGACGGTGCGTCCCATACCGCGCAGCGCGGCCGCGATGAGCTCCTTGGTCGTCGTCTTTCCGACCGAGCCGGTGACCGCGATCACCTCGGCGCGCGAGCGCGCGCGATGAAGAGCGCCGAGCGCGCCGAGCGCGGCGAGCGTGTCGGGCACGCGGTAGACGTCGACGTCGAGCGGCCCGATCTCGCGGTCCACGATCACCGCGGCGGCGCCCGACGCGACCGCGCTCTCCACGAAGCGGTGCGCGTCGTGTTGCTCGCCGCGCAGCGCGACGAACACGTTCCCCGGCCCGACGCGACGGCTGTCGAGCACGACCCCGCGGACGGCGCGTCCCTCCCCTCGCACGCGCGGTCCGACCGCGGCGGAGAGCTCATCTGCATCGAAGCTCGCCTCGTTGTCGGGGATCGGCGTCGCCATCTCAGGCCTCCCCCCCGAGCCGCGCCGCGATCGCGCTTCGCGCTTCCTCGCGGTCGTCGAAGTGGAGCTTCTCGCGTCCGCGGATCTGGTAGTCCTCGTGACCTTTGCCGGCGATCAATACCGTGTCGCCGGGCCGTGCGCGCTCGATCGCGCGCCGGATCGCCGCGCGCCGGTCCTCGACGATCTCGTAGCCCGACGGCCCCCTCTTCAGGTGCGCGGCGATCCCCGGCTCGATGGCCGACAAGATCGCGTGCGGATCCTCGGTACGCGGGTTGTCGCTCGTGACGATCGCGAGGTCCGCGCGCTCGCCCGCCGCGCGGCCCATCTCGGGGCGCTTCTCGCGATCGCGATCGCCACCACACCCGAACACCACGATGAGCCGCCCCGCCGTCACCGGCCGGAGCGCGTCGAGGGCGCGGGCGAGCGCGTCGGGGGTGCGCGCGTAGTCGACCACCACGCTCACCCCGTCGAGCCCATCCACCCGCTCGAGCCGGCCCGGCGCACCCTTCGCGCGTCCGAGCGCGTCGGCCGCCGCGCGCGGTGAGTGCCCGAGCGCGTGCAGCACGCCGAGCGCGAGCATCAAGTTGTCGAGGTTGTGCAGCCCGATCATCGGGCTCGCCAGCGTCACGCGCTCCGCCAGCACGTCGATCTCGGCGCGCAGTCCGTCTCGCGTCATCTCGCACGACGCCGCGCGCACGTCGGCGTCCGCGCGGCCCTCCCGAGACACGCAGAGGACGAGCGGCACCCGGCACGCCTCGGCGAGCTTGGCGCCCGCCGGGTCGTCGACGTTGATCACCGCGGCGCGCGGCGCGAGATCCTCGAAGAGGCGCGCCTTCGCGGCGAAGTAGTCCTCCATCGACGCGTGGAAGTCGAGATGATCGCGGGTGAGGTTCGTGAACCCGGCCACCGAGAAGTGCACCGCGTCGGCGCGATGCAGCGCGAGCGCGTGGCTCGACACCTCCATCACGAGGTGGTCGGCGCCCTCGTCGAGCGCGCGCTGCGCGAAGCGGGCGATCGCGTCGCCCTCCGGCGTGGTGAACGGCGCGGCCTCGCGATGGGTCGGCGTCCGCGTCTCGATGGTCGAGAGCAGCGCGGGGCGTTGCCCGAGGTGCGTGAGCGCCTCGTCGATCACCCACGCCGTCGTCGTCTTGCCGTTCGTCCCGGTGAGCCCGACGACAGAGAGCCGCGCGGTGGGATCGCCGTAGACGATCGCGGACAGCGCGGCGAGCGCGCGGCGAGCATCGCGCACGACGAGCGTCGGCGCGTCGAGCGGGAGGGCGGACTCGGCAGCCAAGGCGCTCGCGCCTCGCTCGAGCGCGGCCGCGGCGTACTTCGTGCCGTCGTTCGTGAGCCCGCTGATCGCGACGAACAGGTCGCCCGGCTCGACCTCGCGGGAGTCGTGGCGCACGCCGCGCACGACCGTCGCGGGATCGCCCGCCGTCACCTTGCCGAGGCCGCGCGCCTCGAGCTCCGCCAACGTGGTGCCGGCGCTCACCGCGAACCTCCCGCCTCGGGGGCGAGGACCGCCAACGTACCTTGCGCTCGCGCAGCCGGCGCGGCCGAGGTCGGGGGCAGATCGGCCTCGTCGTTCGCGTCCGGGCGATCGAGGATCACCCGCACGCGACCGCCGCGCGCCGAGACGGCGCCCGCGTCCGGCACCTGCGCCGCCACGCGGCCGGTGCCCTCGAGGGTGAACGTCAGCCCGACGCGGCGCAGCGTGACCAACGCCTCGCGCGCGGTCTGGCCGGACAGATCGGGGACGAGCACCTCGTTCGGCCCGGGCTCCCGCTCGAGCGTGATCGTCGGGACGTTCGCCTCGGCCACGTCGGCCTCCGGCGCCCCGCGACGGTCTCGGCGCGCGCGCTGCCGCTCGCGCTCGCGCTCGCGGTGGGCTCGCTCGATCTCCGCCAGCGCCTCGCCTCCGGTGTCCGCGGGGACCCCGAGGTGGCGCAACGTCGCTTCCCCGATGCGGCGGAACACGGGACCCGCCACCGGACCGCCGTAGTGGTTCACGATCGGCTCGTCGATCACCACCGCGATGACGAGCCGCGGATCCTGCGCGGGCACGAACCCGACGAACGACGCGACGAAGAGGTCCTCCGCGTACCCGCCGTGGACGTAGTCGGCCTTCTGTGCGGTGCCCGTCTTGCCCGCTACGAGGTAACCGTCGATCGCCGCGTCGGTCCCCGTGCCGTCCTCACCGGTGACCGCGGTGAGCATCTCGCCGACGAGGTGCGCGGTGCGACGCGGCACCACCTGGCGCTGGACACGCGGCAAATTCTCTTCCGATGTACGGCCACGACTGTCCTGCACGCGCGAGATGATGTGCGGCTCCATGAGCCGCCCGCCGTTCGCGATCGCGCTCATCGCCACCGCGAGCTGGAGCGTCGTCGAGCTCATTCCCTGGCCGAACGAGATCGTCGCGAGGTCCATCTCGTACCAGCGGCTGTGGTGCCGAAGGATCCCGCCCGTCTCGCCCGGGAACGGCAGACCCGTCGGCTCGCCGAAGCCGAAGCGGCGCAGCGAACGATAGAGCCCGCGACGCCCGAGCTGCATGCCGATGAGCGCAGCGCCGATGTTCGACGAGTAGGTGAGCACCTCCGCGCTGGAGAGCGGCTCCTCGCGCGGGTGCGTATCTCGGATGAAGTGATCGGCGACCGCGAGCACGCCGAGGCGTGGATTGCCGCGGTGGTCCGGCGCGTTGCCGCGCACGTCGAAGCGCTGGGTCGGCGTGATCACGTTGGCGGCGAGCGCGGCCGCGACGGTGAACGGCTTGAGCGTCGAGCCCGGCTCGAAGCGATCGGTGACCGCGCGGTTGCGGCGCGACGCGGCGGGAAAGTGCGAGGGCTCGTTCGGATTGAACGTCGGGTAGTTCGCCATCGCGAGGATCTCGCCGGTCCGCGGATCCATCACCACGACGCTGCCCGCGCGCGCCTCCGACGTCTGCACGCCGAGCGCGAGCTCGCGCTCCGCCACGTGCTGGATGGTCTTGTCGATCGTGAGATAGATGTCGTCGCCCTGCGCCGCGCGATCGTCGAGGAGCTGATCGCTGAACACCACGCGACCCTGGCGGTCGCGCACCGCGGGGACCGGCTCGACCGATCCGCGCAGGCGATCGTTGAGCGAGAGCTCGAGACCCTCGATGCCGACCCCGTCCACGTTCGCGAAGCCGAGCAGGTGCGCGGCGAGCTCGCGGTTGGGGTAGAAGCGCTGCGCCTCCTCGGTGAACTGCACGCCCTCGATCGAGAGCGCGCGCACCGCGTTGGCCTGGGCGGGCGTGACCTGTCGATCGATCCACACGAAGTAGCGGTCCTGCCGGAGCCGCGTGGCGATGCGGTCGCGATCGACGCCGAGCACCATCGCGAGCTGGGTGGCCGCGCGCTCGGTGTCCACACCTTGTGCGCGCATCAGGCGCGGGTTCGCGTAGACGCTCTCGACGTCGACGCTCACCGCGAGCTCGGCGCCGTGGCGGTCGTAGATCGTCCCGCGCTTGGGCGCGAGCCGCACGTCGCGGAGCTGCTGTGCCTCGGCCATCGCGCGGAGCGCCGGGCCGTGCTGGACGGTGAGCTCGATCGCGCGGCGCGAGACGAGGCCCGCCCCCACGGTGACGGCGAGGCCGAGCACCGCGATGCGCACGCGGATCCACCGCCGGCGCTTGGCGTCGGCGACGAGGCTCGCGTCTTCTTCGGTCGGCGCGCCCTTCACCGCACCCTCCCGCTCAGCCGCTCCTGGCGCCGCTCACGTCCGACCGGCACCACGCGCGCCGGCTCCGGGATGTCCATGTCGAGCCGCCCGCGCGCGATCGTCTCGATGCGCTCGGTCTGTCGCAGCGTCGCCGCCTCGACCGCGAGGAGACGCCGCTGCTCGATGAGGCGCCGCTGATCGCGCCGCGCCTGCCCGACCTCGTAGCCGAGCTGCACGGTCTGTTGACGCAACATGAGGTGCGAGACGAACGCGGCCGCGGCCGCGATCACGGCCACGCTCCAGAGGATCAAGAAGCGCGCCTTCATGCGGCCCTCGGCACGCGCCGCGCGGCGCGGAGCTTGGCGCTGCGCGAGCGCGGGTTCGTAGCCTGCTCGGCGTCGTCGGCGATCAGAGGGCGCTTGGTCAACGGGGCCAACGTCGGCTCGCCGCGGAAGAAGCGCTTCACCTTGCGGTCCTCCAGCGAGTGGAACGAGATCACCACCGCGACCCCGTCGTCCTCGAGCACGCTCGGCAGCTGCTCGAGCAGGGCGTCGAGCTCCGCGAGCTCGCGGTTGACCGCGATGCGGAGCGCCTGGAACGTGCGCGTCGCCGGATCGATCCCGCCGCGTCGCTGCGGACCTACCGCGCGCACCACCGCGCGACGCAGATCGTCGGTCGTCTCGAGCTCGTTCGCCTCATCGGCCCGCTTGATCGATCGCGCGATGGGACGCGACTTGCGCTCTTCACCGAGCTGATAGATCAGGTCGGCGAGCTCGCGCTCGCTCGTCTCGTGGATGAGGTCGCGCGCGCTCGGACCGCGCGTCGGATCCATCCGCATGTCGAGCGGGCCGGTCGTGCGGAACGAGAAGCCGCGCTCCGCGCGATCGAGCTGCGGCGAGCTGACACCGAGGTCGGCGACCACTCCGTCGATGCGCGGGCGCGCGTGCTCGTTGAGCAAGCGCTCGAGATCCGAGAACGCGCCGTGCACCAACGTCACGCGATCCCCGAAGCGGGCGAGTCGCTCGCGCGCCGCCATGAGCGCGCTCGGATCGCGGTCCACGCCGAACAGCCGTCCGTCCGGCGCGCTCCGCTCGAGGATCCCCTCGGCGTGCCCGCCGCCCCCGATCGTGGCGTCGGCGTAGAACCCGCCGCTCTTCGGATCCAACGCGTCGAGGGTCTCTCGCAACATCACCGTCGCGTGAACGAACGGAGAGGCCTCGCCTGCTCCCGACGCGCGCTCGCGATCGTCGCTCGGCCCGCTCACAGCCCGAGCTCCGCGAGGCGAGAGGCCATCTCCGCGCGACGATCCGGATCGGACAGCGCGCTCGCGCGCAGCTCGTCGAAGCGCTCCTTGGACCAGAGCTCGAGGTGGCGGCCCATGCCGGCCCACAGCGCTTGACGATCGAGCGCCGCGTAGCTGCGGAGCACCGCCGGGATGAGGATGCGACCGAGCTTGTCGACGTCGAGCTCGACGGCGCCGCTCACGTAGATGCGGCGGATCATCGCGACGCTCGGATCGAAGCGCGGCAGCTGAGCGAGACGCTCCTCGAACAGCGTCCACTCGCTCATCGGATACGCGACGAGGCACGGATCGAGCCCCGTAGTCACGACAATCTTCTTGTCGTCCGGGGCCGAGAGCACTTCCCGAAAACGCGACGGGAGGCTCGTTCGCCCCTTACCGTCGATCGCGTGCTCGTACTGGCCTCGAAACACCCGCGCCGCCTTGCGTCAGGTGGCAGGGAGCCCACGTCTGGCACTCCTTACCACTCTTTACCACTCGCGCGACGGTACGGGGGCCCCAGGGGGGTGTCAACTTCATTAATGAATCGTCTAACCCCCCAATACAGCGGGGCTTTCCTGCCTCAGCCGCGACGGGGCCGAGCGGTGGATCGATCCGTTCACAGTGAGGTCTATCGTCCCCGGAACACCGGTTCATGTGGCACGGTGACTGACACAGGCCGGCACACCGCCAACCTTGGTGCCGCCTCGAAGCGACCTGATAGGCTTAGCGTCGGCGATGGAGGGCGCGTCGAACGAGCAGGATCCCGCGGACTCCGAGGGCGGGGACGTGGCTGAGCCGGCGGATTCCGACGGGCTGGACGAGGCGTGGGCGGCGGTGCTCGCCGCCTGGGACGACGACGGCGCGCACAAGCGCTTCGTGACGCTCTGCGCGGCGACGGATCGGCTCGCCGTCGCGGGTCGGCGCTATCGCGAGGTCAAGGATTCGTCGCCCGAGCGCGCGCCGCGCGCCGAGAAGCAGATCGATGCGGTGCTCGGGGTCGCGATGCAGAGCCTCGAGGCGGAGCGCACCGAGCCACCGCCGCAGCGCGCGCGGACGCTCGTGTTCATGATCGCGTTCGCGGTGAGCTTCGGGCTCATCGCGAGCGCGCTGTGGGCGATGTCGCGCAGCTTCTGATGGAGAATCGTCCTCCGGCGCGCGCGGCGATCCTGGTAGGCTGAGCCCCGCGAGGCCCCGTGCAGCTGGACTTCAAGGCGCGAGAGCTGACGATCAAGCTCGTCTACTACGGGCCCGCGCTGAGCGGAAAGACGACGAACCTCCAGGCGATCCATCAGCTGGTGAGCCCGGGCGTCGCCGAGCGGCTCATGACGCTCGAGACGAAGGACGACCGCACGTTGTTCTTCGATCTCTTGCCTCTCTCGGTCTCGGTCGGGTCGGGCCTGCAAGTTCGCGTGAAGCTCTTCACCGTTCCGGGTCAGGTGATCCACAACGCGACGCGTCGGCTCGTGCTCTCCGGCGCGGATGGCGTCGCCTTCATCGCAGACAGCCAGCGCTCGGAGACCAGGGCGAACGCCGGTTCGTTCGTCGACTTGCGGCAAAACCTGACGGACAACGGGCTGGATCCGGCCGAGATGCCGCTCGTGATCCAGTTCAACAAGCGGGATCTCCCCGAGATCCGCAGCGACGACGAGATCGACGCGCTCGCGAAGCGAGGCAAGGAGCCGGTGTTCAAGGCGGTCGCGGTCCGCGGCACCGGGGTGCTCGAGACGCTCCTCGGGCTGATGAAGATCACGTGGCTCAAGCTGGAGGCGAGCCACGGCCTGCAAGAGAAGTTCGGCGTCGAGGCGGGCGCGCTGCTGGCGGAGATGGAGCGCCACCTCGGCGTGGCGAAGGCGCGAGGGGGCGTGCGGTGAGCGACACGGCCACCGATCTGACTCTGGGCGAGGTCTCGCGCCTCGAGGACATCGTCGACAAGGGCGCGCTCAGCGAGGTCTGCCGCTCGTTCTTCGACCTGTTCTCGCTCCCCATCCGTGTGTTCTCCCGCGACGGAACCTTGCTTGCGGATGTCCACGAGACGCGCGCGATCTGCCGGTACGTGAACACCCTCCCCGAAGGTCGCCGCGCGTGCTCCGAGACGGTCGGCGCGGTGAAGGGGCTCGAGCCGGCGCGCGGCGCGATCCAGCATCCGTGCTTCACCGGCGCGCTCTATCACGTCGCGCCGATCGACTATCAAGGGCGCACGCTCGGGCGGTTCGTGATCGGACCGTACTTCCCCGCCGAGACGACGGAGGTGCCGCGCTCGCTGCTCGTGATCGACGAGCGGATCGACTCGGCCCGCGCGCGCGACGCGCTCTCGGAGATGCCGCGCGTGCGCAAGGAGACGGCGGAGCGGCTGAGCGAGCACCTCACGCGGATCCTCGACCTCATCATCTTCAGCGGGCACCGCGCCTTCCTCACGAGCGAGATGCACGTGGCCAGCGTCCGCGAGAGCTTCCGCGAGCTCACGGAGAAGAACGAGCAGCTCCAGGAGGCGTTCGATCGGCTCAAGGAGCTCGACCGCCTCAAGTCGAACTTCCTCGCCACCGTCAGCCACGAGCTCCGCACGCCGTTGACCTCCATCATCGGCTACTCGGACATGCTCGCGACCGGCATCGCGGGCGAGCTCAACGAGGAGCAAGCCGAGTTCGTCGAGACGATCCGCAGCAAAGGCGATCACCTGCTGTCGCTGATCTCCAGCCTCCTCGACCTCGGCCGGCTCGAGCAAGGAAACCTGCGGGTCCAACGCGAGACGATCGACGCACGCGAGCTCGTCCGCGAGGTCACCAAGACGCTGACCCCGCAGGCGGCGAAGAAGAACGTGACGCTGCGGGCCGACGTGCCGGACGCGCCGATCACCATCCAAGCGGACGCGGTGCGGATGCGGCAGGTGCTCTACAACCTCACCGAGAACGCGGTGAAGTTCTCCCCCGACGGCGACGAGGTCGTGCTGTCGGTCCATAAGCGCGAGATCGATCGCTCCGACGCGGGCGACGGTCTCGGCCTCGTCCTGTTCGGCGGAACGGAGGAGCAGGTCGAGCTCAGCGTGGCCGACCATGGGCCGGGCATCCCCGCCTCCGAGCAGGAAAAAGTGTTTGACGCCTTCTATCAGATCGATGGGAGCTCGACGCGCGAGCATGGCGGCACCGGGCTCGGCCTCTCGATCGTGAAGCGGCTCGTCGAGGCGCACGGCGGGCGCGTCTGGATCGACAGCGAGCCGGGCCACGGCACGACGTTCCGGCTCACGATCCCGCCGGCCGACGCCTGAGCGATGGACGAAGACGAGCTGATCGACAGGCTGCGTTCGGCCCTCGACACGAGCGACGACCGGGTCGCGCTCGGGATCGGCGACGATGCGGCGGTGCTCTCGAACGGCAGCGTCGTCTCGGTCGACGCGCAGGTCGAGGGGACGCACTTCCTCCGCGAGTGGCTGCCGCCTGCCCTGATCGCGATGCGGGGCGTGTCGACCGCGCTCAGCGACCTCGCCGCGATGGGCGCGCGAGCGAGCGCGGTGCTCGTCTCGTGGGAGCTTCCCGCGGCGGAGCCGGACGCAACGATCCGTGCGATGATCGATGGGCTCGCCGACGCGTCGCGCCGCTACGCGGTCCCGGTGGTCGGCGGCAACGTGAGCCGCGGCCCCGGCATCGCACAGCACACGACGGTGATCGGCGAGGCGCTCGGCGAGCCGGTGCGACGGAGCGGCGCGCGGAGCGGCGACGTCGTCTACGTGACGGGTCCGATCGGCGCGGCCGCGCTCGGCCTCGCGTGTCTGCGCGGAGGTCACGCCGGCGCGTTCGCCGAGCGATGGCAGAGGCCGCTGGCGCGCCTCGACCTCGCGGCGACGATCGCGGAGCGAGCGAGCGCGGCGATCGACGTCTCCGACGGGCTCGTCTCCGAGCTCTTCCATCTCGCGGCGGCGAGCGGCGTGGGGTTCGAGGTCGAGCTCGCCCGCGTCCCGCGCGACGACGCGTTCGACGATCACGCGCACGCCGATGGCCTGGATCCCGAGGCGCTCATCGCGGAGGGCGGTGAAGACTACGAGCTCCTCTTCACGTCGTCGTCCGCGATCGACCCTGCGCTCGCCACCGCGATCGGGAAGGTCACCGCGACTCGAACGATGGTGGTGCGGCGCGCCGACGGATCGAGGTGGGCCGGCCGCGGCGGCTTCCGACATCGCTGAGCCCCGACGTGCGAGCCGGCGCGGCCCGCACCACGCTTCGCGCTAGTCGCGCATCACGTTGCGCAACACGCCTCGCGCGGCCTCGCGCGGCGCGCTGGTCCGCGCCTTGCGAAGGCGTCGTGCATGACCAGAACCCTCGTCTTCGGAGCGCTCGCGGGAGCGCTCTCGCTCCTCGGCGCCTCGACGTCGCGCGCGCAGACCCGCACCGCGTCGGCCTCACCCGCGTCGCCGGTCTCACGCGAGCTATCGGAGCCCGGCGCGCACGCTCCGTCGCGCGACCGGTCCGCAGAGGAGGTGAGCGACCGCGCCACGCCGGACGCGGTCCCGATCGAGCCGGCGGCGGAGCCAGAGCGCGCGACGGCGGAACCCGCGGTGACGGAGACCGAGGCTCCGCCGGAGCCCGAGAGCGCGACCGGGCGCGCGCCGGGGGTGGGCCGCGCGCTCGCCCCCGCCGAGGAGGAGGAGGAAGACGTCGATACCCTCTTCGAGGGCGAGGTCCGCGTCAGCTTCCGCTCCGCCGCCGGACGCTGGGCCACCCTCTACACGGTCGACGAGCCGGAGCGCTGGCTGGCGCTCGGCGGGATACCGTTCCACGCCTACGAGCCCGTGTGCAACGCGCCTTGCCGGCCGATCCTACCCCGCGGTCGACAGATCCTCGCGCTCGGGCACCAAGGCGCGGCACCTCGGACGTTCGCGTGGGTCGACGTCGAGGAGGGCTCGGAGCTCGTCGCGCGGTACAGCGACCACTCGGTGCTGCGAATGATCGGCTGCATCCTGCTCATCGTCGGCTCCGCCGCGAGCATCGGACTCGCGGTCGGGGCGGGGTTCATCCAGGACCGGGACCTCGCGATCGCGATGGGCGTGGCGAGCGGGGTGGTCGCGCTCGACTCGCTCGGTCTCGGCCTGGCGTTCGCCGCGCTCGAGGATGGCTCGCGCCTCCGGGTCGAGTGAGCGACGTCAGCTCTTCTTGCGAGGCCGAGGCAGCCCGAACTCGTCGAGCCGGTGGAGGAGCGTCCGGCGCGAGATGCCGAGCTCCTCGGTAGCGCGCGTCTGGTTTCCCCCGTGCCGCTCCAGCGCGTCGACGATCCGCTGGCGCTCGGCGTCGCGCATCGCTGCGCGGAGCTGGTCGAGCTGGGACGAGCCTCGCGCGCCCATCGGAGCCGCGGCCGAGGAGGCGGCGTCGCGACGATGGAAGATGTGCGCGGGGAGGTCCTCCGCGTCGAGCCGATCGCCTTCGAGCATCGTCACCGCATGCTCCATGACGTTGCGTAGCTCACGCACGTTGCCGGGCCACGCGTACGCACGCAGCACGTCCGCGGCCGCGGGAGTGAGCGCGGGACGGCCGCGCCCGAGCTGCAGACACGCGGTGTCGATGAAGCGCTCGGCGAGCGGGAGCAAGTCTTCTGGGCGCTCGCGCAGAGGCGGCACCGTGAGCACGATGCCCGCGATGCGGAAGTAGAGATCCCGGCGCATCCGGCCGTCCTCCGTGTCGCGCTCGAGCTCGCGGTTCGTGGCCGAGATGAAGCGCACGTCCACGTCGCGATACACGCGGCCACCGACGCGCATCACGCGACGATCCTCGAGCACGCGGAGCAGCTTGGCTTGCGTCGTGAGCGGGAGGTCACCGACCTCGTCGAGGAACACCGTGCCGCCGTGCGCCGCTTCGAACAGCCCGCTACGAGGCGCGTCGGCCCCGGTGAACGCACCGCGCTCGTGGCCGAACAGCTCGCTCTCGAGGAGACTCTCGGGGAGCGCCGCGCAGTTGAGGGGCACGTACGGCGCGCTCGCACGGGGAGACGAGCGATGGATGCTCTGCGCGAGGACGTCCTTGCCCGAGCCGGTCTCCCCGAGCAGCAGCACGCTGAGCTGCCCTCGCGCGGCGCGTGCCGCCTGCTCGTACACCGCGCGGAGAGCGGGCGACTCCACGATGGCGCCGCGCGGCAGCTCCGGCCGCGTCGGCCGCGTCGCGGCCTCGAACGCCTCGACGCGGGCGATGCGCGCCGCGATCGAGTCCAAGAGATCACGCCGGGAGAAGGGCTTGGTGATGTAGTCGTCGGCGCCTCCGCGCATGCCCGCGCGGACTTCGTCCCGGTCGGCGCGGGCGGTGAGGAAGATGAACGGCACCGCCGCCGTGCTCACGCGATCGCGCACGGCGCGCAGCACCGCGTGGCCGTCCATGCCCGGCATCATGATGTCGCAGACGATCACGTCGGGCGCTCGCGCGAAGGCGGCGGCGACCCCGCTCTTCCCGTCGCCCGCGACGTCGACGGTGTAGCCCTCGGCGTCGAGGAGCTCCTCGAGGTTCGACCGGATCACCGGGTCGTCCTCGATCACCAAGACGTGCTTCATGAGTCACCCCCCAGATACCGCACGCGAACCGAGAACCGCGTCCCCCGCCCCGGCTCGCTGTCGACGGTGATGCTCCCGCCGTGCACCTCGATAGACTTCTTGACGACCGCGAGCCCGAGGCCGGTGCCGGGGATCGTCTCGGCGTTCGAGCCGCGGTGGAACGCCTCGAAGAGCCGCGCCCGATCCTCGACCGAGATCCCGATCCCCTCGTCTTCGATCTCGAACGTCGCCTCCTCGGCCCCCGCGCGGAGCGACAGTCGCACCACGCCATCGTCGCTCGAGTACTTGAACGCGTTGCTCAGGAGGTTGGTCAAGACTTGCCGGACCAACCGCTCGTCCATCACGACCTCGCGCTCCGGCGCGTCGAGATCCAGCTCGAGCACGCGCTCCGGCCCGACCGTGGTGCGCACCTCATCGGCGACCGCTCGGACGAGCCCGCCGAGATCGACGGCGCCGGGCCGCGCCTCGAGCACCCCGGCTTCCGCGCGACCGATCAGCAAGACCTGCTCGACCATGCGCGTCATCAGGTGAGCCGCGTTGCGGATCCGATCGATGTGGGTCCGGCGCTTCGCCTCGTCCCAGCGCTCCGCGTACGCCTCGAGCAGCTCCGCCGACGACAGGATCACGCTCAGCGGTGTGCGGAATTCGTGCGAGGTCATCGAGACGAACCGGCTCTTGAGCCTCGCCAGCTCCGCCTCCCGATCGCGCTCACGACGCAGGCGCGCGATGATGAACGCCGCGCCGAACGCGAGGGCGCCGACCCCGCTCGCGATGGCGATCGCCGTCCATAGGCTCACGCGGCGTCCCGCGCGCTCGTGCACCGCGCGATACCGGTTCAGCGTGCGGCCGGCGGTGGCAGAGACGTGGAGCGTCATGATCGTTTGCACGATCCGGGCGACCTCGGCGTAGCGGTCGAGCACGACGCGGGCGTGCCGGACGACGAGCCCCACGTCGCGCTCGAGGTCGGTCGCGTCGGGGAGCGTGATGCTCGCGACGTCGGCGAGCCGCGCCCGCGCCTCGCGCTCCAACGCGTCGGTCGGGATCAGGAGCCGGCGCATCGTCGCGGCGACCAGCGCGTCGACCCGCGCCGCCATCGGCTCCCCACCGTCGCGCGCGCGCAGCGACGCGGCCACGCGCGCGCCGTTGTGCGGGAGCGCGCGAAGCGAGTTGCGCAACACGGCCTGCTCCGTCTTGAACCGCTCCACGAGGTCACGCTTCTGCTCGAGCGCCTCGCGGTAGCGCCCCACGTCCTCGAGGAGGAGCGCTCGGTCCTCCGCCTCCACGTAGCGCGGCGGCGGGTCGAGCGTCTGCGCGTTGATCCGGAGGCGATCCCAGGCGCGCACGATCCCGTCGTAGTGGGTGACGATGCCGAGCCGCGAGTTCGCGACCTCTTCGTCGAGCCTCGCGTCGAGCTCCACCGCACGCCGCAGGGAATGTGCGTAGGCCTCGTGCTCGACCGGGTCGAGGCCGACCGCCCACACCTCTGCCACCGAGAGCACGAGCAGCGACAGCGACGCGAGCCCGAGGCCACCGAAGGCGCGCGACCAGGTCACGTCCCGTCCTCTCGGCCGGCCGGCGCGGCGAGGGATCGCCCGTCTCGCTCCCCCGTCAGCGTATGGAGGAACGCGACGATCTGTCCGACCTCCTCGTCGGTGAGGATCGTACCGAGCTGCACGCGGCTCATGTGGCGCACCGCGTCGGGCAGCGTCGCCGCCGAGCCGTCGTGGAAGTAGGGTGCGGTGAGCGCGACGTTTCGCAGGCTGGGGACCCGGAAGACGTACGCGTCCTCCTCGCGCCCGGTGATCTGCATCCGTCCATAGTCATTGTCGTGGAGCGCGCGGCCTCCGAACGCGTCCTCCATCACCCCGAACCGCTGGTACAGGTTGCCCCCGACGTTGATGCCCTGGTGGCAGCTCGCGCAGCCGAGCGACACGAACAGCTCCAGGCCCCCTCGCGCCTCCGGGGCCAGCTCCGCTTCGCCGCGGAGGAACCGATCGAACGGCGCGTTGGGAGTGACGAGCGAACGCTGATACGTGCTCATCGCATCGCGGATGGACTCTTCGGTGACGCCGCCGACGTAGCCCGCGCGCTGAAAGTCGACGTCGTACGCAACGCGCAGCCGCTCGACGAGCGCCTCCCAGCTCCCCGCGTTCATGACCGACTCCGACATCATCGGCCCGCCGAGGTGCTCCTCGAGCGTCTCGAAGCGCCCCTGCCAGTTGTAACGAAAGTTGAACGCCACGTTGAACACGGTGGGCACGTTGTACGGCCCGGTCTCGTTGAGCGGGTGGTTCGACCGCGCCTCGCCCGGCACCACCCCGCCCTCGGAGAGCGAGTGGCAGTCCACGCACGCGCGCTCGCCATCGCCGGACACGCGCGGATCCTCGAACAGGCGTCGCCCGAGCTCGACGCGAGCGGGGTCGAGGAACATCTCGGTGGGCAACGGCTCGAAGGGACGCTCGGCGCTCGCGCGCTCGGGAGGCGGGAGCCGGCTCTCCTGCTCGGTCCCCTGCGCCGGCGCAGGGCCGCAGCCGACCCAGAGGAGCCAAAGGATGGGAACGCCGCGCCGCACGATCCTCCTATCGCATGAGCCGCGAAACGCCCGCTACACCCAGATCAGGGAGGCAGCGTCGCGATCCAGGTGCTCACCGCCGCGACGCCGTAGTCGTCCACCGCGTCGGTCCCGAGCGGGGGCATGCCGACCATCGAGCGCTCGCCCATGCGGGCGACGATCTGCGACATCGCGGGGTCGCCGGGCGCGATCCAGACGCGCGTGCCGTTCACCCGGTCGGTCGCCGGCGCGTCGAGCGCCGTCGCGTACGCGTTCGCCTGCTGCACGGACGCGAGGCCGACGCGGAGGTCGAGCCGCAACGACCGTTGCTCCGACACGGGGTGCCCCTCGCGGTGACAGTGACCGCAGTTCGCGTGGAGGTATCCGAGCGCGTCGCGCTCCACCTGCGTGCCCGGGATCTCCCCGAACGTCGTGCCGCTCGGCAGCGCGCCCTCCGCGACGAACAGATCGAAGGCCGCACGGCTGATCTGGATCGCGCTGAAGCCGAGCACGAAGTCGGGCGCGGCCTGATGACACTCGTGGCACTCCGTCTGGCTCGGCACGTCGTGGGTCGTTCCGCGCACGTCCGTCGCCCCCATCGGCTCGGCGTCGGCGTCGCTCCCGTCCGCGCGGAACACGTACGAGACGTACGTCCACTCGTCGCGTGATGGTCCGGTCTTGAGGAGGAGGCGCGTCTCGACCGGGCGGCCGTCGACGAAGAACTCTTTGAACACGCGCGTGCCGACCGGGAAGACCCACCCGTCGGGATCCGACGTGTCGATCGCGGTGCCGGGGGGCAGGAGCACGTGCCGACGCTTCGCCGCCCCGTCCACCCAGAGGGAGTAGCGAACGTCGTAGGTGAGCACGTCGGGTGCGTACGCACCGCCGACCGCACCGGCGTAGAGGCCCGTGTCCGAGAGCGTCGAAGGCACCTCCGCGAGCGCGCGGCCCGCGTCCGGCGTCGGGTCCGACCCCGCGTCGATCGTCCCCGCATCCGGAGGCGTCATGCCGCCGACCGCGCACGCCGACGGCGAGCACGCGAGCGCCACGAGCAGCGGGTACGGACGGCGCACGAGAGGATTGTCGGCGCGGGCCGCGTTCCGCTCAAGAGGGATCGCGAGCGCGCCGTGGCTCAGATCGCGCGCACGGCGACGCCGCGATCGCGGAGAGGCCGGAGCACGTTGTCGCGCATCGAGTCACGCGCCGCGTCGAGGTAGTCCGCGGTGCGCATCCACCCGAGCGGGTTCACGTCGCTGTCGGGCGGCGGAGGCTCCTCGGCGATCTCGCGCCAGAGCTTCTGGATCGGCGCGATGGCGCGCTCCGCCGAGTCCGCGAGCGCCGTGCGGTCCTCTGGGCCGAGGCGCGGGAGCGCCCAGTCGAGCACCCAGAAGCCGAACGTCCCGTGGGCCGCCTCGTCGCGCACGATGGTCCCGAGGATCGCCTTGGGCAACGGGTGCTTGGCGGCGTGCCACGCGCCGCGCAGGAGCGGGATGCTCAGCGCCTCGCCCACGCAGTACACGCGGACGACGATGTCGGCCGCGCGCATCAACGGCGAGAGCGTCGGATCGGGCGCGCGGATGAGCTCGTTCGGACGATGCATGATCTCGGTGCCTCCCCCGCACGCCGCGGCCATGCGCGCGCACATCTCGACGTGCGCGATCTCATCGATGGGGAACCGGCTCGCCATGCCCAGGAGGTCGAGCGGCGCGCGCGCCTCGATGAGCGCGCGGAGCGACACGGCGACCGCGGTCGCGGTGCGGTGCTCCTGGAACGCGGCGCGCGTCCACGCCGAGCGCGCCGCGACACGCACGCGCTCGTCGTAGACGGACGCATCGAGCTCGTCCCACGGCAGCGCCTCGATGTCGGGCCGCATGCCATGCCAGCGCCGCTCGACGCCGGCCCCGAACATCTCGAGCTCGAACGCCTCGAGCGGGTCGGTCACCCGCCGTCCATCGCCGCGGCCGCGTCCGCCTCGGTGCCGCCCGCGTCCACCGCCGATCCGTCGGCCCCGACGCTCGCGTCCTCGGTCCCCGAGTCCATACCGCCGGCGTCCGCGCCGCCCGCGTCCATGCCGCCCGCGTCCAACGCCCCGGCGTCGTCCGGGCCGGCGTCGACGGGCACGAGCTCCGCGTCGATCGGAGTGATCTGTAGGTTGCACGCGGTCTCGGCCGCACCGACGACGACGAGCGTCGCGACCTTCGCGCTCGCGGTCAGCACCTTCCTCATCCGGCTCGGCTTCGACATCCCTGTTCTCCTCCCGTGGCAGAGTCTGGCACGCGCGCGCGCCCCTCCGGGTGAGGAAAGGAAGATGCGTGCCAGCGTCGAACGCCGTCGGGCCGCCTCACGCGGTCGCGCTCACGACGGATCCAGGGTCGCCGCGAGGTCGATCGAGAGCCGCTTGATCATCTTCTGCAGACCGTAGCGCGAGACGCCGAGCGCCTTGGCGGCGCGCGTCTGGTTTCCCTGGCAGCGCGCCAGCGCACCTCGGATCAGGCGCCGCTCGAGCGCGTCGGTCTGCGAGCGGAGATCGAGCTCGCTCGCGTCGTCGCCGTCCGAACCGCCGCGTAGCGCCGGCGAGAGGTGGGCCAAGCCTATCGCGCCGTCGGTCATGAGGAGCGCGCGGCGCAGCTCGTTCTCCAGCTCGCGCACGTTGCCCGGCCACGCGTAGGCGCGCATCGCGCGGAGCGCGCTCGGCTCGATGGTGCGCGCGCGCCCATCGTCGTAGCGAGCGAGGAGCTCGCGACAGAGCGGCGCGACGTCGTCGGGGCGCTCGCGGAGCGGCGGGAGCTGGACCTGGACGACGGCCACCCGATAGAACAGGTCCTCTCGGAACGTCTTCTTTCGCGCCATCTCCGCGAGGTCGCGGTGCGTGGCGGACACCAGCCGCACGTCGACCTTGCGCGTCCGCTCGCTCCCGATGGGGCGGAGCTCCCCGTCCTGCAGGACACGAAGCAACTTCGATTGCATGACGGGGCTCATCTCGCCGATCTCGTCCAGGAACAGCGTCCCCTGGTCCGCCACCTCGAACAGACCACGACGCGCGCGGTCCGCGCCGGTGAACGCGCCCCGCACGTGACCGAACAGCGTGCTCTCGAGCAGCGACTCCGGGATGGCGCTGCAATTCTCACTGACGTACGGACCATCGCGGCGTGGGCTCGCATCGTGGATCGCGCGCGCGATGAGCTCCTTGCCCGTCCCGCTCTCGCCGAGCACGAGCACCGGCGCGTCCGCCGCCGCGACCCGCTCCGCGAGGTGGAGCGCGGCGCGCATCGGCTCGCTCTCACCGACGATCCGTCCGAAGGGTGAGCCCGCGGCGTGCGCGCGGAGCGAGCTGACCTGGAGCTCCGCGTCGAGCGCGCGCTCCGAGAGGCGGCGCGCCTCGCGGGCGAGGCGCCGCGCCAACCTTCGCTCCTCGCGGAGCGCGCGCGCCCGCTCGATCGCGCCTGCCGCGAGCTCCGCGAGGTCGCCGAGCAGCGAGAGCGTCGCGTCGTCGAACGCAGCCGGCCGCAAGCGATCGTCGAGCACGAGCGCGTAGGGGCGCTCCCCGCGCAGCGGCACCGGGACGGCGATCACCGATCGCAGGGTGAGCGCATGCACGCTCGCGGCCGCGTCGAGGCGCTCGTCCTCCAGCGCATCGAGCGCGACGAGCGGCCGCGCGCTGTCGAGGACGCGCGCGCACACCGATCGCGACGGACGCTCCCCCCTGAGGTCCGCCCCGAACGCGCGCGCCATCGACACGTCGATCTCGCCGTCCGAGCGCCTCGACACGAGGAAACCTCGCTGCGCGCCGGAGAGCTCGACCGCCGCGTCGACGAGGCGCTCCTTGAGCCGGCGCAGCCCCGGCTCGCGCACGAGCGCCTTCGCCTGCGCGGCGAGGGCGCGATAGCGCGGGTCGGCGCTCGCCCTCTGGGGCTCGGCCTGCGGGGCGACGGCGAGCGCGCGCTGGTAGTCGGCGACCCCGCGCAGGCGTCGGCGCGCGTCCGGTCGGAGGCTCTCGGACGCCGCGTCGAGGAGCGTCCGCGCGCTCATCGCGGCGCCGCGCGCGAGCTCGCTCTCCCCCGCGCGCTCGAACGCTTCGGTCGCGACCAACGCGGCGCGGAGCCGACACTCCCACCCCGCGCCTTCCGCGCGGAGGAGCGCGGTGCGGGCGGCCTCCGCCGCCGCATCGGGCGCGTCGCCTGCAAGCGCGACGCGCGCGCGCGCGATCTCGCGCATCACCTCGCCGAAGCCGTCAGGCTCGAGGGCGTCGATCGCCTCGAGCACTTCGCCGCTCCGCGCTCGCTCCCCGCGCGCGGCGCGCACCATCGCGAGGCGCGCCCCGACCACGACCTTTGCGGCATCCGGCACGCCCTCCGTCGCGAACGCCTCTTCCAGCGCGTTCGCCGCGGTCTCGTGCTTGCCCGCTCGGAGCGCGAGCTCCGCGCCGACGACGCTCGCGTAGGCGCGAACCTGCGGATCGCGCTCCGCCTGGACCTGCGCGCGCTGCGTCGCGCTTCGCCCGAGGTCGTCGTCGCCGACGAGCACCGCGACGTTGCCGAGGTTGTAGAGCACGCGCGCGGCGAGCGCGGGCCGCCCGAGATCCGTCAGACGGCGCGCGCCCTCGCGGAGCGCCTCGATGGCGCCTCCCGCATCGCCGCGCTCGAATCGACCGAGCCCCACGTTGACGAGGTAGCTCGCCGCCGCGTACCGCTCGCCGGCGCGCTCGGCCAGCTCGAACGCGCGCTCGTACCGGCTCGCCGCCTCCCCGGTGCGCCCGGTCGCGTAGAGCACGGAGCCATCCACGCTGCTCGCGCGGGCTTCGATCGCAGGATCGTCGCACCGCGCGGCAGCTCGTAACCCCTCTTGCGCTGCTGCCCGCGCGTCGTCGAAGCGACCCGCGGCCAGCGCCGCGAGCGCGCGGATCTCGGCGAGGCGCGCCGCCTCCTCGTCGTCGGTCGACTCCACGTGCGCGATCGACTCCAGCGCCGAGCTCGCGTCGCCGCGACCGAGCGCGATGCGCGCGCGAACTCGGCTCGCGGCCGCGCTCTCGCACCCGTCGAGCGCCGCGGTCGCGTCGTCGCTCCTCCCGAGCAAGCGAAGGAGCTCCGCCCGATCGGTGCGCGACGCCTCGTCGTCTGCCGCAGCGAGCACGTCGAGCGCCTCCTCCTCCCTCGCCAGCGCGCGCAGCGCGTCGGCGTGGGCGCGCGCGAGCTCGATCGGCACGGACCCGATCCGATCGGTGAGCCGCTGCGCGAGCATCGCCGCGCGCTCCGGCTCTCCCCGCGTCCTCGCGCCGCGCATCGCGGACAACATCGATTGCACCGCGCGATCGACACGACCGAGCGCCGCGTCGACGCACGCACGCGCGGCCGCGTCGAGCTCGACGCCATCGAGCGCGCGCGCCCAACCCGCGCGCGCCGATGCGTCGAGGCCGGCGTACACCGAGCGCACGAGGTCCTCGCGGAGGGTGAGCCGCCCCGACTCCGTGACGGTGGCCCAACCGGAGGCGAGGAGGCGATGCGCCTCCGCGGCGGCCTCCTCCACGATCCCTCGCGCGTCCTCGGCGCGCAGCGAGCCGCCCGCCACGCTCGTCAGCGCGGCGAGCGGCAGATCCCGCACCTCCCAGGCGTCCGCCCCCGCGCGCCCCCCGAGCTCACGCAGCGTGGCCGGCCGCGCCGGCTCGCGGCCCTCTTCGAGGGCGGTGGCGACGAGGCGACACAGGCGACCCGGCAGCGCGCCGCTCGCCTCGCACGCGGCGTCGACCAGCGCGGGCGACGGATCGACCTGGAGGAGCTCCGCCAACAACGATCGCACGCCGTCTTGCGGGAGCGGGCCGAGCTCGACGCTCCGCACGCCCTCGGGCCCGCGACCGGCGGGCGCCACCACGGTCAGCGCAGTGCCGGCCAACGACGCGGCGTCGACCGCGCGCGCGCACGCGTCCCAGTCGATCGGCTCCGCCGCGAGGTGGACGATCGCGTCGTGGGTCAGCCGCGGCGGCCGGGCGCCCGTGTCGTGGACGTACGTCGCGCTCCACCCGCGCTCCGCCTGGAGCGCGCGTACCGCCTCGCGGATCGCGCGGGTGCGCCCGGCGCCCTCGGGCCCCAGCACCGCGACGACCCCCGGCTCTCGCAGCGCGGCGACGAGCTGCGAGAGCGCTGCCTCCCGCCCGGTGAAGCGGACCGCGCGGGCCCTCGTCGCCCGCTCGATCGGCGAGGGCGCGGTCGACACCGCCACGTCGTCGGCGAGCGCGATCCCGAGCTCCGACGCGATCGCGTCGAGCCGGAGCGCGACCTCGCCGGCGCTGGCCGGCCGATCCGACGCGCGCTCCGCGATGAGATCGCCGATCAGCCGGCGCAGCGCGATCGGCACCTCCGGCCCGAGCTCGCGGAGCTCCGGGCGTCGCGTCCACCCTCGTTCCGGATCGGTGGCCGACGCCTGCGAGTCGTCCGCGGATCGGCGTGTCAACAACGCGTGCATCGTCGCGCCGAGCGCGTAGAGGTCGCCGGCCGGCAAGCGCTCCCCGAGCAGCACCTCGGGCGCGAGGTACCCGGCGGTGCCGCCGATCGCGACGGCGAGCCCCGCCGGCTGCGCGAGCCCGAGGTCGACGAGCTTCGCCTGCCCCGGATCGTCACCGACTACGATATTTGCTGGCTTCACATCACCGTGCACCAACGACGCGGAGTGGATGGCGCCGAGCGCCCGCGCCACGCGGGCCGCGATCGTCACGGTGAACGCCACCCTCGCCTCGGCCGGGATCTCGCTCGCGCGCCGCCATGCGCTGACGCCCTCGACGTGCTCCTCGACCAGCGCCGCGGCCCCGCGCTCGAGACCCCACGGCGCGCGCAGCCGCTCCCCCAGCGTGAGCAGCTCGTACACCTCCGCGAGCGCCGGGTGCGCCACCCGGTCGAGGTGCGCGCGCTCCCATCGAAGCCGCTCCGCCTCCTGCTCGGGCACCACCTTGATCGCCCGCCGCGCCCCGCTCGCGACGTCCGCCGCGAGGATGAGCCGCCCCGCCCCGCCCCGGCCGAGCTCGCGGACGTACGCGTAGCGGCCCGCCAACAGGATTGGCTGCTCCGGTGCATCCACTCCGGCAACGCTAGCCGGGACCGGTTGGAATTGCCACCCGATTTGGCGGGTTTCACGTGCTCGGGCGAGGATCCCGACGTCTCGCTGCCAACTTCGATGACAGTTGGAAGACGTAGTCGCGGGCCAGGACCGCGAGCGCGCAGAGGGCGAGGAGCCCCCCCACCGCCGCCGTCGCGGCCGGCATCGAGAGCGTCCCCCAGAGCGGCGCGGCGAGCCGCCCGTAGGTCAACGGGAGGTGCAGCACATAGGTGAAGAGCGAGGCGCGGCCGAGCTGGACGAGGAGGCGCCGCGCCGACGCGGGGAGCCGCACGGACACGAGCGCACCGACCGCGAGCACGATCACGCCGCGCGCGCCGAGGTCGATCGCGTTGAGCCACACGATGGGGTGCGCTCGGCTCAGCTCCGCGCCCGCGTCGACCCACGCGCGCGTGCCGAGGTGACCCGCGATCGCGATCGCCAGCGCACCGATCAGCAGCCGCACGAGCCACCCCGCGCGAGCTCCTGCGACCGCGGCGAACGGGTCCTCGCCGCGCGCACGTGTACGCATCGCGACGACGACGCACGCGCCCAGCCCCAGCCAGCCCGCGAGGGGGACGACCGGCATCCGCGTCACGCCGGGCACGTCGACGAACAGCGCGACCGCGTATTTCAGCGGACCGTCGACCGACGCGCCGACCGGACTCAGCCACGGGCACACGAGCACCGGCACGATCGCCAGGCCGAGCGCCGCGCGCCCGAACGCGCGCAGCGTGGGCGGTCCGGCGCCGCGGATCCCGAGCCATGCGAGCAGCGCGATCGAGATGCCGATCGCGTGCAGCACGTCGGCGCGGAGGAGGGTGCCCCACCCCTCGGTGCCGTCGATCAGCGCGTAGGCGAGGCTCGCCGCATAACCCCACGCGAGCACCGAGCAGCCGCGCGCGAACACCGAGCGACGCACGCTCACCGCCGGCTCGGCGCGGCGCTCCGCCGCCTCGACGCGCAGCGCGATGGCCGCGCCGGCCAGCACGAGGAACGCCGGCAACGGCAGGCTCCCGAGCACGCGCGTGAAGAGATATGCCGCGCTCGTCTTGTCCTCGGGGCGCACCCACGCGTCGTACGCGTGGCCCTGGATCATGATGAGCGACGCGAGCCCGCGCGCGACGTCGATCCCCTGGACGCGTGGTCGGGCGCTCGACACGGCTCCACCATAGTGCAGCGGTGGGCCGGGCGGTCGAGCGAACGTCGGCCGCCCCGATCGGGCGGCGCCAGCCCCACCGTCCAGTCGTCGTGCGCGATGTCGAGGCCTCGTGCGCGCTCGAGAGGACCGCGGCCGCATGGCGGGCGGCACCGCCTCGGACGCGCCGACGGTGGTCGCGGGCGGAAGCTCGACCGAGCCGCCAGCTCAGCGGAACGAGCCCTCGAGCGCGATCGATCCGGGCCCGATCCGCAAGCGGGCGCGGACGTCGTCACCGGTGTCGTGGGGTTCCGCGGCGGTGAGCGCCACCGCGAGCCCGACGGCCAGCCCGGTAGCCCCGAGGGCGGCGCCGAGGATCGTGAACACGCGGATGGAGGTCAGCTCTTGGCGCTCGAGATCGAAGAAGCGACGCTCGACCTCCATGCCGTAGTCGAGCGCGCAGTCTCGCCCGAGCGTGATGCACCCCATGGGGCCACGGAACTGCGGGTAGAGCGACTCGTAGTCCGCAAAGCTCGTTTCGTTCCAGATCATCGTCGGGATCGCAGCCGCGAGGAGGACCGCGCCGCTCACCGCGAGCACCCACCCCACCGTGCGTTGCGTCTCGGCCGCGCTCGCCGCGTCGCGAGCCGCGTCGTCGGTCCACGTCAAGGTGGGCGCGAACACCAGCTCGTCGTCGCTCGGGATCGCGATCGTCTCGCGCACCTCGCGCCGGCTCGGCACGCGCAGGATCACGTCGTGCGGACCGACCGGGAGCTCGAGCGTGGCGCCGTGGAGCGCGACCTCGCGACCGTCCACTTCGAGGCTCGCGCCGTCGAGCGGAGCATCGAGACGGAGCCGGCCGCGGTCCTCACGCGCCGCGGACCGATCGGGCTCGAGCTCGAGGCGCACCGACGCCTCGCCGCCCGCGACCGCGGCCACGGTGCGGCTCCCCTCGAGGTAGCCCGCGCGCCTGCCGATCACCGTGACGTCGCCCGGCTCCACCACGACGGTCTCGTCGAGCGGGGTCACCCCGACCTCGCGGCCACCGACCAGGATCGTCACGCCGGCGGGCACCGAGCTGACGCGGAGGATCGATCGCGCGACCTCCGCCGCGTGGAGCGTGAGGGGCACGGTGACGTCGGCGCCTCCCGCCACGGCCACGCGGACGCGCGGCTCGTCGTAGCCCGTGGCGCGCGCGGAGAAGTCGTGCTCACCGACCACGACCCGCACCGGCTCGCTGAGCGGGGCCGAACCGACGTCGACCCCGTCGACAACGATCGTGGCTCCCTCGACGTTCACCTCGAACGTCACTCGACCGACCCGCGCGCGATGTCGTCGCAGCGCCGCGTCGACCTCCTCGCGCCGCGCCTCGTCGACGTCGTTCACCGCCGCGAGGTAGCGCTCGTACGCGTCCACCGCTTCGACGGAACGATCGAGAGCCGCGTAGACGTTGCCGATGTTGTAGAGCAGGCGCGGATCGGGCACGGCGCGGTAGGCGGCCTCGAACTCCACGAGGGCGCGATCGAGGTGCCCTTCGTCGAAGAGCGAGAGCGCCTGCTCGAAGTGCCGCTGCGCCCGGACCCGCGGATCCTCGTCCTGCGCGCGCGCGAGCGTCGCGGAGAGCGAGCAGAGGGTGACGAGGAGGGCCGTCGCGCCGCGCATGCGGCGACCATGTCAGAGTTCACCGCGCGGATCTACGGTCGTTGACGCGTCGATGACGTCAAGGACCGAGGGGGCTCGTGAGGTCGAGGTCCCGGTCGATCGACACGCCGCGCCCTCCCCCACGCGACGACGACTCGTCGCTCGATCCGCGGTCTCGCCGGCGGCGCGCCCCGGTGGACGAGGTCGCGCGTCCGCTCGGCGTCTCGTCGCGGGATTCGTCATCGGATCCGCGTCGCCGGCGCGACCGCGGTCCCGCCAGCTCCGGCGCGGTGGGAACGAGTGTCTCAGTGGCGGTGACAGGCTCCTCCTGGGACGGTCCGGTCGGCGCCTCGACACGCGTGGGGCTCGCGACCGTGCCCGAGGGGGTCGCGGCGGCGGCGTCCCCGGTGGTCTGGTCGGCGGTAGGGTTGGCGGTGACGTCGGTCGACGTCGCGCCGCGGAGGGTCGGCTCCGGCTCGACGTCGCTCGTCGCGTCCATCCGTACCGCGTAGCCCAGCCCACCGATGCCGAGCGCGGCGAGCGCTCCCGCCGCGAGATACATCGGTGCACGGGACGTTGCGGACGCCGACGCAGCGGCGGAGGGACCGGCCGACGGGACGGCGGATGACGCCTTGTCCACCGCGAGCGCGGCACCGGGGTCGGCGTCGCGCGTCTCGACGAGCGCGGGCTCGACCGGGATCGGCTCGCCGCGCGGCGCCGCGGTGTCTTCGGGCTCGGGCTTCGCCCTCGACGCGCTGGCCGCCGCCGGCGCCGACGCCCGGGAGGGCGGGGGCGCCGACGCGATCGTCTCGAGGAAACCGACCTCCTGGGTGACGAACGGCGCCAGCGCGTCGGCGAGCGCCCGCGCATCGGCGTAGCGCTCGGTGCGGTCGTGGGCCATCGCGCGCTCGACGACCCGGAGGAGCGCGTCGGGCGTGTTGGGTGCGAGGTCTCGAAGCGGCGGGTAGTCCGCGGTGTGGATCCGGATGATCAGCTCGGGGAGCGTCTCCGCGAGGAACGGCGGCCGCCCCGCGAGGCCTTCGTAGAGGATCACGCCGAGCGCATACACGTCGGCGCGAGCGTCCAGCTCCTTCATCCCCGCCGCCTGCTCCGGGCACATGTAGAGCGGCGTGCCCATCACGCGTCCGGTCTGCGTCAGCCGCACGCCCCCGATGTCGTCGGGCTGCTCGAACTTGCTGATCCCGAAGTCGAGCACCTTGATGCGCTCGCCCGCGGCGTCGCGTACGACAAAGAGATTCTCGGGCTTCACATCGCGGTGGACGATCCCGGCCGCGTGCGCGGCCGCCAGCCCCTGCGCCGCCGCGTGGACGAGCCGCGCGATGTGTCCGGGCGCCATCGGACGCTGGCCGATGCGACTGGCGAGCGTCTCGCCCTCGAGCATCTCCATCAGCACGTACGGCGAGCCGTCCTCGAGCTGACCGGCGTCGAACGTCTCGACGACGTGCGGGCTCCGCAAGGTGCCGGCGACGCTGGCCTCGCGGAGGAGCCGCCCCACCACCTCGGCGTCGCTCGCGAAGCGCGGGTGCAGCACCTTGAGCGCGCGGTGGTGCTTCGTGATGCGGTGGCGCACTTCGTAGACCGCGCCCATGCCCCCCTCGCCGAGCAGCCGGAGCACCTCGAGCTTGCCGAGGAGCACCTTGCCCACGAGCGATCCCGCGCCGGCCGAGGTCACGCGCACATCATAGAGACATGCGCGCCGGATCGCTGAGTCTTCGCGTACGCGCGTTCCGCGGCTCGCTCAGCGATGGCTCGCTCAGCGATAGAGGAGCCACGGCTCGCGCGTGCGCGCGAACGCCTCCGCGCCCGCCCGCTCGGCGTCGATCACGTCACCGATCGCGCGATCGCCCGCGATCGCCTCACGCAGCTCGGGCCCGCCGGTCAACAGATCGATGGCCGGGATCTCCGCCACGAACTCGTACGGCGCGTGGCGCCACCGGAAGCGGTCCCCGAGCTGACGGGCCGCCTCCGCGATCATCGCAAGGTACGTTTCGTACGATCGGAAGCGGTCCGGATCCGTCACGTGGACCTGCACGCCGCCCACGATCTGCCCCGCGTGCTTGTGGAACGAAGGCGTGAACGTGAGCGGTCGCAGGATCGCGCCGGGCGCCTCCACGCGCTCCGCGAGCGCGCGGCCGTCGAGCCCCGGCGCGCCCCAGATCTCGAACGGCTTGGTCGTCCCGCGGCCCTCGCTCAGCTCGGTGCCCTCGAGCAGGCACCCGCCCGGGTACACGCGCGCGGTGTCGAGGGTCGGCATGTTGGGCGACGGATGCACCCACGGAAGGCCCGTGTCTTCCCAACGCGTCGCGCGCGACCAGCCGCGCATCGTGACCAGCGAGAACGCGGCCGCGTCGATGCCCTCGAGCTTGGCGACCATGTTCACGATCTCGGCGAGCGTCATCCCGTGGCGCACCGCGACGTCGTACAGCCCGACGAACGAACGATGCCCGGGGCGTTGCACACCGCCTTCGACGATCGCGCCGCCGAGCGGGTTCGGACGATCGAGGATCACCGTGCGCACGCCGGCGCGCGCGGCCGCCTTGAGCGCGAGCGCAGCCGTCCACACGTACGTGTAGTAGCGGCTGCCGACGTCCGCGAGATCGACGACCAGCGTATCGATCAACGAGAGTTGCTCGGGGCTCGGGGACAGCGTCTCCTCGGTCGAGCCGTAGAGCGAGTAGATCGGCGCGCCGCTCGGATCGCGCGCCTCGCCGACCGCGATCATGTCCTGTGCCTCGCCGCCATAGCCGTGCTCGGGGCCGAACAGCGCGTGGAGCGTGACGCCGGACCTCCGGAGCACCGACGAGGTGTGCGTCAACGAGACGTCCACGCTCGCGGGATGCGCGAGGAGGCCCACCCTGCCCTCGAGCCGCACCTCGCCGAGCGCGACCCGCTCGAGCCCGGTGACGACGCGAGGGCTCACGGTCGGACCGGCGCCGAGCCGGCCTCACCGGCGAGCTGATAGAGCACGGCCATCCGCACCGCGACGCCCGCCTCGACCTGATCGAGCACCAGGCTGCGCTCGCCGTCGGCGACGCCGGGATCGATCTCGACGCCGCGGTTCATCGGACCCGGGTGCATGATCAGCGCCCCGGGCGGCGCATGCCGGAGCGAGCGCGGCCCGATCCCGAACGTGCGGCTGTACTCGCGCAGGCTCGGCAGGAGCGCGCCGCTCAAGCGCTCGCGCTGGATGCGGAGCACGATGATCACGTCGGCGCCCTCGAGCGCCGGCGCGAGCTCGTCGAACACCTCGACGCCATACGCCTCGGCGTCCTTCGGGATGAGCGTCCGGGGCCCCACGAAGCGCACCTTGCTGCCGAAGTGGGGCAAGAGCAGCGCGTTGCTCCGCGCGACGCGCGAGTGCGCGATGTCGCCGCAGATCGTGACGGTGAGCCCCGACAACGTACCGAGCTTGCGACGGATGGTGAACGCGTCGAGCAGGGCTTGGGTCGGGTGCTCGTGCAGCCCGTCGCCCGCGTTGACCACCGAGCAGCCGAGACGCGACGCGACGTAGTCGGCAGCGCCGCTCGCGGAGTGGCGCATCACCACCACGTCGGGGTGCATCGCCTCAAGCGTGCGGACGGTGTCCATGAGCGTCTCGCCCTTCGTCACGCTCGAGCTCGACGTCGAGATGTTCACCACGTCGGCGCTGAGCCGCTTGCCCGCGAGCTCGAACGAGGTTCGGGTGCGCGTCGACGCCTCGTAGAACAGGTTGATCACCGTCTTGCCGCGCAGCGTCGGCACCTTGCGGACGGGGCGGCGCGAGACCTCGAAGAACACCTCGGCAGTGTCGAGGATCTGCACGATGTCTTGCGTCTCGAGGCCCTCGATGCCGAGGAGGTGACGATGGCGGAACGGTCGGGTCATCGGCCACCGCCGGTCTCGGGGATGACGCTGGGCCGCCCGCGGGGGCGGACCGTCACGCCGACCGGGCGACCGTCCGCATCGAGATCGACCGCGACCTTGTCGGACGGATCGACCTCGATCTCGCGCCCGACGAAGTCCGGCGCGATGGGCAGCTCGCGGCCGCCGCGATCGCAGAGCACGGCGAGCCACACGCGCCGCGGTCGCCCGTAGTCGAGGAGGTGATCGATCGCCGCGCGCACGGTGCGCCCCGTCTGGAGCACGTCGTCGACGAGGACGACGTCCCGGCCGCGCACGTCGAACGCGATTGCGCTCGGACCGATCTTCGGGTCCGGCGGCGCGGTCGCCGCGTCGTCACGGTAGAGCGCGATGTCGACGATCCCCACGTCGACGGGCCGGCCCTCGACCTTCGCGATCTCCTCCGCGATCATGTGGGCGAGTGGGACGCCGCCCCGCCGGATCCCGACGAGCGCGATCGCGGCCGAGCTCGCGGCGCCGCTCGCGAGCGCCTCCTCGACGATCGAAGCGGCCATCCGACGCACGCAGCGCGCGATCGCTTCGGCGTCCAGCTCTTCGGCCACGGCCGCGATCTACGCCTCGGCCCCCGAGGCGGTCAACCACTAGTACGTCGCCACAGAGATCGCCCATCGAGATGCCCGCGGGCGAGGTACGAAACCGGTTGCGGGGCCCTCGGCCGCGTTCAAGCTCGGCGGATGTCCGAGCCGCCTTCGTCCACCCAACCCAGTGTCTCGGAGCGCAAGGACCACCACCTCGACATCGTGCTCAACGAGGCGGTCGGATCGGACGGCCCGGCGCGCGGGCTGGGCGGACACACCCTGGAGTACGACGCGCTCCCCGAGCTCGATCTCGCGGACGTGGATCTCGCGGTCACCCTGCTCGACAAGGACCTCTGCGCACCGATCGTGGTCGGCGCGATGACGGGGGGAACCGCCCGCGCCGGGGAGATCAACAAGCGCCTCGCGCGCGCGGCGGCGAAGGTCGGCGTCGGGATGGCGCTGGGATCGCAGCGCGCGATGATCGTGCGCCCCGAGTCGACGCCGAGCTTCGTGGTCAAGGACGTCGCGCCGGATCTGCCGATCCTGTTCGGCAACGTGGGCGCGGTGCAGCTCAACTACGGGGTCGACGCGGCCGCGATCGCGAAGGCGCTCGAGGCGGTCGGCGCCGACGCGATCAACCTCCACCTCAATCCGTTGCAGGAGGCGGTGCAGCCGGAAGGCGACACGAACTTTGCCGGTCTCATGGAGAAGATCGCCACGTTGACGGCCGCGCTGCCGGTGCCGGTAGTGCTGAAAGAGGTCGGCGGCGGTCTCTCGCGCCGGACCGCGGAGAAGATCGCGCGCCTGCCGGTGGCCGGGGTCGAGGTCGCAGGCACCGGCGGCACGAGCTGGGCGAAGGTCGAGAGCTTCCGCGCGCCGGGAGGGAGCGCGCAGGAGCTCATCGGTCAGCGGCTCGCGGGCTTCGGCGTCCCCACCGCGGAGTCGATCCGCATCTGCCGCGCCGCGATGAGCGACAAGGTGGTGATCGGATCGGGCGGCGTGCGGACGGGGATGGACGTGGCCGTCGCGCTCGCCCTCGGCGCCGACGCGGTGGCCCTCGCGAGCCCCCTGCTCGAGGCGGCGAGCGAGAGCGAGGACGCCGTGGTGCGCGCGCTCGAGACCCTGATCCACGAGCTGCGCGTGATCTGCTTCTGCACGGGGGCGCGGACGCCCGCCGAGCTCCGCGGCGTCCGCGTGCTCTGAGCCTACCCTCGACAACTCTCCTTTCGAACGACCACGCCCTCGAGCGCGTCGGCCATCCATCGGTGTGACCGGCCCGCGTCCGGCCTGGTGCGCTCCTCACGATCGCTCGCCGGTCATGACCTCGCCGCCACGAGCTGAACGGGGGCGGCCCTCGGCCGCGCGCCGCGACTGGCATCCAATCACAACTCAGCGTTGAATCACAACTCGATTGCATCAGCAACGCCGACGTTATATGAACGTGACCTCATGGGTCGGACCGCACCCCGAGGCAAGCTCGCGTTGGCCGCGCTCACGTCGGCCTGCCTCGCGATCGCGACGGGGGTTCACGCCCAGGACGCCGGGCTCGATGGCGGGGTGCCGAGTCTCGACGGCGGCGCGCCGAGCGACGCGGGTGCGCCGAGCGACCGAGGGCCCGAGCATCATGACGACGCCCCCGCCCCGCTGGTCCCACCCCGCCTCGAGCGCTCGACGCAGCCGCGCTACCCGGAGGCTCGCCTCGCCGAGGCGCTCCATCCGACCGTCGTGCTGCTCGTCACGCTCGACGAGCGCGGCATGGTGGTGGACGCGCGGGTCGAGCACTCCGCCGATCCCGACTTCGACGCGGCGGCGATCGAGGCGGTGCGGACCTGGGCGTTCGCGCCCGCGCGCCGCGGTGAGGTGCCGATCGCCTCGCGCGTACGCGTCGCGGTGCACTTCGAGCTGCCGTCGTTCGACGTCGCGACGGCCGAGCCGATCGACGCGGACGTCCACGAGTCGCACCCCGAGATGGAGCTCGATCCGCACGAGCACGTCGAGGCGCAGGAGGCCGACGCGGAGCCGCAGCCCGAGACCGACCCGGAGCCGAACGAGCCCGAGCTCGGAGTCACCGCCGAGGTCGAGCACGCGCTCCACAGCGGCGATCGCGGCGCGTCGAGCTACGAGGTCGGCCGCGACCTGATCGAGGCCGCCCCGCGCCGCGAGGGGGCGGACCTCCTCTTGTCGGTCCCCGGCGTCTTCGCGGCGCGCGCGGAGGGCCTCGCCGTAGGACAGCACATCAACCTGCGCGGCTTCGACGCCGAGCACGGCCAAGACATCGAGCTCCGGGTCGGCGGGCTTCCCGTCAACCTTCCTTCTCATATCCACGGCCAGGGCTACGCCGACCTCGGCTTCCTCATCCCGGAGGTCGTGCGCCGGGTCCGCGCGATCGAGGGCGTCGCGGATCCCACGCAGGGCGACTTCGCGGTAGCGGGCACCATCTCGTTCGATCTCGGCGTCGAGCCGGATCGCCGCGGCTGGCGGATCTCGAGCGGCTATGGCCTCTACGACACGTTCCGACAGCTCGCGATGTGGGCGCCGGAAGGCGAGCGGACGGAGACGTTCGGCGCGGTCGCGTACCAACACACCGACGGATACGGACAGAACCGCGCCGGCGACAGCGTCAGCGCGATCGCGCAGGTCGCGATGGACGACGGGCGCTGGCGCTGGCGCGGCCTCGGGATCTTCTACGGCGCGCGCGCGCAGCTCGCCGGCGTGCTCCGGGTCGACGACGTCGACGCCGGAACGGTGGGCTACTACGACGCGTACCCGGCCGAGACCGCGCAGAACATGAACGCGTTCTCCGCGCGCTTCCTCCTCGGGTTCTCGGGCGAGATGCGAGGGGACAACGGCGAGGACGGCGGCTTCGGTGTGTGGGTCGGCGGCGACACGTTCCGATTGCAGGAGAACTTCACCGGCTTCGTCCAGCGCTCGCGCACGTTGCCGAACGTGTTCGGGCGCGGCGATCTGATCGAGCAGCGCAACGAGACGCTCTCTGCCGGGCTGAACGCGCGATATCACACCCCCGCGTGGGAGCCGTTCGAGTGGGCGCGGGCGCGGATCGAGATGGGGCTCGATGGCCGCATCGACGGGATCGGACAGGCGCAGAACCTCCTCGGCGCGCCGCGCAATCAGACGTGGGATCAGCGCGTGGACGCGAGCGTCGTCGGGGCGAACCTCGCGCTATATGGAGACGCGCAAATATCGTTGTGGGATCGAGTCACGATCCACGCGGGCCTGCGCGCCGCGATGCTGCTCTATGAGATCGACGACCGGCTCGGCAACTTCGTCCCGCTCGTCCGACCGCGCGACGAGTTCATCATGGGCTTCCGCCGGAGCGCGGGCGGCGCGACGGTGGGGCCGCGTCTCAGCGCGGAGGTGAAGCCGGTCGACTGGCTCTCTCTCCGCGCGTCGTACGGGCACGGCTACCGATCGCCGCAGGCGCGCACGCTCGACGACGGCGAGAGCGCGCCGTTCACCGAGGTGCGCGCGGCCGACCTAGGCGCGCTGGCCACGTTCGATCGCATCGTGCGCGTAGGGGTCACCGGCTACTGGACCGAGCTGAGCGACGACGTGGCGTTCGACCCACGCGAGGGCCGGCTCGAGCGGATCGGCGCGTCCCGACGGCTCGGCGTCGTCGCACATGTCGAGACGCGACCGCTCGAGTGGTTGGTCGGTCAGGCGAGCGTGACCTACGTCGACGCCGAGCTCCTCGAGCCGCCGCCGCCGAGCGCCGAGGATCCGAATCCCCCGTTCGTCGCAGGACAGAACCTCCCCTACGTCCCGCCGGTGGTGATCCGCGTAGACGTGGGCGCGCACGGGACGTTGCTCCCGGACGTGCTCGGCGAGGAGCTGCGCGGTCGGATCGGTGTCGGGTACTCGTTCCTCTCCCCGCGCCCGCTCCCCTTCGGTGGGCTCGCCGACCCGGTGAACCTCTTCGACGCGAGCGCGAGCCTCGGCTGGGGCGCGTTCACCCTCGGTGCGTCGTTCTTCAATGTCTTCGACACGCGCTACGCGGCGAGCGAGTTCGTGTTCACCTCCAACTGGGATCCCGACGCGATCCCGACGCGCCTCCCCGCGCGCCACCGCAGCGCGGGCGCGCCGTTCACGTTCATGGTCACCCTGGAGGTGGCGCCATGACGCGCGCGCACTTCGCCATCGCGCTCCCGCTGATGCTCGCGGGCTGCCTCGACACGTCGGTGGTGGCGACGGAGATCCCGCTCTCGGTTCATGGCGCTCCGCACGCGGATCCGATCGAGGGACCCAACGGCGCGCTGATCACGCTGAGCCGAGCCGACGTCGCGTTCGGTCCGCTCTACCTCTGCAGCGGCCCGACCGCGGGCGAGCTCTGCGACCGCGCGCTCGCCGAGTGGACGGACGCCGTGGTCGTCGACGGCCTGTCCGCCGACCCCGTGACGGTGGGTCCCATGCCCGCGCTCACGGGGACGGCGCGCTCGTACATGTACGACCTCGGGATCGTCTCCCTCCTGAGCGCCGATGATCCGCTGGTGACCGACGCGGCGCGATCGCTCGACGGCGCGTCGGTGGTGATCGAAGGCGACGTGTCGCTCGACGGTCAGACGCTCGCAGTCACCGTGCGTGTCCCCGTCCGACAGTCCGATTCGGTGGAGCGCGGCGTCCCTGTGATCCGCAGCGGCACGAGCGAGTCGTTCGAGGCCGCCGTGCTCCCCGATGGCCGGACGCACCTCGACGTGCGGTTCGATCCCGCGGGGTGGCTGGAGCGCGCGGACTTCGCGACGCTGTTCGAGGATCGCGCGTGCGCGCCGGGCGACGACGTCGTGTGCGCGGGCCCGATCGCCCAGACGTGCGCCGATGACGGCACCGTGATCTCCACCGAGGACTGCGGTGCGTCGTCGCGAGCGTGCGTGCGAGGCGCGGGATGTACCGAGCATGTCACGCTGACCGAAGACGACGCGATCGGCCGCGCGCTACGCACCGCCGCGTCGTCCGGCACCCGCCCCCAGCTCACGTTCACGCAAGGAGAATGACGATGTCCCGATCCGCGATCCTCCCGCTCCTCACGCTCGCGTCGGCCTGTGCCTCCGCGCCCGGGACGGCGAGCATCTTCCTCGAAGCCGAGGATACGATCACCTCGGGCGTGCCGGCGGGGAGCACCGGCGAGGCGATCCAGGACGGCTGGTCCGTGACGTTCGACGAGTACGCGGTGGCGATCGGCGACGTTCGCGTCCGCGACGCGCTCGACCCCGACGTGCGACGCGAGGCGTCGGAACGGTTCGCGGTGGATCTGCGGTCGGTACCCGAGACCGGCGTCTCGCTGTGGACGTTCGACGATCTAGACCCCGGCCGCTGGGAGATCGGCTACGCGATCGGAGGCATCACGCTCGTCCGGAGGGATCCGGTCTCCGACGCCGCGTTCGCCGCGCTCGGCCCCGACGCCGCGTACTTCATCCGCGGCACGCTCACGCGCGCGGACGGTCGGTCGTGCCCACCGAGCACGCTCGCGACTCCGGGCGCCGCCACCCCGAGCGGCGATCCCAACGCGGGTGGCGACCCCTGCTACGACAACCCGTCGATCACGTTCGAGCTCGCGCTCCCCTCGGCGATCTCGTTCGGCCCGTGCGAGGTCGACGGCCTCGGCGGCTTCGCCGTCACCTCGAGCGCGGAGACGTCGGTCGCGATCACGATCCACGGCGATCACCTGTTCTTCAACGGCTTCCCCGAGGGCTCGGAGGGCGGCGTGATGCGCTTCGCGCAGTGGCTCGCCGACTGCGACCTCGACCTCGACGGCGAGGTCACGCGCGCGGAGCTCGAGGCGATCAACCCGAGCGACCTCCCCGAGATCGACTCGCGCTTCCAGCTCGGCGGCACGCCGCTGACTCCGCTCGACTCGATGTGGACGTACCTGACCGCCCAAGGGATGACGCAAGGTCACTTCCAGGGCGAGGGCGAGTGCGCGCTGCGATCGTTCTGACGCGAGCGAGCGCTCAGCTCGTCTCGCCGGGCATCGAGTGCGGCATCTCTTCGCCGTTCTGCTGACGCTGCTGCATCTCGTACTTCGACGGGCAGCGCGGGATCACCTCGTTCGCGAGGAACGTGTTGTTCGCCTGCAACTGACCTTGCACGACCACGTCCATCGGCATGTCGTCGCGGAACGTGTCGGGCACCACGCAGCGCGGGAACCGCACCGGGAGGTTGAACCCGCCGCGCGTCAGCACGAACGTGTGCTCGCAGTTGGGCTCGGAGACGAACTCGACGGAGCCGCGCTGGAGCTGACCCTCGACGCGGATCTCGCGACCCTGGTAGCGGTCCGGCTCGCTCATCACCTCGTCGACGAGCTTGCTGTAGACGAAGACGTCCGACGCCTCCGTGCCCCAAAGGAGGGTCGCGACCCCGACCCCGAGCAGGACGAACACGCCGCCGATGCGCAGCCAGGCCGGCAGCTTCGAGCCGGACTCCTTCTTGCGCGCGCGCCGCGCAGAAGGCGCCGGCTCGACGGCGGCCGCGGTGGCGGCGTCGTCCACATCCGGGGAGCTCGCGATCTCGGCTTCGAGCGACTCGTCGTCCACGGGACCTCCGCGACGCGGCTGGGCGTCAGCGACGGCCCAAGGCCGCCGTTCGGGGATTATGGCTTCCGCCGCGCAGCGGAACCACCCCCAACGTCCAGCATTCCGGGGCTCGCGTCTACCCGCGCTTGATGCGCATCGGACGGGTCGGGGTCGATCCGTCCCACGGGTCGGGCTGGCTCACGCGATCCGCGCGCCGCAGGGCACCCGAGACGATCGCCTCGTACACCGCGGCGCCTCGCTCGAAGCGCACGAGCTGGAGGCCCATCGCCGGTGTCGAGCGCTCGGGTCGCGACCACGCGACGCGGGCTTCCGCCACGGCGTCGCCCTGGCTCCCGCTGATCCCCACGCGCACCGTCTGGCCCTCGTGGAACGGCCGCGCGGTGCGGACGCAGAGCCCGCCTTCGCTCACGTCCATCGCGCGCACGTAGAGGGTGACGTCCTCGTCCTCGCACCACACCCGCGCGCGACACGTGGCGCGAGGTGGACGAGGACGGAAGCCGTCGTCTTCGGTCACTGCGCCGTCTTCAGTCGCTGTGCCGTCTTCGGTCGCTGTGCCGTCTTCGGTCACTCTGCCCGAAGTCACTGTGCCCGGCCCGAAGTCACTGTGCCCGGCCCGAAGTCACTGTGCCCGCCTCCCGGATACACCGGCGCCGCGGCGCGCCTCGAACGAGTCGAGGCGCGCGCGAGGACGCCGTCCCGGCTGACGGGCGCGAAGCACGAGCTCTCCGGCGGGACTGATAGAGACCCGCTCCCCGTCCGGCGGAGCCGTCCGGGGCCCACCCAACTCCGCTCCGCGCCTGACCAGAGCAGCCGTGCTGAACGCCGGCACGAGCTCGGGTCAGTACGAGAAGAGGAGGATCAGGCTCACGACGAGCGCGTAGATGACCAGCGACTCGATGAGCGCGAGGCCGAGGATCATCGGCGTGAAGAGCTTGTCGTACGCGTTCGGGTTGCGCGCGATGCCCTCCAGCGCGGCCGAGGCCGCGCGGCCCTGACCGATCGAGCCACCGGCGGCGGCGATGCCGATGCCGAGGCCCGCCGCGATGGCGACGCCCATGCTCTTGTCGAACTCGTTCGACATCGCCGAGTCCTGCGCGAACGCGGTCGCGGTCACGATCCACGTTCCGAGCATCGACGAGATTGCGAGGAGCTTCTTCTTCATTTCGAGCCTCCCAAGACTCACTACCGGCTGGGACTCCATCGCCCCAGAAAACACAACTTGCGCGTTACGACTGCGCCTGACCGAGACCTTCGAGCGTCAGTGGTGACCCTCGGAGTGCTCGATCGCCATCGAGATGTAGACGGTGCTCAGCAGGCAGAACACGAGCGCCTGCACCACCACGACCAACGAGCCGAGGAGCAGCACGGGGATCGGCAACACGAACCCCGAGAGGTGCGCGATCGTCGCGAGCGTGAAGAACGCGCCGAGCACCGCGTGGTCGGCGAACATGTTCGCCATCAGCCGGATCGCGAGCGACATCGGGCGCACGAGGTGGCTGATCAGCTCGATGGGGAACATCAGCGGCGCCAGCCACCAGATCGGTCCGGCGAAGTGCTTGATGTAGTTGGCCGCGCCCTGCTCTTTGATCCCGAAAACGTGCGTCGACACGAAGATGATCGCCCCGCACGCGAGCGTGACGCTCATCGAGCTGGTGGGCGGCGCGAAGCCGGGCACGAGGCCGAGCGCGTTCGAGAAGAGGATGAAGAACGCGCACGTCCCGATCAGCGGGAGGAAGAAGCGGGCGGCCTTGTCGCCCATCATCGACTTCATCATCCCGTACACCGCGCCGACCATGATCTCGACGAAGGTGCGGACGGTGAGCTTGTCCTCGGGGATCAGCGCGGCCTTCGTGTCCTTCACGCTGTTGAACGTGATGAACCCGACGATGCTGAGGATGATCAGCACGAGGAGCACGTGGAGGAACGCGTTCGCGCCGTGCCCCGGGTTGTGCACGATGTCGTAGTGCGCGCCCATCATGCCCCAGGTCTGGCCTTCCTCGTTGAAGGGCCAACCCATGCCGTGCATGAGCTCCTGCACGCGATCCCAGAACGGGAGCATCTCGAACCAGGTCCAGTCCACGGCTAGCGCCCCTCTCCTTCGGGTCCGACCTCGTCCGGCTCACCTTCGCTCGCGCCACCGGCGGCGGCGGTCGCTCCGCCGCCCGCCGAGAGGAACACGCCGCAGATGATCCCCACGACCAGCCCGCTGAAGCCCACGACGAACCCGATGGGGTCAACCATCCGCGTGGCCAAGATCGCGGCGACCGCGCCGAGGGACAACGCCATTTTCGCTGCGAGCAACAGACCGAGCAGCGTGCGCCCGCGCGGGTTCGCGACCATCAACCGCTCGCCGAGCCAGCGGAGCGCCGTCCAGTCGAGGATCGCGAAGACGCCGCCCGCGATCGCGCCGAGCCCCACCTGCACACCGCCGAGCACGAACGCGAACGCGATCAACAACGCCGAGCCGACCAGCACGAAGCGGCTGATGAGGTTCAGGGTGTCGCGTCGCAGGTTCATTCGTCGTTTCGTCGGTCGGGGTCGAGAGCTTCACTATCGGAGGCGTCGTCGGAGGCGTCGTAGCCGGAATCGGGGGGGTCGTACGGAGGCGTGTCGGGCTTGTGGGCGTGGCGCTTGGCGAGCTGAAAGAGGCGTCGAAATCCTGCGATGAGCCCGAGGGCGAGTCCGGCGAACAGGAACGCGGGAGAGGTCTCGAGCTTTTCGTCGATCCAGTGGCCTCCGACGACACCGAGGGCCACCGAGAGTCCGAGCTCGATCCCGACGGTCGCGAGCCCGCCGGCTTGCTTGAGCTGTCGTAGCGACTTTGGGTTCCACATCGCGAGGCTCCTCTATCCGTCGTGGCCCGCTCGTCTCTTCTGCCCGCTCGTCTCTGCCTGCTCGCCTCCGTCGGTCAGCGCCTCCCCGATCGCGCGGGAAGCCCATTTCTTCGGTGTCTCGACCGGTTCCTAGGGTCGTTTTCTCCCGAAGTCGGCGGCCATGTAGCATGGGCCCCAGAGGGGGTCAAACACGGTCGCGCGCAAGGGACTTTGCCGTGAGATTCCGACGTCTTAGACCTTCTTCAAGGCCACCTCGAAGGCGCGCTCGGTGAGGGTGAGCGCCTCGTCGTCGTGGGCCGCGGACACGAAGCCCGCCTCGTACTGCGCGGGCGGCCAGTGGACGCCCTCCTCGATCATCGCCGCGTGCCATCGAGCGAACGCCGCGGTGTCCGCCTTCGCCGCGTCGTCCCAGCGCTCGACCGCCCCGCTGACCCCGAAGAACGGGGTCAACATCGAGCCGACGCGCTGCACGCGGACCGTCTTGCCCGCCGCCGTCGCCGCCTTCGAGAAGCTCGCCTGGAGGCGCGCGCCGGCCGCATCGAGCCGCTCGTAGAGCGCCACGTCGAGCAGCTCGAGCGTCGCCAGGCCCGCGGCCACGGCGAGCGGGTTTCCGCTGAGCGTGCCCGCCTGGTAGATCGGGCCGTCGGGCGCGATCTTCTCCATGATCTCGCGCCGGCCTCCGTACGCTCCGACCGGCAGGCCGCCGCCGATGATCTTGCCGAGCGTCGTGAGGTCCGGACGGATCCCATAGAGCTCCTGTGCGCCGCCCGGCGCGACGCGGAACCCCGTCATGACCTCGTCGAACACTAGCAAGACGCCGTGCTTCCTACAGAGCAGGGTCAGCCCCTCGAGGTAACCGGGGAGCGGCGGGACGCACCCCATGTTCCCCGCCACCGGCTCGAGGATGATCGCGGCGATGTCGGTGCCCTTCGCGTCGAAGATCGCCTCGATCGCCCGGAGGTCGTTGTAGGGCGCGACGATCGTGGTGGAGCCGATCGCCGCGGGCACGCCCGCGCTCGTGGGGGTGCCGAACGTGGCGAGCCCGCTGCCCGCCTTCACGAGGAGGTAGTCGGCCCCGCCGTGATAGTGGCCCTCGAGCTTCACGACGAGGTCGCGGCCGGTGAAGCCGCGCGCGGCGCGGAGCGCGCCCATCACCGCCTCGGTGCCGCTCGAGACGAAGCGGATCTTCTCGATCGAAGGGAACAGCTGGTTCACGCGCTTGGCGAGCGTCGTCTCCTGCGCGGTCGGCGCGCCGTAGCTCGAGCCGTTCGCGGCCGCGTGCTGGACCGCGCGCACCACGTCGGGGTGGGCGTGCCCGAGGATCATCGGACCCCATGAGCCGACGTAGTCGACGTAGCGGGTACCGTCGGCGCCGACGAGGTATGCGCCCTCCGCGCGGTCGACGAAGATCGGATGCTCCCCCACGGCCTTGAAGGCGCGCACCGGCGAGCTCACGCCCCCGGGCATCCACTTCTTCGCTTCCTCGAACAGTGCGCGGCTGACGGAGTCGCTCATGGGGTCGGAGCGTGCGAGCCCCGCCGCTCGGCCGCAACCGAAAGGGCGGCGTGGCAGCGCGCCCCAGCCCCAGACGGGAAATGATTCCCGCATCGAGACGTTGCTCTCTCGCCGAATTGGGTGCATCCCCTGCACCCGTTCGCGAGAACCCCTTCCGGTCGGGCCCTCCGCGGCCCGGGCAGCGCGAGGAGCTTATGTACAACGACGTCCGCGCGATCAACGACATGGTCCAGCGGGAGAGCGCGTTCATCGACCCGATCCTCGAAGAGGTGAAGAAGGTCATCGTCGGCCAGGAGCACATGGTCGAGCGGATCCTGATCGGCCTGCTCACCGGCGGGCACGTGCTGCTCGAAGGCGTGCCCGGCTTGGCGAAGACCCTGACCGTCAAGACGGTGTGCGACACGATCGAGGCGAAGTTTTCGCGGATCCAGTTCACTCCCGACATGCTGCCCGCCGACGTCGTCGGCACGGTCATCTACAACCAGCAGCGCGGCGACTTCACGGCCAAGCGGGGGCCGATCTTCGCCAACCTGGTGCTCGCGGACGAGATCAACCGCGCGCCCGCCAAGGTGCAGTCCGCGCTGCTCGAAGCGATGCAGGAGCGCCAGGTCACGATCGGCGACGGCACGCACATCCTCGAGCGGCCGTTCATGGTGATGGCCACGCAGAACCCCGTCGAGCAGGAGGGCACCTACCCGCTCCCCGAGGCCCAGGTCGATCGCTTCATGATGCACGTGATCGTCGGCTACCCGTCCCGCGACGAGGAGCGCCAGATCATGGAGCGCATGGTGCAAGCCACGCTGACCGATCTCGGCAAGGAGAACGCAGGCGTGAACAGCCTCGAGGTCAAGCCGGTCAGCGGCACCGAGCAGGTGCTCGCGGCGCGCGACGCGATCCGGCACATCATCGTCGACGAGAAGATCAACGACTACATCATCGACGTGGTGATCGCGACGCGCGATCCGAAGCGCGCCGGGATGAAGGACCTCGCGGACATGGTCGCGCACGGCGCCTCTCCGCGCGCCTCGATCGCGCTGAACTTGGCGGCGCGCGCGCACGCGTTCGTCAAGCACCGCGGCTACGTCACGCCCGAGGACATCAAGGCGGTCGGACCCGACGTCCTGCGTCACCGGATCATCCTCACGTACGAAGCGGAGGCCGAGGAGGTGACGTCGGAGCAGATCGTCCGTCGGATCTTCGACACGGTCGAGGTGCCCTGAGATTTCGTCCAGGTCGTCGTCATGATTCCCAGAGAGCTGATCAAGAAGCTCCGGAAGATCGAGATCCGGACGTCCAAGCTGGCCAACGACCAGCTCGCGGGCGGCTACCACTCGGTCTTCAAGGGACGCGGCATGGCGTTCAGCGAGGTGCGCCAGTACCAGCCGGGCGACGACGTCCGCTTCATCGACTGGAACGTGAGCGCGCGGATGAACGAGACCTACGTGAAGGTCTTCACCGAAGAGCGCGAGATGACGGTGATGCTGCTCGTCGATCTGAGCGGCTCGGAGCGGTTCGGCTCGCTGGCGCGGCCCAAGGTGGAGACCGTCGCGGAGGTCAGCGCGCTCTTGGCGTTCAGCGCGATCAAGAACAACGACCGCGTCGGATTGATCTTGTTCACGGATCGCGTCGAGCGCTTCGTGCCGCCGAAGAAGGGCAAGGGCCACGTGATGCGCGTGGTCACCGAGATCCTCAACGCCCGCCCGGTCGGCGAGGGCACGGACCTCGGCGTGGCGCTCGACATGCTCGGTCACGTCGCGCGTCGCAAGGCGGTGGCGTTCCTGGTGAGCGACTTCATCGCCGGCCACTACGAGCGCGAGCTCCGCGTGGCGGCGCATCGGCACGACCTGATCCCGATCCAGATCATCGATCCGCACGAGGAGGAGCTGCCCGACGTGGGGATCGCGCTCTTCGAGGATCTGGAGACGGGGGAGCTGGTCGAGGTCGATACGTCCGACAGTGCAGTGCGCAAGGCATATCGACGCCGGTTCGCGCGCGATCGGCAGAAGCGTGAGGAGCTGTTCCGGCGCTTGAGCGTCGATCACATCACGGTGCACACGCACCACGACTACGTGCGTCCGCTGACGGAGTTGTTCCGACGGCGCGCGCGCCGGATGCGAGGGTACGGGTGACCCTCCGACGCACGCTGCTCGTCGGGTGCCTCGCCGCGCTGACGCTCGTCGGCGTGAGCGCGGGCGTGCGCGCGCAGGACGATGGACCGACGCCAGAGGTCGGGAGCCGCGAGCCGATCACCGAGTCCGAGTCCGGGTCCGATTCTGAGTCCGATTCTGAGTCCGAGTCCGAGTCCGAGTCCGATTCGGAGTCCGATTCCGAATCCGAATCCGAATCCGATTCCGAATCCGATTCCGATTCCGATTCCGATTCCGATTCCGATTCCGATTCCGAGTCCGAGTCCGAGTCCGAGTCCGAGTCCGGGTCCGATTCCGAGTCCGGGTCCGGGTCCGATTCCGAGTCCGAGGCCGAGTCCGATTCCGATTCCGAGCCCGTCGGCCCTGCGAGCGACCCCACCGACGATCTCCCCCCCGAGGGCCACCGGCCCGACGTCGCGTTGTCCATCGACAACGAAGGTCCGATCCAGACCGGTGACCTCGTGCACGTCGTGTTGCAGCTCGACGTCCCCGAGGCCGACGACGTCGGGGTGCCGGAGCAAGGGTTCGGGCCGTTCGAGCTCCACGAGCGCACGTTCACCGTCGAGCCGGTCGGCTCCGGGCGGCGGCGCTTCACGTTCCGCATCGACCTGTTGGCGCTCGAGCCGGGCGAGCACGAGCTGCCCGCGCTGCGCGTCCGTGTCGTCACCGCGGACGGTGAGGTCGGCTACGTGCGCACCGAGCCGCGCACCATCGAGGTCGGCTCGCGGCTCGCGAACGAGCCGGACGCCGAGCCGCGGCCCGCGACGGATCCGGTCGAGGTCCTCGAGGAGGACTACACGCTGGCGTGGGTCGGCGGCGTCGTCCTCGCGCTGCTGCTCACCGCGCTCGGCGCGTTCCTGTTCGGCCGATGGTGGCGCCGCCGCCCGCGCGCAGCGCCACCGCCGCCGCCGCCCCGACCCGCATGGGAGATCGCGCTCGAGAAGCTCCGCGCGATCGGCAAGGAGCGCGAGCGGTTGCTCGCCGAGGGGCTCCAGGTGGAGCTCGTCGACAACGTGAGCGACGTGGTGCGCGAGTACCTCGGCAACCGCTACGAGTTCAATGGCCTCGAGAGCACGAGCGACGAGGTCGTGGCGCGGCTGCGCAAGGTCAAGCTGCGCCGGATCAAGCTCGCCGACATCAAGACGTTCCTCGGCGAGAGCGATCTCGTGAAGTTCGCAAAGTTCGTTCCGGACGAGACCGAGTGCGACCAGCTGCTCGAGACGGCGACGAAGATCGTGAAGGGCACGATGCCCCAGCGCCGACGCGACGCGCCGCCCCCTCCGGCGAACGCCGGAGCGCCGCCCCCGCCGCCGCCGCGCCTCGACAAGCAGGACGGCGAGGTCGTCGTCCCGATCTCGGCGCGGGGGATCGAGGAGATGCAACGCGAGGTGGGCTCCGCGGTCGGCGCGGTCGCGCGCGACAAGCTGAGTGACCCGGGGTTCAACGGGATCATCCGCGTGGTGCTCGGCCCCGAGCTGCCGCTGGGCGACGAGGTCGACGCCGCGCTCGGCGCCGTTCATGCACAGCTCGCAGAGGCGCTCGACGAGCTGCGAACCGCCGGAGGCCGCCCGCTCCAGCTCGTGCTCGAGCACTATCACGAGCGCCTACACGAGGCGGCCGCGCGCGGGAGCGCGGCGAAGGTCACCGTGATCGACGACGAAGGGACGCGCGTCGAGGAGCGAACGATGGACGGGGTCCGCGTCGGCGCGGCAGACGGCGACCGCAGCCAGACCGAGAGAAAGGTGGGGGAGGAGAGAAAGGACGGACCGAGGGCGGGTTCAGATTCGGTCTCGGAATCGGTCTCGGAATCGGTCTCGGATTCGGAATCGGAATCGGAATCGGTCTCGGAATCGGAATCGGTCTCGGAATCGGTCTCGGAATCGGAATCGGAATCGGAATCGGAATCGGTCTCGGAATCGGAATCGGTCTCGGAATCGGAATCGGTCTCGGAATCGGAATCGGTCTCGGAATCGGATTCGGAATCGGATTCGGAATCGGTCTCGGAATCGGATTCAGTCTCGGAATCGAGCTCCCACGCGATCTCGCCCTCCGACTCGCCGCCGATCTCCGTCGCGCCTCCCTCTCCTCCATCGCTCTCCCTCTCGCCTTCCCCTCCCTCCTCTCCCTCCGGTTCGAGCGCGACCGCGCGTCCCGCCTCGACCATGGACGCCACGTTGTCAGACGCCCGGCTCGCCTCCGAGATCCGGCGCGCCGCCGGGGTGGGCCCGCGGGTCAGCGATACCGCGTTCCCCGAGGCGCTCGAGCGCATCGGCGCCTACTTCTTCGATCGCGACGCGCACGACGGCGACCGCGAGCCGTCCCTCCGCTGGGTCGTCGGGCTGCCTCTACCGCTCGCGTACGGCGTCGAGGAGGACGACGGGCCCACCCTCTTCACCGCGTCGGGGCTCGCGGGGATCCGCGCGCCGCGGAGCGCGATCCACGACCGCGCGGTGAAGCGCGCGCGCTCGCTCGTGCCCAAGGGCTTCGCGCCCGGCGAGGAGCCGGCCTACCTCGATCGCGGGCTCGACGCGCTCATCGCGCTGCCCGAGCGCGTGCCGGTCGGCGAGACGTGGATCGCCTACCCCGATCGGGACGGCGGGCTCCTCGTGCTCAAGGAAGGCGCGAGCACCACCGCCGCGGAGGTCGAGCGGCTCGAGACGGCGCGCTCCGAGGACGATCCGTTCGATCGCCCGGTGCGCGTGCGGACCACGGGGTTTGCGCGATTCGATTGGCCGAGCGACCGCGGACGTCGCACGGATCCCGGCCACCATGATCCGGACGCGGAGCGAGGTGAGCGGTGAGCCGGGTGCTCCGCGCGTTGCTCCCGTTCGCGTGGATCGCGTTCTTCGCGATCCCGATGGTCTACGTCGTCGTCTACTGGATCGAGGCGCAGTACGAGGTGCCGCTGACGGAGGGGAGCTTCCGCTTCGAGCGCCCGTGGGCCGCGCTGATGCTCCTCGCGCCCCTGCTCGTCCTCGTCGCGCACTACGTCAACGCGCGTCGCGGGCCGCGGATGAAGATCTCGCGCGCGCAAGATCTCGTGCGCGCCAAGGTGGGCGGCTGGCGGCTCTACCTCAACGGCGCGCCGACCGGCGCTCGCGTGGTCGCGACGACGCTGCTGGCGATCGCGCTCATGGGCCCGCAGAGCATCCACGCGCGCGATAGCGCGGACGTCGAGGGGATCGACATCGTGCTCACCCTCGACCTCTCGCTCTCCATGCAGGCGAGCGACATCCAGCCGAATCGCTTCCAGGCGACGACCCAAGTCGTCGACGAGTTCATCCAGCGCCGCCCCAACGATCGCATCGGCGCGGTCATCTTCGGTCGCGACGCGTTCACCCTCATGCCGCTCACCACCGACAAGGAGGCGCTGCGTACCGCGATCTCCGAGCTCCAGCTCGGCATGATCGACGGCCGCGGCACCGCGATCGGGAACGCGGTGGGCACCGCGCTCAACCGGCTGCGCGACAGCGAGGCCACCAGCCGCGTGATCATCCTCCTCACCGACGGCGACTCCAACAGCGGCAACGTCTCACCCGAGCAGGCGGCCGAGATCGCGCGCACCATGCCGCATCCGCTCGGCAACGAGACGCCGGACGGGACGTCGCGACAAGGCGTCAAGATCTATACGATCCTCATGGGGCAGAGCGACGACGCGCCGGTGCAGCAAGGCACCGACCTGTTCGGGCGCCCGCTCTTCGATCGCGGCAACTTCCCGATCAATCCCGAGCTCCTCCGCGAGATGGCGGAGACCACCGGCGGCGAGTACTTCCAGGTGAGTGACCGGCAGGGCCTCGAGCGGAGCTTCCACGAGATCCTCGATCGGCTGGAGCGCAGCGAGATCGAAGACACGGGGCGCGTCTACGGCGAGCTGTTCGCGGCGTTCGTCTGGCCGGCGCTCATGCTGATCGTGCTCGAGCTGCTCTTGCGCGCGCTCGTGCTGCGGAGGTGGCCGTGAGCTGGCAGCACGGCGATCTGTTGTGGCTCCTCTGGCTCGCGCCGCTCCTCGGCGGGCTGTACGTGCTCGCGGCCTGGCTGCGTCGGCGCGCGCTCGCGCGGTTCGGCGACGCGGAGGTCGTCGGCGGCCTCATCGCGGGGCGGGCGGGCCCCTTGCGGGCGACGCGCGCGGTGCTCGTCGTCCTCGCGGTCGCGCTCACCGTGGTCGCGCTCGCCGGGCCGCAGTACGGAAGCCGCACGCGGATCCTGCGCAAGCGCGGGATCGACATCGTGATCGCGCTCGACTTCAGCAAGAGCATGCTCGCGCGCGATGTGCGCCCGAGCCGCATCGAGCGCGCGAAGGCGGAGATCCTCCGGCTCCTCGGCGAGCTCGACGGCGATCGCATCGGCGTGGTCGCGTTCGCGGGCGAGTCGATGGAGTTCCCGATGACCACCGACTACGCCGCGCTCTCGCTGTTCTTCCGCGACCTCGGTCCCTACGACATGCCGGTCGGCGGCACCGCGCTCGCACGGGCGCTGATCGCGAGCAAGCGGCTCCTCGATCGGGCCGACGCGAACCGGCGACGATCGGAGCCGGAGTCGCAGGCGCGCTCGCGCGTGGTCATCCTCATGACCGATGGCGAGGACCACGAGGGGGACCCCGTCGCGGCGGCGCGCGAGCTGGCCGAGGACGGCATCCGCGTGCTCACCGTGGGGATCGGATCGCGCACCGGCGAGCCGATCCCGGTGTACGCGCCGGACGGGACGTTCACCGGGCATCTGCGCGACGAGAGCGGGCAACCCGTGTTGACCGCCCTCACCGAGGAGAACGAGCGGCAGCTCCGGGAGATCGCCGAGGCGACGGGCGGGCACTACTTCCGCGCGCCGCGCGGGCAGGTCGGCGTCGAGCAGATCCGCGCCGAGCTCGCGTCGATGCGGCAGCACGAGAACGAGTCGCGCCGCATCACGGTGCACGAGGCGCGGTACGCGGTGGTGCTGTTCCCCGCGTTCCTCCTCTTGCTGCTCGAGGCGATCCTACCCGACGCGTGGATCGGTCGGCGGCGGGTCGCGCCCGCGCCCACCCAACCGGCCAGGCGGCGGAGACCGCGACAACAGACGGGGGCATCGTGAACGAGCGCGCAACGAAACGTTCGTCCTCCTGGCACCGCGATCCTGCGCTCGCCGCGCGCGCGCTGGCCGCGCTGACGATCGTCGCCGCGTGGACGACGGGCACCGGGATTGCCGAGGCGTGGGATCCGTTCCTCGTCGAGAACGGCAACGTGCGCGCGGGTAACGAGCGGATGGCCGCGTCCGACGCTCCGGGCGCGCTGACGCACTACGACGACGCGGCGCGCGAGCTTCCGTCGAACCCGGGCGTGCACCTCAACCGTGGGCTCGCGCTGCTCGAGGCGGGCGAGCTCTCGGAGGCGCGCGACGCGTTCGAGCTCGCGGCCCAGCCGCCCGCGAGCCCGGAGATCCGCGCCGACGCGGAGTACGACCGCGGCCTCTCGTTCTATCGCGAGGGGGACGCCGCGGCGACGGAGGAGAACCACGAGGCCGCGCAACGCGCCTTCCGCGAAGCGGCCGAGGCGTTCCGTCGCTCGCTCCGCGCGCGCCCGGGCAACGCGGACGCCGGCTGGAACCTCGAGCTCGCGCTCCGCCGCATGCGGGAGCAGGAGCAGGAGCAGGAGCAGGAGCAAGAGGAGCAGGACCAGCAAGATCAACAGGACCAGCAGGATCAACAGGACCAGCAGGATCAACAGGACCAGCAGGATCAACAGGACCAGCAGGACCAAGACCAACAGGATCAGGAGAACCAGGACCAGCAGAGCGGTGACCAGCAGGACCAGCAGGACCAGCCGGGCCAAGACCAAGAGGACCAACAGCAGGATCAGCAGCCCGACTCCGGCGACGACCAGGACTCCGACGAGCAGCAGCCCGACGAGAACGATCCGAGCCAGGACCGAGAGGGCCAGGAGGGCTCCGAGGATCCGCAGGATCGTCGAGATCCGATGCAGGATCCGACCACCGCCGAGGGCACCGAGGATCGCTCGCTCCCGCCCGAGCATCGCCGGGTGCTCGACGCGCTCCAGGACTCGGAGCAGAACCTCGAGCGCCAGCGCGCCGCCGCGCGGGCGGCCCGCGAGGGCCGGCGGGTGGAGCAAGACTGGTGAGCCTCCGCCGAACGCGGCGATCGGTCCTCGCGCTCGCGCTGCTCGCGACGCTCGGCGCGCTCGCGCCGGCGCAGGTCCTCGCCCAGCAGGTGAGCGCGTCGGTGTCGATGACCGCCGATCGCACCCGCGTGGCGGTCGGCGAGCGGTTCACCCTGACCGTCGAGGCGCGCTGCCAGGGCGCGGCAGATCCGCAAGTGGAGTTCCCGGAGCTCGACGGGTTCGATGTCCTCGGGCGGCGCGGATCGACACCGTTCTCGCTCCGATTCGGGTTCGGGGCCGGTCAGCAGGTCCAGTCGACGGTGCGACACACGTTGACCCTCGAGGCGCGGCGCGCCGGCCGGTTCGAGCTCGAGCCGGCGACGGTGATCCTCGCGGGCCAGCGCTTCCGGAGCGCGGGCCTGACCATCGAGGTCACCGATCGCGCCGGGTCCGTCCCCAGCTCGCCGAACGATCCGAACGCGGCTCCGACGCAAATGCCAGGGCAAACGTCGTTGCCCCCCAGCACCGACCTCGCGGACGGGATGCAGTTCGATCCGTCGGGGTTCTTGCGCACCTGGATCGACCCAGGGAACCCGTACGTCGGGCAGCAGGCGACGATCGGGGTGTACCTGTACCTCCCGCAGCCGCTCTCGGGGAACCCGCAGATCACGCAGGAGCCCACCACCGACGGATTCTGGGTGCAGGACCTCTTGCCACCCTCCCGCTCGCTCGAGGCGCAGCGCCAAGAGGTCAACGGTCGGACGTTCTATGTGTACCTGCTCCGTCGCCTCGCGGCGTTCCCGCTGTCGGAGGGCGACCTCACGATCGGGCCCACGCAGATCACCGTCGAGGCGACGAGCCTCTTCGACGTCTTCGGGATGGGCAACCGGACGGCCGAGCCCTGGGTGCGCACGGGCGTCCCGCTCACCCTCCACGTCCGGCCGCTCCCCGACTTGCCGCACGCACAGGGCCCGGTGCACGTGGGGGCGCTTTCGATCCGCGCGGAGCTCGACCGCTCGCAGATCGCGACGGGCGACGCGGTCACGCTGACGATCACCGCGAACGGAACCGGCGCGATGGCGCAGCTGCGGATCCCCGACCCCGAGATGGACGGGCTGCGCGTGCTGGCTCCCGAGATCCGCGATCAGATCACGACGCGCAACGACGTGGTGTCGGGGGTGCGCACGTTCCGCTGGCTGATCGTGCCGGAGCGCGCGGGGGACTTCACGCTCGGACCGTTCGACGTCCCGGTGCTCGATCCCATCCGCGGCGCGTATTCGGTCGCGCATGCCGACGCGCTCACGCTCACCGCGGCGGGTCGCAACCCGGACGAGGTGTCGGCGAGCCCGGCGCCGACGCCGGTCGAGGGCGACGACGAGGAGCGCGCGCGCTTCGGACCCGTCCGCACGGAGAGCGCGCTCGCCCACTCGCGCGCGGTGCTCAGTGAGCAGCCGTGGTTCCTCGCGTCCCTCGGGCTCGGCCCCGTGTCACTCTTGTTCGCGCTCGGGCTTCTGTTCGTGAGGAAGCGCGCGGCGAGCTCGGATCCGAAGGACGCTCCGCGGCGCGCAAGGAAGCTTGCAAAACAACGGCTGGCTGCGGCCGAGGAGCACCTGAAGGCCGGCGCGGCGGCGGACTTCTACGCAGCGATCGCGTCAGCGCTAAAGGAGACGGTCGAGGCGCAGCTCGGTCGTGCGGTGGGGAGCTTCACCCACGCAGAGCTCGGGCGGACGCTGAGCGAGCGTGGCATGGAGCCCGAGCTGCGCGAGCGCCTCATCGACGAGCTGGAGGGCTGCGACTTCGCGCGCTTCAGCGCGGTGGGCGTCAGCTCGACGGAGATGAACGAGTGTCTCCGGCGCGCACAGCGGCTGACCGTGGAGCTCGGGCGCTTCACCCCGACGGAGGAGGAGCCGTGAGGCGCCCGGCCAGCGCACTCGCTCTCGTGCTCGCATCGCTGATCGCGGCGCCGACCGCACGCGCGGACTCGCTCGCCGAGGTGTTCGCGCGGGCCAACGCCGCGTACTTCCGCGGCGACTTCGACGAGGCGGTCCGGCTGTACGAGTCGCTCGAGGAGCTCGGGGTCCGCGACGCAGACGTCGAGTACGACCTCGCGACCGCGTACGCGCGCACCGGTCGCTACGGCGAGGCGATCCGACACTACGAGCGCGCGATCTTGCTGCGCCCCGGAGACGATGGCGCGACGGCGGGGCTCGAGGCCGCGCGGTCCGCCCTCGGCCGGCGGCGCGCGGCGCGTCAAGGCGAGGCGGAGGTGGACAGCGGACCGCCGCTCTCGGAGGCGCTGTTCGGCAGCATCTCCCGCGACGCGCTCGCGATCGCGACGCAGCTCGCGAGCCTCGCGTTCTTCGCCACGCTGATCGGGCTGCTCTTCGTGAAGCGCGAGAGCGTCCGGCTCGGGCTCGGCATCGCAGCGCCACTCACCGGCATCCTCCTCTTCGTCTGTGGTCTCGGCTGGACGCTGCGCGCCGGTTGGTTCGACGAAGGCGAGGCCGCGGTGGTATTGGTGGATCGCGCAAGCTTATTGGACGCACCGAGCGGGGCGGGCAGCGAGCTCGGCCGGGGCGTCGAGGGCGAGCGCGCGTGGATCCTCCATCGCGAGCGCGAGTGGACGCTGGTGCGCACGCGCGACGCCGAGGGTTGGGCGCACACGAGCGAGATCGGTCCGATCGCGTTCGACGCGGACTGAGATCGCGTTCGAAGCGGACGACCGGACCGCGAGCGAAACGAGCGGCGGGGTGGACCGCGAGAGAAACGAGCGCCGAGCCGGGAGCAAAGACCCGCGCAGCGGGTCGGCGCGAGCGGCGGGGTGACAGCAAAGACCCGCGCAGCGGGTCGGCGCGAGCGGCGGGGTGGACCGCGACTACTTCGAGACGGCCGCGTGGATGCGGTCGTCGAGGTCGCCGAACTCGAACGGCTTGTCGAGGTACTCGTCCGCGCCGTAGAGCGGCGACGTCATCTCGTTCAAGCGCTCGCCGATCCCCGTGAGCATCACGACTCGGGTCGCGCCCAGCGTCTCGTCCTCTCGGATCGCACGACAGACTTCCCAGCCCGTCATGCCGGGCATCATCACGTCGAGGATCACGAGGTTGGGACGCTCGCGACGCGCGATCTTCAGCGCCTCCTCGCCGTCCGACGCCTCGAGGATCCGAACCCCGTCGTAGGTGCGGAGGTGCCGGGTCACGAGACCGAGGATCTCCACGTCGTCGTCGGCGACCAGAACGGTCTTGTCCGCCAAAGCTGTCTTCGCGCTCATCCGCAGGCCCCTCGTACGCGGCGGATCCTCGCTTCGCGCCGTGCTCCGTGTCAATCCTGAAGGCGCGTCCCCCGGGCGGACGGGCTACTGGTCCTCGTCGCGCACGCGGGTCCGGCGAACCGCGGCCATCCGCTGGCGGGCCTGACCGGCGAGCGGGTCGTTCGACGGAACGAGGCGCAAGACCCTCTGATAGGACGCGATCGCCTGAGCTTCCGGCTGATGGGACGCGCGCTCCATGAGCTGCCGGGCCTCCGCCGCGCAGCTCCCCACCAGCGCTCGAGCGCGCCCGTTTTGCGGGTCGATGCTGAGCGCCGAGCGGATCGCGCTGCACTTGGCGACCGTGTCCTGGGTGCGGGCGGCGCGCGCGAGGTACGCGTCGACGAGATGCGGTCGCAGCCGGTCGCGATACGGCGAGGAGCGCGCGATGTGGCGGTCGAGCGCCATCGCCTGGCTCATCTCGTCGGTGCCGGACGGCCCGAAGCTCGCGCGCTGGATTCGGCGCCACAGGCCACCGAAGCGCTCGATGTTCGAGGCGAGGCGCGTGAACTGATCGCGCTCGGCCCCCGACGTGCGGCGCGCGCCCTCGCGCGCGGTGCCCGCCGCGCTCTCGAAGCTCCCCGCCGAGTACTGCTGGATGACCGTGTGCTGCAGGCCCTCTGCGGTCGACACCTGTCGAGGGCCGCCGCGACCGCGCCGTCCTCGCCCCCCCGAGCGTTCATCGGAGTCGGCGGGCGGCGACGCTCCCCGCACGTCGGGCGGCGGGGGATCGGCCGCGACCACCGGCTGCCCGGCCACGATCGTCGGAGAGGGATCGCTCGCGCCCGGACCGTCGGCGGCGGGAACCGCCATCGCGCCCGCCTCCGGATCGAAGTCGGACAGCCGGTTCGCCATCGCGACCACGCGCGGATCGTCGGCGCGGATGCGGAGCGCGGACTCGTAGATGGTCCGGAGCCGCGGGAGCTGACCGCGCTCGAACGCGTCGTCGAACTCGGTAGACAGCACACCGATTTGCACGCCCTGCGCCTGCCGGATCAGGTTCTGCGCGTCGCGGTAGAGCGGGCTGTCGCGCTGGATCGCCTGGGCGACGTTGAGCGCGGCGCGCGGATCGGTCTGGACGTGTTGCTCGGCGTCGCGCAACGCGCGTTGCTGTACGAGCGCGCTCGCCGCTCGGCCGGCGAGGTCCTGGAGATCGTCGTGGCTGTCGCCCTCCTGCAACGCCGCCTGGAACGCGAAGTCGGCCGCGCGGTAGTCGCGGTTGCGTAGCGCCTCGCGCCCGCGCTCGTAGCTCGACGTCGGCTCGCTCGCGATCGCCGCGCCCTCCGCGGCGCTCCCGCCACGATCTTTGAGGGCGAGCACCGCGACGGCGGCGCCGAACATCGTGAGGAGGAGCGCGCCGCCCGCGACGATCGCGACGAACACCGGACGCGGGAGCACGATCGAGCCGGCCTGGATCCCCGTGCGCACCGCCGGGTGTGTCATCGAGAGGTACGGGCTCGCCGACGAGCCGGCCGCCGGGGTCGAGTCGGGGATCGGCAGCACGCCGGCCGCCTCCGCGACGGTCGCCTCGACCGTGAGCTCCCCGCTCGCGTCGGGATCCTCCGCACCGAGCGCCGCGCCCGGTTGGCGAACCACCAACGTCGTCTCGCCGAGCTCGATGCGATCTCCCTCGAGGAGGACGCCGCTCGTGACCTTCTTGCCGTTGACGATCGTCCCGTTGCCCGATCCCAGATCGCGCAGGCGGAGCACGTCGCCCTCGCGGATCACGATCAGGTGGCGGCGCGACACGGCGACGTCCGTGAGGATCACGTCGTTGTCGATGCCGCGGCCGACCGCGTTCTCACCCTCCTGCAGGACGAACTCGCGCCCCTCGTCCTTGCCGCGCTCGACGAAGAGGAACGGCTGCGCCGGCATCTCCTGGATGATCGCGGTCGAGGCCTCGGCGAGGAGCGTGCTGTCGTCGATCCGGGTCGTCTCGCCAGCGAACTCGTCGTCCTCGAACTCGGCGAACGCCTCCGCGCTGTCGGACGGCATCGCCGGCGGCGGCTCGTCCAACGCCTCGTCGTTGTCGAGATCGCGGTGCTCGCGACCGGAGGCGTCGTGCGCGGGCCCCGACGACGCGCGCACCTTCGCGAGCGGGCCGTCTGCGGGGGCGGCACCAGGGGGCAGCGCACGGATGTCGCTCGACTCGCCGATCACGTCGCGCTTCGTGGCGGTCTCGCCGGTGTCGGGCCCGTCGAGTCGATCGCCGAGCGCCGCGACGAACAGGTCGTCGCGGGTCGGGGGACGGTCACCATCTGCGTCCTGTGCTTCACCTGGCCTCGGGCGCTCCCTCGCTTCCGGCTCCATTCGCTCCGGACGCCCAGCGACTCCGTGCTCCGGCAAGCCTTCGGACATGGGAAAAACCCCACGGAAGGTTACTGCACGGCCTCCCAGGTCACAAGACGCGCGAACGGTAGGCGCGCTCGGGGCATCTGCCAGCCTCGCATCGAGCTGGTATGCTCCGCACCCAGCCGGCGGGCGACCCCTCACGCCGCCTTGCTCGATTCGATGACGCACGGCGCGCTCAGCGATTTCGGCCCCTACTCCATCCTCCGCCCGATCGCGAAAGGTGGCATGGCGGAGCTGTACCTCGCCCGTCAGCGCGGGCTCGAGGGCGTCGAGCGGACCGTCGTCATCAAGCGGATCCTCGAGCGCTACGCCCACGACGACGAGTTCATCACCATGTTCCTCGACGAGGCGCGCCTCTTGGCCGCCCTCTCGCATCCGAACATCGCGCAGGTCTTCGAGATCGGTCGGGTGGAGGACAGCTTCTACCTCGCGATGGAGTACGTGCGCGGCCCGACGCTCGGCCGCCTCATCAACGCCGCGCGCGAGCGAGGCGCCACGCTGCCTCGGCGCGAAGGGCTGGGCGTCGGGCTCGCGATCGCGGAGGCCCTCAAGTACGTCCACTCGCGCCGCGACGAGGTCGGCCGACCGCTCAACATCGTCCACCGCGATCTCAACCCGGCCAACGTGCTCGTCAGCTACGACGGAGCGGTCAAGCTGATCGACTTCGGGATCGCGAAGGCCGCGACCAAGGTCTACGAGACGCGCACCGGCGTCATCAAGGGGACCTACGGCTACATCGCGCCCGAGCAGCTGGTGGGAGACACGCCGGTCGATCGGCGCGCCGACGTGTTCGCGCTCGGCATCCTCCTCTACGAGATCGTCGTGGGACAACACCCTTACGACGTGAGCGACGAGCCGAACCTGATCGATCGCATCCTCGAGGCGCGTTACCGGAGGCCGCGCGACATCCGCGGGGACGTTCCGCGCGATCTCGACGAGCTCATCGCGCGCTGCTTGAGCCCGCTGCCAGAAGGGCGTCCACAGGACCTCGCCGAGGTCATCGACGCGCTGTCGCGCCACCTCGGCGAGCAAGGGTTGGTCCCTACGATGAGCGGCCTCGCGAGCCTCGCGGTCAGCACCGTGCCCGACGAGGAAGGCCCGCGTCCGCTGCGACCGCTCACGCAACAACACTATCGACGTCCATTCGCCGCCGATCCCACGGGCACGCGACGGGTTCCGCTCGAGGCCAGCTCGCCCGAGCACGCGACGCGGGTGTCCCGCCCGCCTCCTTCGCCGGACGGCTGGGGCCCCGGCCAGCGCCTGGCGAACGCGCTCCTGACCGACGACCCACCGCTCACGTACGACAACGATACGTCCGATCTACGAGGCGCGATGGCCGGGCGCGAGATCCCGACCGAGGCGCTCCTCCGGATCAGCGGGAGCGAGGACGACGAGCCGATGACGATCGCGCGCGCGTTTGACGCGGCGCGCCCTACCGACGAAGAATCGTCGGTGGCCGACGAGGCGCCGACGCGCTTGGTCAGCCTCTCCGACGCGCTGCTCCGCGCGCCGCGCGAGCACACGCCGACCCCGCTCGTGCGCAGCGATCCGAATCCCGCGCCGAAGCGCGCGACGCCGTTCGCCTGGATCGCGCTCGGCGGACTGCTGGTGTTGGTCGCGGTGGGGGGCGGCGCGATCTACGCGATCCGGCTCCTCGGAACCTCGGGGGGCGACGCGACCCCGCAGGCGGTGGTGGACGACCCGACGACCGCGAGCGCTGCGCCGAGCGCGGTCAGCCGGCTCAGCATCGTGTCCGATCCGGCGGGCGCGCGCGTGCGCGTCGACGGTCGAGAGGTGCAAGGGCGGACGCCGCTCACCGTGGACCTCCCCGAAAACACACAGGAAGTGTGGTTGTCAGTGTCGCTCGACGGATACGCGGTGGCGGAGCGCCGTGTGCTCGCCACGATCGGCGAGGCGCGCTTCGTTCTGTCCCGGCTCGCCGCTCCTCCGCCCCCGCCCGGGACCACCGTCGAGATCGCGCCGATCGTCGCGGACGGGCCCGTCGAGGAGCCGGACGCGCCGCCCGATCCGGCCGAAGGCTCGACGCCCGATCCGACGGAGTGATCCCTCGATCAGGGCGTCAACACGACGCCCGCCTCTGCGGAGCCGGCGGACACGTCGGCGTCCAGGCGGAGCGTGCGCACGTCGCCCTCTCCGTCCCACGAGAGCAGCACCACCTCCCCGCTGAACGCGTAGTCGACGGCGCGCTCGGGCACGGGGTCGCCCTCGTTCGTCAGGTAGCCCTCGAGCGTGAGCGTCGCCGCGCCGCTGACCGGATCGTAGTCGAAGCCGTCGATCAGGACGGACAGCTCGCGGACGTCGATGCCGCGCCGATCCGACTCGTCCGGGAACAGCGCGAAGTCGAACGAGGTGAGCGCGGCGAGCGCGTGCGGGGCGGGCGACCCGCTCAGGGTGACCTCGCCGACGTCGGCGCCGGGTCGACACACCGACGCGGGCTCGGTGCCGACCGGCACGTTCTGCCAGCGATAGGAGGCTTGCGCATACACCGGATCGATCGGCACCGCGACCACCGCGTAGCGCACCGTGACGTCGACGCTGAGCGTGTCGACCGCCATGTCGTGCACCATCGAGCCGTCGTGGCCGGCGGCGTAGCGGGCGGTGAGGTCGAACCCGATCTCGTCGCCGACCCGCGTGATGGCGCCGATGCTCACGCCGAACCGCGCGAGCTCGAACCCCTCGGCGGGATCGATCGACGCCGGAAAATCGATCCCCTGCGGGAGATCGGTGTCGAGCTCCACGCCGTCGAGGATGACGGCGATGCTCGGCGAGCCGGCGAGCCCCGCGCTCAACAGATCGAAGCGCCGCGGCACCGTGAGCTCGACGTTGCCCGCGTCGAGCCGCATCGACAACGTCTCTCGCACCATCCGGATCGCGGGCACCGGGGCGCCGCCGTCGGGTCGATCGCGGTCCATCCCGACCCCGACCACCGCGTAGCGCGCGCCGAGGTGACCGACCGCGGGCGTGGTGCCGCCGGCGAGCGAGCCGACGATCGTCGCGGTGCGGAACGTCGCGCTCGCCTCGCACGCAGAGAGGTCGTCCCCCCCGAGCCGCGGGTAGACCGCGTAGCGCGCGAGCGGGCGCGCGCCGGTGTCGAACCGGAGGGCGAACCCGGACAGCACGAGCGCGTCCGTGCACTCGTTGGTGAGGCCGCCCGGCGGGGTGGGACCGCGGCCCGCGTCGGCCGGGCACAGCGCCATCCCCGGCGGAGGGCCCGCGTCGACCCCGCCGTCGAACCCCGCGTCGGGGGGCGGAGGGGCGCCGTCGTCGCACGCCGCGAGGACGACGAGGGCCGCGAAGAAAACCGATGCGAGCTCGTTCAAGCGGGACACCCGACGAGTATGCTCCGAGCGGCCGCTCGCGGGCCAAGGAGGCGCCTCTTGCTCGAGAATTTCCCGCGTGCTAGCTGCGTTGGGTCCTGCGCATGCCGATGACTCACCAGCCACGCCGCCAGCACGTCCCCGGATCCTTCGCGCGGGTCCTGCGCGGCTCGAGCCGGGTGCCGCTGCTGTTGGCCGCGCTTTCAGCGGCGATCTCTCCCCTCGCGATCACCACCGCGTCGGGGTGCGGCGGCTCCGAGGACGGCGGCGCGACGGATCCGGCGGCCACCGATGGGCCGCGCGTCCACGGGCTGACCGAGCAGCAGGCCGCGGCGGTCGTCGCGAAGGTCGGCGAGCGCAACATCACGGCCGGCGAGCTCGCCGAGGAGCTCGCAGAGAAGGGCAGCTTCATCCGGACGCGCTACGCGAGCCCGGAGCGGCGCCGCGAGTTCCTCGACCAGATGATCCGCTTCGAGCTCCTCGCGCAGGAGGCGCACCGACGCGGCTACGACGAGCTGCCCGAGGTCACGCGCGCGCAGAAGCAGATGATGATCCGTCGCTTCCTCGAGGCGCGCTTCGATCAGGGCGGACCGGACTCGATCCCGGCCGACGAGGTGGCCGCGTACTACGAGGCCCACCGCCGTGAGTTCAACACGCCCGAGCAGGTGCGCGCGAGCCACATCCGGTTCCGCGACCGCGCGACCGCGCAACGCGTATTGCGCGAGCTCCTGGCGAGCCCGGCCGACCTCCAGCTGTTCCGCCGGATGAACGACCAGCACAACACCGACGAGGACGCGAAGGGCCGGATGGGCGACCTCCGCTTCTTCTCGCGCCCCGAAGAGCGCACCGAGCACGAGCCCGACGTGCCCGCGCCCGTGGCGACGGCGGCGTTCGCGATCGAGCAGCTCGGCGGCTATTACCCCGAGGTCGTCGAGACGGAAGACGGCTTCCACATCGTCAAGCTGACGGGCCGGCGCGCCGCGATGAGCCGCCCGCTCGCCGACGCCGAGCGCCCGATCCGGAGCCGTCTCTTCCGCGAGCGGCGCGAGACGGGGATCGAGGCGCTGGTGACGCAGCTCCGCGAGGAGGCGGACGTGGAGGAGAACCTCGACGTGCTGAGCGAGATCCACATCGAGCTCCCGCAGGGGAACGAGCTGACGATCCCGACGCCGTCGAGCCCGTTCAACCCGCACATCCCCGCCGACGCGGTCGCGCCCACGCCTCCCCCCGACGCTCCGGAGACCCCGTGAGGCGGGCTCGGCGCGCCCTGGTCCCCGCGCTCGCCCCCGCCGCGGTCGCGCTGATCACGGTCCTCGCGACGGCGGCGTCGGCGCCGCCCGCTCACGCCGAGGTCGTCGAGCGCGTCGTCGCGGTCGTGAACAACGAGGCGATCTTCCTCTCCGAGCTCCGCCGCCGGGCGGCGCCGTTCCTCGATCGGCTGCCCACCGGATCGCAGATCCAGCAGATGGCGGCGCTCGAGCAGCTGTATCGCGAGCTCCTCGACCGGATGATCCAGGAGGAGCTGTTCATCCAGGCGGCGGATCGGATGCAGGTCTCGGTGACGTCGGCCGAGGTCGATCGCGCGATCGCGAATGTGCAGCGGCAGAGTCAGCTCAACGACACGCAGTTCTGGGAAGCGGTGCGCTCGCAGGGCTTCTCGCCCGAGCAGTATCGCTCCGACGTGCGGCGGCAGCTGCTGCGGCTCAAGGTGCTGAACCAGCGCGCGCGAGGGCGCGTGAACATCACCGAGGAGCAGGTGGAGAGCCGCTATCGGATGATGCAAGCGCAGGCGCGGCGCACGTCGCGCTTCGAGCTCGCGCAGATCTTCTTCGAGGTCCCCTCGGGTGCGACCGCGACGGAGCTCTCGGACGTGCGCCGGCGCGCGACCGAGGCGCGCAGCGAGATCGACTCGGAGGACGAGTTCTTCGACGCGGGCGGCGCCAGCCTCGGCACGGTCGACCCCGGGGATCTGCCGGAGGCCCTCGAGAGCGCAGTGATGGGTCTCAGCGTCGGCGAGATCAGCGATCCCGTCCGCGGACCGGCGGGCTACCACATCTTCCTGCTTCAGCGCCGCGAGGCGGGGACGGCGAACATCCCCGACTACGAGCAGGCGCGGATGCCGATCTACCAGCAGATGATGGAAGAGTCGATGCAGCAGCAAGAAACCTTGCTCCTGCAGGAGCTGCGCCGGCAGTCGGTCGTCGATGTGCGCCTCTGAGGCTCGCGCCGCACGGCGCTGAGGAGCGCGGTGGGCCTTCCGACGTTCAGCCCGCTCGAGGAAGCGCGGCTCGTTCACTCGGTCGCGGCCGCGGCCGAGCAGGCGTGGGTGCAGATCGAGCCGCCGCCCGGATGGAACGCCGAGCACGTGGCCGCGGGTCAGTTCTGCAAGATGCGCATCGACGGAAAGGAGGGCATCTTCGCGATGTACTCCGCGCCCGGCGAGCTCGGCGCCGAGTTCCTCGTCCGGGTGGGCAACCCCGACGGGGGGGAGGCGGCGGACGCGCTCGTCGCGTTGCCCGACGGGGCCCGCGTCGCGATCAGCCGGCCGGCCGGCCGGGGCTTCGATCTTCGCGCGGCGCGCGGGTGTGACCTCCACTTCGTCGCCACCGGCACCGGGATCGCGCCGGTTCGCGCCGCCATCGAGACGGTGCTCGCGGATCGGGCGAGCTACGGCGAGCTCTCGCTCGACCACGGCGTGCGCACGGAGGCGCACCTCGCGGTGGGGTCGGCGCTCGATCGGTGGCGATCGCTCGGGATCGACGTCCGGATCGCGTACTCGCGGATCGCGGAGGACGGCCGCCTCATCGGATCGACCGTGCAAGCTTCCCTGCGGCAACGAACGATGCGGGTAGACCGCGCCTACGTGCTGGCGGTAGGCCAGTCGACGATGCTGGAGGAGCTCGTGACGATCGTCGGAGAGCGCGGCGCCGACGCGACGCGGGTCCTCACGAACTTGTAGCTCCCTCTACGGACCGCCGTCCGAGACCGAGCCGTCCGCCACCGAGCCGTCCGCTACCGCGCCATCGCTCAGCGCCGCATCGGCGACCGACCCGTCCGCGACCGACCCGTCGGGCACCGATCCGTCCGTCACGCCGCCCTCCGCCGCGCCGGCCTCCGAGACGTCCGCGTCGAGCGTCGCGCCGTCGGCGACCTCCGCGTCGAGCACGTCCCCATCGACGATCGTCGCGTCCATCGCGGCGTCGAGCGCCCCCGCGTCGAGACCCGCGTCCGTCCGGCCCGCGTCCATCACGGCCGCGTCGATGGACGCGTCGGGCAGGCCCGCGTCGGCGACCACGCACATCCCCGCCATGCACACGGTGCCGGTCGGACAGTCGCTATGGCGCACGCACCGCCCTTCGTCGCAGCCGACGAGCGCGAGGAGCGCGAGACCGAGGACGGCGAGCGTCCGTTCAGAAGACGACTTCGACACCGAGGGCTCCGTTGAGCATGACGACCACCGTCCCGTCAGGGACGTCCGATCCGGTGAAGAACGCGTCGGCGTAGACGCGTCCGAAGATCGCGAACGGCCCGGCGATGCTCAGCGAGAGATCGACGCCGAGCTCCGGTCCGAACAGCGCGAACGGCGCGAAGAACCACGCGGCGCCGATGTACGGACGCGCGGTCAGGATCTCGGCGCTCACGCTCAGGCCGACCCGGAGCGTCGCCGCCACGCTCGCGCGGTTCTCGACCTCGGCGCGCACGCTGCCGCCGAGCCACCAGATCGGATCCTCGTCGCTCCACGTGCTGAGGCCGACGTCGAGGAACGCGGGCGAGCGGAGCACCACCATCGAGTCGGCGACCCCGCCGAGGGTCGCGCCGACGCCCGAGGCAGCCTGCACCGCGAACCGGCGATCCGCGCGCGCGGGCGAAGCGAGCCCGCTCAGCGCGAGCGCGAGAGGGACGACCACGAACCAAGCGCCCCGCCGCGGGCGCCGAGCGGCGGCGCGCACCCGAAGGAGCGCGGCCGCGCGCCGGACGATCCAGCGAAGCGAAGCGGTCAAGCGAGGTGAAGCGAACGGCATCGCACCGTTCCTCAGCAAGCCGCGATCCGCCTCGATTCTCGGGGTTCCTCGGGTCAGCCCCGCGCCGCGCGACGGACCGACGACGGAGTCACGACGGTCCGGCCGCCGGATCGCCAACCGGCTGACACAACCCGGGGGGCGCTACTCGTTCGCGCCGGGATCGACGGTCGGCGCCGGCTCCGCCGCCCCGTGATCGGAGAGCGCAGGGAACGTGGCGCGGAGCTCGTTCTCCAGCGCGCGCGCGATCTCCGCGTCGAGGTGGAACAGCCCCGCCGCGAGGCGCTCGATGTTGCGCTGGTAGACGAAGATGCGCCCGACCTTCGGCGGCGTGTCCGGCTCGGAAAGCGCATCGAGCAACACCGGTTGACGTGGATCCACGCCATCGGCCACCACCTCCGCTCCGGGCAGCAGCGTCCCGACCACCAGCGCGCCCTCGATCGGGCCGGTCAACGTGGGCGTCAGGCTCGCGAGCGCGGCGCGCACGCGCGTCTCGAACTGCGCGGGCGGCAGCGTCCACGGCGGAGGCGGGGTGTCCATGTCGAGGTTGCGCGAGCGCAGGAACGCGAGCAGCGCACCCTGCGCATCGCTGCGGGCCTCACGGAGCAGCGCGTAATAGTAGTGGGCGTCCGAGCTGTCGGGCTGAGCGTCCACCGCGGCGACGATGAGCGGCTCCGCGCCGTCGAGGTCACCGACGTCCATGCGCGCGCGGCCGACCTGGAGCGCGATGGCCGGGTTGTCGAACGGACCAGCCGGCAGCATGCGCACGACGCGTTGCGCCGACGGGATGTCCTGCCGCATGAGGTGGATGTCGACCTCGAGCAGCATCGCGTCGGCGCGCAGATCCTGCTCGTCGTCTTCGAGCCAGTCGAGCGCCTCGCGCACGAGCTCGAGCGCCTGAGCGGGATCGTTCATCGGGTGCACGAGCACGTCCGCCGCGTGGAGCATCGCGTCGACGAAACCCTCGTCCAGATCGATCGCGGCGCGATACTGATCGAGCGCCTCCTCCGCGCGACCCTGCGCCTGATAGATGTAGCCGAGCAGGTGGTGCGCCTCGGGCGAGCCCTCGTCGAGCTCGAGCGACTTCTCGGCGGAGAGCATCGCGCCGGCGAAGTCGCCGCGCGAGACGAGGTCCCAACCGCGATCGAGGTGCGCGGAGAGCTGGTCCATCGCCGGGGTAAGCTCGGAGTTGTTCTCGTCGGTCATCGAGTCGGCACAGCGGGGGCTGGGATTTACGTTTTGTGGGCGGTGCGTCAAGCCGGCCACGCGTGATAATCCGGGGCGCATGGCGTCCCGCGCGCGAACGGGCTCCACACCACGCTCGGTCCGGTGGCCACGACCGAGCCTCGGCGGCGTGATCGTGGCCGTCCTCCTGGCGGGGTGCCTCGCGCTGGCCGGATGCCTCGCGTTCACCCCGCCGCCGAGCGGGCCTTCGTCGTTCGGGACGACGAGCTCGGGGATCGTGCGGCACGGCGTCGCGCTCCCCGATCGCGGTCACGGGTTCGAGCGCGCGCGGCCCGGCGAAGAGACGCGGTACGGAACCCCGGCCCTGATCGGCGCGCTCACCCGCGCGTTCGCGTCCGTCGCGGATCGCTTCGGCCCCGGGGTGCCGATGCGGGTCGGCGATCTGAGCGCGCCGTACGGCGGCCGGCATCCGCGCCACGGCAGCCATCGCAGCGGCCTCGACGCCGACGTGCTGTTCTTCGCCGTCGACGCGAGCGGCCGTAGCCGCCCCTCGCGCGGGTGGCTCGCGTTCAACCGGTTCGGGTACGCGATCGACGACGGCGGCGATGCGTCCTCGGGGAGCGCCGCCCTCGCCTACTACGACGACGCGCGCAACTGGCACTTCGCGCGCACGCTGCTCCTCGACGAGGAAGCGAACGTGCAGTGGCTCTTCGTCAGCCGCGGCGTGAAGGCGCGCCTCCTCCGCTGGGCGGTGGACCACGAGCCCGACCCGCGGGCGATCCAGCGCGCCGCGTACGCGATGCACCAACCCGCCGACGCGAGCCCGCACGACGATCACTTCCACGTGCGGATCCTCTGCGCGACCGACGAGCTCGCGTACGGATGCGTCAACCGGGGACCGATCTGGCCGTGGCTCCGCGACGTCGAGAAGCCCACTGTCGTGCCGGGCGACGCGCTCGACGACGATGCGCTGATCCGCGGGCTCATGGACCCGATCGAAGGCGATCCGTAGATCGCAAAGGACGTTCGGACGCTATGCGCTCGCGCGCTGGGTGGGGGCGGGTCCCACGTAGCGGCTGGCGGGTCGGATGAGGCGGCCGTGGGTGCGCTGCTCGTGGACGTGCGCGCACCAACCGACCACGCGACCCACCGCGAACGTGGGCGTGAAGAGCTCGCGCGGCAGATCGAGCGCCTCCAAGAGCGTGGCGGTGTAGAACTCGACGTTCGCGCGGAGCGGGCGATCCGGTTTGTGCGCGGCGAGGGCGGCGACGGCCTTCGTCTCGACCGCGCGCGCGAGCGCGAGCCGCCCCGACGCGTGGCCCGATCGCGCGAGCCGCTCGAGCGCCGCCTCGAGGACGGCCGCACGCGGATCGCGGATCCGATAGACGCGGTGGCCCATCCCCATGATGCGCCGGCCCGCCGCGAGCTCGCCGGCGAGCCACGCCTCGGCGCGCTCCGCGGTGCCGATCGCGTCGAGCATGTCGAGCACCGGCCCGGGCGCCCCGCCGTGCAAGCGCCCCTTCAGCGCGCCGACCGCGCCCACCACGGACGAGACGAGGTCCGACTCCGTCGACGCGATCACGCGCGCCGCGAACGTGGACGCGTTCATGCCGTGGTCGACCACGGTGACGAGGTACGCGTCGAGCGCGTCGCTCCAGCTCGGGTGGACGTCGCGCCCGAGGGCCATACGCAAATAGTCGTGCGCATGTCCGATCGTCGGATCGGGCGCCACCGGCTCGAGCCGCGCGCGCCGACGAGCCCACGCCGCCGCGATCACCGCGACCGCCCCGCTGACCGCGATGGCCGACGTCGGCCACGGCCCGTCCGCTTCCGTCGCGTGGGCGAGGCCCGCCCGAAGCGCGTCCATCCCGCCCGGTCGATCGAGCGCGTCGCCGAGCCGCGGGAGCATCGCGAACGCCTCCGCGCGGGCCCGCCCGAGCGCGTCACGTCGCGCGGTCGTGTCCGATGCGAGCGCGCCATCGAAGAGGAGCCCGGTCACCGCCTCGAACGAGACGTGTCCCGCTAGCTCCTCCACCGCGTGACCGCGGATCACGAGCTGACCCGCCGCCCCGTCGACCGAGCTGAGCTCGGTGTCCGCCACCGTGACGCCCTCGAGCCCCGATCGTCGTTCGCTCATCGCTGCCTCCTCGAGCGGTACCTTGAATCTCGGTCGTGCTTGATCAACGTTGATTCATGGATCAAGCCTCTGCGAAGTCGGATCCAGGTTGGCTCGACGCGGCGGAGGCCTCGGCGCTCCTCGGCGTGAAGCGGGCCACGCTCTACGCGTACGCGAGCCGCGGGCTCGTGCGACGACGCGCGAAGGTGGGCGAGCGCGGCGTGGCGTACGCGGAGGAAGACTTGCGCAAGCTCCTCGCGAACAGCCGAGCCCGCGCGGGCCACGGCGCGGTCGCGGCGGGCGCGCTCCGCTGGGGGGAGCCGGTGCTGGACTCGTCGATCACCGAGGTCCGCGCCGACGGTCCCGCCTACCGCGGGCGCGCGGCGGTGAGCCTGGCGGACGAGGGCGCGAGCTACGAGGCGGTGGCCGACCGATTGATCGGCATCGAAGGCGGCGCCGACGCGTGGCGTGAGCCGCTCCCCGGCGCGACGGTCAAGCACGCCTCGACGGTGCGAGCCGCCTTGACGGGCGGGACGCGCGCTCGAGCGACGGAGCTCCGGCCGCTCGACGCGGCGCTCGTGTGGCTGAGCGCGCAGGCCGCGCACGATCCGGCGCGGTTCGATCTCGGCGAAGCGCAGACTCACGCGCTCGCGAGGCGGATCATCCGCGGGGTGGCGTGCTCGTTCGGGCTCCTCGCGGATCCGCGGCGCACGAGAGACGCGGCGCGCGCACCGACGATCGCGCGGGCCTTCGCGATCTCGTTCGCGCTCCCCCGCCGCGCCGAAGCGCTCCGCGCGATCGAGGCCGCGCTCATCCTGTGCGCGGATCACGAGCTCAACGTGTCGAGCTTCGCGAGCCGCGTCGCCGCGTCGGCGGGCGCCGATCTCTACGCGTGCGCGATCGCCGCGCTGGCCACCCTCACCGGCGCCAAGCACGGTGGCGCGAGCGCGCGTGTCGCTGCGCTGATCGACGAGATCGGCGCGCCGGAGCGCGCGACGAGAGCGGTGCGCGACCGCCTTCGCCGCGGCGAGCCGATCGCGGGCTTCGGACATCCTCTCTATCCCGACGGAGATCCGAGGGCGCGCCCACTGCTCGAGCGCGCCCGCTCGCTCGCGCCGCGCGCCAACGCGATCCGGGTGCTCGACGCGTTGGTCGACGCGATGGAGCTGGTCGGCGCGGAGCCGCCGAACGTCGACGTGGGTCTGTGTGCGGTCGCCGCCGCGCTCGGTCTGCCGCCTGGCGGAGCGGGAGCGCTGTTCGCGACCGGGCGAGCGGCAGGGTGGATCGCGCACGCGATCGAGCAGCGCGCGGAGAACTATCTGTTGCGCCCGAGGGCGCGCTTCCGGACGGGATAGCGGCGGGAGGTTCCGCTTCGAGGCGACCGACCGGATCCGATTCCGATTCCGATTCCGATTCCGACTCCGATTCCGATTCCGTTTCCGTTTCCGTTTCCGAGTCCGATTCCGAGTCCGAGTCCGTTTCCGTTTCCGTTTCCGTTTCCGAGTCCGTGTCCGTGTCCGAGTCCGAGTCCGAGTCCGAGTCCGAGTCCGAGTCCGAGTCCGTTTCCGAGTCCGAGTCCGAGTCCGAGTCCGAGTCCGTTTCCGTTTCCGTTTCCGTTTCCGTTTCCGATTCCGTTTCCGTTTCCGAGTCCGAGTCCGAGTCCGAGTCCGATTCCGATTCCGATTCCGATTCCTGCGCGTCAGCGTTGATTGCAGTGAACGTGGGGGGGGGCTCGTCCGTTCGGGTGCCCCAGGGTGCCCTCCGAGCGCGCACCGCCTCAAGGAGAGCTTCGCTCCCAGCGCTGCGCGCTGGCTTCGTCGCTGCGCTCCTCGTCCTTGACCCGGCGCGCGCTCGGAGGGCGGCGGGGCGGCGTGAACGGACGAGCGCGCGAGAGTCGCGCGCTCGGGACGGGCACGTTGGAGATCGTCATGAAGGCGAAGATCGAAAGTCGGTTCGGGGTGCTCGAGGATGCGGTTCGGTTGGTCGTGTTGGTGCGGCCGCTGGTCGCGCAGATCGCGAAGCACGACAAGGCGCTGGCGGTTCAGCTCCACAAGGCGGCGGGCTCCGTGAGCGCGAACGTCGCGGAGGGGATGCACCGGCGCGGCGGGCACCAGCGCGAGCGCTTCGAGACCGCGTATGGCTCCGCGCAGGAGGTGAAGACGCATCTGCGGGTCGCGTGGGCGTTCGAGGTGCTGCGCGGCGGAGAGCGGGCGTTCGATCTGGCGGACAAGATCGCGGCGTCGATCTGGCGCTGTCAGCATCGGCGGCGCTGAACACCTCGGCGGTCGCAACGAGGGTTGCGACCGCCGAGTCCGATCCCGTGCCCGTGCCCGTGCCCGTGCCCGTGCCCGATTCCGTGTCCGATTCCGAGTCCGTGTCCGAGTCCGAGTAGTCCGAGTCCGACTACTCCAATACCCGAACGCCCGACTCCGAACCGTCAGCGCGCGCGGCTACAGTGCCACTCGGATCCCTCGGGGGGCGCGCTCGTGTCCACGATCGTACCCGCTGCGACCGGGAGCACGGGCGCAGGAAGGGTTGCGCTGCACACGCGGCCGGGCAGGCCGAGGTTGCACTCGGCGCCACGGCCGTTGGCGGACGGACCGCAGATGAGGTGGATCTCGCCGTCCGGCGTCGTCCGACACACGCTCACGCGCTGCCAGCTGCCGCGGGCGACGTCGCGCACCAGCTCGGCCGCCGTGCGTCCGTCGGGCGCGGGTCGGTAGTCGCGTGCGCCGACCGCCCACGTGTCCTCCGGACACTCCGCGAGGGGTGGCGGCGGTGGCTCCGGCTCGGGAACGGGCTCGGCGGGCACGTCGTTCGTCGCCGGCTCTTCGGGAGGCTCGACCGCGGGGGCCGCCTCCTCCGATCCACACCCCGCGAGCGGAGCCAACCCCGCGAGCGGAGCGATCATCGCGAGCCACAAGAGACCGTGCGCTGGGTTCTTCATCGCGCCCGATGGTACCAGCCACCGGGAGAGGATCGCGCGCCGTTCTTCCGTCGGTGGTCCGCCGTCGCGCGGCCGGCGCGACGATGTCGGCCTCGCAAATGATGTTGCGGCGCCTCAGCCGTCCCCTTCGCCCGCCTTGCGGTTGCGGAGCCGTTCCTGGAGCGACTGGCGGCGCGCGCGCACGCCCGAGCGGGCCGCCTTCTTCTGATCCTCGGTGGCGTCCTCTTCCTCCTCGGCCCCCTCGCCGAGCGCTTCACGCACCGCGCGCAGCAGCTCCTCCGGCGCGAACGGCTTGGCGAGGAACGTCTGCCCGCGCTCGAGCGCGGCGCGCACCTCCTCGACGTTCTCCGCGTAGCCCGACATGTAGAGAACGCGCAGCTCCGGCCGCTGCGCGAGGAGCGTCTGCGCGAGCTGCGGCCCGCTGAGCCCGGGCATCACCACGTCGGTGACCAGCACGTGGATCGTGCCCGGGAACGTCGTGGCCAACGCGAGCGCGTCCTCGCCCTGCGACGCCTCGAACACCTGGTAGCCCGCTCGGCGCAAGATGCGGCGGGTCGCTCGGCGCACCCCGAGCTGGTCCTCGACGAGCAACACGGTCTCGGTCGCGGACTCCACGTGCACCGCGTGCGTCCCGCTCGGCGCCCGCACCCGCGGGATGCGCATCACGACCGTCGTGCCCTCGCCGAGGCGACTCTCGATGTGCAGCGTCCCGCCCGCGCTCCGCAACACCGCGAGCGCGTTGCTCAACCCGAGACCGGTGCCCTGGCCCGACGCCCGTGTAGTGAAGAAGGCTTCCGTGGCACGGGCGCGCACCGACTCTGTCATGCCGACGCCGTCGTCGCTGACGCGAACCTCCACCCACTGCGCGCCGTCGACCTCGTCGAGGCACAGCTCGCAGCCGAGCGTGATGCGACCATCCTCGTCGGTCGCCTCGCGCGCGTTGTCGACCACGCTGAGGATCGCCTGCTCGAACAGGCCGGGGTCGATCTGGATCCACAGGGGCGTCGAGCAGGGACGCAGGACGAGCCGGCGACGCTCGCCGACCATCGTGCGGACCATCGGCTCGAGCTGGGACACGACCTCGTCCAGGCGGACGCGACGCGGCTGACGGATCTGTCGCTCGGTCAGCGAGAGCAGACGCGAAGTGAGGAGCCGCCCCTTGTTCGTCGCCTCCTGGATCGCCGCGAGGTCCTCGGAGCGCGTCTCCGTCGAGCCGGGGTCCGCGAGCAACGCGGCGTGCGCGGCGATCACCGTGAGCAGGTTGTTGAACTCGTGCGCCATCGAGCCCGCCAAGCGACCGAGCGTCTGCTCGCGCTCGGCGCCACGCAGTCGCTCCGCGAGCTCGCCCGTCTCCCCCATCTCGATCGCGATGGCGGCGAGACCGACGACCGCGTCTCCCACCGGCAGGGGATCGACGCGCACCCCGAAGCGCCGGCCCGCGATCTCCTGCTCGTACCTGGCCGACTTCCCGTCGAGCGCGTCGAGGTGCGCGCGCACCCCCGGAGCGCTCGGGTCCTTGGTGCCGAGCAGCTCGAGGATCGAGCGCCCCATCATCGACGCCCGCGTCCGATTCTGGAGCGCGAGGCCGCCGCCGAGGATCGCGGTGACCCTCAGCTCTCGATCCGTCGTCCAGAGCACACCGGGGAATCGGTCACCGAGCGCACGCGTCAACGTCTCATGCTGACCGACCGACCGTCGCCGATCCGTCTCTCGGAGCGTGACCAGCACCCCTCCATCGGGGAGCGTCGACGAGCGGAGCTCCATCCACCGCGCGGCGCCGCGCGTCGAGAGCGCGAGCTCGATCGCCTGCGGGGCGTCGTGGATCAGCCGGTCGAGCGCGCCGGGCGCCGGCGGCTGTCCCACGTCGATCAGCCCGTCGAGGGTGCACCCGCGGAGGAGACGCCGATCCGAGCCCACCGCGTCGCCGAACGCGCTCGAGCAATCCTCGATGCGCCCGTCGCGATCGAGGAGCAGCACGAGCACGTCGGATTGTCCGAGCAACACCTCGAACGCGTACGCGCGCCCGGTCCCTCCGCGCGGTGGGGTGCGTTCGCTCATGCCGCGACTCCGTGCGCTTGCGCTCGGCGCTCGATGCCGTATCCGTCCGTGCGATGACCGGCGCAGACAGAGCGTCGCGCCGGCGCCCGATCGCGGTGATCGGCGCGCTGGCCGTCGTCATCGGGGCGCTCGCCGCGTCGCCGGTCGCCGCGCAGAGCTCGCGAGAGCGCTCGCACGTGGTGCGGGACGGCGACACGCTCGCGCGCATCGCTCGGCGCTATCACGTCAGCGTCGCGGACCTCCAGCGCCTCAACCACCTGCGCGGCACGCAGGTCCGCGCCGGCGCGCGCCTGCGCGTCCCCAGCGGCGATGGCACCTGGCGTCGCACTCGCGCGCGTCGTGCCACCGTGCGCGCTGGCGACACCCTCACGCGGATCGCGCGGCGCTACCACGTCAGCGTGGAGGACCTCCAGACCGCCAACCACATGCGCGGTACGTCGGTGCGCCCCGGTCAGGTGCTCTACGTGCCGATGCCCGGGCAGAGCGGCGGCGAGCTCTACGCGAGCATGCGCGAGGGCAACCCGGTGCGCGCGCCGAGCGAGCCGCTCGAGCTCCCCGAGGACGTCGAGGCATCCGCCCGAGCTCGCGCGGATGCGCTCGGCCTCGGCCCGACCCGAGTGGGGCAACGACTCTTGATGGAGGCACCCGACCCACGTTGGATCGAAGCCGCGCGCGCCGGCCACCCCGAGCCTCTCGCGGGAACGCTGCAGCTTCCGGTCGACGGAGGCGTCTACCTGCGTGGCTGGGGTAGCGGCGCAGACGCCTACCACCTCGCGGTGGACATCGGGGCCCCGATGGGGACCGACGTGCACGCGGCCGAGCGCGGGATCGTCGCCTACGCGGACCATGGCATCCGAGGATACGGTAACTTCATTCTCATCGTGCATGAGAATGGATGGGTCACCGCGTACGCCCACGCTCGCGAGAACCTCGTGGTGCCCGGACAGCTGGTCCAGCGCGGGGACGTCATCGCGCACGTCGGACAGAGCGGTTTCGCCCGGGGGCCTCACGTTCACTTCATCCTGGTGCACACCGGGGAGCATTGCGACCCGACCCCGCTTTTCGTACCCCGGATCCGGAGGGGAAATGGCGACGAGGTCGATGAGCCGACGCTGGTGTGGGATGCCGATCATCGGCCCTCGGGGATCCGGTGCTCCTCGCGCGAGTCGCGGCATCACCCGCACTATCGCCGGCGCCGACGCCGCCGATGACCCCATTTCGTAAGAGGAACGGCCGGTTTTCGACGAGCTGAGCCCCCGATCGACCGAGTCAGCGATACGCGGTCGCCTGATGGAGCGACGCGGCCAGCTCGCTCGCGGGGCCGGGGAGCTCGGCGAGGAGCCCGACCGCCGCGGCGCCGTGGTTTCGCTCGAGATCGAAGAGCGCACGGCGCGCTGCCTCGGTCTCCCCGCGGGCCGCGCAGGCGCTCGCGCGCGCCTCGAGGCGGATCCGCTGCATCAAGTGAGGCGCGTGGCCCCATCCCTCGAGGCTCGCGATCGCGTCGTCGGGCCGGCCGCCGAGCGCGGCGACGAGCGCCACCGCCGCGTCGCGGAGGGCCACCGTCAGCGGGAGCACGCGTCCGATGGCCACCGCCGCGTCGATCGCGGCCTGCGCGGGCGCCCGCTCCCCGCGAAACGCGCACACCATCGCCGACAACGAGGCGCGCGTACATTCACCGTTCGGATCGAGCGAGAGCCCGTGGAGGCGCGAGAGGACCTCCTCGGTCGCCTCGAGCTCGCGATGGTCGAAGCAGTGGCTCGCCGCGACGAGCACGGCGCCGGCCCACGAGGAGATCGCAGTGCCGATCGACTCGGTGGGACGGCTCGCGTCGATCGCTTCGATCGTCTCGCGGACCGCGTCGGCGCGGGTCTCGGGCCTCGCCAGGCGCGCGACCGCCCGCTTGACGCGCCGCATCGGGCTGAACCGCAGGACGAGGCGCACGAGCGCGACGAGCCCGCCTCCCGTCGCCGCTCCCGCCGCGAGCATGGGCTCGCGCACGATCACACCGACGAGCACGCCCGCGATCGCCGCGGAGGCCGCGACGACACCGCCGAGCTTCAGCAGCGCGCCCATCTGCCACCGCGCGAGCGGGATGTGGCTGATCGCCGGGACGAGGCCCATCGTGAGCAGACCCATCACGATCGCGATCGCGAGCGACCCGAGGAGCGCTGGCGGCATGCGCGAAGCATACGGGAGCGCGTGCGCGAGTCTGTCCGAGCGGACCGAACGTGATGCGTTGACCGGCTCGAACGCCGACCGTACACTGTTCGTCCGTTCAGCCCCTTTCGCGGACGACCTCTCGACCGCGGAGCGGACGGACGGACGGCGACGCCGCGAGGTGGACGATGGGTCGAGCTGCGCTCGAGACAGCAGAATCGTTGCGCGTGGCGCTGCGGCTTCGCTTCGGCGCGGCGGCCGACGCCTCGGTCCGTGCGGCGGCGCGCAACGCGGGCAGCCCGATCGCGAGCGGGTGGTCCCACGTCGACGCGGCGCTCGGCGGCGGGCTGCGGCCTGGCGAGACGCTCTCGATCGAAGGCAACGCGGGCGCGGGCAGCCTCGCGCTCGCGTCCGAGTGGGCGCGCGCCTGCTCGGCGGCCGGCGAGCCGGTGATGGTGCTCGATCCCCTCGCGACCTCGCTCCCCCACGCGTGGGTCGAGCCCGATGAAGGGCGCGCTCCGATCTGGCGGCTCGGGGTGGGCGTGGCGTTCGGCACCGAGGACGAGCTGTGGCCGGCGTTCGACATCGCGCTCCGCTCCGGCGCGTTCGGCCTCATCGTGGTGCTCGACGCGCCGACCGCGCCGCGGACGGTCGGCGCGCGCGTGGCGCGGTTGGCGGCGGAGCGCGGCGCGCGGCTGATCGTGACGCACGGCCACGAACGCCCGGCGCCGTGGGCGCCGACCTATCGCGTGCGGCTCTACGCGGGGCTGGTGCGCTGGGTGGACGGCCCGCTCGGCGCGCGCCCCGCCGCCCGCCAGGTGGAAGGAAACATCGTTGACCGAGAACGAACCGCCGAGTCGCGCACCTCGAGCTCGTTTGCCCGCGAGCTCGACGCGCGCACCACGACCGATCGCCTGCGTCCTACTCCCCGCGCTCCCGATCGTCGCCCACCATCCGGCCGCGGAGGTCGGACCCGACGGTGAGGTAGCGGCCCGCGCGGTCCACGAGGGCCGCGGGACGGCGGCGCGGATCCGGTGGTGCGACCGCGCGGCGAGCGACGCGGGGGTGCGCGAAGGCCAGACCCTCGCTGCGGCACGTGCGCGCTGCCCGGCCCTGACGAGCGCGCCGCTCGACGAGACGCGGATGAAGGAGGCACGTCGCATTGCGCTCATCACCGCGATCACGGAGAGCGCGCGCGCCGCGGTCGACGGACCGGTCCGGCTCTGGGTGGAGCCTCCGTCACGCGGCCGTGCGGCGTGGGGAGAGGCGCTCGCGCACGCCCTCGGATGGGCCGAGGCGCGCGTCGGGATCGCGGGCTGGCCGGCGTGCGCGTTCGCCGCCGCACGGATCGCGACGCCGTGCCGGGTGGTGGACGACGACGCCTCGTTCCTCGCGCGCGAGCCGCTCGACGCGCTCGAGCTGGAGGAGCGCGATCGGACGCGGCTCCACACGCTGGGGATCCGGCGGGTCGGCGATCTGCTCGCGCTCGACGCGGTCGAGGTGGCGACGCGGCTCGGCCCGACCGTCGCGCTCGCCGCGCGGCGCGCGCGCGGAGACGACCCGCGCGCGCCGGGCGTGCCGGACATCGAGGGACCACCGTCGGTGGAGCTCACGTTCGACGAGGTGCCGCTCGATCCGCTCACGCCCGTGCTGTTCCTCCTGCGCGGCGCGATCGCGCAGCTCGTAGCGCCGATCCGGGCGCGAGGGGAAGGGATCGTGACGCTGCGCGGTCGGCTCACCCTCGAGCGCGGCGAGCCGATCCCGTTCGCGGTGCGCACCGCGATGCCGATCGCCGACGAGCGCGCGCTGCTCGAGCTCGCGCACGCGGCGCTGGAGCGCGCGGGCCGGACCGAGCGAGCGCACACCCGGCGCAACGCGATTTCCGATTCCGATTCCGATTCCGATTCCGATTCCGTTTCCGATTCCGATTCCGTTTCCGATTCCGATTCCGAGTCCGATTCCGTGTCCGATTCCGATTCCGATTCCGTTTCCGATGCCGATTCCGATTCCGATTCCGATTCCGATTCCGAGTCCGATTCCGATTCCGTGTCCGATTCCGTTTCCGTTTCCGTTTCCGTTTCCGATTCCGATTCCGTGTCCGATTCCCTCTCCACGCTCACGCGGGTCGTCGATCGTCAATATCTCGTGATCGGCCTCCGTCTCGTCGCTCACGAGACCGCCGCGTGTCTCGACGCCAACGTCGCGCTGTTCGGCGGCGCCGCGCGCGATCCTCACGCACACGAGGTCGCCCTCGCTCGCTTGCGCGGCCGCTTCGGGGAGCGCGCGCTCCATCGCGCGAGCGCGTGTCCCAGCCCGCACCCGCTGTCCCGGGCGCGGTGGGCCGACGACGCGATCGTCCGAGGGCCCGCGTCGGCGTGGCGATCCCAGGCGCCTCCCGCCGCGCTCGACGGGGAGCACGTCGAGGTCGCGGGGCGTCGGCGTCGGATCGCGCGACGCGCGCGCAGCGAGAGAGTGACCGCGCCATGGTGGGGCGAGCTCGCCGAGCGCGCCGAGCGGCTCGCTTGGGTCGAGGTGGAAGGCCCGTTGCTCGTCCTCCTCCGCCGGCGCGCCGGCGGCTGGGAGGCCGTCGCGTGGGTGGACTGAGACATGGCGCGCGCACATCACTACGTCGAGCTCCACGCGCGGAGCGCGTTCTCGATGCTCGATGGCGCGAGCCTCCCGGAGACGCTCGCCGAGCGCGCGGCTGGGCTCGGGATCGGCGCGCTCGCGCTCACCGACCTCGACGACCTCGGCGGCGCGGTGCGCTTCTCCGAGGCGTGCGCCGAGCACGGCGTCCGCCCGATCTTCGGCGCCGAGCTCACGCTCGAGTCCGGCGGGTCCCTCGTGCTGCTGTGCGAGGACCGGCGCGGCTGGCGCAACCTCAGCGCGTTGATCAGCCAGGCCCGCGAGCGCCCGCGCGGCGTCCCCGCCGTCTCCCTCGACGCGCTCGCCGCGCGCGCCGACGGGCTCGTCTGCCTCGGGGGATCGCGCGACGGTCCGCTCGACGCCGCGCGCGCTCGCGGCGCCGACGACGAACGCGCCCTCGCCGGTGCGCTCGCCGAGATCTTCGCGCGCCGCTTCTACGTCGAGGTGAACGACCACGCGCTGATCGAGGACGTCGACCGCACCCGCGCGTGCCTCGATCTCGCCCGCCGCCTCGATCTGCCGTGGGTGGTCGCGGCGGACGCGCGCCATGCGCTCGCGCGGGACAAGATCGTGCACGACACGTTGCGGTGCCTCAAGCACCGCTGCACGCTCGATCAGGCGGGCGACCTCCTCTTCCCCAACGACGCGCGTCGGCTCCGCTCACCGGCCGAGATCGCGCGCGCGTTCCGCGACGCCCCCGAAGGCGTGTGGCGCACCCTCGAGGTCGCCGAGCGGTGCCGGTTCGCGCTGTCGGAGCTGCGCCCCACCCTGCCCCGCTTCGACGTCGACGATCCCGACGCGTTCCTCGCCGCGCGCGTCCTCGATGGCGCGCGGCGGCGCTACGGCGCGCGCTTCACGGACGCGCACCGCGCGCAGATCGATCACGAGCTCGACGTGATCCGCCGGCTCGGGCTCGCCGGCTACTTCCTCATCGTCTGGGACATCATGCGCTTCGCGCGCACGCGCGGCGTGATGGGTCAGGGCCGGGGCAGCGCGGCCAACAGCGTCGTCTGCTACTGCCTCGAGATCACGTGCGTCGATCCGATCGCGGGCGGTCTCCTCTTCGAGCGCTTCCTCTCGGAGGGACGCGAGGAGCCCCCCGACATCGACGTCGACCTCGCGCACCAAGACCGCGAGCGCGTGCTCGCGTACGTCTACGAACGCTACGGTCGCTCGCACGCCGCCATGGTGTGCACCGTCGTGCGATGGCGCGCGCGGAGCGCGGTGCGCGATGCGGCGCGCGTGCTCGGCCTCCCGCAGGAGATCGCGGATCGTCTCGCGGCCGAGGTCGGTCCGTCCGTCCCCACCGATGGGCCCGCGTTCGAGGCGAGCGAAGGTGCGCGCGAGCTCTCGCGCGGCGGGATCGCGCGGGCCGGCCTCGATCCCGACGGCCCCACCGCGCGTGCGCTCGTCCGGATCGTCCGCGGCCTCGCCGAGCTGCCGCGCCATCGCTCGATTCACCTCGGCGGCTTCGTGCTCACCGGCGATCCGCTCCTCGAGGTCGTGCCGATCGAACCGGCGAGCATGCACGCGCGCACCGTCATCCAGTGGGACAGGGACGACCTCGGCCCGGTCGGGCTCGTGAAGATCGATCTGTTGGGCCTCGGCATCCTCACGCTGCTCGCCGAAGCGGTGGATCTCGTCGACCGCCACGAGGGACGGCGCGTCGACCTCGGGACGATCCCGCTCGACGACGACGCGGTGTACGACAGCCTCGCGCGCGCGGACACCGTCGGTGTCTTCCAGGTCGAGTCGCGTGCGCAGATGAGCTCGCTCCCGCGCACCCGGCCGTCGCGTTTCTACGATCTCGTCGTGCAAGTCGCGTTGATCCGTCCCGGACCGATCCAAGGTGAGATGGTGCACCCGTACATCCGCCGCCGCCGCGGCGAGGAGCCGGTGAGCTACCTCCACCCGTCGCTCGAGCCCGTCCTCGCGCGCACCCTCGGCGTGCCGCTGTTCCAGGAGCAAGGAATGAAAGTGGCGATCACGGCCGCCGGCTTCAGCCCCGCCCAGGCCGACGACCTTCGCCGCGCGATGGGCAGCAAGCGCTCGCACGCGCGGATGGCGCGACTCTCGCTCCAGCTCCTCGAGGGGATGCGCGAGCGCGGGATCGATCCCGACGTCGCGAGCCGCATCGTCAAACAGCTCAGCGCGTTCGCGAGCTACGGCTTCCCGGAGAGCCACGCCGCGTCGTTCGCGATGCTCGCGTACGCGTCGGCGTGGCTGCGCCTCCATCACCCGCCCGCGTTCTACGCGGCGCTCCTCAACGCGCAGCCGATGGGCTTCTATCCCATCGGCACCATCGTCGCCGACGCGAAGCGGCACGGCGTCGCGGTGCGCGGACCCGACGTGGTGCGCTCGTCGTGGGCGTGCACGCTCGAGCCGGATCCGGACGGGCGCTTCGCGCACGCGGTGCGGTTCGGCCTCTCGCTCGTCCACGGGGTGGGCGACGCGTGCAAGGAGGGTCTCGCGCGCGGTCGCGCGGCCGCGCTCGCCGACGGCGTCGACGATCCGATCGCGGAGCTCGCGCGCGCCTCCGAGCTCCCCGCCGCGGTGCTCGAGACGCTCGCGCGATCGGGCGCGCTCGCCGCGTTCGAGCCCGATCGCCGCCGCGCCCTCTGGGAGGTCCTGCGCGTGTCGCGCCCGCGCGCCGGGCCGCTCGACGTGCCGCCGCCACGACGGAGCGCGCCGCCGCTCCCACCCCAGACCGAAGGCGAGGCGATCCTCGACGACTACGCGACGTTCGGCGCGAGCCTCGGACGCCATCCGATCGAGCTCATGCGCGAGCGCCTCGACGCGCGCGGCGTGCTGACGACGAGCGCGCTCGCGTCGCACCCCGAGGGCCCCGTCCGCGTGGCCGGCTTGGTGAACAGCCGGCAGTCGCCGATGACCGCGAAGGGCTTCGTGTTCCTCTCGCTCGAGGACGAGACCGGCATGGTCAACATCGTCGTCTCTCCACAGCTCGCGGCGCGCCAGCGCGCGGAGGTCTCGCGGGCACCCGCCGTGCTCGTGGAGGGCGAGCTCCAACACCGGCAAGACGCGATCAACGTACGCGCGAGTCGCTTGTTCGCGATCCGCGAGCTCGTCGCGCGCCAGCGCGTCCGGTCCGGACGGCGCTGAGGCGCGTCAACGATCCGTTCGCTCGTACGACTCCGCGACGTGCCGGGCGACGCCTCGGGCGTATCCGCGCGCATCGGGCCAGTAGAGCGTCTCGACCCGCGCCGCGCCGTCGTCGGTGAACACGATGCTCACGTCGTGACGCAGCTCGGACTCGTAGAGGTAGGTCACCCCGACCGACGGGATCGGTGCGTCCTCGAAGCGGCGCGGCGACACCTCGACGCTCGCGTGCTCGGGCGGATGCGCGAGGGCCTCGAACAACGCGCTCACCTCCGCGTCGACTTGCTCCGGAGGGATCGGTCCGGTCGGCAGCGTCGCGATCGTCAGCACGATCGGGTCCTCCATCACGCTCCCGAAGTCGGTCTCCCGCGCGCCTTCGCCGAGCTCCCGCACCTCGCCGGCTCCGAGGCCGGACGGGATCTCGAACGACGCGCCCGCTGCCTCGAGCGTCACGCGCTCGTAGGTCGGCGCGGCCGGCATCGAGGTGAGCGCGCCGCCGAGGAGCGGACCCGCGATCGCGCCCGCCGCGAGCACGCACGCGCAGATCCCCGCCGCGATGCGGAGCCCGCCGGTCGACGTGGGATCCTCGGTCGCGATCGCCTCGCCGCGCGGCACCCCGCGCGCGAGCACGAAGTAGAGGAGGAGCGCGCCGACGATCCCGCCCCCCGCGTGCGCGGCCCAGTCGACGTGGGGACGGAACGACGCGAGCACGTTGAGGCCGAGGTTCGTGATCGCGGCGCGCTTCGCGCCGGGGACCATCGCGTCGGGGAGGAACCCCGGCGCGAACGCGAACACCGCCTGCGCGGCGAGGATCCCCCACAGCGCGCCGCTCGCGCCGACCGAGACGCTCGCGTTGACGAACATGGTGCTCGCGATCGAGCCGGCGAGCGCGCACGCGGTGTAGAGCACGAGGAACCGCGCGGAGCCGATCAGGCGCTCCACGAAGCGCCCGAGGATGACGAGCACGAGCATGTTGAACGCGACGTGCATCACGCCGCTGTGGAGGAACGTGCCGGAGACGAGCCTCCACACCTCGCCGTCGCGCACGAGGTCCGGCGCGATGCCGCCCATCCGCGTGAGCAAGCGGACGTTCGCGTCGACCCCCCCCGCGAGCGCGACCTCGGCTGCGAAGAACGCCAGGTTGACGGCGAGGAGCGCGTACGTCGCGATCGGCTGCCGCGACTGGGTCCGCGTCGTAAAGGCCTGTTGCTGCTTCGAGCGACCGGCCGACCGCGCGACCCGCGCGTCGAATGTCGCCCAGTCGAGCTCCGCGTCCGCGCTCTGCACCGCGTCGAGCTTCTCGCCGAGCGGCCCGCTGCGCTCTTCGTCCCACCGCGCGCCGTCGAGCACGCCGTGCACGTAGAGGCGCCCGCGCGGCACCGTGGGCTTCGCCGCGTCGATGAGCGCGCGCCCTCTCGTCTCGTCGCCGAGCACCACGATCGAGGTCGCAGCCACCCGCCACACGCTCAGGAGCTTCTTGAGCCGAGCCTCGAGCTCCTCGTCGCGGTCACCCAGCTCGACGACGATGGCGCCACGCTTGCCCGCGAGGTCGAGCACGGCGATCAGATCCGGCGCCGCGGCCGCGAGCTGCGGGTCGTCGACGGTCAGCATCACCGCCGCATAGGCGAGCCGACGCATCTCGGGGTGCAGGACCACGGGGCGCGGCGTGGTCTGTGGGCGCTCGTCCACGGCGCGGAGTCTATCGCGGCGACGGCCGCGCGACGCTATCGTCGTTCGCGCCGATGCGTCGATCCGCAGCCGTGTGGTGCGCGCTCTTCGTCCTGGGGTGCCAGGCGAGCGCCGCGGATCTGTTCGTCGATCTCAAGACCGACTTCCGCGCCGGCTTCGAGGTCAACACGGTCGAGACGCTCGTCACCGACGCGCGCGGCGGGTTCCGCGAGGATCTCTACCGTTCGTCCGAGGAAGAAGACTACGTCGACGGCGCGCGGATCGCGGAGCTGATGGATCTCCCGCTCGGCGAGACCTCGCTGACCGTTCGCATCCTCGACGGGTCGGCCGCGATCCTCGACGAGCGGCACATCCAGATCACGCTCGCGAACGATCTCTCGGTCACCGTGCTGTCGACGCGATCCTGTCAGGGGGTCGATTGCCCCGGCGTCGGCGACGCGGCGGAGCTCACCGAGTGCGTGGCCGGGCGCTGCGTGTCGCCGCGATGCACGCCGGAGCGCGTCGACGAGTGCGGTCCGCCGACGTGCGATGTCGACGCCGACTGCCCGAGCGGCACGACGAGCTGCGCGGCCGGCGCGTGCATCTCCGGTGTCTGCTTCGTGCGCCCCGACGACGCGCGCTGCCTCCCCGCGCAGTACTGCGACCTCGTGCTCGGCTGCGCGGTCCGACCGACGGGGATCGACGGAGGCGCCGGACCGTGCATCGAGGGATCGGGCTGCACCACCGCGCGCAGTTGCGAGACAGGGATGTTGCGGTGCGCGGACGCGGGCTCGTCGTGCGTCCCGAGCGGCGTGGTGAGCAGCGGGACGCCGTGCCGGCGCGCCGCGGGCGAGTGCGACGCCGAGGAGCGCTGCGACGGAGCCGGCCCGACGTGCCCACCCGACGCGTTCGCCCCGGCCGGAACCGCGTGCACCGGCGGGACGTGCGACGGGCTCGGGCACTGCGCGCCTTGCGTCGGCGGCGCGGCGTGCAGCACCGGCAACCCGTGCGAGCGCGGCGCGCTCGTGTGCGAGGGCTCGACCACCCGATGCGTCGCGATGGGCCCGAGCGCGTCCGGCGTGCCCTGCCGTCCCGCGGTCGACGTGTGCGACGCGCCCGAGGTGTGCGACGGCGTCAGCACGTCGTGCCCCGTCGATCGTTTCCAGAACGGAACGATGTGCCGGGGCCGGAGCGGCTCCTGCGACGTCGAGGAGAATTGCGATGGTTCGGGCCCGAGCTGCCCGCCCGACGAGTACGCGACGTCGGGAACGTGTCGCGCGTCGCGGGGCCCCTGCGATCCCACGGAGACGTGCGACGGTTCGAGCCCCGACTGCCCGGACGATGCGCTGCGCAGCGGCAACGAGTGTCGACCCGCGGCGGGGATCTGCGACGTCGCGGAGAGCTGCGACGGCTCGAGCGCCGACTGCCCGCCCGACGACGTGATGCCCAACGGGACGAACTGCGGAGCGGTGTGGAGCGAGCTGTCGTGCGGACCGTTCGACGTGGACTTCTGCGAGGCGGGCGTGTGCGTTCATCGCGGAGGCTTCGACGGGGCGAATCGACCGGACTGCGGGACGATCGGCGCGCTGTGCGGTTTCCCTCCGGGGCAGTGCTGTGGGGCCGGCGGCTACTCGTGCGTCGTCGAGTCGGGCAACGAGATCTTCGGGAGCTCGACCGACTGTCTCCAGTGCTGTCATCCCGGCCGCTGCTGCCTCGCCGGCAACCCTGTCGGCCCCTGCATCTGAGGCGTTGACCGGCGCGGCGTGAGACCGGAACATCCGCGCCGTGCGGGCGTGGTGGCTGGCGATGGCGATCGGAGGGTGGGCGCTCACCGCGACCGCGCACGCGCAGTCGGGATCCGAGGCCGCCGCGGCGGTGGGCGAGTCCGATTCCGAGTCCGATTCCGATTCCGATTCCGATTCCGATTCCGATTCCGTTTCCGATTCCGTTTCCGATTCCGTTTCCGAGTCCGATTCAGTTTCCGAGTCCGAGTCCGATTCCGATTCCGTTTCCGATTCCGTTTCCGATTCCGTTTCCGATTCCGTTTCCGATTCCGTTTCCGATTCCGTTTCCGATTCCGTTTCCGAGTCCGAGTCCGAGTCCGAGTCCGACTCGGACTCCGACTCCGTTTCCGACTCGGACTCCGAGTATCCCGACGACGACGCTCCCCCTCCCCCTCGCTCGGTCGGCGACGACCTCGTCGCCACCTGGATCGGCTTCGCCTCCTCGCTCGCCGTCGCGATCGCCGGCGGGATCGTCCTCGCCGTCGGCGTCGACGATCTCAACCGTGTCGAGAACGTCCGCGACGGGGTCTCGTGGTCCGACTACGACGACTCCTACGCGCGCGCACCGCTCCTCACCGGCGCGGGGGCCATCGGGCTCGGCGTCGGCGGCGCGGGCGTGCTCGCATGCGCCATCGCCCTGGCCGTCCTCGGCGGTCGCGGCACTTGGCTCGACGCCGTCCTCGATCACGGCGCCCTCGGCGCCCGGTTCTGATCGGGCGGGCTTCTCAGCTCGCGGGCGCTGTTGCACTCTCCGCCGGTGCAGATCCTCTCGCATGGGGCGTCGGACGTCGGGCGCGTCCGCAAGCTGAACGAAGACCACTTCTTCATCGACCGTGAGCTCGGGCTCTACGTCGTGTGCGACGGGATGGGAGGGCACCGCGCGGGCGACGTCGCGTCGCAGCTCGCCGCAGAGACGGTGCACGAGCACATGCGCCCCCACAAAGATCGTCTCCAAGCGATCGCGCGCGGCGAAGGCAACGCGGACGAGGCGGCCTCGTTGCTGCGCTACGCGATCGAGCAAGCGTCGGCGAAGGTCTACGAGATCGGGGTCAGCGATCGGACGCGCAAAGGAATGGGCACGACGTGTTGCGCCCTCCTCGTGGTCGGCGACAAGGCGGTCATGGGACACGTCGGCGACAGCCGGCTCTACCTGGCGCGCGGCGGCTCCGTCTACCAGCTCAGCGAGGATCACACGTTCGTCCAAGAGGCGATCCGACGCGGGATGCTCACGCCGGAGCAGGCGCGCAACAACCCGCACCAGAACCTGGTCACCCGCGCGGTCGGACCGAACCCGTCCGTCCTCGTCGACACGCTCGTGTTCGACTTCCTCGCGTCGGACACCATGCTCCTCTGCTCCGACGGGCTCCACAACTACTTCCAAGACCCGTCGGAGCTCGCGAACGAGCTCACCCCCGACGGCCTCGACGCGATCGTGACGCGCCTCATCGCGCAGGCGAACGAGCGCGGCGGCGCCGACAACATCACCGCACTGATCGTCCGCGCGAACCGCACCTCGGTGGAGGACCGCGTCCAGGTGGAGCGCGCAAGCCGTGTGACGGCCGAGCTCCGAGCCCTCCACCACATCGTGCTGTTCGCCGAGCTCGACATGAAGGAGCTCGTCAAGGTGGCGAACGCGTTCGCCCATCGCGATTACAAGGCCGATGAGATCGTCGTCCACGAGGGAGACGTCGCCGAGACCCTGTTCGTGATCGTCGGCGGCGCCGCCTCGGTCACCCGCGGCGGATCCGACATCGCGCTCCTGCGCGCCGGCGATCACTTCGGCGAGATGGCGCTCCTCAGCCGCCGCCCGCGCTCCGCCACCGTGCGCACGCTCCAACCCTGCTCGATGCTCGCGCTCGAGCGCGATCGGTTCTACGAGATCATGCAGACCGACGCGGTGATCGCGGCGAAGTTCCTCTGGCGCCTCGCGCAGACGCTGAGCCTCCGCCTCGACGACGTGTACCTCCTGCAAGACCGCTTCGGCGTCGACGAGTCGAGCGAAGAGGACCCGAAGAAGACGACGCAGCGCTACGGCCTCTTTCCGAGCCCGTTCGACGGTCGCTGACGTCTCACCGCGTCAGCACCTCGGCCCCGGCCCTCGTGACGAGGATGGTGTGCTCGAACTGTGCGGCGAGCTGGCCGCCGGACGTCCGGAGCGTCCAGCCGTCGACGTCCAGCACGAGCCGAGCGCGCCCGAGGATCAGGATCGGCTCGATCGTGATCGCCATCCCCGCGCGGAGGCGTGGACCGGATCGGCTCGGTCCATGGTGTCCGACGTGAGGCGCGAGGTGCATCGCGCGCCCGATCCCGTGCCCCCCGACCTCGCGCACGACCGTGCACCCCTCGCGCTCGGCGAGCTCTTCGATGCATGCGCCGACGTCGCCGATGCGGACCCCGTCACGCACCTCGCCGATCCCGCGATCGCGGCAGCGGCGCGCCGTCTCGATCAGGTGCGCCGCCTCCGGCGTGACCTCGCCGATCGCGAACGTCGCGCACGTGTCCCCGTGCCAACCGTCGAGCTCCGAGGTCACGTCGACCGACACGACGTCGCCCTCCGCGAGCCGATCGTCCTCGCGCGGCACGCCGTGACAGACGACGTCGTTGCGGCTCACGCACACCGCGCCGGGGAAGCCGTGGTAGCCGAGCTGACTCGGGCGCGCGCCGCGACGCGCCGTGTCCTCACGCACGAGCCGATCGATCTCGGCCGCGGACATACCCAGAGCGAGACGCGAGCCCACGTGCGCAAGCGTCGCCGCCGCGACGGCGCCGGCCGCGCGCATCTTCGCCACCTGACGCGGTCCGAGTCGCTCGAAGCCCACGCGCCAGGCTGACGCGAGCGAGCGCGGCGCACCCATACCGATTCGGTATGCCCCGAGGCGCGCGCCTCGTGGCAGGCTGGAGGACGATGAGCCTCTCGCAGCTCGAGTACTTCGTCGCGGTCGCGGAGGAACAGCACGTGGGTCGGGCCGCGACACGCCTCCACATCTCGCAACCACCGTTGACACGACAGATCCGCGCGCTCGAGGACGAGCTCGGGGTCGCGCTCTTCGAGCGGCACCGACGCGGCATGCGACTGCTCCCGGCCGGCGAGCGCCTGCTCGTTCACGCGCGCGCGATCCTCACGTCGGTCGACGCCGCGCGGCGCGTCAAGCTCGCTTGACGACGAGCTCGGATGCGCCGCGGCGCGAGGCGGAGAGCGATACCGACTTCGCGAATGGACCAGCTCGCCAGGTCTCGGGGTAGCTACTCACCGGCGACATGCACCGGTGCGGTCTCGGCGCTCAACCGCTCTCGGGCGGACCAAACAGCGATCGCGCCGCCCCGTGACCCCGCACCCACGCCCGATCGGTCCGCGCCGCGTGCGCACGCAGAGAGTCGCCTTGTCCGATGCACAGCAACGTCCGTAGGCCCGAGCTCTCCATCAGCTTGAGCCACGCGTCCGGATCGATCCCGCGCCGCTCGAGCAGCGCCGGTACCCGACCGCGGATCTTCCCCCGTCCGTGCCGCGTCGCCCGTCCCGTCCAGTCGAGGAGCTCCACGTAGTCGACCAGCGTCATCGGCAACGGCGCTTGCGTGTCCGACCGAGGCTCATCCCAGAACGGCGCGAGCCGGTGCGACGTCGCGTCGCGTGCCTCCGCGAAAGCCGACTGCGCATCGGCGGCTCCACGCGCGTCCGCGGAATCAGCCTCGCCCTCCACCGCGTCGAGCCGCGCGCCCATCGCCGCCAGCCGCTCGTAGATCGACGTGAACTCCGAGTCGTCGAGCCCGTTCGCCGCGCCCGCGCGCACCGGGTTCAGGTCCACGTAGCTCATGCAGACGAGCAGCGCGGCCTCATCGAGCAGCGCCTGGCTCTTGAAGCGGCCTTCCCAGAACCGCCCCGTGCACTCGTCCTCCGCGTTCGCCTTCCGCGCGATGAGCTCGTTCAGCATCCGCATGAGCCACGAGATGCTCATCAACCGGTCGCGCCACTGCTCCACCCGCTTGCCCCGCAAATCCGGATGCATCGCGTTCAGCTGGGTACGCGCGTTCCCGAACAGCTTCGAGTAGCGGTCCAGCACCTCGTCCTCGTCCCACGCGCGCGCCGCCTCCGCGTTGACCCGCACCACCACGTGATAGTGGTTGCTCATCACGGCGTACGCGCACACGTCCACCGCGAAGATGTCGCCCAGCTCGCGCAGCCGATCGACCAGCCAGCGCTTGCGATGCGAGTAGTCCCGCTTCGTGTACGGGTCCGTCCCGCACAGCCACGCGCGTCGCACGCACCGGCTGATCAGGTGGTAGTAGGGCGTCGACTCGAGGTCGACCTGGGCGGCGCGGGAGATCGTCATCGGAGGGCGAACTTAGCATGAGCCCAGAATCGGGCCACTAGAAAGTGGATGTCCTGTTTGGTTGCCCCGCGCACCTTATGTACCCGCCTGTCCCGACCAGTGGGTGGGTGTCCTAAATATGCGGCTGCCCGGTAACTCCCCGTAGGTGGGTGTCCAATATGCTCCTTTCTTTTAATCAATCAGTTTCACCATCATCATCAATCGATGCCGCATGCTGACTGGCCACCGTTCTCGCGACTTGATACTTGTGTGGCAGGAGTGCTGCGTTCTCCCAGTGCTCGGCAGAAAGGAACCCGCCCCCAACGAGCACCTCACGACAGAAGATGTTTATCGCGTCTATCGCTACCGTTTCCAAGGTGGCTGCGGAGATGCCCGGATCTTTCATAACATTTCCTTCTTCATTCAACGCTTCGTCATCCCCAAGGCGGCAGTCCCAGTCCGGTCCTGATCGAGTCGACGGCCGAGTCCATCGGAATCGGTGGCTGTCCTGTATACCGTCCGCCGACCGTATGCGGCTGCCTCCTTTGTATATTGGCCCGCCAATCCAATCCCCGTATATGTACCCCACCACCGCAGCCCCTCCCGCCTTCATAGGAATCGATCGAACCGGTTGATTACATCAGACTCTCTACTCGTCCAGATCATGATTCCCCCGTACGCGTCTTCATGCTCCGTAAAGAGCGCCACCTCGTGAGCTGAGCCGGTGTAGGCATCGGCCTGAGCCAAGGCCGAGCTCAAGTCCTCCAGACCAGTACGGACGGTATCCCAGCTTCCACCGGGAACTGACTTGACGGCGATGCGGCAGGTTGCACCAAGCCTCGCTAGCTCTTCACCCACCTGTGTGACTTCTGCAACGCTGATTCGATGCACGAGTCCTCGTCAGTGACTTAGGTATCCGTCGGGACGAACATTGAGATACTCTGGCGCCCGCTGGCCCGGGTTGGCTCGTTCACACCACCTCCTTCCCTGCGCACTCAGCTGAACATCCCACTCGTGATTGAATCCCAGATTCGGGTCACCATGATAGGGTCCTTGGCGCCATTCGTTGCCAAATCGATCAAGGAAGCCGCCTTGGCGTCCATTCCGAGGCAGAGGTCGCGCTGGGTTGTAGCCCTCGGGAGGACGATATCGGAAGGGCTCAGAGCGCGGCCGGCGCCCCGGAAGACCGTCTGTGCCTGCGGCGCGCATGCGTGCTCGGATGCTGGGGACAATTGTCTCCGCTGCATCAGACGCTTCTGTAACGCCCGCTTCTACACCTCCCTGGATGGACGCAACCACCATACCGGCTACTTGAAAGAACCACCACACCAGCACGGCAAGTTGTTGTTGCTCCTCTTGAGTCTGATTTGTCGCACCTCCGACGGCTTCGCAGATCTCTTCGTCGACTCGCTGCCCCAACTCGTCCAATCCAGGCTCGCCGGGCGGGGCGTCTGTGACTCCGATCATGGCGAAATCAACGATGCCGAGGACGAACCGCGCCGCGGCTCGCCCGATGGCGCGGTCTATGTCGTGGGGACTTGGCGTCCCGATACCCATGGCACGAGAGAGTGGTGTTGGATACGCGCGCGGGGCCGGTCTGGGCGTCCAACCAGGACCACCGACCGCGCCAAGGACGATCGTGCGACTCCGTGGCCGAGTCGCATGATCGAGGGCTGCGCGCCAAGAAATTTCAGCTTCGGATAGGCGGGTCTCTTGAAACTCCATGTCCGCCTCCGAGGGGTCTGTTCCGTCGCTTTCACGACTTCGTATCTGACGCCCATCACCAGGATCGAATGAGCTACTCCATTCACCGTAGTCCAGCCCCACCGGGTCCCTCCCGGCCAACAGATTCCCACCCACGTAGTGATACGAGTTCAGCGCCTCCCCCCCGCCACTCGCGTGCACATGCAACGGATCCGGCGACGCCCACCGCCCGACGCGCGCGATCAGCCACCGCTCCCCGAAGTACGTGATCCCGACCTCGTCGTCGGCTTCCTTCCCGGTGAACCCCGCAATCTCCGGTGACACCAGCGCCGCGTCGTTGTTGAGGAACGTCTCCGCCCCCCGTTGGGGTAGTAGGTCGACGCCTCCACCAGCTCGCCGGTCCGTACGTCGAACGCGGCGGAGCTCGTCTGGATCAGATCGCTGACCGGCACGATGAGGCGCGCGTCGCGCTGGAACCCCGCCGCCTCGGGATCCCCGCCGCTGCGGAACACCGTCCGCGCCCCCGCGATCACGTACTGCGTCTCCGTGATCCCGCCGTGCGGCTCGTAGCTCATCCCCGTCGCGTCGCGGTAGAGCCCTCGCCGCTCGAAGTCTACGGGGTACACGTAGAGCGCGATGCGCTCGCACGGGTTCGACGCCGGAGGCGCCGAGCAGCTTCCGCTCGGCGTGATCGACTGCTTGATGACCCGCTGGTTGGCCCCGTCGTAGCGGTAGCGCTCCCGGGTCATCAGCGTCCACGACCCTCCCCCGCTGCCGTCGTAGCGCCGCGCCTCGGCGATCCGGTTCAGCTCGTCCCAGCGGTAGACGTAGTGCCCGCATCCGCGCGGGTCGCGGACCGCGACGAGGTCGTTGGCCTTGTTGTAGAGGTAGCGCCACGTGCGCGAGTTGGTCGTGCCGCCTGGGTCGTCGGTGTCCGGGTCGTCGCTCGTCAGCCGCCGGCCGAAGCGGTCGGGCGTGAACGTCCGCGTGACGTGCGTTCGCTGATCGACGTCAGCCAGCTCGTGGGACGCGACCGCTACGGCTCCCACACCGCGCACCGGTCTGCGCTCGGCCGGTCGCCCACCGCGATCGTCCGATCGAAGATCAGCGCGCGGTCCATCGCCGCGTCGTAGCGCGGCCACGTCACCGTCGCGCCCGCGTTGAGGTCGCCGCCCGCGAAGCTGGTCCAGTAGCCGCTGATCGCGGTATTCAGCTGCCGCTCATCCTCGCTGCGGAAGCGCGTCTGCCCGATCGCGCTCGGATGCCCGAACACGAACTGGACCTCCGCCGAGTGGAACGCGCCGAGCGGACGGGTCGACGGGATCTGGAACGCCGCGTCCGGATACTCGAAGTGATAGGCGTAGACCTCGCGCCCGTTCTCCGCGAGCAAGCGGACCGCGCGCCTCGACGGACACGCGAGCGACGCGTCGCCGGCGAGCGCGGCGACCGCGGCCCCCACGTCGTCGTAGTCGGCGATCGGATACGCGGCGCGCACGTCGTCGACGCTGACTCCGTTCGCATCGGCGAGGCCCTGCGACACCGTCATGTAGGTGTTCTCGTCGACCACCTCGCCGGTCTGCTCGGCGAGCAGCACGAAGATGCTGCCTTCGTCTCCGTTCCACCCCATCACGATCGGCACGTCGGCGACGCGGCCACCCACCGCCGCGTCGTGGAACGTCTCGGTGAGGAACGTCCCGTCGACGCTCACCCAGAACATCTCGCGCGCGGCGATCGCACTGATCACGCTGTCTTGACTCGGGTCCGCGGCGAGGAGCTCCTCGGGCGTCTTGCTCCGGAGACAGCTCACGACCTCGCCGGGCGTCGTGCAGCCGAGGTCCGTCGCGTAAGCGTCGCCGCGCGCCTGCGCGTCCGTACGGGCGACGTACGGGTCGTCGCAGAGCCCGCTCTCGCTGATCGCGCGGTCGTAGAGGCCGTGGCTCCCCTGCGCGGCGAGGTGCGCACAGACGCTGATGCCTCCAGCCGACTCGCCGAAGAGCGTGATGTTCGCGGGATCACCGCCGAACGCGGCGATGTTGTCGCGCACCCACTGCATCGCGAGGCGCTGATCCATCAGCCCGAAGTTTCCGCTCGCGCCTCCGAGCGCGTCGGCGAGCTCGGGGTGCGAGAGGAACCCGAGCGCCCCGAGCCGATAGTTCATGCTCACGACGATCACGCCGTGCTCCGCCGCGAGCCGGTCTCCGCGCGTTCCGTCGTCCGTCTGCAGGCCCTCGCCGAAGAGGAACGCGCCGCCGTGGATCCACACCATGACCGGCGCGTTCGTGGGGAGCGGGTCCGGCGTGTGGACGTTCAAGTACAGGCAGTCTTCTTGACTGTCGAGATCGAGCCCGAGCGCCGCCTGCACGCAGCGCGGCGGACGGATCGAGGGGCGCGGGTCCGTCCATGGCTCGGCGGGCTGCGGCGGCGCGAAGCGCAGGTCGCCGACCGGCGGCTCGGCGAACGGGATCCCGAGGAAGTCGATCGCGCCCTCGACGCGATCGCCGACCACCGGTCCGAGGCTCGTCGTCACCATCGGTGGCGGCAGCGCACCCGCGTCGACGCCCCCGTCGGCGGCGCCCGCGTCGCTCCCGCCCGTCCCATCACACCCGACCGCGAAGCTCGCCGCGATCAGCGCGCTCCCGACCCACCACGCACGCACGCTCGGCATGGCGCGCATCATAGTCGCGGTGCGTCCGCGCGCGATCGGGGGCGCGACGAGGCGCACAGCACGGACCCCTATCTGAACGGGTGTGCAGCTCACGGCGGACGTGCTAGATCCGCTGCCCCGTGAACGAAGCGCCGACCCCCCGCTCCCGATCGAAGGCCTCCTCGACGCGCTCGAGCAAGAAGACGAGCGTGAAGACATCGCGCGTGAAGACATCCTCCACGCGAGGTGGCGCGACGAACGGCGCGTCGAAGAGGCGTGCCCGGCGCAACGGCGTTGCGATCGACGTGATCACGGAGAGCGAGCACATCGAGATCACCGGCGCGCGCGAGCACAACCTCGCGATCGATCACCTCACATTGCCCAAGCGCAAGCTCGTGGTGTTCACGGGGGTGAGCGGCTCGGGCAAGTCGTCGCTCGCGTTCGACACGCTCTTCGCGGAGGGCCAGCGCCGCTACGTCGAGAGCCTCTCCGCGTACGCGCGCCAGTTCCTCGGCCGGCTCGATCGCCCCGACGTGGAGCGCCTGCGCGGCCTCTCGCCGACGATCGCCATCGAGCAAAAGGCCGCGTCGGGCAACCCGCGCAGCACGGTCGGCACGATCACCGAGATCTACGACTACCTGCGCGTGCTCTACACGCGCGCGGGCGTCCAGCACTGCGACGTCTGCGGCAAGGTCGTCAAGGGCCGGAGCGCGGAAGAGATCGTGTCGGAGGTGTGCGCGCTCCCCGACGGCTCGCAGGTCAGCGTGCTCGCTCCCTTGGTCAAGCACCGCAAGGGCGAGTTCCGCGACGTGTTCGAACGCCTGCGCGGGGCCGGCTACGCGCGCGTGCGGATCGACGGCGCGGTCCATCACCTCGAGGAGGTCCCCGCCCTCGACAAGCGCAAGAAGCACGACGTCGAGGTGGTGATCGATCGGCTGAGCGTGCGTGACGAGGATCTGCCGCGGCTGACCGAGGCGGTCGAGCTCGCGCTGCGCGAGGGTCAGGGCGAGCTGCTGGTGGAGGTGCGCGGCGGCGAGATGCTCGCGTTCTCCGAGGCGCGCACGTGCTGTGGCCGGTCGTTTCCCGAGCTCTCGCCGCAGAGCTTCTCGTTCAACAGCCCGCTCGGGATGTGCGCGGACTGCAACGGCCTCGGGAAGGTCGACGCGATCGACCCCGAGCTGGTGATCGAGGATCCGTCGCTCTCGATCCGCGGCGGAGCGATCAAGCCGTGGGCCACGTCGATGGACCGCGGCGACGGCTGGCGTTTCCGCATCGTGGAGGCGATGAGCCGCGCGTGCGACGTCGACCTCGACACGCCGTGGAAGAACCTCAGCAAGAAGAAGCGCGACCTCGTCCTGTTCGGGGTGAACGAGCGGATCGACGTCGCGTGGGAGAACGAGAAGACGGGGAGCCGCGGGAGCTTCGCGGTGAAGTTCGAGGGCGTGCTCAATCTCCTCGCGCGCCGCATCAAGGACACCACGAGCGAGCGCATGCGCGCGCAGTACGGGTCGTACTTCTCGGAGCAGCCATGTCGCTCGTGCGGCGGCACGCGCCTGCGATCGGAGACCCGCGCGGTGCGGCTCGCCGGGCGCTCGCTCCCCGAGGTCACCGCGCTCACCGTGAAGGAGGCGGCCGCGCACTTCGACGCGCTCGAGCTCGACCGCCGCTCGCGCAAGATCGCGGCGGGGGTGCTGCGCGAGGTGCAGAGCCGCTTGCGGTTCCTCCTCAACGTCGGCCTCGACTACCTCACCATCGATCGGAGCGGCCCGACGCTGAGCGGCGGCGAAGCACAACGCATCCGACTCGCGAGCCAGCTCGGGAGCGAGCTGAGCGGCGTGATGTACGTGCTCGACGAGCCGAGCATCGGCCTCCACCAGCGCGACAACCGACGGCTCATCGACACGCTCAAGCGCCTGCGCGACGTCGGCAACACGGTCATCGTGGTCGAGCACGACGAGGAGACGATCCGCGAGGCCGATCACGTCGTGGACTTCGGCCCCGGCGCGGGGCGCCTCGGCGGTCAGGTGATCTTCAGCGGCGAGCCCGCGCAGCTCGCGCGCGAGAAGGCGAGCCTCACCGGCCAGTACCTCAGCGGGCGCCGCCGCATCGAGATGCCGTCCGCGCGCCGCAGCGCGGAGAAGTGGATCACGGTCAAGGGCGCGAAGGAGAACAACCTCGCCGACGTGGACGTCGCGCTGCCGATCGGCTGCCTGACCGCGGTGACGGGAGTGAGCGGCGCAGGCAAGAGCTCGCTGGTGAACGGCATCCTGCTCCCCGCGCTCTCGCGGACGCTCCACGGCAGCACCGGCCGGGTCGGTCATCACGACGCGATCGAAGGCCTCGAGGCGCTCGACAAGGTGATCGCCATCGATCAGAAGCCGATCGGGCGCACCCCGCGGAGCAACCCCGGGACGTACACCGGCGCGTTCGACGAGATCCGCTCCATCTTCGCGCAGCTCCCCGAGGCGCGCGCGCGCGGCTACTCGCCCGGGCGCTTCAGCTTCAACGTCAAGGGCGGCCGCTGCGAGGCGTGCAGCGGCGACGGCGTGGTGAAGGTCGAGATGCACTTCCTCAGCGACGTCTACGTCCCTTGCGAGGTGTGCCACGGCCGGCGCTACAACACGCAGACGCTCTCGGTGCGCTACCGCGGCAAGAACATCGCCGACGTGCTCGAGACGAGCGTGGAGGACTGCGCCGAGATGTTCGCGAGCTTCCCGGCGCTGAGCCGGATCCTGCGAACTCTGGTCGACGTGGGGCTCGGCTACATCCACGTCGGTCAGCCGGCCACCACGATGAGCGGCGGCGAGGCGCAGCGCGTGAAGCTGAGCCGCGAGCTCGGCAAGCGCCAGACCGGCCGCACGCTCTACGTGCTCGACGAGCCGACGACGGGCCTCCACTTCGAGGACGTGCGCCGCCTCGTCGGCGTGCTCGCGCAGCTCGTCGAGGCGGGCAACACGGTGGTCGTGATCGAGCACAACCTCGAGGTCATCAAGTGCGCCGACTGGATCGTCGACCTCGGGCCCGAGGGCGGCGCGGGCGGGGGGCGCGTCCTCGCGACCGGGACGCCGGAGAAGGTCGCGCGCGCGAAGGCGTCGCACACCGGGCGCTACCTCGCGGACGTGCTCGATCCGCCGAGGCGCTGAGCCGAGTCGCCGAGTACGTGTATCCTGCCGAGGTGCGCGCTTCGGTGGCTTGCTTGGCCCTCGGGCTGGCCGGGTGTGGGCTGGTGCTCGACCTCGATCCTCGTCCCGACGCCGCGGTGGGCGGACCGGACGCGACGGTGCGCCCCGACGCCGATTCCCCCGACGCGGACTCCCCCGACGCCGCGGCGTGCGATCCGGCAGACCCCGAGATCTGCAACGGCGTCGACGACGACTGCGACGGGCTCATCGACGAGCCGGACCGCGGCGAGGCCCTCTGCCCCGGCCCGCTGTTCTGCGTCAGCGGGATGTGCGTCAGCGACTGCCCCCCCGGCTACGTCGTCTGCGGGACGGAGTGCGCGGATATCGCGGTGTCTCCGCGTCACTGCGGCGGGTGCGACAACGCATGTTCCAGCCGCGCGGTCTGTGAGGCCGGCGCGTGCGCCATGACGTTCGCCGGGATCACCGCGGGCAAGGAGTTCACCTGCGGCTACACGCGGGACGGGAGTCCGTTCTGCTGGGGCAGCAACGAGTCCGGACAGATCGGCGACGGGACGAGCGCCGACGTCTCGGTCGCGACCGCGGTCGAAGGCATCACGGACGTGATCGCGATGGACGCCGGGCCGAGCCACGCGTGCGCGATCCTCGCCGGCGGCGAGGTGTTCTGCTGGGGAGCCAACGTGAGCGGCGAGGTGGGCGTGCCTCTGGTCGATGCGATCGTCCGAGTGCCGGCGTCGATCCTCGTGGACGCGGTTGCGCTCGGCGCCGGTCCAGAGGGCACGATGGCCGTCGACAGCGCGGGCGTGGTCCACGCGTGGGGTCTCAACGCGGACGCGCGGTTCTCTTCGCCTCCGACGATCGACGCGATCACGCCGGAGACGATCGTGATGAGCGACTCCGCGATGAGCGTGGGCCTCGGGGTGGGTCACAGCTGCCTGCGCCTGCGCGCCGACAGCGTCGCGTGCTCCGGCGACAATTCGTTCGGACAGCTCGGCGGCGGCTCCGGTAACGCCAGCATCTTCACCATGCTGAGCCCGTCGCCCGCCGTCGAGGAGCTGAGGGCGGGTGACGACTACACCCTCGCGCTCGACACCGGAGAGCTCCTCTGCTGGGGGAGCAACACGCATGGCGTGTGCGCCGCAGCATCCTCGATGGGGACGATCGTCCGCGCCCCCCGGCGCGTGGAGGGACTGCCCGACCGGGTCACCGCGTTCGACGCCGGGCCCATCCACGCGTGCGCGGTGTCGGGTCGCGACGTCTACTGTTGGGGAAGCAACGAGGACGGCCAGGTGGACGGCATGCCGAGCGGGAGCATCCAGCCGCTCCCGACGCACGTACCGCTGCCGGCCGACGCGGTCGAGGTCGCGACAGGCCGCGACCACAGCTGCGCGCGGTTGAGCTCCGGCCTCGTCTACTGCTGGGGCGCCGGCGCCCGAGGCCAGCGCGGCACCGGGCTGCTCGCGCCGGGTCCGCCGGACGTACCGGTGCGTGGGACGTAGCCGCCGGAAGTCTGATATAGATCCTGCCCGCGTGTCCCGCTTCGTCCTGCAGCTGGGAGAGACGGAGGTGCTCCTCCACGAGGGGCAGCACCGCATCGGCCGAGATCCGGGCTGCGAGATCCGGCTGATCGACGAGTCGGTCTCGCGACGACACGCGACGTTGCGGGTCTCCGACCACGGCGTCGAGCTGATCGACCACGGGTCGCGCAACGGGGTCCGCGTGAACGGCGAGCGCGTGGTGGGCAGCGCGCCGGTGCGGCCGGGCGACAAGGTCCGCGTCGGTACCTACGAGCTGATGCTGGCCGAGCAGGGCCACGCGGACTCCGTCGAGGCGGCGACCAAGCCGCTGCCGCGGCTGCCCAAGCCAGGGACCGACAGCCTGACGCTCCTGAGCCCGCGCGAGCGCGACGTGTTCGAGCGGCTGGCGCGCGGTCAGACCCAGCGCGAGGCGGCGGAAGCGCTCGGCCTGAGCGTGAAGACGGTGGAGACGTACCGGGCCCGCATCGCGGACAAGCTGGGACTGAAGTCGCGCGCCGATCTCGTCGCGTTCGCGCTGGACACCGGCGTCCTGCGTTAGGCCGCGCAACGCGGATTGCCGAATCCGATTCCGATTCCGATTCCGATTCCGATTCCGAGTCCGATTCCGATTCCGATTCCGAGTCCGAGTCCGAGTCCGAGTCCGAGTCCGAGTCCGAGTCTGACGGCTCCCCTCATTTCGAGGAGGAAAGTTAAGTAGTTTCGATCACTTCGGAGTTTGATCAGCAGGCAGAGCGCGCATGCAGCATCCTGGAGTCTGCAAGAACCACAAGGAGTCGCT
>JBFWYI010000015.1:0-128577 GCA_050186575.1 Sandaracinaceae bacterium | reverse complement strand
GCGAGGCAGTACCAGAAGATCGCCTCGCTCTCGCCTCCCAAGTCGGGCACGAACAACATGTGCCGCCGCGTCGTGCGCCGACTGACGGCGAGCACGAGACCGGGCAGGACGATGCGGCGGCGGGACACGGCGCATCGGGCACCGCAAGGTTCGTTCCGATCGGTGACGCCTACCCAGAGTTTGTTCTCGAGCGGCGAAAACGCCGGATCCGCCGGCCGCCGCCCGGCGGCCGCCGGTCACGAAATCACTGACTGATCCCCGACGCCATCACCGCAAGAAGCCAACCTGGGTACGATCTGCTGGGTACCACGATCTGCTGGGTACTGACTGATCCCCGACGCCATCACCGCAAGAAGCCAACCTGGGTACGATCTCCTCCCCGCCCTGGGTACGATCTCCTCCCCGCCTCGGTGCGATCTCCCCCAAACCTGGGTGCGACTCCCCCCACGCTGCCTCCTGGTGCTGGCACACCACGCCAGTCCGTTTGGCGCGTGAAGGCACTGCGCGGCCGGGCCCGACATCCATGCTCCTGTCACCACCTGCCGCGATAGGAACGCATCATGTCCACGGGTCAATACGGAGTCCGCGTCAACAAGAAGAACGGTCTGTTCGTCGACCTCACGGTGATGTCGATCAGCGAAGACTCTCCGGTGCCGCCCGGGGCGGACGAGCTCGGCTTCTTCGCGAGGGTCTTGTGCGACGACCTCCGCCGAAGATCTCCGCTCGCCACGCGCATGGAGGAGGACGGTGGCGATCCATGGGACGGCGCGTGGCTCCGATCGCACGTCGAGGACTACATCGGTTCGGTCGAGCTTCTCCGAGCGAAGAATCTCGACGCCGAGCCGCGCTCCTCGTCGCTGTCTCGCAGAAAGCGGGCGTTCGCTCACGAGGCGGACCTCGCGCAAGCCGAGTTCCGTCTCACGGTGATGGACGAGTCATTCGTCGCCCACCTGCGCGAGGGAGATGTGTGGGAGTCCGTCGCGTTCAGCTCGGACCTCCTGATCGACCCCTCGGGCGATGACGCCGCCGGCGAGTACGTGGAGTCGGAAGAGGAGAAGGAAGAGCGGCGGCGGGAGCTCGAGGCCGTGGCTCGGATGATGGAGGAGGCCACCGTTGCGCTCGACGCGCTCGAGATCGTCTACGGCCGGCTCAGCGGGCCGTCTCTCTACGCCAGCGCACACTTCTGTCTGGCGAACGAGGACGACCGGAAGCTCGCGGTGAAGGCGCTTGTCGCCGCCGGCTTCGAGCATGCGGGCACAGAGTACGGGACGTCGACGTTCCGGCGCGACGCCGCGCTCCTACACCTCGAGCTCTTCGACCCGAAGACGAAGGTCGAAGTCGAGATGCCCGACGGAGGACTCGAGCGAGTCGACCTCAACCGCGGCGGTACGCGAGCTACCGCGCGCGCGTAGCGACGTCTCGACGCGAGGCGATCGCCTCGACGAGCGGAGATCCGGAGACGCGACATGGAGCGGAGATAGACCGAGCGCAGATACGACCGAGGTCGGCACACCGCGTCGTGGTCTGATCTGCTAAGCAAGTGCCTTTGTACGCTCGGGAAAGCCGAGCCCGCTGAGCTCGTCGCCGTGGGTCCGCACCCACTCCGCATGCTGCGCTCGCTCGTTCGGCCGACCCATCTCTGCGTCAGTCTACGTGACGACAGCGCGTTCGCTCGCATCGGTCGACCGCGCCCGTCGCGGATCAGCGCCGCGCGAAGAGCACGCGGTCTTGCGGGTCCCATACGTGCGCGTCGTCGCACCAATACCCGCGCAGCCAGAGCGCGCCGCCGTGGCGCCGCAGATAGAAGCCCTTGGGAAACGACGCCTGGTCGCTGAGGGACTCGGAGACGATCGTGATCGATCCCGGTGGCGCGCGGTGTCGTCGTTCGTCCTCCACGGGTGCCGCGGGCTGATCGAGAAGCTGGAGACGGAGGTGTGGGCCCACCTCCAAAGGACACGGCACGAGGCCGTCCGCAGCGGCGCGTGCGACGAGCTGGGGCAGCGTCGCTCCGTTCGTCAGCCCGATGTCGGAGACGGACAGCTCCGTGGTCTCGATCACGTACGGGGCGGCTGCCGGCACGAACGCGTCGCTCGCGAAGAGCGTCCGCGCTCCGTCGTTGAGCTCGACGCCGGCGGCCGCCAGCTGCGCGAGGAGCTCGCGCTTGGTCACGCCTCCGGCCCGAACCCTCCGCCGCACCACGACGCGAGCCTGACCGCGAGCGAGCGAAGATCAAGCCAGCGGCTCGCCACTCCGACCCGCCCGACCGCCATGCCGCCGCCCCGGCGCACGAGCTTCGGCGCGGGCAGCCGCCTCGGGACGTCGCGGGCTGAGCCATGCTCCGCCTCCCGCCACTTTGCTTTCCTTGTCAATTCACGCAGGCGCCGACTTCGGCCGTCTAGCGCTCGAGTGAGCGGCGCCACCGGCTTCGGGGCGAGGGCACGCCTGAGGCTCGCCCTCCAGGAGCCGCGAGGATCCCGCGCGTCCAGCCCGCGGAAGGTGACCGCGTGTTCGTCACTTCTCCTCGTTCCACTCGGGACCGGGCGGCGTCGTCGGGTCGGCGAGGTATGCGCGCGCGATGGTTTCGGCGTGATCGATCGAAGGGACCTGTCGCGTCCAGTGCGGGCCCCCGTGCTGCGTCACGCGGAGCTCCCAGCCCTCATCGGACGGATGAACGAACACGGAGGGGCCGGCGAGCGTGATGCCGGGAGCAGCCTCCAGAGACCGCGCCGACACGCCGACGCCGGTGCTCGCGAAGAACGCCGCCTTGCGGACGTGCAGCCCCGCCGACTCGAGGCGTTTCGCGAGCCGAGTGAGCTGTCGATCGAGGTGACGGGCCGTGCGCGGCGGGGCCTGTCGAGTCCGAGCGTGCCTCATGAAGCCCCCGCGACCGACGATGCGCACGTGTCGAACGAGCTTGCTCTGCACGCTGCGGAGCAACTCGAGCGTGTGCGTATCCGAGAGGCCCGTCGTGATGCGCCACTCCCTGCCCGACCCGAGCACATCGCTCACGAACACGATCTCCGTCGCGAGCAGCACCCGCGTCCAGTCCAAGCGGGTCAGCGGTTGGCGATCCACCAGCGCCGGGATGAGGTGTTCACGGATCTCATCGTGGAGGTGAAGGCGGCTAGGGAAACCCATCGCGACCGCCATCTCATCCGTGCAGCGCGCGGGACCACCCCACTCGTTCAGCCCGCACCGCAGCAGAAGACGTTCCTCGGGCGTGAGATCGACGTCGATGATCTCCTCGTTCAACCCCGCGATGAGCGAGGACGCCAGCTTCGCGCGTTCGTGCACCGGAAGGGATGCTGCTTCCTCTCGTAGCTTTCGCTCCGCGTCCGACATCGAGAGAAGATAGCCCACCGCTGAGGGCTCTGTGCGGCGTCAACCCATCGGCCTGATTGTGTAGCCGTGTCGTTCGAGCACGTCCCGCACGCGAGACCTCGCGCCGGGAGGAGCCGCGGGGTCGTAGGTGACCTGCACCTGGGGCGCACGAGGCGGGTCGGCGTCGACGACGAGGATGAGGATGACGCCTCCGAGGGCGCGCGAGACGAGCTCGAGCGTGGAAGCGTCGTCGCCGTCGGTCCCCGACCGGGCGTCGTGGAGACCGAGGGCGAGGAGATCGCGGCTCAGCTCGGCGAAGTCGCACGTCGTGTCGTAGGCGGGCATCGCGTTCATGCCGACCGTGGGTCCGATCGTCTCGACGTACTTGAGGCCAATCGGCGCCGTCAACGTACCGCTCTCCGTCAGCCAACGCAGGGCGTCTTGCAGGCTCGTACCGGCGACGTGGATGCGGTCCTGGTGACGCGGCAGGACGTAAAGCGTCGCAGGATCGGTCGGGTGGAAGACGAGCTCGTCGCCGTCGAGGGTGTCTGCGATCACGACGCACTCGACGAGGCGTTCGTGGTCGAGCAGCTCGGCGGACGCCTCCCAGAAGTAGTACTCGCGAACGCGGTCCCGCCACGCGGGAAGGCCCTCGGAGACTCGCTCGGGCGCGTAGACACGGACGAACCCCGCGTAGACCGAAGCGCCGTACGCGACGACGTACTCGCGGTAACACGCCGGCATCGCGCACCCGAGCGATCGTTCGAGCTCGTCGACCGCCCGCGGCTCGCTCGGCACGAACGCGTCGGTGAGTCGGATCGCGTCGAGGAAGTCGGGCGCCTCGCACACCGGGCGCGTCAGTCGGGCACGCACGGGCGCACGCTTGGCCGGTCGACTGCGCGCGGGCTTGGGCTTCGGCCGGTCCGGTGGGTTCTGCTCGACCAACGCGGCAAAGCGGGCCGCATCGGCGGCGGCGTCTCCGGTCCGTTCGAAAGAAACCTCGGATGCGCCCGTCTCGGCGCGCCAGCGACCACCTTCGCGGCGGAACGAGTGCACGCGAAACGACTGGCGGGCCGCATCGGGCGAGCTGGTCCGCAGGAACAGACACGCCCAGGTCTCGATGCGCTCAGCGTGCGCGACGTCGTGCGACGCCAACCCGGGGAACATGCGCGCCACGGACTGGAGCACGCTCGGGGGACTGTCGGGCGCGAGGCCGCCTGATCGCGCTTCCACGCTCGCCGCCTCGGCGTCGCCGCGCGCGAGCGCGTCGGAGAGGCGATGGTAGGTGGCGACCAGCTCCTTCGCGACGGCGTCCATGCTCGAGTCCCTCCGGCTTCGCGCTCCGCTTCGGGCCGTGGTGTAGCAGCGGACGCGCCCTCGGCGCGAGAACCGCCACCGCGCGTCGAGCGCCGGCTCCAGGGGTGCAGAGGTGCGGCGCCCATTCGACTGGACCGCGCTCCCTCGCTCCATTACTACTCGCGAGTACTAATATGCGGGGACCGCGAAAAGAGAGCGTGGAAGCGCTGATGGGGCTGGGTCTCTCGCAGCTCGAAGCGGAGGTCTACGTCGTCCTCCTCACCCATCCGTCGAGCACCGGCTACCGCGTCGCACAACAGCTCGGGAAGGCGGCGGCCGGCGTGTACAAGGCGCTCGACGCGTTGACGCAGCGTGGCGCGGTGCTGGTGGAGGACGAGGAGTCACGCCGCTGCGTAGCGGTGCCTCCGGAGGAGCTGGTCGGCCAGATCGAGCGGGCGTTCGAGGCGAAACGGCGCACCGCGTCGGCCGCGCTCCGCCGGATCGAACGCGAGGACCGCGACGTTCGGCTCCACCGCCTTCGCTCGTTCGAGCACGTGGTGGAGCGCGCGCAGCGGATGCTCGAGCGAGCCGAACAGGTCGCGGTGATCGATGTCTTCCCCGACGCGTTGCCGCTCGTGAAGGACGGCGTCGAGGCTGCGCACGCGCGCGGCGTGCGGGTGCTCGCGCAGGTCTATCGAGACGATCCGCTCGCCGCGACGATGCGCGTCGTCGCACCCGATGCCGAGCATCTCATCGCACGGTGGCGTGCGAGCTGGCTCAATCTCGTGGTCGACGCGCGCGAGCACCTGCTCTCCTTCCTCGACTGCGGCGCGCGCCGCGTCGTGCACGCGACGTGGACGAACAGCGCGTACCTCTCGGTCGTCTACTACAACGGCGTCACCTCCGAGCTGGCCCTCGACGCGCTGGGGAGCGCGATCGAACGCGGCGCCGATGCCGACGAGCTGCGCGCCGTGTGGGACCGCTACATGCGCGAGGTGTCGCGCAACACGCCTCTCGGTGTCCATGAGCTCCGCCACGACGCACCCGCCTCGACGTCGCCGCCGAACAAACGACGCGACCGCGCCACGCGCGCGCGCCGCACGAAGGAGTGATGACATGCACACGATCCGCGTTCGCTTCGCTTCCTGGGTGCCCAGTCTGCTGCTCGCTTCGATCGCCGGTGGGTGCGGCGCCGCGCCTCCGGACGCCGCGGGCTCGTCCGAAGCCGCGGCGTCTCCTACGGCCACGTCCGACCGCGCGTCGTTCGATCGCGCGCGTGCTCTCGCGGACGAGGGACGCCTCGCCGAGAGCGTGGCCTTGCTCGAGCACCTCGACGATCCGCGTGCCGAGGTCATGCGGGCGCTCTTGCTCAATCGTCCTTGTGACGCCCGCGACGTCGCTCGAGAGCCCGCGTCGAGCGAGCTGCTCGAGATGCAGGGGATCGCCGCGTGGCGCTGCGGTGAGCCCACGCGGCTCCGCACGATCGTCGATGCGCTGCGCGCGCTCCGCCCCGATAGCGCCTCGCTGCCCGAGCTCGAGGCGTTGTCGTCGCTCGCGGACCTCGCGCCGAGCGGGCTCCGTCGCGTGACGCGCGACGTGCCGATGGAGGCGCGGTTCGATCCGTCGATCGGTGTCCCGATCATCGAGGTCCGCGTGGGCGACGAGACCGCTCGCTTCCTCTTCGACACGGGCGCCGAGCTCTCGCTCGTCACGCCCGGCGCGGCGGCCCGGTTCGGTGCGCGCGCCCTGGACGGTGCAGAGGTGAGGGTCGACGCGAACTCGGAGACCACCACGAGCGGCCTCGCGATCCTTCCCGCGATCGAGGTGCTCGGTCGAACGCTCGAGGACGTCCCCGTGGTCGTCGCGGAGCTCTCCTTCCCGCCGTTCCTGCAGCTCAGCGGGATCCTCGGCGTGCAAGATCTGCTGTCGGACACCCGCATCGTCTTGGATTACCAGAGCGGCGTGATCCACCGAGACGTCGCGCCACTCGACGAGGGTGATCCGATCTACTTCCTCGACGGCCGCGCGGTGATCGGCGTCGAGGGTGCCGTGCACGGCGGCGCCCGGGGAGTGTTCCTCGTCGACACGGGCGGTCGGCGGAGCACCCTCGTGGATCGGTACGTGGATCGTGCGCTCGAAGCCGGCGCAGCGTGGGAGCTCTCGACGCCAGAGCGCGTCACCGTCGCCGCGGTGGGTACGGCCGAGCGCGAGCGCCGCTTCCTCGCGCAGGCCGAGTGGTGCTCCCGCGCCGCTCACCGCTGCGTCGCGCTCGCGGAGACGCCCGTCGACACCACGCCCGCCGACGCGAGCACCGCGCAATCGGGCAAGCTCGGCGCCGACGCGTTCGCGAATCGCCGCGTGGTCCTCGACTACGTCGCGTGTCGCATGTCGCTCGGCGACTGAGATCGAACGCCGGGGCCCCGACCGGCACGAACCGCGTATCGTAATCTATCTTGTCATCCATCGGAGCCCGACGTCGTCGCGGCGCTGGATACGCGCTGGATACGCGCCGGGGCGCGCAGGTCGTCCATGTCGCGGACGGCGGCGTGTACGCGCACGAGCGCGGACCGTCGGGGCTGGGGGGAGCCGACGCGGCTCGACGCTGGGATGGGGCGCGCCGAGCCGCCGGTCCTCGCCACCGATTCGGTCGATGGAAGAACTTGTCTCTTCCCGCGGTCGCACACCCGAACGACCAGACCACGTTCGCGTGGCGCGTGCACGGAGCCGGCAGCTTCGACATGTGGGAGCGTCGGCTCCACTGAGCGCAGCCGCGCACGCCGGCTGGCGGCGTTGCTCCGCCGGAGGTAGCCCCTCGCATGCGCATCGCATCGATGGTCGCGTTGCTCGCGCTCGGGTGCGCCGCTCCGCGGCCGACGACGGATCGCAGAGCGCCGCTCCTTTCGAACGATCGCATCGCGGCGATCATCGACACACCCACGAATGGGTCACCCGTGCTCTCGCCCGATGGAACGCGCGTGCTCTACGCGTCATCGCGCCACGAGGCGCAGCTCTACCTCGGTGAGGTGGCGCACCCGGAGGCGGAGCCGCGCGCGCTCGTGACGGGCGAGGAGCGCGTCGGCTCGGCGGCGTTCACGCGCGATGGTCGAGCGGTGCTGTTCCGCCGCGACGCGGGAGCGAACGAGAACTTTCACATCTACCGGATCGGGCTCGACGGCGAGGGGCTCGTCGATCTCACGCCGGGTGAGGAGCGCTGGCGCGATCACCCGCTCCTCCCGCGCGAGCGCGCCGACACGATGGTGTACTCGCAGCGGCGCACCGACGACTACGCGTCGTCGGTCGTCGTGCAGAGCACCCTCGCGCCCGATCGTAGCCCGCAAGTCGTCTATCGCGATCCGGCTCCCGGCGCGGTCATCGACGTGACGGGCGACGGGACGCGCGCGCTGTTCCTCCGCGAGGCGACGAGCGGCAAGCAGCTCGTCGAGGTGAATCTCATGGACGGCACCGCGCGCCAGCTCGCGCCCGCGGTCGGCGAGATCGCGACGATCCAGGCCGCCGCGTACACGCCCGACGGGCAGCGAGCGTACGTGGCGCGCGATCGCGGCGACGAAGGGTACACGCTCGTGGTCCTCGATCTCGCGACGCTCGCACCGCTCGCCGAGTACCGTCCGCCGGGCGCAGCATCCATCGCGGCGATCGTTCCGTCGCCGCGCGGGGATCGCGTGGCCGTCAACGTGGATGCCGGCAACCACTCGAGCGCGCTCCTCCTCGACGCGGCGACGCTCGCCGTGCTCGCCGACGTCGAGACGCCGCTCGGCAGCGTCTATCTGGGAACGATCACCGAGATCCACTTCCCGATGGCGGCGGGCACGTTCTCCGACGACGGCCGTCGCTTCGTGCTCACCGTCTCGGCGCCGAGCGTGCCGGACGACATCTTCGTGGCCGACGCCGAGACCGGCGCGCTCGCGCCGCTCGTCGCGCGGCAGGCGGACGCCCAGCCGCCGGGGATCGAGGCGTCGATCGACGAGGTCGAGGCGTTCGACGGGCGGCGCATCCCCGTCAACATCTATCTCCCTACCCACCCAACGGATCGTCTCCCCACCATCGTGTTCTTCCACGGCGGCCCCGATCAACACTCGTCGCTCGAGTGGGGCAGCTTCTGGAGCGTCGTCACCGCGGCGGGCTTCGCGGTGGTCGAGCCCAACATCCGCGGCTCGTCGGGCTTCGGCCGCGCCTGGGAGATGGCCGACGATCGCGAGCGGCGCCCCGACTCGCTCCGCGACGTCGAGAGCGTGAACCGCTGGGTGCGCGAGCAGCCGTGGAGCGATCCGGATCGCGTCGTGATCTGGGGCGCGAGCTACGGCGGCTACCTCGTGCTGCTCACGCTCGCGCACGAGCACCGCGCATGGCGCGCGGGCGTCGATCTGTGCGGACCGTCGGACCTCACGACGTTCCTCAGCGTCGACGCGACGACCGGCCGCTACGTCGGCGAGTTCGGCGACGACCTCGAAGAGCTCCGCGCGCTCAGCCCGCTCCAGCACGTCGACGCGATCCGCACTCCCCTCTTCGTCTACCAAGGCGAGAACGACGCCCGCGTCCCGCGCGCGCAGTCCGACACCATCGTCGAGGCGCTCCGCGCGCGCGACGTCGACGTCGAGTACATGGTCGGCGCGAACGAGGGCCACACGGTGGCGCGGCGCGAGAACCGCATCGAGCTGATGACGCGCGTGCTCGCGTTCCTGCAGGGCGCGCTCGAGATGCGGTGAGACGACCCAGGAGCCACGCGGTGGACTTCGGTCTCGACGCGATCCCCGACCCTATCCGCCGCGGTATTTGCCACCGGGCTTGGGACTCCTACCGCGCGAGCCCGATCAGAAGCATCGTGATCAACACCGCGATCGCGACGCCGACCAGGATCAGCGTGCGCGCGGCTGGTGAACCCTCCCGCTCACGCACCTTCTCGCGCTCGCGCTGGCGGGCCACCCTCGCCGCGTGCTCCTCGAGGTCCACGATGTACCCATCGCGCAGCGCCCGCCGATCGCTCTCGAGGTCGTCCGCGTACTTCGTGAGGAACGCCTCGAGCGTCTCGGCGTGAACCGGCCGTGGCTCGTCGTCGTGGAGGAACTCGATGACCGCGCCCGATCGTATCTCGAGCACGAGGAGTTGCCCCGCGTGGTCGGACGCGAAGGGGAGCCAGTCGGGATCCCACCACGTCGCCGGCCAGCCTTCGCTTCGAGCGAGGCCATCCATCATCGCCTTCTCGCGCGCACAGGCCCCCGCGTCGAGCAGGTAGAACGCCTCGAAGAACGGCACCCGCTCCTCGCGCTGCCCGTTCCAGCGAGCGAGGACTGGGCCGAGCGGCCCCGCCGCGTCCGTGGTTCCGGGCGCGAAGTACGCGTCGTCGACGTGCTCGCGGAACCAGCGCTCGATGCGATCGATCGCGCGGCGAAGCTCCGTCTCGTTCTGGCGGTACACGAGGCGGCGAGCCTACACCGCGACGTGGGCAACGGCTCGGACACCGCAAGTCGATTCACCGGGTCGCGAAGCGTGCGATCCCATACTCGAAGGCGCTCTCCAAACAGGCGTCGTAGCGTTCGAAGAACTCCACCTCCGAAGGGTGCGGCTCCCGCTTCGCTGCGCGCCACGCGTCCCGCCATCGCAGGAACACCGCAGGGTCTACCTGGATCGACTCGAGGATCGGGAGGAGCACGAAGTCGCCCATGGCGACGCCTTCGCGACCGAGGTCGGCGAGCACCTCCGCACTCTCGAAGTCCGCCTCGACGTTGGCGATGCGGCGCTGCGCGATCTCCTCGAGGAGCGCCTCCGCCAGCCGCCCCTGGTGGCGCGCCGATGCAGCGGCACGCGACGCGACGCCCCGAAAGGTACGCACTCACTCCTCTACGGAAGCCACCGCGAACTCGCGCAGGCACTCGATCGTGCGCGCGTCGATGGACGATGGCTCACCGTCGTCAGCCGACGTCCCGCCTCGGCTCTCCGTCGCAAGCTCGCTCAGCTCAAGAGCGGGACCGTAGGTCTCCCGCCGCCAGATGATTTCGCGCGCCTCGCTCTCACCGATTCCGGGAAGCGTCATGAGCTCAGCGACTCCCGCGGCGTTGACGTCCACGGGATGCTCTCGCGTTGCCGTCCCGGCCGGACACGCCTCGCGCTCATGGATCGGCGTCGGGTCGGACGACTCTGAGACCGCGCCCGTGTGACCTGAACCGCACGCCGACAGACCCCACGCGGCGACAACAAACATTGATACAATCCGTATTCGCACCGTGGTCCTGCCCTAACACGAGGAGAAGGCGCGGGCAATCTTGGTCCCAGGTGCTCATCCGAGCTCCTTACGCTCCCGAACCTGCCTGAAGACTCCGCGCACCCATGAGGATGAGCTGCGACAAATATCGCGCGCGACACGCGGAGCTGTCCAACCTCTCGCTCCCGTGTCGGAGTCGCCGGAGTGGGACGCGTGCATGGCTCACCCCCACTCGTGTCGCGAGCGCGCGGACTGGACGATCGCCCGAGCCGTGGTGCAACGTGGATTCCGTATCGCGGACTTCCCATGCGTCCACGTGGCTCACGAGGTCACGCACCAGTGCGAGCTCCACGCGGACCTGTCCGAATGCCCCGACGTCCTCGTCCTCTACGCAGCTCGGTTCGACGAGTACCACCTGCGCGACGGGGATGGTGCCCGCCGGGTGATCTACTTCTGCCCGTGGTGCGCCGCCCCGCTGCCGGAATCGAAGCGCGATCGCTGGTTCGCGGAGCTCGACAGCCTGGGCTTTGACGATCCGCTGACCCAGGACATCCCCGCGGAGTTCCGTTCGAACGCGTGGTTCCGCTCGCCCGGCTCCCGCTGAACCGCTCGCGATCGGAGCTCACGGCGCCGACCGCGCGGGCTCTCGCGGCGCGTGCGGGGCACGGCGTACTCTCCGCTCACCCGGGGAGCGTCCGCGCCACTGCGATGGTCTTCGCCGCGCCCGTCGCGGGCTGCTCCACATCGCGCAGCGCGGCCTCGTGCTCGCGCCACCACGCGGCGGCGTCCTCCTCGTCCCACGGATCGATCGCGCACGCTTCGATGCGCCGCCGGAGCTCGTCCGCGCTGGCGGGGCGCTTCGCCGGATCCTTCTCGAGACACGCGAGGACGAGCGCTTCGAGCTCCGCGGGGACCTCGACGCTTCGCGTCGCGAACGGCGCCGGGGTCGTGTGGAGGTGGTGGCTGCACACCTCGACCACGGTCTTTGCTTCGAACACGTGCGTCCCTGCGAGCAGGTAGTACGCGACGGCGCCGAGCGCGTAGAGGTCGGCGCGCGCGTCGACGCGCTCGGGCGTGAGGATCGACTCGGGCGCCATGTACTGCGGCGTGCCGGTGATGCGGCCGGCGCTCGAGAGCTGCACGTCCGCGTCGACGTCGATCTGTTTCACGAGGCCGAAGTCGAGGACCTTCACGACGTCGAGCTCGCCGCCGCGTCGGCACAGCATGATGTTCGCGGGCTTGATGTCGCGATGGATCAGCCCCGTGGCGTGGGCTTCGCTCAGCGCGCCCGCGGCCATCGTGAGGATGCGCGCGACCCGGCCGGGCGGCTGCGCTCCGCTGACCTCGACGACGCGCTGCAGCGTCGCGCCATCGACCAGCTCCATTGCGTAGTAGAAGACGCCGTCCGCGGTGCGGCCGTAGTCGAAGATCGTGATCGTGTTCGGATGCGTGAGGCGCGCGGTGAGCTGCACCTCTCGCTCGAATCGCTCGAGGTCCTCCTCGCCGGCGCGATCGGCGCGAAGGAGCTTCACCGCGGTGGGCCTCCGCATCATCGCGTGTTGGGCGCGGAAGACCTCCCCCATCCCGCCCTCCCCGAGCTTCTCCTCGAGCACGTACTGTCCGAGGCGCTGGGCCTCGCGGACTTCGGCGCGGAGCCCGTAGATCACCCAGGAGATCACGGACGACGTCAGCACGGCGAAGCCCCACATCAACGCGCCGGTCGCGGGCATCCAGGGCCACGCCGACGAGCCGGCGCTGCGCCACGCCATCGCGCCGTCCGCGCCCACCGCGACGAGCGCGGGCACCGCGACGAGCGGCACCCCCACGACGGCGGTGAAGAGCGCGGTGTAGCGCGGCGACGAGGGGATGAGCGCGGCGCGCACGGCGACCAGCATCGCTGTCCCGCCGAGCAGCAGGATAGAGACGTACGCGTCCGCCATCACGACGTCGTGCGCGTCGGTGATCGAGCGCTCGCGAAGGAATCCGACTAGTAAGTAGCGCCCCATCCACGCCGCGACCGCGTTGTTGAAGAGGAGCCCCGTCGCCTCGACGACGCGGCTGAAGCGAGCGGAGCGACGCGTGCCTCGCCGCGTGAGCCCCCACGCGAACGCGGCCGACGCGGTGGTCGCCACGACGAACACCGAGTCGATGCCCGGGTCGGTGATCGCGCCGTACAGCCCGAGGACCAGGCTCAAGAGGCCGATGCCCGCGAGCACCTTGAAGAACAGCGAGACGCGCGCCTCTAGGAACGCCTCCGACGCCTCGCTCTCGCCGCTCTTCGTCACCCGGCGTCTGTCGCGAAGCGCATTCGACACTCGACTCACTCGGCTCTGCGCGACGGCCGCGACCGCTGCCGTCGGATCGTCGCGCGTGGATCGGCAGCACTAGCAGATCACCGAGGCCCATCAAAGCTCGGTCGGCCGCGGATCACGGGCGAGCGCTCCACCCCACGCCATCGTCGACCGGATCGACGCCGTCGAGCGCACCTCAATCAGCGTCGGTGTCCAGTCCGAGGATCTCGCCGGAGAGCCCCATGACGAGCTCGAGCTCCTCGGAACCTCGTACTTCGCCGCGAGTCCGATGAGGGAGCTCTTCATCCACGCCTCGACCGGCGGATCTTCAACCGGAGGGACAAGACGAGATGCGTCCCTCTCCGCGTGATGCCCATGCCGCTGAGCCCGACGCGCCCTGCGTCCCAGCGTCAGCCGCCGAGCGAGTCCGCCATCAGCCACGTGGTGAGGTCGTTCACGCGGCGCTCGAGGCGAGCCATGATCTCGTCGTGCAGGTGACGGAGCACCAGCATCCCGATGTACTTGCCGTCTCCCTCGACGAGCGGGAGGTGGCGGATGCCATGGCGGTTGAGGAGGCTCGTCGCTTCGCCGATCGGGACGTCCTTCGTCACGGTGTGCACGGGGGTCGTCATCACCTCGCCGAGCGTGGTCGACGCCGCATCGCGGCCGGCGAGGATGACGCGCCGCAAGACGTCGCGCTCCGTGAAGATGCCGATGATGCGGCCATCCTCGAGGATCGCGATCGCGCCCACCTTGTGGTCGGCGATGATGCGCACCGCGTCGAGCACCGTGTCGTCCCGGCCCGCGGACGGCGACCCTTCGATCAATCGGCTGAGTCTCATCGCTAGAGCCTAGCAGCCCGGTGACAGTGCCGACGGGAATGGATCTCGTCGTCGACGCGGCGCACCGCGCGGCGCGAGGAGCCAACGCGGCGGATGTTCGACGAGAGCGATGCGCCACGCGGACGCCGCCTTCCTAGGGCGAGAAGCGCGGGAGCTCTTCTTCAAGGGCTGCCCATCGGTGCGCCTGCGCACAGGCACATCAGTCGTCGCGCGATGGCGAACCAAGCCCGAACGCCTCCGCGGCGGCCTCGCGGATTCGACCGATGAACGCCTCGACGTCGTCCGGGCTCGCGAGGAACGTGAGCTCCGACTCGGATCCCCACTCGTCGGGTCCGAGGAACACGAACGGCTCGTGCGGCGCCTCGCCGCGAACGCCGCCCATCCACACGCTCCGCGACACGCCGATCTGGATCGGAGCGCCGCCGGATCGCTTGTGACGCAGGTAGCCCTCGAGCTCCTCACGCTCCTCCGCGTCCGCCGGCCAACCCCCGTCCGCGCTCCGAGGATCACCCTGGGTCGCCGCCGCCACGTCGGGGAGCACCAACAGGTCGGTCGCGCCCGGCTCCGCGCCCGCCGCCGTCAACATCGCGTGCACCTGACCACGATGGTGCGTCTGATGATTGAACATATGCGTGACGAGGAAGCCGTTCGTCCACTTCGGGTTGGGGCGCCATGCGCGCCCTGGGATCGGCGTGGGCCTGCGCAGGAGCCACGAAGGCTCGAGCCGCCTGGCCCACGCGACGATGTCCGCGTCGAGTCCGCGGCGCGCGTCGCGCAGCTCGGCCCAGTCCGCGTATCGCTCGGGCGAGCGCTCGATCGGCGAGCGCGGGTGCGCTCGGCCGCTCAGTCGGCCCATCCACACCTCGTCCGCCCAGAGCAGGTGGTTGAGCGTCCGGTGGATCGACCCGAAGAACCCGCCGCGATCGCGCCGCCGCTCCTCGTCGGTCAAGGACTCTGCCGCACTGTAGAGGTTGTCGTTCTGCCACCGATTGTAGGTGGCCATGGTGACGACGAAGGTTCGTTGGATCACGCGAGCGCCTCCGTCGCGCGAGGGTAGCCGAAGCGCGCCCGCGCTCGCTTCGCCGGTCCTCCCCAGAACCTCACTTCGGCGGAAGGTGCCCGAACGCACCCAGGAGGCCGTCGACGACCCGCGCGTGTTGGTCGCGCTCGTGCGGCCACCACGCCTCGAGCACGCGCATCGCCGACGCGGCGTCGTTGCGATCGATGGCGTCACCCAACGCGCGGACGCGCTCCTCCGTGGCGGTCTCCATCAGAGATCTCGCAGAGCCCAGATGGGTGCCGAAGCTCATCACGACGGCGATCGACAGGATCCTCCGAGGGTCGAGGACCCGGAGCAATGTCCACGTCGCGCCCTGCCGCACACACTCCTCCGCCGAGACGCCGGCTGCACAGGCCATGCTGTCGAGCGGAGGGCCACGAGGGATCTCGTCAGGTCGCATCGCTCGGTGAGCGTAGCCGTCGCCGCGCACGAGCCAAGGTGGAGAACGACTCGATCTTGCGCCGTGCGGTGTGGTTGACTCCCGCGCTGCGTGGAAGTCATCGGCCTCACCGTCCTGTTCTTCGTCCTCGCCGCGGGCGGGTTCGCCGCGTGGTGGTTCTCCGCCGATCAGCGCGGCAAGCGCCGGCTGAAGGAGGCGCTGAAGACGCGCATCGCGGACGCGCCGCAGGACGCGCTGGTGAAGATCACGGGGACGCTCGCGCGCGTCGACGAGCGGGAGCTCGAGGCGCCGATCACGGGACGACGCTGCGTCGGGTACGTGATCGACGTGAAGGAGCACCGCGTGGCCGGCGCGAACCCGCACTGGGAGACGATCATCCTCAAGGAGGACGCGATCCCGTTCCTCCTCGAGGACGAGACGGGCACGGCGCTCGTGCACGCGAACGGCGCGCATCTGGTCCTCGTCCGCGACGGTCACGTCCGCTCCGGGGCGCTCGATGAGCACTCGGAACGCGCCAAGGCGTTCCTCATGGCGCAGGGCACGGAGAGCGAGAACGTGATCCGAAAGAAGAAGGCGTTCCGCTACGAGGAAGGCGTGCTCGAGCCGGGCGAAGAGGTCTCGGTGCTCGGCGTCGCCCACTGGGAGCACGACGCCGAGGGAACGAAGCGCCTCGTCCTCGACCCGGCGCGCGGCCAGACGCTCACCATCAGCGACGACCCGTCGACGCTCTGAGCCGCGCCGGCCGTGACGCCCGTGGCGACGAGAGTTGACGCGAGAGTAGACTCACCGCGTGTCCATCGAACCACTGCTCGACGGTCACTCACCGACCGAAGCGTGGCTCGCTACCGACGATGCGGCGCGGATGTTGTCCGACCCGGTGAGGCGATCGCAGCTCTACCGCGCGATGCATCCCCAAGCCGACGCCGCGCGCGGACCTCTCCTTCGGGCCCTCCTGGGCCACGAGGTCGCGTTCCGGACTGACGACCACTTCGCCTCGCACGACGAGCACGAGGATCGATTCGAGAACCTGTATTGGTGCGCGCTCCTCCTCTCGCAGATCGGAGAAGTGCAAGACGTGCTGGCACTGTGGCGCGCCAAGATGACGAACTTCGACACGGGCTGCGGGTTCGACGTTCAGTTCCTGGTTGGCGCTGGCGTGGAACCGACGCTCGCCTTCCTCACTCGTTCGGAGGATCCCGTCGCGCCGCAAGCAGCCGAATGGATCAAGCGCTGCGCGGAGCTTGGCGAGTTTGATTGGCTCGACGAGTGGCTGGCCTGGCGCCGCGAGTACTTCGCTTCGTCCGCCGACGAGGGCTCCGAGTGATAGCGACAACGCAATGAGCATCGTCTGCGCTCACTGCGGCGAGCAGCACGACGTGAGCGAGATCGCCTTCGGCGCCGATGCGCCCGACCCATGGTCGCGGCTCACGGACGAGGAACGCGCGGAGTCGATGCTCTCTCCGGACCAGTGCGTGATCCATACGCCGGAGGAGACGGCGTACTTCATTCGCGCGTGCCTCCACATCCCAATCCGCACGACCTCGGATCACCTCGACTGGGGAGTGTGGTGCTCGCTGAGCGAGCGCAGCTTCGACGAGATCCACTACGCTGGTACGAACCCGACCGCGTCCGGCTCGGTCCGTACTTCGGTCGGCTGTACACACGTCTACCGTACTCCGACACGAAGTTCTTGAAGGCAACAGTGCATCAACGCGAGGTCGGGCTTCGCCCTCTCGTGCACCTGCACCCGTGCGAGCACCCGCTCGCCGTCGCGCAGCGAGACGGGATCGAACCGGAGGAAGCGCACGCGATGGTCGCAGGACTGCTGCACGGTCCGGGTGCGCACTGACGAGCCGGCAGGTCGCGAACCGCACGCAGGTCACCGCTACACTCCGCGCGATGAGCTGGTGGACGAAGCTGACGGGCGCGCCGATCCCTCCGCCGCCAGTGGCGCACGCGGCGCCGCCGACTCACCCGGCGATCGCGCGCGTGTACGGACCGCAAACGCCGTTCCTCCTCGGCGCCATGGTGGCTTTCGCCGACGGGGGTCCTGACCCGCTCGACGCCGTCGCCATCTACTGGCACGAGCAGGGCCCGCACTTCCACTACTTCTCGCGTGGGATGAGCGGAGTGATGGGCTCGGAGCTCACGTTTCGTCTCGCGGCGGCGTCCTCGGACCGCGGGACCGAGCCCGCGCGGTTCCTCGGCTCGATCGCATACCGAGCGCCGACGTGGCCGGTGAAGATGCTCAACATGTTCGCGCGTCGCGTGCACCGTACCCGCCGGCCGTTCCTCCACGGCGAGTGGTGGGAAGGTCCCCCCGGCGCTCTCTCCCCGCACACCACGTTGCGCCACGCGATCTTCACGCGCGACCCCGAGCTCGCGATCGAGCCGGCGACCCCGGGGACGCACGGCTTCCTCCAGGTGACGCTGCTCCCCGAGGCGGTCGTCGATGCGATGAAGGCCGACGAGACCGCGGGTCGGGGGGACGCCACCATCGAGCGCATGCTGCGCGAACGAGCGCCGTTGGTGACCGCACCGTGAGGGCGGCGAGGACGAGCGACGGTCGAGGGTGAGACATGCATCGTCGCTCCGATCAGGCGACGGGAGCGCCGCGCTCGTTGCGTGGACGCACCGCGAGCGGGACGCGGGATCCGACCGCACGCGGGCACGGTCATCGCTCGCTCGCGTCCTCCAGGCTCCGATTTCGCGTCGCCCCATCCGCACGGGCGCTCGATCTGCCGCGAATTTCGCTCCGCCGACGTCGTCCCCGTGCCAGCGAAGCGCTTCCCGGGGTCGCGAGACATCGGTCCCCAGGTCCGACGAGATGGGTCCCCGGGTCGCGACCAATGGGTCCCCGGGTCGCGACGAATGGGTCCCCCCATGCGAGGAGATGGGTCCCCGCTCGAGAGGAATGGGTCCCCGCCTCGCGCGACGTGGGTCCGGGGGTCGGACGAGATCGGTCCCCGGGTCAGCGCACACCATCGCGCAGGTGGGGCGCAATGGGTCCCCGGGTGAGGGGGGATCCGTCCCCACCGGGAGCCCGCCGGGCGAGCCGCGCGGTCGATCGATGGAGGACGGCGCGCACGGATCGGACGGCGGGCGCGCGGGTGCGCCATGTCGCTTGCGACCTACGAATCCGAGCGGCCTCAGCGAGACGAACGGGGTGGCGCTCGCGCATCATGGCGGGGTGAGCGACGCGTTCGTCCATCGCCTTCGCGGCTACGACGTCTTCGAGGGCGGGCACCGCATCCGTCGGCTCTTGCCGTCCCCGCGCGTGTCGATGGTGGGGCCGTTCGTGCTGTTCGATCACTTCGGGCCGGCGACGCTCGCGCCGGGTGAGGGGGTCGACATCGCGGCGCACGGACACGCGCATCTCGCGACGGTGACGTACTTCTTCGCCGGCGCGACGCACCACACCGACGACCTCGGACACGACGTGGTGGTCGGGCCCGGCGACGTGGCGTGGATGCACGCGGGGCGCGGGATCGTCCACGCGGAGCGCACGCCCGACGCGTTCCGCGCGACCGGCGGGGTCGGCCACGGCATCCAGGCCTGGGTCGCGCTGCCCGAGGCGCTCGAGCGGAGCGCGCCGCGGTTCCAGCTCGTGAAGGAGTCCGCGATTCCCGTTGTCGAGGAGAGCGAGGTGATCGTGCGCGTGCTCGTCGGCGAGGCGTTCGGGGCGCGCTCGCCGATCGAGACGTGCTCGCCCGTCTCGCTCGTCGTCGCGCGGTCGGGGTCCGCGGCGGGGGAGCTCGTCCTTCCGCCGAGCGGGCATCGGCGCGCGGTGTTCTTCGTCGAGGGCTTCGGCCGACTCGACGGCGCGCGCGTCGGCGTGGGCACGCTGATCGTGCTTCACGAGGACGCGGCGCCGCGGCTCGCGCTCGAGCCGGAGACGATCGCGCTCGTCTTCGGCGGCGCGCCGCTCGGGCCGCGGTTCATGCAGGGGAACGTGATCGCGAGCAGCGAAGCGCGCCTCGAGCAGGCGCTGCGCGCGCTGCGCTGACCGCCGGCCGAACCCGAAGACCTCCGCGCTGCACGTACGCGCTCCGGTTCGTCGAAGCCGATCGAGGCGCGGTCCCGCGTCGATGCGCTTCTCGAACGTGGACCGACGAGGCTCGTCCGCACCACGATCGATCGTCGAGTAGCGGGACGGCGCGGCTCAGCTACCGTCCGCGCGTGGGACCCAGCTTCATCACGATCGGAGCGATCCTGGTGGGCCTCGTGTTGCTCGTGCTGGTCCTGTTGGGCCTGGGCACGTTCCTCGGGTCGTTCCGCAAGCGCGGTCGGGATGCCATCGCGCGCCGGTTCGCGGCCGACGAGGTGGTCCTGTCCGAGACGCTCGCCCAGTCCTACGGCGAGGCGTCGCGCGGACCCACCCAGGCGCGCGGGAACGGGGCGCTGGCGCTCACCACGGGGGAGGTCTTCTTCCTTCTGTACGTGCCCGAGCGCGAGCTTCGGATCCCGCTCGCGTCGATCCGCGAGGTGTCGATCGTGCGGGGGCACCTCGGAAAGACGGGCGGCGCGCGGCTCCTGAAGATCGACTATCACGTGGACGGCAAGGCCGACGCGATCGCGTGGCGCCTCGCCGCCGATCCGGAGACGTGGAAGGCGAAGATCGAGTCGCTGCGGGCCGCTTCGAGCACGACCTCGTAGGACGCGCCGCTCAGACGAGCTTGACCGAGAGCGAGATCGGCGTGGCGGCGAGCGCCTTCGACAGCGGGCAATCCTTCTTGGCGCCCTCGGCCGCGGCGGTGAACGCGTCCAGATCGATGCCAGGCACGCGCGCCTCGAGGTCGAGCGCGATCTTCGTGATGGAGAAGCCGCTCTCGCCCTTGTCCAACGAGACCGCCGCGGTGACGTCGAGCTGCTCGGGCGGATGGCCGGCGCGCGTCAACGCGAACGAGAGCGCCATCGCGAAGCAGCCGGCGTGGGCCGCGGCGAGGAGCTCCTCGGGGTTCGTGCCCGCCTTGCCGTCCTCGCTCACGAAGCGGGTCTGGAACGAGTACGGCTGATCCTGAAACACGCCGCTCTGCATCGAGAGGGCGCCCTGGCCCGACTGCCCATCGCCACGCCACACCGCCTTGCTCTTCCGGATCATCTCGCTCCTCCTTCGGTCCGCTCCCCGCGGACGCCGCTCTGCGCCGTACCACGGCGCCGCGGGAATGCACGGCCGCTCGCGCGCGGTCCCGCGCCGGAAGCTCTCACTCGGTGCACCGACTGGCGTTCACCGCCTCGGCGATCGCGGGCACGGCGACTTCCTCGATCGCACGCTTACCCGCGAGCACCCCGGCGCTCGTGCGGCGGCGCGCGGAGCATCCCGTGATCCGGCCCCCGCCGAAGCCTCACGCCTCGCGGGCTGGCTCGGCGATTGCGTATCGGCGCGCGGAATGTCGCGGCGCGCACGATCGCCGCGCGGAATCGGGTGCCGCGCGGAGCACGCACGGCGCCGAACCAAGGAGAGCCCGCGATGCTCCGATGTCCCAGCGCGCCGTCGATCCTCTCGCTGCTGTTCGCCGCGACCGCCACGTCGTGCGTCGCCCCGGTCGACGACGTCGGCTTCGTGACCGCCGCCGCGGGGCCGCGCCACGGCGTCGACTACTCGTGGGGGCGGCCATCCCCGAGCGCGCTCGTCGCCGGGGGATACACGTTCGCGGCGCGCTATCTGAGCTGGGATACGACGGGAAAGAACTTGACGCGCGCGGAGGCCGATCGGCTGATCGGGGCGGGCATCGACGTCGTGTCGAACTGGGAGCACTCCGCCGGCGCGGCGCGCAACGGGCGCGCACAAGGCGTCGAGGACGCGACGGAGGCGCAGCGGCAAGCCACCGCGTGCGGCGCGCCGGCCGACCGGCCCATCTACTTCAGCGTCGACTTCGACGCGAGCGAGGCGCAGCAGCCCGCGATCGACGCGTACTTCGACGGAGTGGCGAGCGTGATCGGCCGCGAGCGCACCGGCGCGTACGCCGGCTACTGGGTGATCAAGCGGCTCTTCGACGCGGGGAAGATCACGTACGGCTGGCAGACCTACGCCTGGTCGGGCGGGATGTGGGACAGCCGCGCGCAGCTCCGGCAGGTGCAGAACGGGGTCACGATCGGCGGCGCCGCGTGCGACATCGATCACGCGGTCGCCAACGACTTCGGTCAGTGGCCGATGCCGTCGTGGAGCGCCGCCTACGTCAACCAGACGTTCCCGCTCGCGGCGGACGACTTCCTCCTCGCCCCCAACGAAGAATCGAGTGGCTACATCGAGCTACGCAACACCGGCAGCGAGCCGTGGGAGCCGGGCCACACGTTCCTCGGGACCACCGAGCCACGCGACGGACCGAGCCCGCTCGCGCACCCGAGCTGGATCAACGACCACCGCGCCGCCACCGTCGATCACACGGTCATGCCGGGCGAGACCGGTCGCTTCGAGCTCATCGTGCGCGCGCCCGCCGAGCTCGGCGACTACCCGCAGTACTTCAACCTGGTCGAGGAGGGCGTCGCGTGGTTCAGCGACTCCGGCGTGCCGCCCGACGATCAGCTCCAGATCCGCGTGACCGTCGTCGCGCCGTCGAGCTGTCCAATGGAGTTGTCGACCGACTGGGCCTGTGAAGGCGCGTCGCGGATCCGCTGCGGCGCGGACGGGACGGTCGAGCGCGTGGCCTGCGCGACGAGCTGCGCCGACGGTGCGTGCGTCGGCGAGGATCCGCCCGACGCGGGGCCCGCGATCGACGCCGACGGCGGCGTGCCGAGCGACGGCGCCATCGCGAGCGCGGATGGCGGAGTCACCGGTCCGCCGACGGCGGAGGGTTGCGCATGCCGGATCACCAGCGCCGCGCCGACGCCGACCCACCCCATGTGGCTCGCGCTGGCGGGGCTCTTCGGGCTCCGGCGAGCGCGTCGCGCCCGCGCCCGCACGTGAACGCGTCGCGCGCGGCGCGCGGCGGAGAAGATCCCCGAGGTGGCGCGCGCGAGGATACCCTCCAGCCGATGCCGACGGCGTTCGAGAGGCTGCGCCGGGAGCCGCTCCTCCACTTCGCCGTCCTCGGGCTCGCGCTCTTCGCGCTCGAGCGCTTCGCCCACCGCGACGGCGACGACGACGACACGCGGATCGTCCTCGGCGCGTCGGTGCGCGCGGAGCTCGCGGATGGCTTCGCGGAAGAGCACGGGCGTCCGCCGAGCGACGAGGAGCTGCGGCCGCTGATCGCGAGCTGGGTCCGGCAGGAGGTCCTCTACCGCGAGGGCCTCGCGCGCGGGCTCGAGCGCGGCGATCCGCGGGTGCGCTCGGAGGTCGCGGGATCGATGGCCTCGGTGCTGCGGGCCGAGCTGGCCGAGCCCACGCCGAGCGACGACGACCTCCGCGCGTACTTCGAGGCGCACCGCGAGCGATACGACGTCCCCGCGCGGGTAGACTTCACGCAAGTCTTCGTGTCTAGCCACCGAGCGTCGAGCGACGGAGCGTCGGGCGACGGAGCGTCGAGCGACGGAGCGTCGAGCGACGGAGCGTCCGGCGACGAGGACGCGCGGGCGGCGGAGATTCTCGCGCAGCTGCGCGGCGGCGCATCGCCCAACGGGCTCGGCGACGTGTTCCCGGGAGGCCGGCGCTACCGCGGGCGGCGGATCGAGGATCTCGCCGAGCAATTCGGAGCGCCGTTCGTCGACGGGCTCGCCGATCAGCCCGTCGGCACGTGGACACCGCGTCGCTCGCGCTTCGGGATCCACCTCGTGCGGGTCGACCGCGTGCGCGCCGCGTCCGACGCCGCGCTGGGCGACGCAAGGCTCGATGTCCTCCGCGACTGGACCGAGGAAGCACGACAGCGCGAGCTCGATCGCGTGGTCGACGAGCTCGCCGCCCGCTACGTGGTCGAGGAACCGTGAGGCGCGTCGCCGCGCTCGCGCTGCTCCTCGCGCTCCTCGCGCCCGAGCGCGCGGCGGCGCACGGGTTCGCGCCGGGGGTCCTCGCGCTCTCGGAGGAGCGGCCCGGGCGGTTTCGCCTCTCGTGGACGCAGCCGATCGACACGCGGCGCCAGACCGAGGCGCACGTGCGGCCCGTGTTCCCCTCGTCCTGCCGACGCGACGGCGCGCACCTCGAGTGCGGCGAACGCGGGCTGACGGGGACGCTCGCGTTCGTCGACATCCCGACCCCCGCGACGCGCGTGGTGATCTCGATCCGACACCTCGACGGCACGCGCGACGAGGCGGTGGTGACGGGGGAGTCGCCCGAGATGGAGCTCTCCGCCCACCCGGGCGGCTCGTTCGTCGCGTGGATCCGGATCGGCGTCGAGCACGTGGTGACGGGGCTCGATCACGTCGCGTTCGTGCTCGGCCTGCTCCTCGTGGCGTGGGCCGGAGCGTCGCAAGCTCGCTTGCGCCGCGTGCTCCTCGCGGTGACCGCGTTCACGGTGGCGCACTCCATCACCCTCGCGCTGAGCGCGCTCGATCTCGTCCGCGTCGCGTCGCGCCCGGTGGAGGCGTGCATCGCGGCGAGCGTCGTGCTGGTCGCGCGCGAGGCGCTGCACGAAGGCGAGACGCTCACCCGGCGGCTCCCGTGGCTGGTCGCGTCCGGCTTCGGCCTGCTCCACGGGCTCGGGTTCGCGGGCGCGCTGCGCGATCAGGGGCTCCCCGAGGGCTCGCTCCGAAGCGCGCTCGTCGGGTTCAACGTCGGGGTGGAGCTCGGTCAGCTCGCCGTCGTGGCGCTCGCGCTCGGCGCGGCGTGGGTGGTGAGCCGGCGCGCGTCCACGCGGCTCCCCAAGTGGGCGGTCTGCTACGCGCTCGGCGCCCTCGGCGCGTGGTGGACGATCGATCGCGCGGTCGACATCGTCCTTTGATCGCTCGAGCGCTCCCCTCCCCGGCTCAGCGCGAGAGTCGGTGCACGGGAGTCGACGTGGTGTGCGTGCAGTCGCTCACCGTCGCGTACCACTCGTACACGTGACCGGCCTCGAGCCCGTCGAACGTGACGCTCGCCACGGCTCCGTCGAACGCGACGCTGCCGATCGCGGCGAAGGGCCCGCCGGCGCCGGAGAGATCGACGGGCAGCGTGAACTCGCTGTTCTCGTCGGTCTCGAACCGGTCGAGCGTCGGCGAGTAGCTACGCACGGTGAGCTCGTCGTTCGCGGGCGAGAACTCCCAGATCCGCATGAAGCCGTTCCCGCCGTTCGTGCGCCCCTGATAGTCGGCGAGCATCGTGTGGATCACGTTGCCCTCGAACGTGTCGGTGCGCCGCGACTCCGACGAGACGTGCCCGCACGTCATGACCTGCACGTTGTCGACGTCCTTGAGCGCGTCGTAGATCGCCCGGCCTTGCGCGCCGAAGCGCGCGGTGCCGCCGATCAGGTAGTGCGTGTTGAGGATCCCGAAGGCCTGCGGGTGGCTCTCGAAGATCTGACGCGCCCACGCGAGGACCGCGGGATCGGGCGTCTCGTCGTACTGCAGGTTCACGACGACGAACTGGAGGCCGCCCGACACGGTGAACGTGAACCAGCTGTCGTCGTTCGCGCTGCCGTAGTGCCCGCCGTAGTACGCGCGTCCGCGGAAGCGGTCGACGCCGAAGTACGCGTTGAACGACGTCGTGTTGCCGGCCGTGCCGCGCGGCGTCTGATCGTGGTTCCCCGGCGCGATGCCGTAGGGCATCCCATCGAGCAGCGCGTCGATCGCCTCCTCGAGCGTGCTCATCGCGCGATCCGCGACGCGCCACTCGTACTGGTAGCGCTCACCGTCGTTGACGAGGTCGCCGTTGTGGATGACGCCGACGATCCCGTAGTCCTCGCGGTTGTCCATGATCCACTGCGTCTGGTCGTAGAAGAACCGCTCCACGCCGCGCGCCTCGATCGTATAGATCTGCGTGTCCGGCAGGACGACGACGCTGAAGTCGTCCGCCTCGGTGAGCTCGCGCGCGTAGAAGGTCGCGACGAAGCCCTCGGTGCCGTCCGGATCCTCGACGTCCACCGAGAGCTCGACGGAGTCCTCGTCCACGCTGGCGCCGTCCTCGGGCGACGCGCCCGACGCGATCGGCGGGAGCCCTCGATCGAGCACCGCGCCGGGCTCCACGAACATCGCGTCGCCCTCGACGGTGCCGTCGTTCGCGCCCAGGGTGTCCGGCGCGCCGGCGTCGCTCGCGTCGAGCGCCCAGCGGCCGCGCAGGCCCTCGCCCGACTCGAGGGTCTGGAACATCGTCGAGGCGATCTCCTCCGCGTCGCGCGCGCGATCCCAGACGCGCAGCTCGTCGATCGCGCCGTGGAGGCGACCGGCCGCAACTCCCTGTGAGTTGAACGCGGCGCCGATGCCGAAGTGCTGGATGCTGTCGTGGCGAGGCGTCGCGTTCGCGCGCCGCTGCGCGTCGAGGCGTCCATCGACGAAGAGCCGCCACGTCGTTCCGTCGTACGACGCGGCCACGTGGTGCCACTCGCCGATCGGGATCGCGGTATGCCCGACGATCGGATGGTTGGCGCCGGTGGCCATGTCCTCGAAGTCGGCGCCGAGCACATCGTTCGAGAAGCCGAACGCATAGTTGCAATCCAAGTTGCTGCCGTCCGACTCCCCACGGCCCTTACCGGCGATCGGGACGAGCGAGAGCCCGCCTACGCCCGTACCCGCCGCCCGGCCGGCGCCGTCGCGACGGACCCACGCCTCGATCGTGAGCTCGCTGAGCCCGAGGTCGGGCGCCGGGCCCATCGTGACGGTGTCGTCCACGCCGTCGAACACGAGGGCGCTCGTCCCCACGTCCATCGGCGTACAGCCCGGCATCCCGGCGTCGCGATCGGCGGCGGCGGCGTCGCGTGTCGAGGGTGCACCGTCCGGCGCGCGGCCCGCGTCGGGATCCTCACCGACGAGGGTGGCGTCGCAACCGGCCGCGAAGAGGAGCGCGAGGCACGCACAGAGAGCGAAATGGAGGTGAGACACGGCGCGGCCCGCTCAGCAATCTTCGAGCCAGCGAGGTCTCGCTAGCGCTCCCTCCCTGCGCCGACGCTGGCGCGCTCCGCGCTCCGCGCCGGGGAACATCTCTCGTTCCCGGATCGGACACGCGAGCCGCCAGGCCGCCCGCCTCGTCGACGCGCTCAGTCGGGTCCACGCTCAGTCGGGTCCGCCGAGCGCACCCCCCAGCCGGACGCGCGTCTCCATCAGCGCGAACCCGAGCAGGTTCGTCCCGCGCCACTTCATCGGGTCCTTCGCGTCGGGGTTCGACGCGCCCATCCCGATCCCCCAGATGCGATCGCGCGGGCTCGCCTCGACCAACACGCGCCTTCCTGTGTTCAGGAGGAACGCTTCGAGCGTCGGGTTCTGCGAGAACTTCGCGACGTTGCCGTCGACCACCAACGCGGAGCGCGCCGCCGCCCACGCCGCGTCGTCATAGCCGGCGACGCGGCGACCGAGCGCCTTCGCTTCGCCCGGCTCGCCGGCGCGGAGGATCGCGTCGAGCATCGCGTCGTCGCGAACGAGCCGCGCCTTGCCCGCCATCATCCAGTGCTCCGCCGTCGGGTAGGTGATCCCCTCGACCACGAAGCGCGCGGGGAACCACTGGCTCAAGCAGCTCGCGTCGGGCGCGCCGACGCGCTTCTGGCGGTGGCCCCAGAAAAGCAAATAGTCGAGGGAGTGACCGTCTCGGACCCAGGTGCGCAGCGTGTCGATGTCCATCGGAGTCGTCGCAGGATACGTCCGAGGCATCAGGCGTCTACGCGGGCGGTCACACGATGGCGTGGCTCCATCGCGCCGACGCCACGTCGAGCGCGCCCACTCAGGGCGCGTGCCGCACCACGAAGTCGGAGACGATCCGCGCGGCGTCGATCGGCCGCCGCTGCAACACCATGTGCGGCGAATCCAGCACCTCGACCTCCATGTCGGGGCGGAGCCGCGTCAGCTCGGCGCGGGTGGCGCGTCCGACGAGGCGATCGCGTGCGCCCGCGAGGTAGAGCAGCGGGGCTCGCACCTCGGCCAGCGCGTCGCGCACATCGACGTCGATGACTTCCGTCGCCCTCTTCGCGAGGACGACCGGCGAGACCGGAGCGATCGCGCTCCGCAGCGCGGCGATGTCGTCCGCGGTCGCGTCGCCGCCCAACAGCCCCGCGCGCACCGTGAAGTCGGGAAGTGGACGGAGGAACAGTCGCTCACCGAGGAGCGGACGCATCCAGCGCGCCAGCCTCGAGGGGTTCGTCGCGAAGGTCGCGACGAGGACGAGCGCGCGAACGCGCGCGGGGTGCGCAGCCGCGAGACGAATGCCGAGCGGACCCGAGAAGGACTCGGCCACGATCGCGAAGTCGCCCTCCGGGACCGGCAGACGATCGAACAGCTCGTCGTACGCGCGCGGCTCCTCCGTCGGATACGCCACGACGCGCGGGCGAAGACGCGCATCGAGCGACGACGCGAACGCGCCGAACAGCGTTCCCGTCCCGTCCATGCCCGGCATGAGGAGGATCTCCACGGCGCGAGCTTACGAGAGCGGCCCGCGCCGCGCTTCCTCCCCAGCCTGTCGCAACGTAGAATGCAGAACACATGGAGCAGACGACGGTACCGATGCGCGTCGACGACGTGCCGCTGCTCTGGCGCGTCGCGGACGTCTACTCGCCGAGCGAGTGCGCGGAAATGGTCGAGCGCATCGAGGCCTGGTCGCCGCGCCTCGCCACCAACAATCCGATCTATCGCAATCAGGATCGCGTGATGCGTGACGACGCCGCGTTCGCGTCGGACCTCTTCGCGCGGCTGCGTGCGCATCTCCCGGGCCGCATCGGCGGGCTGACGCTGTACGGGCTGAACGAGCGGCTCCGGTTCTATCGCTATCAGCCGTCGCAGAGGTTCGAGGCGCACATGGACCACTGGTACCAGCCCGACGAGACGCACATCACATTGCTCTCGGTGCTCGTCTACTTCAACGACGACTTCGACGGTGGCGAGACGAAGTTCATGGAGCAGCTCGACGACGTGGTCGTCCCGAAGGCGGGGCTGGCCGCGGTCTTCCAGCACAAGGTCCGTCACGAGGGCTGCGAGGTGACGCGCGGCGCGAAGTACGCGATGCGGACCGACGTGATCTACGAGGCGCCCTCCCCCATTCGCCGCGACCTCGGCTGAGCCGACGAGGCGGCGCGCGCTCCGCGTCACCGCTCAGAGATAGTAGTGGCGGTTGAGACTCACGGTCGGCGCGTTGGTGATGTACGCGTCCCGGACCACGAAGTCGCGCAGCCACAGAGGGAAGCCTCGCGCCTGGCGTCCCGTGTTGATGCGGAAGCGCTCCTCGAGGGTGAGGCTAGGGAGACCCTCCGCGTCGGCCATGACCCGTAGCTCGCGGACTCCCGCGTCGATCTCCGCGCACACGTCTTCGAGACAGCGGACTCGCTCCGTCCGCTCGGTGTCTCCCTCTCCTCCCCGGTCGAGCGATCCGTCGCTCAAGAGCCGTCGCACAACGGAGCTGCCCGTGCGTTGCAGCTCGGCTGGCCACGAGGTGAGGCGAAACCGCAGGTCGATGAACCCGTACCCGACGGGCGTTCGCTCGAGGAACACCGCGTCGTTCGCATTCTCACCCGCGAGACCGAGCAACGAGAGCAGCTCGCCGCTTCCGGCAACCTCGTCTATGGCGCGGACCGTGAATCGCTGGCCGCTCAGCTCCGACAGGTCTCGCAGCTCGAGACCGGCGAGGAGCCGGCGGGTGAGCCCGATCTCGTGGGCGCTGATACCGAACACGACGCAAGGAGACTAGCTGTCCTCGCCCGGGTCCCCAAGCGACGGGGCGCGCTCGAAGGCGCAGAGGAGCTCCTCTGCGGTCGTCCTGTGGGTGGCCCGACCGTGCGAGGACCACGCGGTGAGCGGGTGGTTGCCGCATCGACGTCGCTTCAATCGCCTCGCCGAGGGCGCGGGTGCGCTCCTCGGTTGCGACACCGACCGGTCTCCACCCGGACGCGGGACGATGCCCGAGGGCGCGGTCGACCTCGGAGACGAGCTCGCGAGCAGCCCGTTGAAGAACCGACCGTGATGGATCTCGTCCGCGAAGTGGTGCAGGCGTGGCGCAGCACGAGGAGGAGATCCCGGAGGATCTTCGAGGAGGGTTGCGCCGCGCCGGCGCCGCTTCCCGGGCGAGAGGCGCGCGGAGAGGTTCTTCAACGGGCTGCTAGTCCCCTGCATCCGTGATTCATGAAATAAATCACGGATGCGGGGACTAGCCGATCTTCTTCGGAGGGTCTGTCCCAGACCCTCCCCCCGCGCGAGTAAATCGCGCGGGGCTCCCCACCCAATCGAGCCCCCGAATCAGAAGTTGTTTTGCAACCAACTTCTGATGCAGGGGACTAGACTCGCTGGCGTGGCACTCGGACATCGACCTGCTGGATGGCTCGCTCGCGTCGTGCTCGGACTGACCGTGGTCGGTTGCGGGACGCCTCCCACTCCGACTGGCGCCGAGTGCATGAGCGCGTGCGACGACCTCGCATCGCGCTGCGGAACGACCTACGACTGCGCGCGGCTCTGCCGCGAGCTCCGCGCCGAGAGCCTCGGCGACGGCGAGCTCGCCTGCCCCGAGCGCTTCTTCGGTCCGTTCGTGGAGTGCGTGGCGAACGACGACGCGTCCTGTGCCGACACCTGTGAGCGAGAGGCGGTCGAGCTCGGCAACTGCAACGCGATGTTCTGCGCGGTCCTCCCGGACGCCGAGGGCTGCGCGCTCCCGCCGCTGATCACGGAGTGCGGACCGGACAGCACCGCGCTGCCCGAGTTCGACCGCGCGTGCACGGCGAGTGGGTCGACATGCGCGCTCTTCTTCCACCAGTCGGACTGCTGCGGCACCACGGTGGCGATGGCCCACGCCGCCGGAGTCGCGCGGCAGGTGCAGGCGGCGGAGGACATGTGCCGCTCGATGATCCCGGACTGCGACTGCCCGGCCGGTCCCCTCACCGACGAGAACGGGACGCTGGTCGGACCGGGCGACACGGTGAGCGCGCGGTGCGTCGACGGGACGTGCAGGGCGCTCGTCGAGTAGTCGCGCTGGCTCCTCCGGGCGTCAGCGCGGCGGGTGGCGGCGCTGCGCGCGCAGGTCACGGACGAACAGGACGGCCATCGCGATCGCGAAGCTCGCGAGGAGCGCGACGATCCACGGCCGCTCGCTCTCGCGCGCGACGCGCTCGGTGACCGCGGCGTACGGGACGACCGCGAGGCTTCCCGCCGTGAGGACGCCGAATACGATGCGGGCCCACGGGTCCAGGAGCTTGACGCTGAGACCGCACTCCCTGCAGGTCCACGTCTCCTGCCGACCGCCGCCGCGCATCGCGATCTCGCCTGTGCGATGCAACTCGCCTTCTCCACAGAAGCCGCAGGTCCGGGTCGGCTCGGTCGGGCTCGACATCGTCCCGTGGTATCGGCCAGTCGACCGGGACGCGCAAGAGCGCTGAGCGTCGAGGATTGAGCGTCGAGGATTGAGCGTCGAGCACAGTGAAGTCGAGCACAGTGAAGTCGAGGACGGGGACGTCGGCTACGGCATGCGCAAACGCCGAGCGCTCGGGGCCGGTGCGGTTGGCGCGCCGGGGATCCGCGCTTAGCTAACACGCATGAGGGAGAGCACGGCGGCCGAGCGGCTGCGCGCGTTCGCGTCGCGCTGCCTCGGCGAGACGACGACGCGCGGGCATGAGACGTTCCTCGGGCAGCGCGGCACGATGCGGCTGTCGCCGGGCGGACGCTGGATGCCGTTCACCGCAGAACAGCGCTTCTCCACCGACGAGGTGTCGTTCCGCTGGCACGCGCGCGTGAAGATGGCGCCGCTGATCACGGCGGTGGTGGAGGACGCGTTCGAGGACGGCGCGGGTCGGCTGGACGCGAAGGTGTTCGGCCGGATCTCCGTCGCGCACGGCGAGGGGCCCGAGCTCGATCGCGGCGAGGTGCAGCGCTACTTGGCGGAGCTGCCGTGGAACCCGCGCGCGATCTTCGAGAACCGCGCGCTGGTGATCGCCGACGGACCGGAGGGAACGATTCGCGTGCACGCGGGAGACCCCGAGGCGTACGTCGATCTCGAGCTGGACGCGGAGGGCGACGTCGTCCGCGCGTTCACGACGACGCGGATGCGGACGGGCTCGGGACCGACCCCGTGGGAAGGCCGCTTCGAGGGCTACGCGCGGATCGGAGCGGCGCGCATCCCGCGGACCGCGCGCGTCGCCTGGATCCCTCCGGAGGGGCGCTTCGAGTACTTCCGGGGCGAGATCACGGCGTACGGCGATCACCCGGCGCCGGGGCGCGCGGACGCGTGAGCGAGGATCTCCTCGGCACGTATTCGTTGATCGAGACGCCGTTCCTGCGTCAGCTCGCGATGGACTCGTTCGCCGCGCTCCCGCCCGGTCACGCGATGACCGCGTTCATGAAGCTCGACGTGACCGAGCCGCTCGCCGTGATCGCCGCGCGGCGCGCCGATGGCGAGCGCGTCTCGCTCTTCGCGCACGTACTGGCGTGCGTAGGGCGCGCGCTCGCCGCACACCCCGAGCTCAACGTGGTCCGGCACCGCGATGGACGCATCGCGCGCTTCGACGACGTCGACATCAGCGTGCCGGTGGAGGTGCGGACGGCGGACGGACCGTATCCGCTCCAGCTCGTGGTGCGCCGCGCGCAGGACAAGGACGCTTCCGTAATCTACCAGGAGATCGCCGACGCCAAGCGGCGCTACGCGAGCGAGGGGACGCTCGGAGAGGAAGACCGCTGGGCGCGTCGGATGATGCGCTTGGCGCGGTGGACGCCGCGCGCCGTGAGGCTCGCGCTCATCCGGCGCATGATGGCCGACGCGAAGCTGGTGAAGCGGCGCGCCGGGACCACGCTGGTCACGTCGGTCGGCAAGTTCGCGAGCATCCCGGGGTTCGTGGCGCCCCTCGACTCGGGGCCGCGCGCGGTCACGTTCGCGGTGGGCAGCGTGGTCGAGGAGCCGGTGGTGCGCGACGGGGCGATCGTGGCGCGGTCATGCCTCGCGCTCACCTCCGTGTTCAATCACGACCTCGTCGACGGAGCGCCCGCGGCCCGCTTCGCCGCGCGGCTCTGCGAGCTCATCGAATCGCCCGAGGCGCTCGCGCGAGGCGCATGCCTCGGTGGCGCGCGGTGACGGCGCCGGCGGGCGACGCGGGGGGGCGCCGGCTCGGAGCGGTCGAGCGGCTACGTCAGAGCCGACAGATGAGGCTGATCGCCTTGTCGGCGGTGGCGCACGAGGAGCGCTCGTCCATCGTCGCGGCGAGCTCGAGGACGAGGACGCCTCCCTCGAGATCGAGCACGCCGCTGGTGAGCGGGATCGTCTGCGGGGTCGGAGGAGGAGGGCGACCGACGAGGGAGATCGGCACGTCGCACGTCCCCGTCAGCGTCGCTCCGGGCGAGAGGGTGGCGCTCGTGCCGGTCGACGCGCGGAGGCGGAGCGTGCCGGAGAGCGCGGGGTCTCCCTCGTAGGTCGCGGACACGCCGTCGTCGGTTCGCGTGACGGTCAGCACGCCGGCCGATCCGTTCAATGCAAACTGCGATGACTCCCCGTCGTGGTACTCGGTCGCGATCTGCGAGACGCACGCGTGCTCGCCGAGCGGGATCGCGCTGGTCGGCGGCGGCGCCGGCTCCACCGGGTCCGCGATCGGACCGTCGTCGCAGATGAGCCACGCGGTGCCGGGGGCAGAGAGCGGGCCGCACTCGCCGCCGTCTCCGGCCACCACGCCGTCGAGCGCGATGAACACGGTCCCGGTGTCGTAGGTCAGCGAGCCGGACGCCGTCAGCTCCGCGTCGAACGGCACCTCGTTGGAGAACCCGATGCCGAGGACGCACAACCCCGTGTAGCCGGTGAGCGTCTGCCCCTCCGGCGAGAGCGTCGCCGAGGTCGCCGACGTGATCGCGAAGTCGAGGGTGTGCGCTTCGCCGCCGATGTCACGGTACGTCGCGCTCACCACCCCATCCCCGCGCGGGGCGAGCTCGAGGGTGGCGCCTTGCTCGAAGCCGGCCGCGTCGAGGAACACGCTCGGCGGCGCGGTCGACGAGCCGCGCGCGCAGTGCAGGTAGGTGCCGAACGGAAACTCGATCGGAGGAGCGTCCTCCGCCGCGTCGTCGGCGCTCAGCTCCGTCCGCGCGCCGCAGGCGACGAGCGAAGCGACGACGAGGAGACCTGGGCCCACGGCACGCATGCGATTGCTCAGCCTGCTCCCGCGGCTTCACGCGCGCAACGCGGTCACTCCATCCCTCCGACACGCGTGCTCCCGGAGCTCGCACGCGCGATCGCGCCTACGCGCGAGGACGCGCGCGCAGCCAGACGCGCAGGACCGCGAGCAGGTGGTCGGGCTCCACCGGCTTGGTGACGTAGTCCGACGCGCCCGCGTCGAGGCACTTGTCACGATCGCCGCGCATCGCCTTCGCGGTGAGCGCGATGATGGGCAGCGACTCGGTGCGCGGGCGGGAGCGGATCGCGCGCATCGCGTCGTAGCCGTTCATCTCCGGCATCATGATGTCCATCAACACGATGTCGATGTCCTCGTGCGCCTTCAGCTGCTCGAGCGCGCGAACACCGTTCTCCGCATGGACGACGTGCATGCCGTGTTGCTCCAGCTCGGCGGTGATCGCGAACACGTTGCGGACGTCGTCGTCCACGACGAGCGCGGTCCGACCCGAGAGCTCGGGGTCCGAGGTTCGCAAGCCGCGCAGGAGCTCGCGGCCCGCGTCGGAGAGGGTCCGCTCGTCGCGATGGAGGTGGAGGCAGCTCGCCCGCAAGAGCTCCGCCGGCGTCGCGACGACCGACACCAGCATCGACGCGCCGAGCGGCTCGAGCGCGCGGAACGCCCCGTCGCGGTCGGTCGCATGCACGACCACCGGGATGCGCGCGACGCCGCGCCGCAAGGAAGCGCGCTCCAACAGCTCGATCCCCCCATGGTCGGCGTCGACGATCACGCAGTCGATGCGCTCGGCCTTCGCGCGTGCTTCGAGCTCGGAGGGTGAAGTGGCGGTGAGGACCTCGATCCCCTCCCCTCCGATGATCTCTTCGATGCGCGCGCGCAGCTCCTCGCCCTCGCCGAGCACGACGACCCGCCGCTCCTCGCGATCGAGGAACGCCACGAAGCGGTGCACCGCCTCGTCGATGTCGCTCGCGGTGAGCGGCTTCTCGTGGAGCTGGAGCGCGCCATGGGTTCGCCCGCGTCGCGCGTCGCCCGAGCACGTCACGATCTGAACGGGGATATGCCGCGTGCGCGGGTCGTGCTTCAGCCACTCGAGCAGCACCCAGCCGTCGAAGTCGGGCAGGTTCAGATCGAGGAAGATGGCGTCGGGCCGCAGCTCGCGCGCGAGCTCCATCCCCGTCGCGCCGTCGCGCGCGATCATGCCGCCGAGGCCCGCCTCACGGACCTGCCCGAGCAAGACCCCCGCGAACGCTTCGTCGTCCTCGACGATGAGCACGGTGCGCTCGCCCGGCACCAGGCTGCTCCGATCCTCGCTCGGACGCGGGCGCGTGGTGCGATCCGGATCGACGCGATCCGCTTCGATCACCGACCGCGCGCGCGCCGCGTTGCGCTTGCCCGCTCGGTAGCGGCTCGGGAGGTAGAGCGTGAACGTGCTCCCCTCACCCGGCGCGCTCCTCACCTCGAGCACGCCCCCGAGGAGCCGCGCGATCTCGCGGCTGATCGAGAGGCCGAGCCCGGTGCCCCCGTAGCGACGGTTCGTCCCGCCGTCGTACTGCTGGAACGCCTCGAAGATGACCTGCTGGTGATCGAGCGGGATCCCGATCCCGGTGTCCAACACCGCGAACGCGATCACGTGCTCGGCCTCGGCGAGGCTGCCCTGCCCCTTCCAGTCGCGCGGCGGCGCGAGCTGCATCGTGACCGCGACGCGCCCGACGTCGGTGAACTTGAACGCGTTCGACAACAGGTTCCGCAGCACCTGCCGGAGCCGCATGCCGTCGGTGAGGATGTGCTCGGGGACCCCGCTCCCCACCTCGACGGAGAACTCCAGCTCCTTCTCCTCGGCGACCTGAGTGAACGACCGCTCGACGTACTCGTGGAGGTCGCCGAACGAGACCTCGTTGATCTCGATCATCATCGTCCCCGACTCGATCTTCGCGAGGTCGAGGATCTCGTTGATGAGCGAGAGGAGGTCGGTGCCCGCGTCGTGGATCGTCTGCGAGTACTCGACCTGCGCCGGGTCCAGGTTGCCCTGCGCGTTGTTCGCGAGCTTCTGACTGAGGATCAACAGGCTCGTCAGAGGGGTGCGCAGCTCGTGCGACATGTTCGCGAGGAACTCGGACTTGTACTTCGAGGTGAGCGCGAGCTGCTCCGCCTTCTCTTCGAGCTCCTGCTTGGCGAGCTCGACCTCGCGGTTCTTCCGCTCGACTTCGTCCTTCTGCGTGGTGAGCTGCTCGGCTTTCTCTTCGAGCTCCTCGTTGGTCTGCTGGAGCTCCTGCTGCTGCGTCTTGAGCTCCCTCGCCATGTCCTGCGACTGCCGGAGCAGCTCGTCGGTGCGCATCGTCGCCTCGATGGTGGCGACGACGATGCCGAGGCTGTCGATCAGCTGCTCGATGAACGCGAGCTGAATCGTGGTGAAGGGATGGAACGTGGCGAGCTCGATCACGCCCTTCACGTCGCCCTCGAACAAGACGGGGAAGACGACGATGTTCATCGGCTCCGACTCACCGAGCGCGGATCGGATCCGCACGTAGCCGCCGGGGACGTTGGTGACGAGGATGCGCTTGCGCTCGCGCGCCGCTTGGCCGACGAGGCTCTCGCCGAGCTCGTAACGCGACGCGAGGTGCTTGCGCTCGCTGTACGCGTAGGTCGCGAAGAGCTCGAGGTACGGCCGCTCCTCGCCCTGCCCGAGCATGAAGAACGCGCCGTGCTGCGCGTCGACGACCGGGGCGAGCTCGGAGAGCACCTGCTCTGCGACCGTCAACAAGTCGCGCTGACCCTGCAGCATGCGGGTGAACCGCGTGAGGTTCGTCTTGAGCCAGTCCTGCTCCTCGTTGACGCGCGTGGTCTCCGCGAGCGTGCGGATCATCTGGTTGATGTTGTCCTTGAGGATCGCGACCTCGCCCTGCGCCTCGACGTCGATCGACTGCGTGAGGTCGCCCTTGGTCACCGCGGTGGCGACGTCGCCGATCGCGCGGACCTGACGGGTGAGGTTGCCCGCGAGCTCGTTCACGTTGTTCGTCAGATCGCGCCACACGCCCGCCGCGCCGGGCACGCCGGCCTGACCGCCGAGCTTGCCCTCCACGCCGACGTCGCGCGCCACGCCGCTGACCTGGTCGGCGAACGTCGACAGCGTGATGAGCATGTTGTTGATCGTCGTCACGAGCGTCGCGATCTCGCCCTTCGTGTCGAGGCGGAGCTCCTGCTTGAGGTCGCCGTTCGCGACCGCGGTGACGACGCGCGCGATGCCGCGCACCTGCTCGGTGAGGTTGCGCGCCATGATGTTCACGTTGTCGGTCAGCTCGCGCCACGTGCCGCTGACCCCGCGCACCTGGGCCTGACCGCCGAGGATGCCTTCGGTGCCGACCTCGCGCGCGACGCGCGTGACCTCGTCGGCGAACGAGCGGAGCTGATCGACCATCGTGTTGATGGTGTTCTTCAGCTCGAGGATCTCGCCGCGCACCTCGACCGTGATCTTCTTCGAGAGGTCGCCGGTCGCGACCGCGGTCGTGACCTGCGCGATGTCGCGCACCTGATTGGTCAGGTTGCTCGCCATCATGTTCACGTTGTCGGTGAGCTCCTTCCAGATCCCCGACACGCCGCGCACCTCGGCCTGTCCACCGAGCTTGCCTTCGACACCGACGTCACGCGCGACCCGGGTCACCTCGTCGGCGAACGAGCTGAGCTGGTCGACCATCGTATTGATGGTGTTCTTCAGCCCGAGCAGCTCGCCGCGCACCTCGACCGTGATCTTCGGACCGAGGTCGCCGCCCGCGATCGCGGTCGCGACCTGCGAGATGTCGCGGACCTGATTGGTGAGGTTGCTCGCCATCAGGTTCACGTTGTCGGTGAGGTCCTTCCACGTGCCGCGGACACCCTCGACCGACGCCTGACCGCCGAGCTTGCCCTCGGTGCCGACGTCACGCGCGACCCGCGTCACCTCCTCGGCGAACGAGCTGAGCTGATCGACCATCGTGTTGATGGTGTTCTTCAGCTCGAGGATCTCGCCGCGCGCGTCGACCTGGATCTTCTTCCGGAGATCGCCCTCCGCGATCGCGGCGGCGACCTGCGCGATGCTGCGCACCTGATCGGTCAGGTTGCTCGCCATCGAGTTGACGGCGTCCGTGAGGTCGCGCCACGTGCCGCTGACGCCGCGCACGTCGGCCTGTCCACCGAGCTTGCCCTCCACACCGACGTCGCTCGCGAGGCGCGTCACCTCGTCGGCGAACGAGCTGAGCTGATCGACCATCGTGTTGATCGTGCTCTTGAGCTCGAGGATCTCGCCCTTCGCGTCGACGACGATCTTGCGCGTGAGGTCGCCGTTCGCGACCGCGGTGGTGACCTCGGCGATGTCGCGCACCTGATTGGTCAGGTTGCTCGCCATCAGGTTCACGTTGTCGGTCAGCTCCTTCCACGTGCCGCGACCCCCGACGACGACAGCCTGTCCACCCAGCTTGCCCTCGACGCCGACCTCGCGCGCGACGCGCGTGACCTCCGCGCCGAACGCGTTGAGCTGATCGACCATGTTGTTGAGCGTGTTCTTGAGATCGAGCACCTCGCCGCGCGCGTCGACCGTGATCTTCCGAGACAGATCTCCGTTCGCGACGGCGAGCGCGACCTCGGAGATGTTGCGGACCTGGTTCGTCAGGTTGCTCGCCATCGAGTTGACGTTGTCGGTCAGCTCCTTCCAGATGCCCGACACGTCGTGCACCTGTGCCTGACCGCCGAGCACGCCCTCGGTGCCGACCTCGCGCGCCATCCGCGTCACCTCGTCGGCGAACGAGCTGAGCGAGTCGACCATGTCGTTGATCGTGTTCTTGAGCTGGAGGATCTCGCCGCGGACCTCGACCGTGATCTTGCGGGACAGATCGCCGTTCGCGACCGCGGTCGTGACGTCCGCGATGTTCCGCACCTGGTTCGTCAGGTTGTCGGCCATCGAGTTGACGTTGTCGGTCAGCTCCTTCCAGATGCCCGAGACGTCGCGGACCTCGGCCTGCACGCCGAGCGTGCCTTCGGTACCGACGAGGCGCGCGACGCGCGTGACCTCGGCGGAGAAGTGGTTGAGCTTGTCGACCGTCGAGTTGATCGTGTTCTTGAGGGCGAGGATCTCGCCTTGCGCGTCGACGGTGATCTTGCGACCGAGATCACCTTCCGCGACGGCGGTGACGACCTCGGCGATGTTCCGGACCTGATCGGTCAGGTTCGTCGCCATGCCGTTCACGTTCTCGGTCAGCTCGCGCCACACACCCGAGACGCCAGCCACCTCGGCCTGACCGCCGAGCACACCTTCGGTACCGACCTCGCGCGCGACGCGCGTGACCTCCGCGGCGAACGAGCTCAGCTGATCGACCATCGTGTTGATGGTGTTCTTGAGCTCGAGGATCTCGCCCTGGACCTCGACCGTGATCTTCTTCGAGAGGTCGCCCGCCGCGATCGCGGTCGAGACGTCGGCGATGTTGCGCACCTGGAGCGTCAGGTTGTTCGCCATCGAGTTGACGTTCTCGGTGAGCTCGCGCCACACCCCCGAGACGCCGACCACCTGCGCCTGACCGCCGAGCCGACCTTCGGTGCCGACCTCGCGCGCGACGCGCGTGACCTCCGCGGCGAACGAGCTGAGCTGATCGACCATCGTGTTGATGGTGTTCTTGAGCTGGAGGATCTCGCCGCGGACCTCGATGTTGACCGTCTTGGTCAGGTCGCCCTGCGCGACCGCGGTGGTGACGCGCGCGATCTCGCGGACCTGCGACGTCAGGTTGCTCGCCATCAGGTTCACGCTGTCGGTGAGCTCTTTCCACGCACCGGAGACGCCGGGCACGCGCGCCTGCGCGCCGAGCTTCCCCTCGATGCCGACCTCCTGCGCGACCCGCGTGACCTCGGAGCCGAGCAAGCTGAGCTGCTCGACCATCCCGTTCACCGCGCGGGCCTGCTTGAGGAAATCTCCGCGCAGCGGTTGGTCGAACCCGTTGGCGTCGATCGTCTGGCTGAGGTCGCCGCGCGAGACCGCGGTGACCACGCGCGCCATCTCATCGGTGTTCGCCGTGAGATCGTCGAGCAGATCGTTGACCGAGCGCACGTAGTTGGACCACCCGCCGCTCCGTCCACTGCTCCGGAGGCGCACCCCCGTGCGGCCCTCGCGACCGACCGTCTCACGGAGCGCGGCGACGTCCTCGTCGAGCTCGGCGACGGACTGCGCCAGCTCGTTGAACACCGCGCAGATCTGTCCGTCGACTCCGGCGAGGTCGTCCCGCAGCCGTACGTCGAACTCTCCGCGCTTGAGCGCGCGGAGCGCGGCGAGGAGTTGGCGGTGCGAGAGCTCCTCGCCGGCCCCGACGTGGGGGGCCGCGGGAGCCGCCGAGGGTGCAGCACCGTTGCCGGCCTTCTGACCGCTCGCCTTGCGGGCGCTCGCGCCGTTGCCGTCCTTACGTCCACGCGCGTGGCCGTTGCTCCCGTTCTCGGTGGCGTCCGTCTGCGCAGCGCTCGATCGCTTCGAGGCGGTGGCGCGGCTCGGCTTCTTCTTCTTGGTCCCCGCGGTGGTGCTCGGCATCGCGGTTCACCCGCCCGTCGCGGCGCGCGGGCCGGTGCTCGGGGGGCGGCGTTCGCACTCGGCGAGGACGCGCTCGAGATCGCTCGGGGAAGAGGGTTTGACGAGGTGCGTATCGAAGCCGGCCGTCGTCGCCCGCTCCCGGTCGGCGGGTTGTCCGTATCCCGTCAACGCGACGAGCTTCGGACAGCGCGCCCCGAGGCGCTCACGCGCGGATCGCGCGAGCTCGCAGCCGTCGAACCCGGGCAAGCCGATGTCGAGGAACGCGATGTCGGCCTCGTGCTCGGACAGCAAGGCGAGCCCGGATGGCCCGTCGTACGCGCGCTCGACCTGGTGTCCCCAGCCGATGAAGAGCTCGGCGAGACAGTCGCGGATGTCATCGTCGTCCTCGACGAGGAGGACGCGGAGCGAGTGGCGCGGGGGCGCCGCCTCCACCGGCTCGGACGCCTCGACCGCCGCGAGCGCCTCGATCGGGAGGCGCACCTCGAACTCGCTCCCTCGCGACAGGCCCTCGCTCGTGCCGGAGATCCGACCGCCGTGCATCTCGACCAACGTCTTCGCGACCGTGAGCCCGAGCCCGAGGCCACGCCCTCGATCGCGCTCCTGCGCGAACATGTCGAACATCTTCCCGAGGAACGCCGCCTCGATGCCGCGCCCGCGGTCGGTGACCCGCACGAACGCCTCCGAGCCTTCCCTCCCCCACCGCAGCGTCACCGTCTGACCCTCGTCCGAGTAGCGCGAGGCGTTGTGGAGCAGGTTGGAGATGACCTGCGAGAGACGGACGGGATCGCCGACCAAGGGGATCGGGGCACCCGGACCTTCCAGGATGAGCTGCTGCGATCGCTCTTCGTACGTCGGCCAGCACTGCTCCGAGGCGTGGCTGACGATCTTGCCGAGCTCGACGGAGTCGTTTTGCAAGGAAAGCTGTCCGTTCGTGATCCGCGATACGTCGAGGAGATCGTCTACCAACCTTCGGAGGTGAGAGACCTGACGGCTCATCGAGTCGCACGAGCGCATGAGCCACGGCGTATCGGTGCCTCGCATGCGGAGGATCTCGAGGTTCGTGACGATCGGCGTGAGCGGATTGCGCAGCTCGTGCGCGAGCACGGCGAGGAACTCGTCTTTCTTTCGATCGAGATCGGCGAGTCGCTCGTTCAAGCGTCGCTGCTCCTCCATCTGCTGACGCAGCGCCTCCGCCTCCCAGCGCTTGCGCTCCTCCTCCAGGGTTCGCTGCGCCTCGCGACGCTCGATCTCGCGCAGGCGCTCCGCTTGGAGCGCGACCTCGGCCGTGCGCGCGTGCAGCTCGACCAGCACCTGCACCTTCGCGCGTAGAATCTCCGGCACGAGCGGCTTGAACAGATAGTCGACCGCGCCGAGGCCGTAGCCCTCGCGCGCGTCGATGTCCGTCTGGTTGAACGCCGTCATGAAGATGATCGGCAGGTGACGCAGCCGCGGACGCGCCCGCGCCCGCCTCGCGATCTCGAACCCGTCCATCCTCGGCAGGCGCACGTCGAGCACCACCGTCGCGTACTCGCGCACGAGCAGGTGCCGGAGCGCGTCCTCGCCAGAGCGCGCGGTCGTGATGTCGAGGTCGAGCTCGCCCAGCACGACCTGCATCGCGCGGAGCGTCCCCTCGTCATCGTCCACGATGAGCACCGCAGGTCGCGCCAGCTCGCCCGCCCGGGAAGGCGGAGGGGTGCCATCCATGGTCGTCTGCATGCTCGCCCCACTTGCGAGCCTGATGCCGAGCGACTTCCCAGCCTGGCGGAGACCCTGCCGCGTATGCCCGTGGGCGTCACCCATCCGGGCTCGCCGCTCGACGCCCCACCCGCGAACCAATCTTGCTCCCCGAAACACGCAGCGATCAGGCGCACCCGTCGCGGCGAGGAGAGATCGGATCGCCGCTTGCTCTCAGAGCGTCCAGACCGAAGGACGGGGGGATCACCCACACGGCGAGGCGTCCCAGCCCGGGGCAGCGTGCCTCGCTTGAGGCGTTCCGCGCCGAGGCGAGCCACCGCGGGGGTGCGTCTCCGCTCGTTGGGTCGACCGAGCCCGGAGGTCCGGCGCGGGCTCCCCTCCGGGTTCGGAGCGCGGCCCCGTCGCCATCGATGCCCCGTGGCCAGCCGACGAGGAGCCAGCGTGCTGCGCCGTCGACGCGCCCCGGTGGTCGCTCCGGGCCGCGTTCTCTCCATCCGCGCCGACCGTGGTAACTCGCAATCTACATTGCGATCCATCGCGGCCTCGTTCGGACGTCGACCGCGAACCGAGCCGTCAACTCCGATTGCAATTCGGCCAGGCGCATGACGATTTGCATCGCGAGCGTCCGCGGCATCGCGCCTCACGCTCCACCGTGGAGCGCGTCAGGTTTCACCCCTGCTTCGTCACCCGACACGGACGAACGGGCGAGGCAACCGGATACACCCGGCGCGAGCGCGTCCTGCCGCGGATCGCATCGCGCTCGTCTCCGCGCCGCCCGCCTCGTCGGGAGTCGTTCTTGCAGCTCCCCGCCTCGAGGAGGAGTCATGGACCGACCCATTCGAGAGCTGCTCCAGCGCGGAAGCGCGTCGAGGCCCATTCGCGTCGACGTGCGCATCACCGTCGTGGAGGCCGTACGCCTGATGAACGACCGCGGCGCCGGATCGGCGCTGGTGTTCGACGGCGACGATCTCGTCGGCATCTTCACCGAGCGCGACGTCCTGCGCCGCGTCGTGCAGCGCGGGCGCGACGCGGGCATCACGACCGTCGGCGAGGTGATGACGATCGGGCCGTACACGGTGAGCGGCGAGTCCCCCGTGTGCGACGCCCTCGTGCTCATGCGCGAGAACGGCGTCTGCCATCTCCCCGTGACCGAGGAAGGGAGCGTTCGCGGCGTCATCGCGCTCCGCGACATCATGAGTCTGCTCGCCGAAGAGCTCGAGTTCGAGAACCGCACGCTCCTCGACTACATCCAGGGCTCGCTCGGGCCCACCCCCGGCGCGTCGAGCTCGTAGCCCACCCGTCGATCGCCTCGTTGCGATCGCGCCCATGAGATCGCGCCCATGTGATCGCCGCGATGTGATCGCGCGACATCGAACCGTGCATCTCGAGAGTGCGCCGGTCCGCCGTCGACGAGGCGGACCGGGGCTTTCGCGTATGGACCGCGCCGACTTGACGAGACGCGAGGTGCTCGGTCCGATCAGACCCAGGCGAGTCGTGCGCCAAGGAGGTCGAACGTCGATGGGTCATCGAGTCATGTCACGTCCGCTCGCCGCGTTGCTCGGCGTGGTCCTCTTGGCGATTCCGGTCACCGTGGCGGCGCGCGTCGCCCCGCGACGTCCATGGCGCGAGGTCGACGCGTCGGTCGTCTCCACCACGCCGACGTCGCTCGCGCGCACGGCGTGGCGTGGACCGCGGATCTCGCGGACGCTCCGCCCTTGCTTCGGCGTGGCGTACCCGCTCGGAACGTTCGAGGTGGACGTCACGGTCCGGCCAGACGGCCATCCCGCCGAGCTCCACTGGACGGAGGCGCCGCCCGAGTGGGCCGCGTGCGTCGAGACGATCCTCGGCGAGCGACGGGTGTTCGGGCGCACGCGCGCCGGCGGCACCGCGCGGCTGCGCTTCGTCATCCGCCTCCCTCCGAGCCGCGTCACCCCCGCTCGCTGACGCGCACTCGTCCCCGACCGGCCCAGACTGGATCAGCGCGAGCGGGTGGCCCGTCGCGATCTACCGCATCGAACCGGAGTGAGCGACGTAGGCGCGCGACGCCTCAGCGAGGTGGTCGAAGTGTGCGTCGTGCAGCCGCTCGTACGCCTCGCGCCGCTCATGCGGCGGGAGCTCGGCGATGTGACGCAGGTCGTGCACACGCCGGACGCGCGCCGGGATCTCCGGATCGAGCTCTAGGAGCGAGCGCGCGTCGGCCTCGTCTCCCTTGCTCATCGCGCGGACCCACAGGAGCTCGCGCCGCCCCTCCGGCCACGCACAGATCCGCTCGATCGCAGCCACCCAGTCTCCCCCATCGTCCATGTCATCCTCCTCGTCAGACGGAGCGGACGCGCGGGCGGGTTGGCGACTGACGGAAGGGGGCGCTCTCCCGCGCGACTGCGAGGATGCGACGTCCCGGCGCCGACCGAGCGCCCTACGGCAACGTCAGCGTGACCCGGTCCGCGTGCTCGTGGCCCGGGCCGGCGAACGGGCAGAGGTGCGCCTCGACGTCCGCGCGGTCTAGCCATACCTCTCGCGGCGTACGCGCGACGTAGGCGTCGATCGTCTGACCGAGGTGCGGCGAGCTCGCGTGCACGTCGGACGCGATCTGTCCGAGCGGAGGCATCACGCGGATCTGCCATCCCGCATCGGAGTACGCGGTGAGCTGGAGGAGCGCGCTGCCGCCGTGCCCGTCCGGGCTGCCGCGCCCGGTCCCCGTCGCGGGGGTGAGGCTGACCGGCATCAGCGTGGTCAGCCGTCCGATCGCCATCCCGGGCAACCCGACCTCGCGCCCGGCGACGACCGTGTAGTTGACGTGACTCCACGGGACGGCGAGCGGATCCGCGAAGCGTCCCGTGTAGATGCCGCGCATCTGCGCCGCGAGCCCGTCGCGGAGGAGCGTGCCGAGGAACGTGTCGAGCTGTCCGCGCGAGAAGCACGCGCCGGGACCCGGATAGACGATGGTCGGGAACAGCGTCTCGAGGAGCGCCATGATCGTCGCTCCCTCGGCGTCCGGCGTGGCGAGCGATCCGTCGTCGCGCCACGCCGCGAGGATCGCAAAGAGGCTTCCTCCGTCTCCGTACGTCGCGATCGGATCGACGGCCTCCGCTGCGATGCCGCACCGCGCGGCGTCGACGAGGTCGTTCGCGAACGGCACCTCGACGTCGGTCGCGACCAGGCTGAGCGCGTCGAGGTCGAGGTCGGTCCGTTCGCGGACGAGCGCGACCATCCGCTGATCGCGGACGGTGGGGGTCGTCCACCGCTCGAGGTAGCTCGGCACGTCGCCGATCTGTCCCTCGGGCACCGTGCCGAAGCGCGGGTCGCCGTTGCAGTTCTCGAAGAAGTCCCCTTGCGGGTCGCGTACGTGCGGCAGCTCCGGCGGGACACCATCGAGGTTGTGCCAGCGCGCGGCGCCGAGATCGGACCAGTCCTCGGATGTGGTCCACGAGTCGATGCTCGGATCGGCGCTGGAAAGGAGCGCGGCCCAGTTGATGGACGCATCGAGCACCGGCGTCGTCGCGCCGAGGATCCCGCCGAGGTGATGCGCGCGATCGCCGAACGATCGGTACTGCGCGTCCTCGGGCGGAGTGGGACCGGCGAACAGCCCTTCGAACGCGTCCGCGTCGGCGGCGAGCCCGAGGTGCACGCGGTAGTCGACTCCGGCCACGTCACGGACCGCGAAGAGGTGGGTCATGACGAGCGTGTCGGGGATCCCGTCCATGTCCGCGTCGTCGCCGACCGCAGAGACCGGCCCGAAGCGCGACTCGTAGATCCACACTCCGCGCGAGCCGAGATCGAGACAACGCATCGTGAGAGGTACATATCCGCTCGCCGCGTGATCGAACGCCTCGAAGCGCGGCGCGGCCGCGCACCGTCCTTCCGCGGGATGATCGTCGGTGCGACGCACCGCCGCTTCGATCCGGATGCCGGGGTTGGGACCCGCGCGCGTGCACCCGAACGCGAGGCCTCGATTCGAACCGCAGCCCATCGTGCCGAGCCCGAAGTTCCCGAACAGCTCGAAGCCGTCGATCGAGACGTGGGCGTAGCGCTGCGAGGTCTGCCACGCGTTGTGCGGATCTTTCAGGACGACCGTGAGCTCACCGCTCGTGCGCGCGCCGCTGATCGCGAGCTGGTTCGATCCGCCGCCCGCCTCCTGCGCGGCGCGTGTCGTCTCGGACGTCGCGTGGGCGGCGCGGAGGTAGAGCATGGCAGCCGCGATGTCGCGTCCGCCCGGCGGGTCGGTCGGGTCGAACCCGGCCGGTGGGCTCGATGAGGCAGCGAAGTACGCGCTGAGCCCTTCGGCGTACGCCTCGATCCATGCGCGCGCGTCCGGCGCGATGCGCTCGTAGTCGCTCGCGACGGCGTCGGGCAGGTGATACGCGACGCTCAACGCGTCCGCGCCCGGACATGCGGCGCACCCGTCACCGAACCGCCGCGTCGCGGCACCGCTCCCGTAGTACGCGAGCTGCAGCGCGCCCGCGCCGAGGTCCTCGCCGTCGATCCATCCGAGCGCGTACGCAGCACCGCGCGCGCTCGTCGCGTACACGTGCGGCACCGCGTACTCGTCGCGGAGGATCGTCACGTCTTCGGCGACGAGCGCGCCCGCGTCCCCGCCGTCCGGCAGCGTCGCGTCCCCCGCGTCGCCCCCACCGGTCGAGTCACATCCGACGAGCGCGACCGCGAGGAGGAGAGAGCGGCGCATCTCGAGAGCGTACACCCTGCGCGCGCCTCGAACTTCCGTGCGACCGAGCTGTCGGAGGGCCCATGCGACGCGACCTCGTGACGATCGCGCTGGCCCTGCTGGCCGCGACCTTGGGCGCGCTCGCCGCGCTCGACTGGCTCGGCTACGGGCTGCACGCGCTGAGCTGGGCACACGGCTCGTGAGCGGGGAGCTCCTCGAGTGGGCCCAGGACGTGGAGCGGTTCGGCGCGCCGGTGCTCGCGCCGCTGCTGATCGTGACCGCCGCGCTGATCGCGGCCGGAGTGGCGATCGTGACGGCACCGCGCGCGCGCACCTCGTCGGGGAGAGCATGGGCCCTCGCGCCGGCCACCCTGCTCACGCTCGGCGCCGCGGGATGTCTGGCCGCGCTCATCGCGGAGGACCGCGATCAGCTGCTCGCGTGGGTCCTCGAGGGTTCATCGCGCGACGTGTATTCCGGCAGCGCGCCGTGGCCCCTCTTCATGCAGCTGCGGATGCTCCCGCTCGTCGAGCTGGTGCTCGCGCTCGCGATCCCGGGAACCGCGCTCGCGTATGCGCGCGCCTTTCGCCGCGTGGGGCCGCTGTTCCTCATGGCGGCCGCGGTGAGCATCGCCGCCGCGTTCGCCGTCGGGTGGCTCGACGCGGAGCGCCTGACCCTCCTCCGTTCGATCGGGCCGCACGAGGCGTGGCGAGCGGCGGGAGCCGAGTGGGCCACGCTTCGGCTCGCGCCGGTCGTCGTCGCTCTCTTGTGCATGCCGGCGCTCGTCTTCCTCCGATGGAGATCGCACGTTTCTTGGACGACGTCATGGCGGGCTCCCGCGATCGCTGGCTCGCTCGCCGCGCTCGCCGCGCTCGCGTTCATCTCGACGCGAGGCCACGCCGCCGATGCCCGGCGGTGGACCCCGCTCGCGACCAGGACGGGCACGTGGGTCGCGCCGAGCGAGCTCGCGTCGATCCCGAGCTCCGCGTGCGTCGAGCCGGCCATCGCGCCCGTGCTCGACCTCCGCGAGGAGGTCGCCCGCCTCGATGGGATGCGCGTCGATCCCGAGACGACCCGCGAGAACCTCGCGACGATGCGCCGCAACTGGCGCATCCTCCATCCGCGCGGAGAGCCGCTCGACGTGGTCCGACTGATCGCGCCGCTCGAGAGGGAGTGGCCCGAGCTCGAGCCGTACCTCGTCGCGGCGTACCGAGCCGGGCTCACGCGGGCTCGCTTCGTCTTCCGCCGCCCCGCGATCGCGCACACCGACGTGCGCGGACCGATCGACGCCCCGCGGGGCTGCGACGTGCCCGTCCGGCACTCGCCGTACATCGACTCGACCGAGTATCCCCGCTACGAGCCCGGCCCGTTCGCCGACGAGCGATGGCCGACGGTCGGCGCGCACGTGCGCGAGGCGACTCGCCATCGCCTCGGGTACGCGTACCTCCGCAGCCTCACCTCGGCCTGGTAGCGCGCTCGATCGCGCTCACCGGAACCGCAACGACCCTAGCGTGCTGCGTTCGCGCGCTCGATCAGGCCGAAGGCCGCGCCCTGAGGATCCTGGCACGCGGCGAGGCGATCGCCGCTCGGCAGCGCGATCGGCTCGAACGAGGAGCCACCTCGCTCGCGCACCTTCGCGACGCGCGCGTCGAGATCGGCGACCGGGAAGTAGTAGAGCCACTGCGCGTGCACCCCGTCCCAGCGCGCGGTGTTGGCGACGCTGCCGACGGGATCCTCGCCAGCGGCCCACGCGAAGAGCCGATGGCCGCCCTCGGGGTCGGGCACGTCGATCGAGCCGGCGTCGGTGAAGCGAGCGAGCTCGAGGTAGGTCGGCCACGCGCGATCGAGGTCCCGCGTATGGAGCTGATGCCACGCCACCGGCTGATCCGGCGTGGCGCTCCCGCGCTCGCACAGCGCGACGACGGCGCCGAACGGATCGCGCAGGGTCGCCCAGCTCCGGCCGTCGGGCGCGCGCACGGTCGGTCCGAGCGGCTGCGCGCCGAGCTCGACCATCCGCGCGACGGAGGCCTCCAGCCCGTCCACCTCGAGCTGCCCGAGCCAGTGCGCCGGTGCGCCCGCCGCGAGCGCCCGTTCGTGGAGCGGCCACGCCTCGAGACACGTCTCGGGCGAGCTCCCGTTCGGCAGCGCGAGGCCGACCGCGTCGCGGTAGAAGGTGAGCGCAGGATCGAGGTCGGTGGTGCGGAGACTGTAGCGAGCAAACATCGCGCGAACGCTTCCACGAGTCGAAGCCCGCGTCCACCACCCGTGCGAGAGCGATCCGATTCCGTGTCCGTGTCCGTGTCCGTGTCCGTGTCCGATTCCGTGTCCGTGTCCGTGTCCGATTCCGATTCCGATTCCGTGTCCGTGTCCGTGTCCGTGTCCGTGTCCGTGTCCGTGTCCGTGTCCGTGTCCGTGTCCGATTCCGTGTCCGTGTCCGTGTCCGATTCCGATTCCGATTCCGATTCCGTGTCCGATTCCGATTCCGATTCCGATTCCGTTTCCGATTCCGATTCCGTTTCCGATTCCGTTTCCGATTCCGATTCCGTTTCCGTTTCCGAATCCGTTTCCGTTTCCGAATCCGTTTCCGATTCCGTTTCCGGTTCCGTTCGGTCCCCGAGCTCCCCGCGTCCGACTACTCCCCTCCCTCGCCCGGCCACCACTCCCTCGCCAGCTCTTCGATCGTCTCTGCCCCTCTCGCCGGCACCCGCTCCAGGTACCACCGCAGGTTCGAGTATCGGTGCAGCAGCGCGTATGTCATGAACACGTCGGGCCCGGGGTCTCGGCCGTATCCCGCAACGAATCGTGACAGCAGCTTCGCGTCTCCCCCGGTCACGAAGACGCCGATCGACGCGAGCTCGTAGTCGGGGTCTCCGATCATCGCCGGCTCGAAGTCGAACAGGCCGCTGAGCCTCCATGTCCCCGCGTCCTTCGCGACGAGGAGGTGCTCGCGCATGATCTCGGTGTGCAGCAGCGCGCGCCGGGGCGGCGCTGCGACGATCACCTCGACGATCACCTCGTCGATCACGTCGTCGAGGAACGCCGGCAGGCGCTCGAGCCACTCCGGCGCCAGGCCCCGGGCGCGCTGCCGCTCCACGCACGCGACGCGCTGCGCGTCGATGAACGCGAGCCAGTCGGGCCTGGGAACGGCGGCGCCGACGGTCGCGGGATCGATCCCGTGCAACGCCGCCGTGGCAACCCCGACGTCCTCCGCGAGCCGCTCGCGCGCCGCTCGATCGATCTCGCTCCACGCCTCGGCGAGCCCTCGGCCGTGCAAGCGCTCCATCACCACATACGTCCATCCGTCGAGCTCGCCGCACGCGTCGACGCGCGGGGTGGGGATCGGCAAGCGGCCTTCCACCGCCATGAGCGCGTCGCGTTCCACCTCGGCCTCGGATCGAAAGCACGGCGGGAACAGCTTCACCACGCGAAGCTCGCCGACCGCGAACACCGGCAAGGACCCCGCGGCGAAGCGAGCCACCTCCCCGCCCGCGCCGTGCCGCTCGGCGATCCGACGCGCTCCCGCGGCGAGGCGCGGATCGTCGCGCGCGATGCGGTCGAGCGCGTCCGGGCTCGAGCCGTCCGGGAGGCTCTCGCTCGTCCGCGTCAGCGGTGCCCCTCGTCGACCGGCTCGAGCGTCTGCAGATACGCAAACAACGATGCCATCTCCGCGTCGTCGAGGTGGCGATACGTCCGGAACGGCATGAAGTCGGGGTTGAGCGTCCCCCTCGGGGTGCGGCCCTCGCGCATCGCGAGCGCGAACTCCTCGAGCGTCCATCCCGCGAGCCCGCTCGCGTGCGGTGTCAGGTTCGGCGGGATACCGACCGACTCCACCGGCGCGCCGGGGATCGGTCCGCCGGACATGCGCTCGCCGTGGCATCCCCGACAACCGAGCGCGATGTACTCGCCCATCTCGTCAGGGCCGACCGGCTCGAACGGCGCGGACTGGTCGATCACCTCGGCCGGCAGCACCGGGAAGTCGAGCGCCCCGACGAAGGCCAGCACCTTGCCGAGGGCGCGGAGCTCGCTGGGCGCGTGCTGGGCGTCGCTCTCCGGAAGCGCGCGCACATACGCGGTGATGAGCCCCAGCTCGGCGTCCGGCATCCGCGCGTAGTCGACCGCGGGCATGAAGAACACCGGCGAGCCATCGGGCCGGACGCCGCGGCGCACCAGCGCGTGCAGATCGGTCGGGGAGAGCGCGCGCATCATGCTCGTGATGTTCGGGGGGTTGATCAGGAAAGGCGGCGCGTCGATCAGAGCCCTCCCACCGCCATCGGCGCCGTGGCACTCGCCGCATCCCCGCGACACGTAGAGCCGCTCCGCCTCCGCGCGGTTCTCGTCGGTGAGCTCCGGGATCGCGAAGTCGTGCTCCCTCGTCTCGTACCGAGCCCCGAGGCGCGACGACCAGGCGACGCTCGACGCGACGACCAGGCCGACCAGCGCGACCAGGCCCACGGCCGACGCCACCGCCACCCATTTGCCGATCCGCTTGAGCCGATCCACCGGGCTGCGAGCCTCGCCGGCACGTCGGTTCGCTGTCAATCGGGCCCGGTTCCGTATCGCCCCGGTTCGTGCGACGATGCAAACCCCGATGCGCGCCGCCGTGACCCTCTGCCTCGCTCTCGTCTCGATCGGCTGCGGGCCGCCCGCCCACGTGCGGGAGCTCGCCAGCGTCGGGCTCCGCGCGCAGGAGATCGGGAGCGGCTGGTACCGATTCATCAGTGAGGACGGCTACCGCTTCCGCATGCCGGGCATCCCGCGGTGTCAGCGCGAGACCTTCCACTATGCGCGGCGCGTCATCCCCGCGACGTTCTGCGACCTCCGCGCGGAACGAAACTCGCGCGGGTATCTCTTCCGCGCATTCGACGCCGCCGAGATGGACTGGCGCGAGCGCGAGGATCTCCGCCTCCAAGCCGAAGACCAGATCGTGCGCGTCGGTGACGAGGTCAGCGACGTGCGCGAGGTCCGTCATCGCGAGGTCACCGCCTTCGAGCGCGTCGTGAGCCCGGTCTCCGACAACGGCCACATCGGGATCGTGCGCACGCTCGTGTACGGCCCTCACGTCTTCCAGCTCGTGATCATCGTCTCGCTCGGCTCCGGCGATCCGCAGGACGCGCGCACGTTCTTCGACTCCGTGCAGCGCAGCCCGGATCGGGCGCCGACCGGGTAGCTCGTCGGTTGAGGCTGACGCGGACCCCCACGCGATCCCGTCCGCGTTCGCCTCGATCCGGGCGTGTCTCAGAGCGAGGCGGCCGGAGCGCCGGCGGGCCGAGGCGCTTCGCGATCGAGGATCGCGGGGAGGCGCCTGTCGAACATCTTCTTCCAGCCGGGCCCCATCATGAGGCGCGCGAGGAACCAACCGCCGAGGCCCGTGAACCCCGAGTGCTCGAACGAAAGCTTCGTTCCGTCTCCTTCCGGGCTCAGCGCGAAGCGGACGAGCATCGGCGCGCGCCGCTCGTCGCCCACCCAGGTGTAGGCGAGCACGCGCTCGGACTCGCACTCGACGACCTCGCACTCCACGAAGCCACGCCAGCCGGGCTGCGGCTTGGCGCGCAGGACGAAGCGGGCGCCCACCCGCGGCTCGAAGTCGTCCGTTTTCATCAGCCACTCGGAGATCGACTCGCGCTCGGTGAGCGCGCGCCAGACACGCGAGGGGGGATGCGCATAGCTGCGCTCGATCCGGATGCTCGTCATGGTCCTTCTTCCTCTTCCTTCAGTCGATCGAGGTGCTCCCCGAGGGCGTCGAGGCGCTCGTTCCAGAACCGCTCGTAGTGCGACACCCACTGCGCGACGCGACGGAGCGGGATCGGCCGGAGCGCGTAGATGCGCTGCCGGCCCTGGCTCCGGACGTTCACGAGCCCCGCGTCTCGCAGCACGGCGAGGTGCTGCGAGACGGCGGAGGCCGAGCTGGGGAACTGCGACGCGAGCTCGCCCGCGGTGCGCTCGCCCTCGGCGAGGCGATGCAGGATCGCTCTCCGCGTCGGGTCGGCGATGGCGAGGAACACGTCGTCAGTGGCAGCGCGTCGGTGCACGAACGACGATTTAGCATTCACTAAATCATCTGTCGAGACGGACCGGCGCGATCCGGCGCATTTCGCTGAAGCGCCGTAAAGCAGCGGCCAAACAGTCGACGTCCTTCGAGCCCGGCCCGCTCACCGGCGCCTATATCGCACGCTGAATTGTCGCATCAGGCGCCCGATCAGGCGCCCGATCCGGCGCCCGGATCAGGCGGTCGCTTCGGCGCGCACCGTCGTCGGGCCGGACTTCGCCGCGGCGCTCCTCTGGGGAGCCGGCCGAGTGAAGACGAGCCCGCGATCCTCGACGGGACGGAGCTTCATCAACGCATAGTCGAGGACGTAGTTCTGATAGAGCTTCCACGGCGACTCGGTGCCCTGCCGAGGCATCGCGCCGATCCCGCGCTTCACGTAGCCCGAGCTCAGCTTCATCAGCGGGCCGCCGTCACCCACGCTCGCGTCGGGGCGCGGGGTGAACACCGTCGCGCCGGTCTCCTCCATCCGGTTGAGCATCCGGCAGAACAGATCGAGGATGAGGTCCGCCTTGAGCGTCCACGACGAGTTGGTGTAGCCGACCACCATCGCGGCGTTGGGCACCCCCTCGAGCATGCAACCTTTGTAGACGCGACGCTGCGTGATGTCGACGGGGACTCCGTCCACCCGGATCGCGGCGCCGCCGAACAGCTGGAGCACGAGCCCGGTCGCCGTCACCAGGATGTCCGCCTGGAGCTCACGCCCCGACGCGAGCAACACGCCGTTCTCGGTGAAGCGCTCGATCTCGTCGGTCACCACCGACGCGCGTCCGTCGCGCAGCACCTCGAACAGATCCCCGTCCGGCACCGCGCAGAGGCGCTGGTCCCACGGGTCGTAGCGCGGCGAGAAGTGCGTCATGTCGAAGTCGGGCCCGAGCGCCTTCTTCGCGTTGCCCACGAGGAACGCGCGCGCGCGCTCGGGGTAGCGCCGCGCGAACGAGTAGACGCCCATCGCCATCGCGACGCGCGCCACGCGCGAGATCCGGTAGAGCGTCCGATCCGAGAGCTTGCCGCGCAGCCGCTCGATCGCGCCGCGCTTCGGGATCGACGCGACGTAGGTCGGCGAGCGCTGGAGCATCGTCACGTGCGCGGCCTTCTCGGCGAGCGCGGGCACGAGCGTCACCGCGGTGGCGCCGCTCCCGATGACCACGATCCGCTTGCCCGCGTAGTCGAGATCCTCCGGCCAGTGCTGCGGATGCACGATCGGTCCGGCGAACGACTCGCGCCCCTCGAAGTGCGGCTCGTAGCCGGCCTCGTAGCGGTAGTAGCCCGAGCACGCGAGGACGAACCGGCTCACGAAGGTGACCACCTCACCCGAGTCGAGCTTCTCCACCCGTACGTGCCAGCGCCCCTCGTCGCTCTTCCACTCGAGGTCCAACACCCGGTGGCGGAAGCGGATCGCGCGATCCACCCCGTGCTCGCGCGCGGTCTCCTGGATGTACTCGCGGATCGTCGTGCCGTCGGCGATGGCGTCCGGGTGGGTCCACGGTTTGTGGCGATAGCCGAGCGTGTACATGTCCGAGTCGGAGCGGATGCCCGGATAGCGAAACAGATCCCAGGTGCCGCCGATCGCGTCGCGCATCTCGAGGATCGCAAATCGCTTGTCGGGGCAGGACGTCGTGAGGTGCACGCCGGCTCCGATCCCCGAGAGGCCCGCTCCCACGATCAGCACGTCGAGCTCCGCTTCGATGGGACGAGTCGCCATGCGCTCAAGGGTAGGCCCGGATCGGGCGAGCGGTACGGTGCGATGCGGACAGAGTTCTAGTCCGCGCCGGCCACCGAGCGCTCGCCGATCTAGGCCGGATTTGGGGGTTCGGAGGCGCCCGTTGTCATGAGCGGCCACGGGCTCCATCATCTCCGGGCCCGACGATGCGCGAGACCGACCCCGAGGAGTGGAAGCGATGGTTCGTCCCCGGGGTGGTGCCGGTCACCATCCTCGAGATCGCGGCCGAGCGCGGCGTGGACCCCGACGCGCTGCTGGACCGCGCGGGCATCGACGTGCCGGCCTCCGAGATCTTCGAGTCGGGGCTGACGTTCGGCCAGCACGCGGAGCTCGTGCGCACGATCGAGAAGGAGCTGCGCGACCCGGCGTTGGGGGTCGAGATCGGCTGGCGGCTGTTGCCCACCGCGCTCGGGAGCGTCGGCTTCGCGATCCTCGCGAGCGGGACGCTCGGAGACGCGCTCGCGCTGCTCCAACGGTTCTGGCACCTCGTCGGGCGCGCGTCGACGCTCACGATCGACACCGACTCGGAGATCGCCAGCGTCGCGGTGGACGTCACGGTGGCGATCGGCAACCGCGACGTGGCGTTCATCAAGGAGGTCACGATCGTCAGCATGGCGCACGGCGCGTTCGCGCTCGCGCCGGAGCACGCCGAGCACCTCGAGGTGTGGTTCGACTACCCCGAGCCGCCGCACGGCGCGCTCGTCCGCGAGCGGCTCGGCCGGGTGCGATACGGCATGCCCGCGTCGCAGCTGCGGTTCCCCGCCCACCTCCTGTCCACGAAGCTCGCGATGTCGAATCCGATCGGCCTGCGCGCGGCCGTGAAGTGGTGCGAGCGCGAGGAGCGCATGCGCGGGCTCAGCGAAGAGCGGGTGAGCGCGCGCGTCCAGAACCACCTCGTGCCCGGAGCGAACGGCTATCCGTCGCTCGAGGAGACGGCGAAGAAGCTCGCGATGGCGCCACGTACCTTGCGCCGTCACCTCGCGGACGAAGGCACGCGGTTCAGCGCGCTCCTCGAGGCGGCGCGCCGGCGCGACGCGCTGCGCTTGCTCGAGACGTCCGGCCTCGCCGCCCACGAGGTCGCGGCGATGCTCGGCTACGAGAACGGCGCGAACTTCACGCGCGCGTTCCGGCGCTGGACCGGGCAGACGCCGAGCCAGTACCGCGACAGCTCGCGCGAGTGAGCCCTACGCCGCTTCGCCGAGGAAGCGCGCCTTGGCCCGGCTCACCACGGCTTCGTCACCGAGCTGCGCGGGATGGAAGTCGCGGCGGTAGTACGCGAAGTAGGGCAGCACGACCTTGCGGAAGATGCCGGGCCGGGCCCAGAGCACGTTGATCGCCCGCACGGCGGCGATCGGATCGAGCGCCTTCGGGCCGGACGCACGCATCAACATGAACGTGCGAATCACGTTGACCAGGATGAAGAAGACGGTGACCTCGGCCATCGTCTTGACCCGCAGCTCCTCGTCGTCGACCGCGGTCTTGTAGACGTCGAACGCGACCGAGCGATGCTCGATCTCTTCGATCGCGTGCCAGACCCAGAGCTTCGCGACCTCGGGGCTCATCCGATCGAGCAGGTCGAGATCCTCGAGGATCGCGTGCGCGAGGATGGCCGTGAAGTGCTCGAGCGACGCGGTGCGCGCGAGGTTCGACTCCGCGGTCGAGGCCTTCTCGATGTGACGGATCCGCTTCGCGACCCAGTCCTCCATCTTCGTCGCGGGGAAGCCGCGTCCGTCGAGGAACCGGTTGAACGCGATGTGCTCCTTGGTGTGGTTGCCCTCCTGCCCGATGAACGCCTTCACCGCCGCGCGCAGCCCCTGGTCTTTCACTTGCGGGAGGAAGTGGCGGACGCTCCGGATAAAGTACCGCTCGCCGGGCGGGAACGAGACCGCGAGCGCCGACATGATGGACGTGAGAATCACATTGTCGTCGGCCCAGAACGTCGGGACCGAGTCATCGAACACGAAGTCCATCTCGCGGACTCGGATCGCGTCGGTCGACGCGAGGTCGGGCGCTCGGTGCGCGCGGGGGGTGGGGACGGCAGCTTCCATGGTGGAATGAGCCTAGGGATCTCCCGCGCGGCGAGCCATGTCGTGGGCGGACGAATCGCTTGTCATCGGTGACCCGCGCGCACCGCGCCGTCAGGGCTCGGGGCACTCGATGCGCTCGTCGCCCGCGTAGTAGCGCATCCCTACCCGCCCCTTGATGCGCTCGAACGGGATGAACCCGACGCGCGGGTTGCGACTGTCGCTGCTGCGGTCGCGGTGGTCGCCGAGCACGAACACGTGGCCCTCGGGGACGACGACCTCATCGAAGTTGTCGGGCATGCCGAACGAACGATAGAGGATTGCCCACCGGTGCCCGTCCATGCGCTCCTCGAAGCAGTCAATCTCCGAACCGCCCCACCCGTCTGCGCGACCGAGCCCGCGTTGCTCCGTACGAACCCCGTTGCGGATCACCACGTTGTCCCGGATCGCGATCCGGTCTCCCGGGAGGCCGATCACGCGCTTGATGATGTCGACGTCGTCGGCGGGTGAGTGGACGATCAGCACCTCGCCCAGCGCGGGCTCACCCCACGTGACGAGCTGCTCGTCGGCGAACGGCAGGAACAACCCGTGCTGAAACTTCGAGACGACCACGCGGTCCCCGTCCTGGTAGGCGGGCGCCATCGACGGGCCGTCGATCTGGAACCCCTCATAGAGGCCAACTCGCATGACGAGCGCGAGCGAGCAAGGGTTCGCGACGCAGAACAGCGCGAAGAGGGAGAGGATCATCCACGGGCTGCGCGTCGCCTTCCGCTTCACGACAGGCTTCGTCTTCGGCGCGTCCATGAGACGGATCCTACGCGAACGCCGCGGCACGCGTGTGCTGAAGCACTTCGGCTTGTCGGGCCCGGCCGTCCCCAGCTAGAGAGCCTGCCTGATGTTCTTCTTCTCCTGAGCCTCTCGGTCCCGATGGCGATGGTCGCGCGAGACCGATGCCCCGCGCAGTCGAGCGCGTCGTGGACCCACGCGTCGTCAGAGCGCGAGCCGACGAGCGAGCTCGGCGGCGGGCATCGCGCCGCTCACCCTCGACGCTTCGCGCCCCTCGCGGAACACGATGACGGTGGGGATGCTGCGGATACCGTAGCGACCCGCCACGCTCGGCAACGCGTCGGTGTCCACCTTGGCCACGAGGATCGATCCGGCGCGCTGGCTCGCGAGCTCGACCAGCTCGGGCGCGAGCGCGCGACAGGGGGGACACCACGTGGCCCAGAAGTCGACGAGCACGGGGAGCCGCGCGTCGCGGAGGAGAGCGTCGTAGCTCTCCGCGCTGTCGATCACGATCGGCTCCGCGAGGGGACCGAGCGCCGTCTTGCAGCGACCGCAGCGCGGCGAGAGATGCAGCTTCGACGCGGGCACGCGGTTCTGCGCACCGCAGCTCGGACACGTGCGGACCATGACGCACACGTATCCATCGCGAGGGCGCATGTCAGCGCTCCCCCTCGGGACCGTGTGCGCTCGCTCCGCGTCGTGAGGCACCAGGGGTTGACGATCCGGCCCCGCGCGGCGGGCGCGCCGCCGGTATCGTGCGTGCGTGCGTCCATCCGTCCTCGCGCTGGTGTGCGTCGCCGTCATCGACTCGCGCGCGCAGGCTCCGCGACGTGCGAGGCAGCCGCGAGGCACGAGGCAGCCGCCCATCGCGTACGGATGCGCGTGCCGCGCGAGCGTCGCGCGACGGACAGAGAGGGACCCTCCCTTCGCGCTCGTGCTCCTCGTCGGCGCGGTGGCCGCATGGAAGGCGCGACGTGCGCGTCGCGTATGAGGGCGCGTGGGATCCTTCTTCACCAACGTGCAGGTCCACCTGGGCGACGGACCGCGCGACGCGCTGCTCCACGCGATCACGGCGGACGCCAAGGACGCAGACCTCGTCGAGGACCCGGCCGACGCCGACCGCACCGTACTGGTCCTCCCGCCCGATGCCGGTGGCTGGGTCACGATCTATGACCAGCGGACCGAGTCGCAGGACCTCGACGCGCTCAGCCACCTCGCCGCCCTCGCGTCGAGCGCGACCGGTGCGCCATCGATCGCGGTCCTCGTCCACGACAGCTCGGTCCTCGAGCTCGGCTTGTTCGCGGAGGGCCAGCGGGTCGACCGATACAACTCGTTCCCCGACTACTTCGATCCACCGCCGGAGGGAGACGACGCCGACGGCGCGCCCCGCGCGGACGAGACCGAGGCGTCCGGCCACCCGGAGCGCTGGAGCGCGCAGCTCGGGGCCGACGAGGACGCGCTCCGCGCTGCGTGGCAGCGAGACGCGCTGTTCGCCGAAGATATTTTGCGTCGTACATGCGAGGCGGTGGGTTGCGATGTCGCCCGCGCGCGGACCGGCTATCGGTATGCGATCGAGGAGCGAGCGCTCCCCGAAGGGACCACCGCCCTCCGCTTCCGACTCCGAGAACGGCCGCCGCACGAGCGACGTGCGGAAGGGACGCCGCAGCTCGCCCTCCATGCGCACTACGGCGGGACCGCGATCCCCCTCGGCGTCGGCGACGGGCTCCGCCTCGGCGTGAGCGTGCGCAACGAGGGTGGCCCGGGCCTCGGCGTGCGCGTCGTCGTGTGGGGCGATGCGATCGATCGTGAGCTCGTCGCGGTCGACTCCCTCGAGCTCCTCGTCGGAGATCCACGAAAGGGCGCTACGCATCAGTTCTTGACACCTGAGCGCACCGGCTCGCGCTCGGGCCCCATCCTGGTCGCGGACCGGCCCGAACAGGCGATCCCCGCGGGTTCACTGGCGGGGGGCCAGAGCTCCGGTGTCGATCCCATCGAGCTCATGCACGCGATGATGAGCTCCATGATCCACGTCAACGTCGTCGGCCGCGTGCTCGCGCCGGGGAACGCCGAGCTCTCGATCGGCTTCGTGCCGAGCGACGCCGTCGAGGGCGGCCAGGTGGGCACCACGTGCCGACTCGCGATCACGCCTGCGATGCGGCGTCCGCTTCGGTTCGTCGATCGGACGTTCGGCGCGGGGTCGCAGCTCCTCCGCCCGCTCGCCGGGTCGTCGCGCATCGCCGCCCTCCTCGTGTTCGACGTGGATCGCGATGGGGCCACGGCGCTCGTCACGCCGTGGCTCGACGACGCGCCGAGCGACGGGCTGCGGAGCGACGTGTATCGGCGCGAGGCCGGGAAGCGGCCGTTGAGCCGCAAACGGAGCAACGCGCTCGCGCGGGCGCAGCGCGACATGCGCGATGAGCTCACGACGATGATGTCGGCGGACGATTGGTCGCTCACGTTCGGCACCGGCGTGCTCCCCCGCGCGGAGGAGGCGCGCGTCGTCTGCCTCCGCGCATCGAGCGCGGACCTCTCGCTCCGCGAGGCGTGGCGAGCGCGCATCGACGCGCTGTTCGACGCCGGTCAGCTCATCCAAGCCGCGCTGTTCCATCGCGACCCGACGGGCGAGTCGCCCGACGTCACCGCGTACGAGCAGGCCTGCGGCGCCGCGCATGGCGTCACCACGCTTCGCGCCTGGTGCGAGCGATGGGTGCGCGTCCCGGGAGACGCGGGCCTCTGGATGTCTCATGCGATCGCAAACCACCTGGACGACGAAACACGCGCGGCGCTCCGCGCGATCGCGGAGGTCGACGAGCGGAGTCGCGGGGTCCGGATATCTCTACGCGACCGCGACGACATGGACGCGCTGGAGGCGGCGCTCAGCGCGGTGCTGCCGACCGACGCGGACGGCCGCGAAGCCAGCCTCGCGCTCCATCGTCCTCCGGCGCGCTGACGCACGAACGAGCCGACGTGCGCGTTTCGGTCTGTTGGCGCGCTATCCTCACCCCATGACCGCGACGGACCGCTTGGCGGAGTGCCTGGTGCTGGGCGCGCTGCTCGAGCAGGTGCGCGAGGTCTACGGAGAGTACGAGCTGGTCGCGCACTGGACGCAAGGCGAGTTTCACCACGACGTCGTGCTCCGCGTGCGCGATCCGAAGGACTTGCCGGGGCCGGTGCTCGTGGTCGCGACGAACTGCAACGGCGGCGTGAAGGAGGTCCTCAGCCTCGGCGCGCTGCCGGATCGATCCGCGCTGTGGCACGCGCGCTGCCCCGACAACTCGGATTTCGAAGGTCCGACACCGGAGGTCCTCGCGAGCGCGCGCACGACGCACTGGTTCGATCCGTGTGAGCTCCTCCGCGACGATGCGCGCAGCGAGCTCAAGCCGGAGTTCCGCAAGCGGCAGCGCGGCGGGGGATGGGAGCCGACGTTCGAGTAATCGGGTGACGGTCGACGGTCGACGCGGGAGGGTCGACGGGGGATGACGCGGGATGGTCGACGGTCGACGGGAACGGAGACGGTCGACGGGAACGCTCGACGGTCGACGGTGTGTCGGAGCTCTCCGACTACGGCGTACGCAGTCGCAGGATGTACGCCGGCTCGCTGAAGTCGTTCACGAGCGCGAACACGTCGAGCGCCGGGAAGTACCGGAAGCGACCGTTCGTGCCGTTCGCCTGCGCGTCGCCGGGTCCGCCATCGTAGGGGAGCTCCTCGCACGTGCCCGCGACCGCATCGATCGCGTAGACCGATCCACCGCCGACCCACGCGATGAAGCGCTCGTCGACCGGATCCCAGGCGAAGCCGGGATACGCGGCGTCGACGACCGCGCCGCAGCCCGTGAGATCGAGCGCGCGTCGCGCGTAGCCGCCCGCGAGATCGTGGGCCCACGCTTGGCCACCTCCGATCATCACGAAGAGGCGATGCACCGGATCGACGCGGCCGGTCATGTGGTAGTCGGTCGCGGTGTCGGGTGCGCGCGCGGCGTACGTGTTGGTGTCGACGTCGTAGGACCAGAGCCCGTGCGTGTCGTGGAGCAAGACGAGCTGCGTCTGTGCGTCGTAGTCGGTCGACGCGATGAACGCGGCGGGGGGACCCCCGTTCGTCGGATCCATCGAGGTCCACTCGACCGCGTCGACGTCGAACGTCCACGTGTCGTCCGAGCCGCCGCCCGGGCGACAGGCGGGCGCCCCACCCCACGCGAACATTCGGTGCGCGTGCTCGATGTACGCGAGGTTGTCGTACGTGTGGCGCGAGTTCGGGCGACCGTCCGCGAGCTGGGTGACGCCGCAGTCGTCTGGGTTCGGCGTCGCGGGGCTGGGGTCGGTGATGCGCGACACCGTCTGCGTCGTGAGATCGAGCGCGTAGATCTCGTTGCCCCAGTAGTCGTTGTGCCCGCCGCCCCACACGAGGAGGCGATCGTGCGTCGTGTCGGCCGCGCCGCCGCCCCACGCCGCGGCGACCGCCGCGCAACCGACCACCGCGTGGATCGAGGCGTCGTCGGGACAGATCGTGGAGAGCTCGGTGCCGGGTAGCGCGATCCACCCCGTGCCTTCGGGGAGCATCACGTCCGGGCGTGCGCCGGCATCGCGCGGAGCTTCGCCGTCGCTGCGCGCGCCTCCGTCGCGGCGCGCGCCTGCGTCCATGCGCGCGCCCCCGTCGGACATCGTCGCGTCCGCGTCGCAGGCGACGACGAGCGCGACGGCGATCGAGCACTTTGCGAGCCGTATCGACCGCGGGTGCGCCATGCGTCCGATGCTATCACCGCACGCGAACGCTCAGCCGCCACGGGATCGCCACGAACCCTCCGCGAGACCTCCTCGGGCGCGTCGCGGCTCGGCGCGGCGCGTCCGTGACGCTCCCCCGATGCACATCGCAACGGGGCGGAACGCGTGGCGGCGCGACGGATCGTTTCGCGACGGGGAGCTGGCGCTCGGGCTCGGGACGCTCTTGTTCGCCGGCATGCTCATGGCGCGCGTTCTCTACTCGGGCGTCGGCTGCTACGCGTTCATCGGGTTCAACCTCGCCCTCGCGTGGATCCCCTGGCTCACCGCGTGGGCGCTCGAGCGCAGCGCGCGTGCGGACCGGCGCGCGCTGTCGTACGCGCTCGGCGCCGCGTGGCTCGCGTTCCTTCCGAACGCGCCGTACCTCGTCTCGGATCTCGTCCACCTCCGCCATCGCGCCCCGGTGCCCCTCTGGTATGACGTCTTGCTGTTGTCGACCGCGGCGATCACCGGCCTCCTCGCGGGCGCGTTCTCGCTCCGTCGCGTCGAGCGAGTGGTGCGCGCCTCGGGCCACCTCTACGCGTCGCGCGCCCTCGTGTCGTGCGCGGTGATCGCGACGGGCTTCGGCATCTACCTCGGCCGCGTCGAGCGCCTCAGCTCGTGGGACCTCGCGCTCCATCCGCTCCGCGTGCTCCACGTGATCGCGCACGCGGCGAGCCCGCGGGCCATCGTGATGTCGGCCGCGGCGGCCGGGCTCAGCGCGATCGCCTACCTCGCACTGCGCGATACCGATCGCGACCGCGTCACCGAATGAGCGACGCGCGCGGCTTCACGGCGACACGATGCCGATGTCGGCGCCGTCGTGCGCCGCGGCGTGACCGGGAGACGTCGCGGTGAGCCGATAGCCGGCACGGTCGCTCGGCGACGCGCCACCCACGAAGACAGGGGTAGCGGTGACCGAGCCGGTGCCCGGGCAGGCGCCGCTCTCGCAAAGGTTATTTGCGATCGTGCACCCGGCGCAGCCGCCGCCCACGCTGGTGTTCAGCGGCGACGTGTTCGCCGCCAACAGGTTGCTCCGGATCGAGGCGTTCGTAGTGTCGCTGTTGATGTGGAACACGTCGGTGAGATCGATGAGCGTGTTGTGCTCGAACACGACGTCCGCGCTCTGACCGATCTGGAGCTGGTTGACGCGCGTCACGAGGTTGTCGCGGAACACCGTCCCGTCCGGCGCCGAGGTGTGGTGCGTGAGGGCCACCGAGCCATCGCGGAAGTGGTTACCGACGATCGTGTTGCCTTGGCCCGATCCGTAGAACTGGATCATGTCGCAGTGCACCGGCCCGCTCTGGACGATGCCGTCGAACACGTTGCCGGGGCCGATGGTCACTCCGCTCGCGCCGCCCGCCAGCTGGATGCCGTCCGACTGGCAGCCCGGACCGATGACGTTGTTGCGGATCGTGAGGCCCATCGCGGGCTGCGGGCCATCGTCGTCGGCGACGGAGATGCGCCCCTCGTAGAGCGCCGGGCCGAGATCGCCAAACTCGTTGCGGTCGACGAGGAGGTGGAGGTCGGGCGGGCACGAGCTGTCGCGCATCGTGACGAGCAGTCCATCCGTGAACACGCTGCCCGTGAGCTGGACGTCGTGCGCGCACGAGCGGATCGTCGCGCCCGCGATGGTGAGGCTCGAGAATCGGAAGAAGCTGGATCCCGTGATGCGCGGGTTGAGGGTGGCGCCACGCCCGGTCTCGGAGCGCAACGTGACGTACCCGGTACGATCGATCCCGTCGAAGTCGACGGAACCGTAGTCGCCATCGGCGAGGCAGAGCGTCGTGCCGTCCGCCGCGCCCGTCACCTCGGCGATGAGATCGTCGCTCGGCGAGAGCGTGCGGTCACAGCTCGGGAGCTCACCCGCATCCGACCCGCTCGCCGCGTCGAAGGAGCCCGCGTCGAAGGAGCCCGCGTCCACGGCCTGTCCCGCGTCGCGACCGATCGGACCGGCGTCGCGCCCTCCGTCGCTCGGTGGATCCCTGCCATCGCACGCGGCGAGGACGAGGGTGATCGCGCTCAGCCAGCGAAGGTGTCGCATCGCGGCAGGGTATCCCGCGACGGAGCACGGTGGAATCGGGGCGAGGGAGTCGAGCCCTCCCCGCGCGGTTTCGTGGGACCGCCGTCCTTCCCCGAGGAGCCCCGAGCACCGCCGGCCGGAATCGAACCGGCGACCTCCAGCATGAAAGACTGGCGACCCCACCATCTGAGTCTTCGGCGGCAAGAAGAAAATGGCGTGGCGACGCACGCTACGCAGGGAGCGCGCGCCGCCCCGCCGGGGTTACAGCTCGATCCGGTCGATCAGCGTGGCCCAGTGGACCGCGCCCTCGTCCTTCACGAACCGGGCGACGACGTCGAACACCGCGTCCGAGAAGCCTCCGACGTTGAGGATGTCCGAGCGATCGATCGCCTGCTTGTGGATGTTCGGCGTGAGGTCGATGCAGACGAGCTTCGCCCGCGGGTTCCGCGCGCGGAGCTTCGTCCACTCGTCCATCATCGCCGTCGACTGCCCGAAGCCGCTCCGGCCCTTCGCGTCCACCCACGACTCGTTGTCCGAGACGTAGAGGACGAGATCGACCTTCGCGCGCTCTTCGTTGAGGAGCGCGAGCGGCGCCGAGCAGTTGGTGCCACCGCCACCGACCTTCGCGAGCTGGTCGGCGATGGTGATGACCGAGTCGCGCGGGTTGAGCCGGATGTCCTTCACGGTGTGCTCGAACGGGATCACCCGCGCGTGCGGGTTGGTCCGCAGGAGCGCCGCCGCGACGAGTCCGGCCACGTCCACGCACCGCACGGCGCTCGTCGCGCCCTTACGGTACCCGGTGACCCAGCCGCTCATCGAGCCCGACACGTCCGGGCAGATCACGACGTGGCCGTCGATGACCGGGACGTTGGCCACCGCGTGCTCCATCGCGTCCTCTAGCGCCGACTGGATGAGCGCCGGCACGCCGGCCGTCATCTTCCACGCCATCAGGAGCTGGTACGGGAAGACCTTCGCCGCCCGCACCTCGCTCGCGTCCGAGAGACGCGACGCGATCATCGTGACCATCGCCGCGTCGTCGAAGACGCCGTGGCGCTGGAACGTGTTGAGGCTCATCCGCGTCTCGTGCCACCGCGCGTTCTTCGCGATGGCCGTCCACGCGGCCTTGCCGAGCGGCAACCCGGCGAGCATCCGCGACGGCACCTTCGGCACCGCCCCGTCCGTCTCACCGCGCTTGTACGCCTCGAACAGCCGCACATCGCGCGGCAGCTTGTCGACGTCGTGCGGCTTGCCGATCAAGTAGCCGTACATCGCCCGCTGCTCGTCCGAAGCCGGCTGCGGGTGGACCATCTTGATCACGTCGGCGAGCGACGGGTCGTTGCCGACCGAGTCGCGGAAGAGCTGCATCGCCGAGCGCGACGCGAGCCACCGCTGCACGGCCTTCTTCGGCGCCGTACCGAGCGACTTCCGGCCGAGCTGGCCCGACCGGATCACCTGGACGAACGTCCGGAGCATCTTGCCGTTGTCGATGACGCGGCCGAACGCCGCGTTCATCGCCGCGATGCCGTCCGGGCCTCGCGTCGCGAGGTGCGCGAGCAACACCGCCGGCATGTCCTTCATGTGGCCACGCTCACGCGCGTAGATCGCCACCTTCGCGACGTACGTCGGCTCGCACGCGCTCGCGTGCGCGAGCACCTGCGTGAGCTGCTCCTCGCCCGAGACGTAGAACGTGTTGCCGAACGAGCCCGTCGCCGCGAGCTGAGCGAGCGCCGTCCGCGCGTCCAGCGCGTACGCCGGCGCGCCCTCGTGGTTGATGCTGGTCGTCTTCGGGAGAAGACGCGCTGCGCTACGGAACAATGCCTTGAGAGCCATGGTGGCCTCCCTTCTTCGCATTCGCGCAGCGACCGTTGACGATCGAGAAGACCTTCTTGACGCACTCGTCCCTAGGGGGAGTCGAACCCGCCGTTTCCGAGTTGAGAGCCCGGTGTCCTGAGCCACTAGACGACAGGGACAGCGAAGTTGCGCGCCGACGCGCGCGACGGAGAGCAGAGGTCTCGATCCCCACAGCCGTGCGACTGCGAACCGGTTAGCACCCGGCCCCGACCCCCGGTCGGTTTACCCTCCATGAGACGAACGAGCGCGAGTGGAAGGAGGAGGAGTCGCACCCCTGCGTCGTATTCGACGCCCCCGGGTTTCGAAGCCGGTGTGGCCCTGGGCCACTTCACCTTCCAAGACGACTTTCACGTTCCAGAAACGACGGCGACGAGCTCGTCGTGAGACGACGTGCCCAGCGTCCTTCCGCTAGACGACCGCCCCGCGAACGGGGCGACTCGGATTCGAACCGAGCTCACCAGGTTAGGATGTAGTCCCACATGCATTCGCCGAGTCGGAGCGGCGGGATTCGCACCCGCGACCTCTTGGTCCCGAACCAAGCGCGCTTCTAGGCTGCGCCACACTCCGAAGAAGAGGCCCGAACGGGAGGACGGCGACGTCGAGCGACCATCACGTGGATAGCCGTCGCGGGTCCGTCCTCCCGAACGGGCGCACCAACGAGAACTTTACTTGCTGAATACGGACGGAGGGACTTGCACCCTCACGAGCTCGAGGCTCCTCCGGGTTTGAGCCGAATGCGTCTGCTGTTCCGCCACGTCCGCGCGAAGATGCCGGGAGCAGGAGTCGGACCTGCACGACCACGATGGGTCGACGGGTTCTGAGCCCGCCGCGTCTGCCATTCCGCCACCCCGGCAAGGGGAGCCGACCAAAGTACCCGGGACAGGAGTCGAACCTGCAATTGGGGTAGTCACCCCACAGCGCTCTCGACGCTGCGCGTCTGCCATATCCGCCACCCGGGCGCGAGTACGGGGCCTGGGAATCGAACCCAGCTCGGCCTGCTTGTAAGACAGGTGCTCTCCCAGAGAGCGAGCCCCGCATGGTCGGGATGGCCGGAGTCGAACCGACGACCTCCGGTCCCCCAGACCGGCGCGCTCCCGCCTGCGCTACATCCCGCGATCCCGCCGGGCGGAGTCGAACCGCCGTCGTCGCCCGTATGAGAGGCGCGCCGATCCCGATCGTCGGCGGGATGACATCCTCGGAGGGACTCGAACCCCCATCGATGGCTTCGGAGACCAGCGCTCTTCCCTTGAGCTACGAGGACTCACCGCGCGTCGACGCAGCGAGCGAGCACCCACGGGAGGACTCGAACCTCCACCCTCCCAGTCCGTAGCCGGGCGCTCATCCAGTTGAGCTTCGCGGGCATGTCGAGGCGCCCGCGTATATCGCAAGCATCCTTGCAAGAGTGGCGGGCGGGACTCGAGCTCTCGTGAAATCGTCCGAAGCGAAGCGGACGAAGTCCGCGTAGCCGGACGATTTCGGGAGAGAGGACGGGTCCGAAGGACCCTAGGTCAACCCGCATGTACCGGAGTTGCAGACCGGTCCCTGGCCATTCGGATCCGCCACGAGAGAGCGTCCGGCGGGGTTCGAACCCGCTCCACCTGGTTGGAAGCCAGGAATGCAGCCGTCAACACCTCAGACGCAGTACACAAGAGAGCAGTACAGGAACGATGGAGTCGATGGGTCTCGAACCCATGGCCTCGTGGTTGCGATCCACGCGCTCTCCCAGCTGAGCTACGACCCCTTCGCGCTCGAAGCGATCCGCCCGGGTGGATTCGAACCACCGTTACCCGCGTATCAGACGAGCGTCCTCACCATTGAACGACGGACGGAGAGATGTGACCGGACGGACTCGAACCGACTTGCCCCTGGGTCACAGCCAGGGCCCTCGTCCACTTCGGGATCGGTCACCATGATTTTCTTTATCGAGCAGAGCCCCGAGCCGGACTTGCACCGATCTTCCTCCGCTTACGAGACGGGAGCCCCGCTGTCTGGGCCTCCGGGGCAATACGCGGACGAGGAGCGCAGAGACACGAATGCTCCCGAGAGTGAGCCTCCCGCCACAGAGGACGGCGGGATCAGGATTCGAACCAATTTCGATGTAGTCCCCACTGCATTCCGCGATGTCACGAGCTGGGATCGAACCAGCGCGCCCCGGGTTTCGACCGAGCGCTCTACCTGCTGAGCTATCGTGACGCGACGCAACCTGACGCAACGCGACGGGGCCGGCGGGATTCGAACCCGCGCTCTCCTGCATGACAAGCAGGCGTCCACTCCAGACTGGACCGCGGCCCCTCGATCGATCGGAACAGGTCGTCAAGGAGTCGAACCTTGCACGGCGGGTCTTGGAGGCCCACCTGCGTCCCAGCGCCCGACCTAGACGAAGCGATTAGCGGCGACGAGAACGACGAGACGTTTTACTCGCCCACTGGGCAAGTCGTTTTACAGACGATGTAGTCCCGCCAGCATTCGCCAGCGACTGCACGGGGAGGAGTCGAACCGCCGACCCGCAGGTTAACAACCCGCCGCTCTTCCGCTGAGCTACCGTGCAAAAAGATGTGCGTGCGCGCTCGGCTCGCTACGCTGAGCGCGCCGCACGAAGGTCTTCTCGATTGTCAAAGATCGCTGACGCGACATACGATTCGGGAGGAGGGAATCGAACCCCCGTCGCCTGGGTCAGAACCAGGCGTCCTCGCCACTGGACCACTCCCGAACATCAAATGATCGCGGACGGATGTGCCTATTGAAGACGCACCCATCCCTCACGCCCTTCGCATTGAAGGCGCACTGGATCCGGAGGGCATCGAACCCCCAACGTCCTGGTTAAGAGCCAGGTGCTCTGCCGGTTGAGCTACGGATCCCCGAGCGGCCGGACGCCTACCGTCTCGAGATGGGGTCGGCAGGATTCGAACCTGCAGTGCGGATGGCGTCCGGGTTACGGCCGGGTGGGGAGACCTGTTTCCCCATCGACCCCTTGGCTGTGCTCAGGAACGAACGACCGAAGACCCGAACGAGGAAACCGACGACGGGAACGAGCGGCCAAAACGAAAAGACCGCCCGAGGCGAGGCCTGGGGCGGTCGAAACGTGCCAAAAGCACGCGTGTTCGACCGCCTAGGCGGGGACCTCCTCACGGAGGAGTCGACTGCTCAGCCGGAAGGCTTCGGATTCCAAGTCCCCACGCTGACCGCCCAGAAGGACCCCGGACGTCATGCGACAGCCGTCCGCCTTCGGGGCGGACGAATCTCGCCAACCGCCGATGCGAGAGCCGTGCTCGTAGGAGCCGTGCTCAGGCGAGCCCTGCTCGTCCGAACAATAGCGATGTGGATGGCGGTTCATGATCGTGTTGCCGTACGGGTCAGCCCCGCACCGTCTGAGTAAGACACACTCAAACGTACGGGTCAAGCTCGCGATCCAAAAAAAGTTCGACCGAGGGTTCTTTGTCGATATCGGCCGAGTCTCGGCGCTCACTCGATCAAAAGTGGAGGGCTGCGCCGCCCTGCATCGCGAGCTGGTTCGTCGTCAGCTTGTAGTCGATGTTGCCGAGGATCGGCACGTTCTGGTCGTAAAAGACCTGATGGAATCGCCAGCCGAGCTCGAAGAAGAACGCGAGCGGGAGGTTGCCGAGGATCAGCGCCGCGCCCCCGAGCACGCCGACATTCCAACCGGGCCAGGCCTCGTCCTCGCCGCCGACGGGGATGAGGCCGAGCGAGAACCCGATCGGCACCGCGACGTACGGCTCGAGCCAGAGGTCGCGCGTGAGCTCGAACGGGTAGCGGCCGCGGATCCACGCGTCGAAGTTGAGCACCTCTTCGCGGGCGGACGAGAAGCTCCCGTTGGTCTCGAACGTCATGAGCTCGAACGACGCCGCGAGAACGACGAACTGGTGCACGGGTAGCTCGCCGCGCACACCGAAGCCGATGGTGGCGTCCAGCGAGCTCGACGTGGAGCCGCCCGGATCGGAGTCGAAGTCGGCATCGCCACCGACCGCGAGCGCGAGGTAGCCGGCCACGCGCGGAGCGTCCACGGACTCCTGCGCGCGCGCTCTCGAGGCGAGGACCGTGGCGACGAGGAGGCACGCGGCGGTCAGCGAAGGACGCATCGCCGGATCGTCTCCGATGTCACGCACCGCGACAACGACGATCCGCTGGCGCGTGGAGCCGGATCGATCACGCGGAGCGCGCGCGCTCGGCGTGATCCTCCTGCCGGACTTCGAGCTCGTCCGCGGCCGGCTCGTCGGCCTCGATCTCCACGCGGGCCCGGGGCGAGCCCGAGCGGCGCAGCGCCTCCTCGATCGCGCGCACCATCGCGTCCGCCTCCTTCGTGATGACGATGAGTCGCTTGCCATCCCTCTTGCGGATGTGTACCGCACTCTTGTTGTCACCCCACGCCTTGACGTAGGTCGTGCCGCGCAGGTCGCTCTTGATCCCCATCCCAACGCTGTTGAGCCCGCTCGGGGCGAGGGCCACGCTCTCGATGTCCGCGACCGCGACCCTCGGGCCGCCCATGCCGAGCTGGACGCTGACTTCGCCTTCCGACACGACGATGCGTGCGGAGGCGAACACGAGCGCCATGAGCCCGAAGAAGAGCGAGAGCCCGAGCCCCAGCGCGGCCATCGCAGCAGCTCCGCCGTAGGTCCCAGCGAGCGCGAACGCGGCGGCCGGGATGGCGGTACAGAGCAGCGGCAGGACGACGCTGAGCTGCGTGAGGCGCTTCGGCGTCGTGGCCTTGTGGCGGAACAAGACCTGTCCTACCCCCGGCATCGCCTGGCGCTCGTACTCGTCCACGAGAGCAGCATACACCTGGGGTGCGCGTCTCGATTACCATCCTGCGCGTGCCGCGCAGTCCCCGATCCGGCCTCGCTCCCCACCTGCGGCTCGAGTCGGGGACCGAGTGAGCGCCGGGTTCGATCTCCGGTTCAGCCTCGACGGGACCTCGCTCGTGCGTCACGCGAACTTCCTCGTGCAAGTACGCCGCGGTGAGCTGACGTCGCGCGTGCTCGATCGGATCAGCGAGGAGACCGAGCGCCTCGGCGTCGGGCTCACGCGCGGCGCGTTCGTAGGGGTCGTCGAAGAGAGCGCGGAGATGCCGAGCCGCGCGCTCCGCGAGCGTCAACGACGCTTGATTAGCGATTGGATGGAGCGCACCGACTCACGCCTCGCCGCGGTGATCCTCGGCGACACCGTCGGCGCGAAGCTGATCCGCACGGTCTCTCGCCTCCTCGTCGATCACCCGGGTGTCCGCGTGGTCGGCAGCGTCGCGGAGGGTCGTCGGTGGATCGAGGGCCACGTCGACGAGAGGGCGCGGGCCGACATCGACGCGGTGATCGCGTACGCCCGCCGGGCGGCGCGCGACCCGCACAGCGACTGAGGAGAGAGACCGTTGCAGAACATCCGGGTGGAGCCGACCAAACAGAACGACGTCGACTGTGGCGACCACGGCGTGAGCCGCACCGTGTGGGGCTACCTCTACGTCGAGGAAGTGGCGCGGGCCGTCTACTACGTGCAGTGGACGCTCGAGCGCGAGCGCGAGAACGGCGCGAACGTCGATCTCGTGATGGGCTCGTGGGGGGACGAGTCGACGCCCGAGCAGCGCGTCGCCGTCTCGCTCGTCTATCGCGTCGGGCCGGACGGACCGGAGCTCAAGTCGATCGATCCCGACGGTCGTCCGCACGCGACGAACGGGCTCGCCGCACACCTCATCCCGGCTCGTCACGTGCTCGGCAACCCGGTCGGCGCCGACGCGTACGCGTTCCTTCACGCGGTGTTCGGACAGGATCCGCGAGTCGCCGCGCTGGTGCAGGCGGCGCAGGTCTGAGCGGCGCAGGTCTGAGCGGCGCAGGGCTGCGCGGCGCGTCCCTCAGCGAGCGCGCGGCGCCTTCACCGGCTGCCGGGGGCGCTCGAGATCGCTCCAGCGGATCGTCTCCATCCAGGCGATGCGGATCCCGACCGCGAGCAGCGAGAGCGAGATCGCCGCGAGGAGCGCGCCCCAGAGGGGATAGTGACCGCCGACCTCGCTCGCGATGTTCGCCACGTCGGAGGGCCGCGCCTGGCCGCCGATCACGGCGTGCTCGGTGAACAGATAGTCGATGCGCGACACGGTATCGAGACCGAGCACGACGCCGAGGAACTGCGCGACTAGATGTCGAACCGCGTCCCAGCCCTTGTAGGCGAGGAGCGCGATGGCGACCGCGACGCTGGGCACGACGACGAGGCCGGTCAGCGAGCGGACCCAGATCACGGTGCTCAGGATCATCGCGCCGGCGACCGCCCACAACACGATGGAGGCGCGCCGGGGTCCTCTAGACGTCGCGAGGATCATTGCGCCGAGGAGCGGCGGGCCGAGGAGTCCGCCCATCGACACCAGCGCGCGCGGCCAGCCGTCCCCCGACGTGGTGAACGCGAGGCCACCCGCGCTCGCATAGATCTCGAGACGATCGAACGAGCCGCCGAGGACGAGCGCGGTGAGCCCATGACCCATCTCGTGTACCCACGTGGCGAAGAGCGTGAGGGGGTACAGGGCGAGCCGACCGAACGGGATGACCTCTCGGACCACGAGCACGAAGACCGCGGCGAGGATCATCGCCCACCGAGGGCTCAGCCAGGGGCCGTCGTCCTCTTCGTCGCTCTTCTGCCGCGCCACGCACCAAGGCTGATGGATCCTGGCCGGCGCGCCACGTATCGGACGGCGATGCGATGGCGCCGACGCGCATCGCCCTCAGCGCTCGCGGGTGCGGCGGGACGGCTTCTTCTTCGCGGCCTTCTTGGCCCCCTTGCTGCGCGGAGCCGCCGCCGGCTTGCCCCGTGCCGCAGTCTTCTTTGCTTTCTTCGCGCGGGTCGCCGCCGCGCTGCCCGATGTGCGGGCGGACGGAGTCGCGGCCGCGGCCTTCGCGCGCGACGAGCGACGCGGCGCCCCGGGGAGCTTGGCGGGCTGCGTCGCGTTGTGGGCGAGCGCGCGCGCCAGCCACTCCTCGAGCGCGCGGTCGTCCTCGATCCCCTCGGCCGCGACGTACACCATCGTCGTCATCGGCTTGCCGGTGAACGTCATCGGCCTCGCGTGGGGGAGCGCGACCGCCTCGGGGTACGCGTCCTTGCCGACCCGGACCATCAGCTCGTCCCCCACGATCCCGACCGTCATGTGTCCGCGCACCATGAACGCGAGGCCGCCGAACATGCGCTTCTCGTCGTACGCCACCTCGTGACCGAACCGATCGCGGATGCGCTGTGCGAGCCCTTCGTCGAACGCCATCGCGACCACTGTAGAGAGGCCGGCGTCGATCGGTCGAGCGGAACGTCACGCCGGGTCGTGGGGATCCTCGAGCGCGTCGCGCGTAAGCTCCTCCAGATGAGCGCGATGAGCGAGCTGAACCCCCGCGTCCGCGGTCTGATCGCGATCGGAGGCGGGCTCGTCCTCGTCGCCCTGAACCTCATCGTCGCGGAGATGCTCGACCAGTGGTACCCGGTGCTGTTCCCGATCGCGGGCGCCGCGTTCGCGGTCGGCGGGTTCGGGGTGGTGACCGGCATCGCGCTGGTGCCGGGTCAGACGAGCGCGCCGATCCGCGTGCTGCTCGGCGTGATCGGGTTGGTCGGGGTCGCCGCCGGTTGCTACGCGAACGTGCTGTTCGCGGGCTCGGTGTTCTGAAGCCCTCGAGGGGAACCGCCGCGCGAGCTGCCGTATCCTGTCCGCGATGGCTCGAATCGCGCGCGCGCTCGTGGTGCTCCTGTCGGTCGGCTGCGCGTTCGGCGACGGCCGCACGCGCGACGCGGGACCGGGCGGGATCGACGCGGGGCGCGCGGTCATGGACGCGAGCGCGACGCACGACGCGGGCCGCGATGCCGGAACCGCGACGCACGACGCGGGCCGCGACGCGGGTGCATCGATGTCCGACGCGGGCCGCGCCGACGCGAGCACGCGCGACGCGGGCACCGACGGCGGTCCCCCGGGCGGCGCGCTCGACCCGCGACTGTCACCCGCCGATCCGAGCGGCGCGCCCTGCTCGGATCCCGGCAGCCTGAGCGCATGCCCCGGGATCGAGGTGTGCCGATTCTACAGCGCGACGGAGGGCCGCTGCGAGAGCTGCGGACCGTGCGGCAACCTCAACGCATTTTGCGCCTCGAGCGCGGAGTGCGACATCCTCTTCATGTGCTTCTCCGGGCGGTGCACGAACTTCTGCACGCTCGGCACCTACGAGTGCGGCGCGATCACCGACTGCATCGACATCGGCCACCCGACGCGGGGCGTATGTCGACCGTTCTGATCGGGCGCGCGATCAGCGACGGCTGAACCGGGCGACCAGCTCCACGATCGCGTCGCCGTTGTACGCGTGGATCGAGTTGTGGTCGCCGCGATCGAAGAGCACGAGCTCGGCGCGCTCGCCGCCCCACTCCGCGAAGCGCTCCGCGTGGCTCGGATCGACCATGTGATCGCCGCGCGTGTGGAGGACGAGCAGCGGGCACGCGGCGGCCGCGAGCTTCTTCTGCTGGTCGAGGAGCTCGCGCGCCGCGGCCTCCAGCTCCGCGCGGCTCACCCCGAGCTCGCTCGCATCGAGTCGGAGGTCGAGCCGCTCGAGCACGTCGGCGATGCCGCTCTCGATCACGAGCCCACTGACCTTTCGATGGGCCGCAACGTGGAGCCCGAAGATCGATCCGACGGAGCGCCCGTAGACGACGACCCGCGCGGGGTCCTCGCCGAGCGCGTCGAACGTCGCGAGCGCGTCGTCGAGCATCGTGGCGAGCATCGGCGAGCCGCTCGAGCCTCCATAGCCGCGGTACTCGGCGAGCGCGACGTCGAGCCCTCGCGCGTTGAGCGCCGGCGTGAATCCGTCGACCCAGTCGGCCACCACCTCGCCGTTGCCGTGGAAGTGGAGCAAGGTCGCGTGCGATGGTTCAATCGACGCGCGGCTCCGATGTCCGACGAGCGTCGCGCCCTCGACCTCGACCCGCCACGGCGCGGGGGGCGCCTCGCGACGAGGAAAGAAGTAGCGCTGTCCGATGACCGGGTGATCGAGGATGTCGCGCGCGTCCATGCCGCTCGCATAGCGAGCTCGCGCGGGCAGCGCTACTCGGCTCGACCCAGCCCGAGCTCGCGCAGGCGTTGCGCGATCACGTCACGAGTCGTGTCGAACAGCACCGCGCGCGCCTCGTCGGGATCGAGCCCGCCGAGCCGCGCGCAGTCCTCGCGCTCGAGCGCGTCGAGCCCGGCGCCTCCGACGAGGCGCGACGCGATCGCGCGCTCGTGGTGCGTCAGCGCGTATGGCAGATACGCGTCCACCTCCGCGCGCTCGGTCGGCTCGAGCCGGGGCACCATGAGCGCGACGCAGATCCAACCGAACCGCGCGTGCAGCGTCTCGTCGGCGAAGAGCTGATCGAGCACCTCGCGCACGTACGGCTCGTCGGTCCGCTCGCGCTCCGCCGCGGTGAGCGCCACCGACACCGTCTCGGAGATGCAGCTCGCGTAAAGGACGTTGCGAAGCGCGCGGACGCGTGGCGTGGCGTCCCGATGCGCGGCCGGCGCCTCGGACGCGTCGTCGATCTCGAGCTCCGCCTCCGCTCCGAGCGCGCGCGCGACGGCGAACGAGAGCGCGCCGTGGTGGAGCTCGTCCATCGCCATGCGCAGGGCCACCGCCAAGACGTCGATGGGCAGCTCCGCCTCGATGAGCTGGGGCAAGAGCCCCGAGAACACCGTCGCGCTCCGGTGCTCGTCGATCGCGCGGCGCGACCACGCCGCGCGCATGGCATCCACGGCCCGCGGACGGAAACGCCGGACGTCGATCGGGGCGGGCGACAACGTGACGGTCGGTCCACGGCGGAGCGCGGTCTCGCGCAGGCGCTCCCACTCCGCGGCGAGCGGCGTGGCGGAGGGATCGACGCGCAGCTTCACGCGGGCTCGGGCATCTCGGGCGGCGACAGCGGCCCGCCCGGGAGCTGACACGTGTCGATGTTCCAGCCGCGCGCTTCGCAGCACGCGTTGAACGCGTTCCAGTCGCAGAACCCGTCCTCGGCGGGGTGCTCCGAGGTCGGGTTGCAGTCGGGGTCGGGGACGCAGTCGACGTCGCCCGCGTCGAGGCCCGCGTCCGGCGGCCCCGCGTCCGACCGTCCTGCGTCCGCGCGGCCCGCGTCGTCCGGGCGCGGTCCCGCGTCGCCGCGCTCCTCGCGATCATGCGCTCGGAAACAGCCGCCCATCCCGAGCGCGAGGGTCACGGCGAGGGCGGCGCGCTTGGCGCGGGCGCGGAGCACGGTCCGGTCGATCACGATCACCTCATGGCACAGGACGGCCCATCCGCGAGCCCTCGCGGCTCCGGGCTGCAATCCGCGTGCGAGCGGAGGCGCGTTGAGGTACCCAGCTTCGCGGCGTCGATCTGGCCGCGTGGAGGTTCGATGGTGCGCACGCTCGCCCGCTCGCTCGCGATCGCTTGGCTCATCACCGCGTGCGACGGAGGCGGCGGTCGCGACGCCGGCCCGTCGGACGGGGGCGTCGCGACCGACGCGGGAGGCGGCGTCGACTGGCCGCGGATGGAGGTGCCGGCGTCGACGGTGCCGGTGGCCGGGGTGCGCCGCGAGATCTTCCGCGTCGCGGGCTTCACCCCGCCCGCCAATCCGAACGGCGGCGCGACCACGCCGAGCGAGCTCGACTTCACCCAGGTCGTCCGCTTCCGCGCCGACCAGGATCCGCCGGTGCCCGTGCGGGCGATCCTCGTGGCGATGCCGGGCCTGTTCGGCGGTGCGCCCAGCTACGAGTCGCTCGCGGAAGCGCTGGTCCTCCGCGGCGTCAACACGTCTCTCCCCGTCGAAGTGTGGGCGATCGACCGGCGCTCGAACGCGCTCGAGGACCTGCGCGGAGCCGACGCGGCGGAGGCGGCGGGCAACCCCGAGATCGCGCAGGGCTACTACTTCGGTCGCGACACGGTCGGCGGCGAGGCGTTCCCTGGCTTCCACACCGCGAGCGAGCTCTCGTACATGAGCGAGTGGGGCCTCGCCACCCACGCCGAGGACCTGCGGCGCGTGATCGCGATGGTGCCCGAAGCCGATCGTCGCTCGCACGTCTTCTTGCTCGGTCACTCGCTCGGCGGCTCGTTCGCCGAGGCGTACGCATCGTGGCGGTTCGAGGACGGCACGCGTGGGGTCGAGGAGCTCGCGGGGATCGTGCTGATCGACGGCGCGCTCGGGACGACCGCGCTCAGCGAGGACGAGTACCGGAACGGGACCCCCGGCATCATGGGGTTGCCGGGCGTCGACACGATCCGCGCGGCGAGTCCGTTCATCGAGCTGCCGCTGCTCGGCGTCTCGGTGTATCCGCGCGCCGAAGTGATGGCCCTGCGCGCGCGGTTCGCGCCGACCGAGGTGGTGCGCGATCGCGCGCGTGACGAGGTGCTCGGGCTGCTGCTGAATCTTCCCAGGCGCTCGGTCCCGCCGATGACGAACCTCGCCGCGCTCGGGTGGGGCTTCGACACGTCCTCGAACGCGCTCACGTTCGCGGCGGTGTCGTGCGGCGAGCCGACCGGCGGACCGATCGAGACGTACACGAGCACGGTGTTCGGCGACGCGATGCTCACGCGTCCATCCGATCCGAGCGCCACCTACGACTGGCTCGACGCGCCGGACACCGATCCCCCGGAGCCCACGCCGATGAGCGCGCTCATCGCGTCGTGGGTGCACGGACGCTCCAACTTCGCGGAGTGGTACTTCCCGACGCGCCTCGCGCTCGATCTGCAAGCGGTCGCCGGCCCCGACGTGCCGGAGGACGACTGGCGCGCCGACGAGGGGCTGCGCACGTTCGACCGCCAGCTCGTCGACGCGCCGGTGCTCGCGATCGGCGCCGCGCTCGTCGGGGCCGACGGGTACGCCGATCTCCCGACGCGGCTCGCGCCGACCGTCGGTGCGGGACGACCCCACGAGGGCGCGACGCGCACCGAGGAGCTCGGCCTGCGCGTCGTGGACCTCAGCTTCCTCTCCCACATCGATCCGCTGAGCGGCGTCGACAGCGATCGCAACACGACGTCGCTCGAGATCATGCGATTCGTGGACGAGCACGCGGCGGTGGACGGCACGGTCAGCCTCCCCGCGATGTGAGGGCTCGACACGCCGCGCGCCCGGCCCGACAGTCCGCGCCATGGCCGCGTCGAGGTTCGAGGTCTTCTTCGACGGCGAGTGCCCGCTCTGCCGACGCGAGATCGATGTGTTGCGCCGCCTCGACCGCCGCGGGCGCATCCGCTTCACCGACATCGCGGCCGACGGCTTCGACGCCGAGGCGATCGGTCGGACCGAGGGCGAGCTCATGGCGCAGATCCATGGGCGCACGGCGGACGGCCGCTGGGTGGTCGGGGTCGACGTGTTCCGACAGCTCTACGCGGCGGTCGGCTTCGGCCCTCTCGTCGCGCTGACCCGGCTCCCGATCGTGCGCGGGATCCTCGACCTCGCGTACGGGGCGTTCGCGAAGAACCGACTCCGCCTCACCGGGCGGTGCACCGATCACAGCTGCGCGGTCGACGCGCGCGCCTGATCGCCACGCCTGAGGCACTCCGTCGCACCTCGCGGCTGGCGCGGCATCGAGCCGCGGCGGGAACGCAGGTTGCAACGTCCGACCGCGGAGGTCTGACGACAAGATGGATAGCGCGATCGAACGGGTCCTCTCGAAGCTCACCGATTGGTGGAACGCCTTCTTCGAGATGCTGCCCAACCTCGCCGTCGCGGTGTTGGTGCTGTTGGTGTTTTGGGGGCTGGGACGACTCGTCCGTCGCGCGACGTCGCGTGGGCTCGAGCGCACGAGCCTCCACCGCGCCGCGGTGCCGACGCTGTCGAAGACGGTCTCGTTCGTCGTCCTCACGATCGGCCTGATCGTCGCGCTCCACGTGCTGGCCCTCGACCGAGCGGCGTCCAGCCTGCTGGCCGGCGCCGGCGTGGTCGGTCTCGCGCTCGGCCTCGCGTTCCAGGACGTCGCGGCGAACTACTTCGCCGGCTTCGCGCTCTCGATCCGACACCCGTTCGACGTGGGCGACATCCTCGAGACGAACGGCACGTTCGGGTACGTCGACTCGATCGAGCTGCGAACGACGAAGATCCGCACGTTCGATGGAATTCTGGTGAGCGTCCCCAACCGCAAGGTCTTCGAGGACGTGATGAAGAACTACACGCAGCTCGGTCGTCGCCGCGTCGAGGTGCCGGTCGGGGTCTCGTACGCAGCCGATCTCGACGAGGTCGAGGCGGTGACGCGCCGCGCGATCGAAGGCGTGGAACGTCGCGTCGAGTCCGAGGCGGTGCAAGTGTTCTTCACCGGCTTCGGCGGCAGCTCGATCGACCTCGTGGCCCGGTTCTGGATCGACGTGAAGAACGGCGCGGACGTGTTCGTCGCGCGCCACCAAGCGATCATCGCGATCAAGAAGGCCTACGACGACGCCGGCATCTCGATCCCCTTCCCGATCCGGACGCTCGACTTCGGGATCCTCGGCGGCGAGAAGCTCAGCGCGATGTGGCCACAGGGAGCGAACGACCCCGGGCGCGGATCGATCGGCAATAGCGGCAATGGCAACGGCAAGCGACCGTCCGCCGAAGCCACCTCGCCTTGATCCGGACGTTCAAGCTGGCTTGCGCCCGACCGCGATGACCATCGAGTACGTGCCCGCCGTCGAGAAGCGACCCTCGTCCATCAGCGCGATCGCGCGCCGCTGATGGGCGACGTCGAGATCGAACAGCTCATCGAACGTGGACGCGTCGCCGCCCCCCGCGAGGTAGAGCGCCCGCGCCCGTTCGCGATCTCCCCAGAGCGTGAGCTCACCCTCGGCGAACGCGCGCAGCTGGTCTCGCTGGATCGCTTGGGCGCGCTCCGCGTAGGGAGGCGCCATCATGGCGCAACGATCATTGCTCTGTACGGTGACGTCCTCGAGCCCGAGCTCCACCAGGATCCCGGGCAGGCGCTCCCCGATCGCCCCGTCGCCCTGCCCCGTCCGCCTCTTCCCTTCGCGGCAGAGCATCGCGAAGCGGAGCAGACGTAGGAGCTCCTCGAGATCGAGCTCCGGCTCTTGGACGCGGCCCACCAGCGCGTTCACGACGTTGTTCGGCTCGACCGCGATCACCCTGCCGCCCGGTCGCGTCACGCGAATCATCTCGGACAGCGCCACGCGCGCGTCCGCCACATGGATCAAGACCGTCTGGCAGGTCACGACGTCGAACGTCCCATCGCCGAACGGGAGCGACTCCGCGGCGCCCGCCTCGTAGCGCGCGTCGACGCCGCGCTCGGTCGCGCGCGCTCGGGCCGCGTCGAGGAACCCCGCCTCGTGATCGACTCCGACCAGCGACACGCCCTCGCTCAGCGCGCTCACCAGCCGCTGGCCCCAGTGCCCGGCGCCGCACCCGACGTCGAGCACCGATTCCGCCTCGCGGAGCCCGAAGCGGGCCGCGAGGAGCTCGAGGTAGTCCTGGTTCCACCAGGTATCGCGCCACTCGCTAGCGAATCCTGCCGCACGGGAGTACGCGGCCGCGTCGAAGCCGAGGTTCTTCTGCATCGCTCAGCGATCTGGGCCCGTTCTACGACCCGCGCCACCCGACCCTCACGCACTGACGGGGCTCACGCTCCGGCGGGCACAGAGGCGTCCGACTCGGGTAGAACACCGCGGTGACCGCGACGGAGACCTCGGAGGTCGGCATCGTGGGCGGCGGCCTCGCCGGGCTCTGCCTCGCCATTCAGCTCAAGCGCGCGCGGCCCGACCTGTCCGTGACGGTCGTCGAGCGGCGCGCCGCCCCGAGGCCCGACGCGGCGTTCAAGGTCGGCGAGTCGTCGGTCGAGATCGCGAGCCTCTACTTCATGAGCCTCGGCCTCGAGCCGGAGCTCAAGGCGCAGCTACCGAAATTTGGTTTGCGCTTCTTCTTCACCCACGGCGACAACCGGATCATCGAGGATCGCCTCGAGTGTGGCCCGAGCCGCTTCTTCTTCGTGCCGAGCTACCAGCTGGACCGCGGCTCGTTCGAGAACGCGCTCTCCGATCGCGCGAAGGCGCTCGGCGTCGAGGTGATCGAGGGGGCGCGCGCCGAGGTCGAGCTCGGCAAGCCGCACATCCTCTCGGTGGACGGCCGGCGCATCGCGTGCCGCTGGCTCGTCGACGCGAGCGGGCGGGCCTCGGTGCTCAAGCGAAAGCTCGGCCTCGGTCGAGGCAATCGACACACGGTCAACGCGGCCTGGTTTCGTATCGACGAGGCGACCGACCTCGACGAGTGGTCGGAGCGCGCGGCCTGGCGCGGGCGCGTCTCGGCCCCGCGACGCCTCAGCACGAACCACTTCATGGGCCCGGGGTACTGGGCGTGGGTCATCCCGCTCGCCAACCAGAAGACGAGCATCGGCATCGTCGCCGACGACGCGCTGCATCCGTTCGACACGCTCCGGACGCAAGAGGCCGCCGCGGAATGGCTCGAGCGGCACGAGCCGCAGCTCGCGGAGCGCGTGGGCTCGGCGCCGCGCCTCGACTTCCTCGTGATGCGCGACTACTCGCACTCATGCCGACGCGTGTTCGACGCGGAAGCGCGCTGGGCGATCACCGGCGAGGCGGGGTACTTCACGGACCCGCTCTACTCGCCCGGCAGCGACTTCATCGCGCTCGCGAACGATCTCATCACCGATCTGATCGTGCGCGATCATGCGGGACTCGAGATCGAGGACCGCGCGCAGCACCACGCGCGCACCTACGCGAGCACCTACCGCGCCGTGATGAGCATCTACGAGGGGCAGTACCCGATCATGGGGAGCCCACGCGCGATGACCATGAAGATCCTCTGGGACTTCACGATGTACTGGTCGAGCATCGCGCTGGTCTATCGACAGGGTGGCTTCGTGGATCCCGACGTCATGATGCGCGTCCGCCCGATGCTCCTCGAGCTCGCGGAGCTCGGCAAAGAGATGCAAGACTTCTTCCGCGCCTGGGCGACGTTGGACGGATCGGCGGCGCTGAGCGGGTTCGTGGACTACTCCTCGATCCCATTCCTCGAGCGGCTGAACCGCGATCTCCTGTCCTCGATGTGCGAGGAGGAGTGGGTCGCTCGACTCGCCACGAACATCAGTTTCCTGCACGAGCTCGGGACGGAGATCCGAGCGCGCGTCTCGCTCATGCATCCAGAGCTCGGACCGAGCGAGCGACCCGGCACCACGCACGTCGCCTCGACCTTCGCGACGCTGTTCGACGAGGCGAACGTCGATCGACACGCGAGCGCGTAGCGTCGCGGGGCGAGCGTGTAGAGTGAGGGCGTGGACCGATACGAAGACTCGATCCTCCGCTCGCTCCGCCGCACGTCGCGCGCCATCGATCGGCACAGCAAAGGCCTTGCGAAGCATCACTCGTTGACGCTGCCTCAGCTGGTCTGCCTCCGAGAGATCGTACGGGCCGACGGAGCCACTCCGTCCCAGGTCGCGCGCGCCGTCTCGCTGAGTCAGGCCACGGTGACCGGGATCATCGACCGCCTCGAGGCGCGTTCCATGGTCACCCGCGAGCGCTCGGAAGAGGATCGACGCAAGGTCTACGTCCGCGCGACCCCGCGCGGAGAGGAGCTCGCGAACGACGCGCCGTCCCCGCTGCACGAGGAGCTCGCGCGACGGCTCGCCGCGCTGCACGAGGGCGAGCGCGCGCTGATCGACTGGGTGCTCCAGCGGGTCGTGACGCTGCTCGAGGCCGAAGATCTCGACGCGGCGCCGATGCTGATGACCGGTCCGGCGACCGCGAACGCGCGCTACGTCGCGGACCTGCTCGACCCGACGCCACCACCCGGGCCCCTGGCCGCCCCGCCTCCGCGCGAGCCTCCAGTCCCCCAGACAATTCGTAGACGAAACAAAAAAGCTACTCGATCTGCTTGATCCTGGGGCATTTTGCGTTTATGGCCTTCCAGACTCCTTCGCAATGCAAACCAAGACGTCGTTCGCCGGGCTCGTGTAGCGATCCTCGGGGGACGGCTCGACCGCCGTCCGCCGCGTCGACCCAGCCGACCTCTGCGCCTTCTACCGAGCGCGAGCTCGCAGGGCGCGCGGCGGCTCGACGCGAAAAGGGACCGGATGCTGAATACGCACAGCGAATCCGCGCGCCTCGAGCGCGCTGTACCACTCCATCCACCGCGCGCGCGGCGCCTCGTCGTTCAAAAGTTCGGCGGCTCCTCGGTCGCCACGCTCGATCGACTCCGCGGCGTCGCGCGCCGCATCGCAGAGACGCACCGACAGGGACGCGACGTCGTCGTGGTCGTCTCGGCGATGGGCAAGACGACCGAAGAGCTCCTCCAGAAGGCGCGCGCGCTGAGCAAGTCGCCTTCGCCCCGCGAGATGGACATGCTGCTCACCAGCGGGGAACGCATCTCGATGTCGCTGCTCGCGATGGCGGTCCGCGAAGAGGGCGTCGAGGCGGTGTCGCTCACCGGAAGCCAGTCCGGGATCCTCACCAATGACGTCCACACCAACGCGCGGATCATCGAGGTGCGCCCGTTCCGGATCGAGGACGAGCTGGAGCGCGGGAACGTCGTGATCGTGGCGGGCTTCCAGGGAGCCTCGTATCGACACGAGGTCACCACCCTCGGTCGGGGCGGCAGCGACACCACCGCGGTGGCCCTCGCGGCGGCGCTCAACGCGGAGCACTGCGACATCTTCAGCGACGTCGACGGCGTCTACAGCGCGGACCCGCGCACGGTGACGGACGCGGTGCGCATCGATCGCCTCTGCTACGAGGAGATGCAGGAGCTCGCGCGCCAGGGCGCCCGCGTGCTCAACGCGCAGGCGGTGGAGTTCGCCCGTCGGCACGACATCGCGATCTACGCGCGCTCCACGTTCGGCGCCGACAACCACACCAAGGTCTCGCGCGCCGACGAAGCCCCGCACGAGCGCCTGCGCGAGCTCGACGCGCACGGCGTCACCGGCGTCACCGGACGCCGCGACGTGCTTCGCGTCGCGTGCGACGCGGGCGCCGACGAGGAGACCACCCGCGAGGTGCTGCACGCGCTCGATCGCTGCCTCGTGCTCTCGAGCGGCGTCGAGCCGAAGCGCAACCGCTTCGACGTGGTGGTCGCCACCGAGAACATCGCGGACCGCGCGGCGTTCGCGCGCCGACTCGAGGAGCGCTTCGGCGCGATCGGCCTGACGGTCGAGCGCGAGCTCGGCTCGGTCAGCGCGGTGGGCCTCGGGGTCGGCGAACGGCCAGCCGCGTTGCTCGATGCGCTGAGCGCGCTCGCCTCTTGCGGCCTCCACGTCATCACGAGCTTCACCTCGCGCGAGGCGCTGACCTGCCTCGTGCCGCACGACGAGGTCGACGCGGGCGTCCAGTGCCTGCACGAGCTGTTCGTCGAGCGGACGGCGGACCAACCTTCGGACCAGCCTTCGGACCAGCCATCGTCGCCGCCGCCCAAGCCGCGGGAGCTCGTAGCGTGACGGACGGAGCAGCGACCGCGACGAGCGCCTCGCCCCGTGCGCGAGCGAGCGTCGCGGTACGCGCGGCCCGGCCCGAGGACGGCGCGGTGATGCGTCGGATCGCGCGCGAGTCGGGCGGTCTCGAAGACAACTCGACGTACGCGTACGTGCTGCTGGCCGATCGCTTCGGTGACGCGACGTTGATCGCGGAGCACGGCGGCGAGCCGGTCGGATACGTCGCTGCGCTCCGCACCGCCGCGCGTCCCGACACCGCGTTCGTCTGGCAGATCGGCGTCGCCGCGGGGCAGCAAGGGCGCGGGATCGCGAGCGCGCTCCTCGACGCGGTCGCCGACGTCCGAGGGGTGCGGCGCGTCGAGGCCACCGTCGCGCCGAGCAATCACGCGAGCCGACGCTTGTTCGAGTCATTCGCAGGGCGGCGCGGCGCCGCCTTCGCCTGGTCCGATGGGTATCACGCCGATTGGTTCGGCGAGGCCCACGAGGCGGAGCGCCTCATCACGATCGGCCCGCTGGATGGCGGCCCGACCTCCACCGAGAAGGTCATCTCATGAGCTACCCCACGCAGCAGCCCGGCGACACGCGCACGTTCGAACGGCTCGAGTCCGCCGTGCGCACGTACTGCCGCTCGTTCCCTACCGTGTTCGAGACGGCTCGCGGCGCCGAGCTCACCGATGAGCGGGGGCAGAGCTACATCGACTTCTTCGCCGGCGCGGGCGCGCTCAACTACGGGCACAACCCGGCGCCGATCAAGGCCGCGCTCATCGACTACCTGATGGGCGACGGCGTGACGCACAGCCTCGACATGTACACGTCGGCCAAGCGCGCGTTCCTCGATCGTCTCGAGCACGTGGTGTTGCGCCCCCGCGGCCTCGAGTACCGCGTGATGTTCCCGGGTCCGACGGGCACCAACGCGGTCGAGGCGGCGCTCAAGCTCGCTCGCAAGGTGACGGGCCGCACCGAGGTCGTGTCGTTCACGAACGGCTTCCACGGCATGACGCTCGGCTCGCTCGCGGTGACCGGCAACATGGGCAAGCGCAAGGGCGCGCACTGCCCGCTGCCCAACGCGACCTCGATGCCGTTCGACGGCTACCTCGGCCAGGACGTGGACACGCTCGACCTGTTCGAGGGGATGCTCGTCGATCGCTCGAGCGGCCTCGACCGACCTGCCGCGGTGATCCTCGAGACGGTGCAGGCCGAGGGCGGCGTCAACGTGGCGAGCGTGGAGTGGCTGCGCCGGCTCGAGCGGATCTGTCGCACGCACGAGATCTTACTGATCGTGGACGACATCCAGGTCGGCTGCGGACGCACCGGCAGCTTCTTCAGCTTCGAGCGCGCGGGCATCAAGCCGGACCTCGTCACGCTGAGCAAGTCCCTCTCCGGGATGGGCCTCCCGCTCAGCGTGGTGCTCATCCGACCGGACCTCGACGCGTGGTCGCCCGGCGAGCACAACGGGACGTTCCGCGGGCACAACCTCGCGTTCGTCACCGCGACGGCGGCGCTCGAGACGTTCTGGACGGACGGCGCGCTCACCGCCCAGGTGATGAGCCACGCCTCGCTCGTCTCGCACGCGCTCGACTCGATCAAGGACGAGCACCCCGAGATGATCCTCGAGCGCCGCGGCCTCGGGATGATCCAGGGGATCGCCTTCGCCGACCCGAAGCAGGCGAGCCAGGTCTCGCGCGCCGCGTTCGAGCGGGGGCTCCTCATCGAGACGGCCGGCACCAACGACGAGGTCGTCAAGACGCTGTCCCCGCTCACCATCGAGCGCGCGCAGCTCGAGCGCGGGCTCGACATCCTTCAGAGCAGCGTCCTCGAGGTGAAGCGCCGCGCGCGCCCGAGCCGGCCGCCCCAGGGCCCCGAGGTCCACGCCTGACATGCTGGTCCGCACCCTCGACGAGGTGACGTCCACCGAGGACGACGTCAGCGCGCCGGGCTGGCGCAGCCGGCGGCTGCTCCTCGCGCGACACGGGATGGGCTTCTCGCTCCACGACACGCTGATCGACGCGGGCGCCGAGCTCGCGCTCCACTACAAGCACCACCTCGAGGCGGTGTACTGCATCGAGGGCGAAGGCGAGATCGAACGCAAGGCCGACGGGGAGCGCTTCCCGATCCGTCCGGGCACGGTGTACGCGCTCGACGCGCACGATCCACACATCTTGCGAGGCCACACCCAGATGCGGATGGTCTGCGTGTTCAACCCGCCGGTGACGGGGACCGAGGTCCACGACGCGACGGGCTCGTACGCGCCGGCCGCGCCGCCTCGACCCGCCGTCGCCGAGTAGGATCATGCTCATCGACGCGCTCGCTCGCGCGATCGCGCGCATCGAAGAGCTGTGTCTGGCCGGCGGGATCCTCGCCATCGCGATCCTCTCGATCGCGAACGTGGTGAGCCGAGGCCTGTTCGGAGAGAGCCTCGCATCCACGCAAGAGCTCTGCCGCTTCCTCATCGTCCTCGTGACGTTCATCGGGATCGGCTACGCGGTCAGCAAGGGCCGGCACGTGCGGATGAGCGCGCTCTACGAGCAGCTGCCCCCTCGGCCGCGCAAGGCGCTCGCGATCACGATCGCGATCACCACCGCGGGGCTGCTCTTCGCGCTCGCCTACCTCGCCGCGGTCTACGCGCTCGGGACCATGCGCGAGCTCGGCACGCTCTCCTCCGTGCTCCAGGTGCCGCTCTGGATCGTGTACCTGCCCGCGCCGATCGGCCTCGCGCTCGGCGGCGTCCAGTACGTGCTGACCGCGATCAAGAACGTGCGATCGCAAGGCGTGTGGCTCGCGGTCGACGTCCGCGACGACGATCCCGCGCCGACCGACGGCGGAGTGTGACCCGTGGAGCTCGCGATCCTCGGCGTGATGCTCGTGCTGCTCCTGCTCGGCTACCCGATGAAGGTGCCGCTGCTCGCCGCCGCGGTGCTCGCGCTCCTGGTGTGGTTCCCCGCCGCCGCGCCCGAGACGCTGGTGCAGCAGATGATCGGTGGCGTGCAACCGTCGGCCCTGATCGCGGTGCCGATGTTCATCCTCGCCGCGCAGATCATGACGCAGGGCCAGGCCGCGGACCGCCTGCTCGGGCTGGTCAACAGCGCGGTCGGACACATCCGCGGCGGCTTGCCGATCACCACCGCCGTCGCGTGTGCGCTGTTCGGCGCGCTCTCCGGATCGACGCAGGCGACCGTCGTCGCGATCGGCGGGCCGCTCCGCCCGAAGATGCTCGACGCGGGCTACTCGGACGCGTTCAGCATCGGATTGATCATCAACGCGTCGGACATCGCGCTCCTCATCCCACCGAGCATCGCGATGATCGTCTACGGCGTGGTCAGCGGCACGTCGATCGGCGAGCTGTTCATCGCGGGCATCGGGCCCGGGGTCCTCGTGCTCGTGCTCTTGAGCGCGTACTGCTACGTCGCGGCGCGGCGGCTGGGGATCGCGCCGCGCGCGCGCGCGAGCTGGGCGGAGCGGTGGACCGCGCTGAAGAGAGCCGCCTTGCCGCTCGGGTTCCCGGTCGTGGTGATCGGCGGGATCTACTCCGGCGTGTTCAGCCCCACCGAGGCGGCCGCGATCAGCGTGCTCTACGCGATCGTGCTCGAGGTGCTGGTGTTCCGATCGATCGCGCCCAAGGACATCCCGAAGCTCGCGCTCGACACCGGGCTCCTGACCTCGGTGGTGTTCGTCCTCGTCGCGGCCGGCGCCGCGTTCAGCTGGGTGGTGAGCTACGCCGAGCTGCCGACGCGGATCCTCGCGGGCCGCATCGGCCCGGAGAGCGGCTACTGGGTGATCATGGGCACCCTCGCGGCCGCGTACTTCGTCGGGTGCATGTTCGTGGATCCGATCGTGGTGATCCTGATCCTCACGCCGATCCTCCACCCGGTCGCCGTCGCGGCGGGGATCGATCCGGTGCTCGTCGGGATCGTGGTGACGATGCAAGTCGCGATCGGCTCCGCCACGCCGCCGTTCGGCTGCGACATCTTCACCGCCATCGCGATCTTCCGAAAGCCGTACCTCGACGTGATCCGGGGCACGCCGCCGTTCCTCGCGATCCTGATCGGCGCGTCGGTGTTGCTGATCGCCTTCCCCGAGATCGCGCTGTTCCTGCGCGACCTGGCGTTCGCGCGATGAGAAGGCTGTCCATCTCGACGCACTGTATGAAAGCGCGGTGCATCGCGCTCGCGCTCTTCGCGCTCGCGTGTGAGGGCCCCGACGACCGCGAGGTCTGGCGCTTCGCGATCGAGGAGTCGAGCGGCTCGGTGCAGGACGCGTACGCGCAGCGCTTCCGCGAGCGCATCGAGGAGGCCACGCACGGGGAGGTGCGCGTGGTGGTCTACCCGCAGGGCACGCTCGGCACGAGCAACCACCTCACCGAGCAGCTCTACAACGGCACGCTCCAGCTCGCGATGAGCTCGCCAGGGCACCTCGGCAAGCTGATCCCAGAGCTGCAAGCGTTCTTGCTCCACTTCGTGTTGAGCCCCGACTCCGAGGTCAACGCGCGCGCGCTCCGCGACCCGGACCTGCGCGAGCTCCTCGACGGCCTCTACCGCGAGAAGGGCCTCGCGTTCATGGCGGTGTTCGGCGAGGGCCAGATGGTGTGGACGACCCGAGAGCCGGTGCACCACCCGAGCGACCTCGAGGGCACTCGGTTCCGCGTGATGACGTCCCCCATCCTGCTCGAGAGCTACGCCGCGTACGGCGCGAGCCCGACTCCGCTGCCGTACGGCGAGGTGTACTCGGCGCTCCAGCTCCACATGATCGACGCGCAGGTGAACCCGCTCTTCGCGATCGAGGAGATGAGCTTCTACGAGGTGACCGACTACTTGGTGTTCCCGCACCACGCGGAGTTCGTGACCACGGTGGCGGGCAACCCCGCGTGGCTGGAAGAGTTGAGCGACGAGCGGCGGCGGTTGGTCCGCGATACGATCGACGCGCTCCAGCTCGAGATCTACGCGATCCAACGCGACGAGAACGCCGCGCGGCTCGAACGCATCGAGGACCGACGACCAGAGATCCGGACGATCGACCTCGATGCAGAGGAGCAAGCGGAGTTCCGCGAGCGAGCGGAGCGCGTGCACGAGGAGCTCGAGGAGCGGGTCGGACCGCGCGGGAGAGCGCTGATCGAAGCGGTGCAGGCGGCGGTGGCGCGGGCCAGCACGAACGATGCCGATTCCGATTCCGATTCCGATTCCGATTCCGATTCCGACTCCGACTCCGATTCCGACTCCGATTCCGATTCCGATTCCGACTCCGATTCCGATTCCGATTCCGTGTCCGATTCCGATTCCGTGTCCGTGTCCGAGTAGTCCGAGTCCGTCACCGATCGCGACTCGTCGTCGCCCGGGCAGCGCGGCGACCGGATGCTAGGGTCCTCGCATGCACACCCGCACGTTCGGTCCCACCGGCATCTCCACCACCGTCATCGGCCTCGGCGGCATGCCGCTCTCCATCGGCGACCGCCCCGACGAAGCCACCGGCGTCCGCGTGATCCACGCCGCGCTCGACGCGGGGATGCGGCTCATCGACACGGCCGACGTGTACTGCCTCGACGAGAAGGACATCGGGCACAACGAGCGGCTGATCGCGAAGGCGCTCTCCTCGTGGTCCGGCGACGCATCGAGCGTGCTCGTGGCCACCAAGGGCGGGCTCGAGCGACCGAACGGCGACTGGGTCACCAACGGGCACCCCGATCACCTCCAGCGCGCGTGCGAGGCGAGCTTGAAGGCGCTCGGGGTCGACGCGATCACGGTGTATCAGCTGCACGCGCCGGACGATGACGTGCCGTTCGCGGAGTCGGTGGGCGCGCTCGCGCGGCTGAAGGAGCAAGGAAAAATCGTTCACGTCGGCCTCTCGAACGTCTCCGTCGAGGCGATCGACGATGCGCGCGCGATCGTGCCGATCGTGAGCGTGCAGAACCGCTGCAACCCCTACGACCTGCGCGCGTGGTCGGGGGGCGTGGTGCAGCACTGCGAGGCGCTCGGGATCGCGTTCCTGCCGTACAGCCCGGTCGGCGGTGGGCGCGGGCACGTGCGGCTCGCCGACGACGTCGCGCTCGAGAAGATCGGCTCGCAGTACGGCGCGAGCCCCTACGAGGTCGCGCTCGCGTGGCTGCTCGCGAAGAGCGACGCGATGTTTCCCATCCCGGGCGCCAGCAAGGTGCCGAGCGCGACGAGCAGCGCGAAGGCGGCCGACCTGTCGCTCAGCGACACCGACGTCCAGGTGATCGACGCGCACGTCGGGTTCGGGCGCGCGGTGCGCTGATCGACTGAAGGAGACTCTCCGTCAGGACACGGTAGTGAGTCGTGAGAGCTGCCGGGTCACGGGTGAGCTGTACTGGGCAAACCAGGTTCAGAGGAGCGCTGCCCACCGCGCGATCAGCCGGCCCGATATTTGTACGGCCCCTCGGCCCGGATTGCCGGGGCCCTGCCCTCGCCCGGAGAGCCTCCTTCAGTCGACCAGCTTCACCTTCCAGTTCGTCTCTTGGATCTCCGCGTTGAGCTCGCGGAGCTTCTTCGACAGATCGTCCGCCTGCTTCTGGAGCTTCGGGACCTTGAGCGTCGCGACCCACTTGATCTCGCGCACGCCGTAGCGGTCGGGTTCCTTCTTCGTGCCGGCGAGGGCCGCAACCAGCAACGCGTGTTGCTGCTCCAACGCGTTGCGACGCGCGATGGCACGCGCGAGCGTGCGGCCGTCGGCCAGCTTGGCCTTGCCGTTCGTCTCCTGGACCCGCGCGATGAGGTCCTCGAGCTGGTCGAGCACGCCGATGGCCTCGCCGAGGAGCTTCTGCGGATCCTCGTGCGGCTCGTCGCCTTCCTGGATCACCGCGTTCTGGACGACGCGCTCGCGGAGCGAGGCGAGCTTCTTCATCAGGTCGGCGCGGAGGAGCAGCGCTTCGGCGAGCTTCATGCGCGGCAGCACATCACGATGCCGCAGGGGCTGGCAACCCACCGCGCCCACGCGGTCTGCCACGACACGGTCTGCTACGACACGCGCATGACGACGACGCCGAGGCCCTATCGCGCCGCGAAGCGGGGCGCGCCCATCGAGGACCGACTCGCGGCGTTCGGGTTCGCGGAGGGGCTCGATCCCGAGACGCGCCGGCGGCTCCTCGCCGCGATCACCCCGGCTCACTTCGACCGCGAGACCGCGCTGGTGCGCCCACACGACGACGTACGCGCGATCCCGCTCGTCGAGCGCGGCGTCATTCACGTCAGGCGCGACGATCCGTCGGGCCGTGTGCTCGCGCTCTACGACGTTCAGCCGGGCGAGAGCTGCGTGCTCGCGCTGGCCGGCGCGCTCCGTGGAGGCCTCTATCCGGCGGAGGCCGTCGCCGCGCCAGGCACCGACGCGCTCTTGATCGATGCCGACGCGCTACGCGATGCGTTCGCGCGCGACGAGCACCTCCAGCAGTTCGTGCTCGACCTCTACTCCGCACGTTTCATCGACATGATGAAGCTGGTGCGCGAGGTCGCGTTCGACCGCCTCGACGTCCGCCTCGCGCGGCTGTTGCTCGGCGAGTCGGACGCCGGACCCGGGATGACGAAGCCGGTGGAGCTCAGCCACACCGAGCTCGCCGCGCGGCTCGGCTCCGCGCGCGAGGCGGTGAGCCGCACGCTCGGGCGGTTCCGGCGCGAGGGGTTCGTCGAGGTGCACCGGTCGCGAACGGTGATCACCGATGCCGCCGGGCTGGCGGAGCGGTACGGGATCACGGGAGGAGCGGGGGACGAGTGACGCCGACGGCGGACGCGTGACGGACTCGCCCGACTCGGACCCGGGCGACCCGGAATCGGACTCGGACTACTCGGAATCGGAATCGGAATCGGAATCGGAATCGGAATCGGAATCGGAATCGGAATCGGAATCGGACTACTCGGAATCGGAATCGGACTCGGAATCGGACTCGGAATCGGAGATCGGACTCGGAATCGGAGATCGGACTCGGAATCGGATCAGACACTCCGCATCGAGCTCGACCCGCTACTCGTCCCAGCGGTGGCGCGGGCCGAGCAGCCGCACGTCGTAGCCATTCGCGCGGAGCAGCTGCGCGGCGCGCGGGCTGCCGGCGCCGCCGAGGCAGTAGACGACGATCGTGCGATCGCGCGGCAGCTCGCCCATGCGAGTCTCGAGCTCCGGCAACGGAATGTGCGTGCGTCCCTCGATCATCGATCGATCCGCGCGATCGTTCGGCGTCACGTCGAGGAGGAGCGCGCCTTCGGTCACGAGCGCCTGCGCCTCCGCGCCGGTGATGTCCGGCGTCGGGAGCGCTTCGCTCGACTCCGAGCCAGCGGAGGAGGACCCGCCGTTCGCGTCGTCGGTGGCGCTACCGCCGCAGCCGATCGGCGCGAGCGCGAGCAGCGCCGCTAAGGTGAGCCGCCTCACGCCTTGGCCTTCGCGACCGGGCACGTGCTCATGCCGAGCATCGAATAGATGGGACAGGTCCCGGCGATCGCGGTGATGAGGGGGACCAGACCGATGAGGCCGAGGTACGCGTACGCGCCGGGCAGGAAGTAGAAGAGGGAGAAGAGCCCGGCGGCGAGGATGATGCGAACCGCGCGGTCGACGTTTCCGACGTTGTGCTCGAGCATGACCGCCTCCTTCGTGGTGGGTCGTTCGTGACGTCTTGGATATGCGCCCTTCCGCTCCGCGGCTCCGTGACCGCGATCACCGAAGTGCGCGATCGACTGCTACCGTCCGCCCGGGCCCGATGAGCAAGCTCCGCAAATTTCGGAACTCGCCCGAGCGGTTCTTCGCCGACTCGAAGCACCCCGCGCTGCGGACGATCGGCCGGGTGGTCGCCCCGCCGCTCATGCGGAGCGCGCGGGCGCTGGCGCTGCTCGAAGACCCGGCCCAGGCGCTCGTCACGCGATCGATCCCGATCGCGTCGGCGGCGGCGCGGCGGATCGCGGCGCGGGCGCACGCGGCGCGGCAGGAGCGCATCCGTCGCGCAGGGGATCCGCTGGTCTCGGTGATCATGCCAGCGCGCAACGCGGCGAACGACATCGAGCGAGCGCTCGGCTCGCTCCTCGCACAGAGTCACCGGGCGCTCGAGGTGATCGTGGTCGACGACGCGAGTGGGGACGCGACGTCGGAGATCGCAAACCGGATCGCAGAGCGCGACGCGCGCGTGCGCGTCTTCCGGAGCGAGGTCGCCGGCGGCGCAGCGCAGGCGCGCAATCGCGGGCTGTTCGAGAGCCGGGGCGACTACCTCACGTTCCAGGACGCCGACGACGAGTCGCACCCCGAGCGGATCGAGCGGCAGCTCGCGGTGTCGCTCGAGCGCGACGCGGCCGTCGTGGTCGTGAACTCGATCCGCGAGATGCCCGACGGCCGGCGCGCGGTGATCAACGGACGACGATTCACGAAGAACGTGATCTCGATGCTCCTCCCGCGCCGCCCGGTGTTCGAGCGCGTCGGCTACATGCGACCCCTCGAGGTCGGTGAGGACAGCGAGTACTACGAGCGCATCAAGGCGGTGTTCGGCGAGGGACGTGAGGTCCATCTGTTCCAGACGCTCTATCGCGCGCGCTTCGCCGAGGGATCGCTCCTCTTCTCGCACGGAGAGACCCGGCTCAGCCCGACCGGCGACGTGGAGTACATCCAGGCCGACGCGGTGAAGCTCGCGCTCGACGCCGCGCTCGCCGAGCTCGACGCGGTCCGAGACGGCACGAAGAGCCCGTTCGTCCCCTACCGTCCTTGAGCCTCGGCGCGACGGCCCAGCCTCGATACACTGCGGCTCGGGAACGGCCGGCTCGTCCGCGAGCCGGTCCGCGACCCACTCTTTGACGACGATTGCCTTGACGACATTGCCTTGGTGACGGTGCATGGCGAAGAAACCCACGAAGGGCGGCTGGTTCCTCAGCGAGCGCAAGCTCAACAAGCTCCGAAGAGATCCCCGACTGTTCTTCGTCGACGCGGTGAAGAAGCGCTCCAACGCCGCCACCGAGCTCGCGATCCGCGCCGCTACGCATCTGCCGGTCCACGGGTTCGTGTCGTGCAAGCGGCGCTACACCGTCATCTCGGCGGTCTACAACGTCGAGCGCTACCTCGATCGCTTCCTCGGGTCGCTGACCTCGCAGACCGTCTCGTTCGATGATCACATCGAGCTCATCCTCGTCGACGACGGCTCCACCGATGGCTCGGCCGCGCTGATCGAGCGATGGCAGAAGAAGCACCCAGCCGCGATCCGGTACGTCGAGAAGGAGAACGGCGGACAAGCGTCGGCGCGCAACGTCGGGCTCGCTCACATGAGCGGCGAGTGGGTGACGTTCATCGATCCCGACGACTTCGTGCACCCGCGCTACTTCGAGCGCGTCGAGAAGTTCCTCGACGAGAACGCCGAGCTCGACCTCGCGATGCTCTGCTGCAAGCGCGTCTTCTACTACGAGAACGGCGACCGCTACGCGGACACCTACCCGCTCAACTACGTGTTCAAAGACGGCTCGTTCGCGACGCTCCAAGAAGCGAGCCGCGACTTCATCCCGCAGTCGGCGGCGACGTCGTTCCTCCGCACGGACTTGCTCGCGGCGCAGCGGCTCTACTTCGACGAGACGCTCAAGCCGAACTTCGAAGACCTGCATTTCTGCGGGCACTACCTCCTGCACGCGCTCGACAAGCCCGTCGGCTTCGTCGCCGACGCGATCTACTACTATCGCAAGCGCGAGGACGGCACGTCGACGCTCGACCTCGGTTGGGAGCAGCCGTCACGCTTCGACGTGGTGCTCGAGAAGGGCTACGTCGATCTCCTCGAGACGGCGGCGCGGCGCGGCACGGTGCCGCAGGCGACCCAACGGCTCGTCCTCTACGATCTCTTCTGGTACCTCAAGAAGATCGTCGACAACGAAAATTCCGTCGCATTCCTGACCACGGCACAGCGCGAGCGCTTCGTCGGTCTCGTGGAGCGCGCGTTCCGTTACATCGAGCCGAACACGATCGCGACGTTCAACCTGCCGGGCGCGTGGTTCTACCACAAGGTGGGGATGCTCGGTCGATTCAAGGGTGAGGACCCGGCGTCCCAGATCCTCTACGTCTACGACTACGACCGCACCAAGAATCTCGTCTTGCTCGTCTACTTCTACTGGGGTGAGCCGCGCGCCGAGCGATTCCTCCTCGACGGGAAGGACGTGACACCGACCTTCGCGAAGGTTCAGGTGCACGAGTTCCTCGGCTCGACGTTTGTGAACGAGCGGCGCGTCTGGCTCGAACTCGGCCCCGGTTACTCCACGTTGGAGGTGGAGATCGACGGCGCTCCTGCGAAGGTGAGCAGCGCCGACGGAGTGCTCACCCGCTCGGGCGTCGAGCGCATGGCCCCACGCCGCCGCGTCGAACCGGCGGTCGAGACGCACGTCCTCCGACGGATGGCCGAGCGGCCGTCCAACCGGGCGCGCTTCCGTGACGCGTGGCTCCTGATCGACCGCGACGTGCAGGCGGACGACAACGCGGAGCACCTCTACCGGTGGATCAAAGACAATCGGCCCGACATCAACGCGTACTTCGTCCTCACGAAGGACTCCCACGATTGGCACCGGCTCGAGCGCGACGGATTCCGGCTCATCGCGTTCGGGAGCATGGACCACAAGCTGCTCCTGTTGAACGCGGCCCACGTGATCTCCTCCCATGCCGACAGCTTCGTGCTCCGCGTGTTGAAGCCCGAGCTATACGGCGACGCGCTCTCGTACAAGTTCACGTTCCTCCAGCACGGCGTGACCCACAACGACATGTCGCACTGGCTGAACGCCAAGACGATCGATCTCTTCGTCACCACCTCGCCCCAGGAGCACCGCGCGATCGCGGGCGATGGCCGCTACAAGTTCAGCGACAAAGAGGTCAAGCAGGTCGGGTTCGCGCGGCACGACGCCCTCCTCGCTCGACCGGAGCCCACCGAGGACGTGATCCTCGTGATGCCGACGTGGCGGCAGTACCTCGTCGCGGTCCCGAAGCCGGGGACGACGGAGCGCGGCGAGTCGCCCCGCTTCTACGAGTCGAGCTACGCGAAGGCGTGGAAGTCGTTCCTCCATTCACCACGGCTGCGCGAGATCGTCGAGCGTCACGGGTATCGGCTGCGCTTCTTCCCGCACGCGAACGTCCAGCGGTACCTGTCGTGGTTCGACGCGCCCGACTGGATCGAGATGCTCACGCACAAGACGGCACCCGACATCCAGAAGCTCTTCCGCGAGGCGCGCTTCCTCGTCACCGACTTCTCGTCCGTGTTCTTCGAGATGGGCATCCTCGACAAGCCGACCCTCTACTATCAGTTCGACTACGACGAGATGTACGGCGGCAATCATCCTGCGCGGACGGGCTACTTTCGGTTCGAGCGAGACGGGTTCGGCCCCGTGTTCCGGCGCGAGGACGAGCTGATGGATGCCATCGAGCGGCGGCTCGCGTCGGGGGGCATGCCTACCGACGCGGAGCTCGAGAAGATGCGCGCGACGCTCCCGATGCGTGACGGGAACAACCGCCGCCGCACTGTGGAAGCGATCGAGGCCCTCGATTCGCCGCTCACCGCCGACGCCCCGCGCGACGCGCTGGCGCGGGCGCAGGCGCGGACGGCGGCCGCGCGTTCGGTCTGGCCGGTCGCCGCGGCCATCTACGACCGGCTCGCGGAGCGCGTCACCCTCTCGACGCAGGAGCGCCTCGATCGCGCCCGGGCGCGGCGCGCGGTGGGGGACCTCGAGGGAGCGAGAGCGGAGATCGCCGCCCTGGAGGCAGCGCTCGCGACGGACGAGATCCGGGCCGACCTCCGACCGATGGTCCGCGTCGAAGCGGCCGAGCTCCTGGCCCTCGAGGGCCAGCGGGACGAGGCGCTGCGTCGGCTCGCCGAGCTGGCCGACACCGAGCCGGCGTTCGCGGTACCCCTGCGGGTGCGGTTGGCGCAGCTCCACCGCGAGCACGGCGAGCTCGAAGCGGCCGGCCGGGCCCTCGAAGGGCTACCGAGCCGTGAGGATGTGGAACGAGAGCGGGCCGAGCTCGCCGAGGCGAGCGGGCACGCCTACGAGGCGGCCGAGCGGCGCAGCGACATGGCCGCACGTTACGGAAAGATCGATGACGCCTTGCGCGCGGCGCGCGCGTTCGAGCGGGCGGGCGATCTGCGGCGTGCCCTCGACGAGGTGGGGCGTGTCGCACATCGCGACCGTCGCGCGGAAGCGCTCCGACTGCGCCTCGCGGCGGCGAGCGGGGCGCCCATCGCGGAGGTCAAGGAAGGGATCTTGCGGCTATGCCGCGAGCTCGACGACGACGCACCGGGAGACGTGAGGCGGAGCGTGGTAGGAGTATTGACACACCTCCGTCTGTTCGACGAGGCCGAAGCCACCCTCAGCGCGGGCGGCGGCGACCCGCAGACCCGACTGGCACGCTGGGAGCTCTGGGCCAGCGCGAATCGCTGGAACGACATCGTGGGCGCCGATCGGGCGTGGCTGGACGACGCGCCTCCCGACACGCGGGCCGAGGCGGTGCTCGTCCTCGCGCGTGGGCTCGGCCACGTGCAACGCGCGGCCGATGGGCTCAAGGAGCTCGCTCGCCTCGACCACGACGGACACGGCGCGGGCCCCGTGCTGCTGGCGCGAGGGGAGCTCCTCCACGCGCTGGAGCGCTGGAGCGAGGCCATCGAGGTGTGGGAGCGCCACCTGCGCGAGCACCCGGACGTGTCGGCGCAGTGGGTGCGCGCCCGTCTCGCGCTCGCCTACGAGCGCGCGGGGAGGCCCGACGACGCGACGCGGGTCTTACTCGTGTCGGCGCGCGCGAACGCGCTCGAGCGCCTCCTCGCCGACCCCGACGACGCGGACGCGTATCGCCAGCTCCTGGCGACGCGCTGACGCCGACGTCAACGGAGCGTGCGTGGACGATCCCGCCCCGCCGACGCGGGCCCCGGGCTCGGCGACGCGGCGCCGCTGCGCAGCGAGCTGGGATTCTCGTGCCCGACCGTCGCCGTCAGGGCGTCCGTCCCCGCGCGCACCCGCGCCATGACGGCCCGGTGATCGGAGGGGAGGATGGTGCGCTCCTCGCCGTCGACCGTCATCGTCCCGGTCACCGGCGTCACGACCGACGCGTCGAGCGGGCGCGCGCGGGCGGTGAAGATGTAGTCGATGCGGCTGCCCGGATCGTGCACCTCGACGACCGGCGCGTGCGCGCGGCCGGGCGCGGTCATGCCGCGCGGCCAGCACGGCTGCTCGCCCGAGTAGCGCGGTTGGCCCGCGAGCGCGTGAAAGGACATGACGGTGCTGTCGTCGCGCCCCGTGAGGTGATGGAAGGTGTCGAGCAGCCCGGCGCTCGTCAGGACCGTCCACGCGTTCTGTCCCGCGCAAGCTTGGATCACCTCGCTCGGGCAGCTGCAGGTGTCGGGGGACGCGCAGCTGCAGTCGCACTCCGCCCCGGTCTGCATGTGCATGTTGAAGTCACCGAGGATCGCGACCGGATGGGGCGCGGTCTCCTCGACGAACCGAACGAGCCGGCGCGCGGACGCGACGCGGTGAGCGCCCGAGTACGGATCGAGGTGCACGACCACGACGACGATCGAGATGCCCGAGGCTCGCTCCTCGAGCCGCGCCCACGGCGCGAACCGCCGCTCCGCGACGTTGCTCGTCGGCAGCTCGAACGCCCCGCTGTCGACGACGCGATAGCGGCCGGGGCGATACGCGATGAAGCTCTTCGTCGAATAGCGATCCGCGCGCGGGTCGTAGACGCGACAGTCGTCTCGTCCCATGTCGTAGCGACACCGCGGCCCGGGCCAGCGCTGGGACTTGAGCGGGTCGTACTCGATCCGGCTCGGGTCGACGTCGAGCACCGAGAGCCAGCGGTAGCGGTAGCGGCCTCCGTCACGCATCCAGTCGGTCAGGTCGCGGATGACCATCACGCCATCGCGCGGGTCGCACGCGGGATCGGGGCCACCGGTGTCCGAGACCGGTACTCCCCCGCGCATCTCGGTGAGCCCCAGGATGTCGGGATCCACGGACTCGATCGTCCGTTGCAGCGCCGAAAATCGGTTCTCCCACCGCAGCTCGGGGTGGTCGACGACGAACGGGTACATGCTGCAGACCCAGCTGGGGAAGCTCCCATCTCGCAACGCTACTTGCTGATACTCGAAGAGCACGTTGTAGCCCATGATGCGCGTCTCGAACGCAGAGGGGCGAGGGCCATCGGCCGGCGGCTCGCTCGCGCCCTCGCTCGACGCGGTCTCTTCCGCGGCGCGCTCCGTGTCCGACCCCTGCGCCTCTGCGCTGGCTGGGCTCGCGCCGGCCCGCTCCTCGCGGAGGCGAGATGTCCTCGAAGCACGGAAGGTGACGCCGCAGGCGGCGGCGAACACGAGCAGACCCGCGAGGACGATGAGCGTGCGTGAGGCGCGCGGCATGAGTGGTGTTCTATCACGCGGGAGTGAGGCGGCCGGCACACCGGGTGCCGTCCGCCGAGTCCGGTTCCGTCGCCGAGGCGACCGTCCGACGGGTCGATGATCTCGACACGTTGCATTGCATCCGCATTCAGGGTGTACTGCCGACTCCACACGTCGCGTCGAATTCGGGGGAAGGCGGCGCGACAACGACAACGAGGTATACCTATGTCCAGCGTTCGTTCCTACGGCTTCCCCATCGCGCGCGCGCTCGCCCTCTCCGTGCTCTTCGCCGGTTGCGCGGCCGAGGGTCCGGCCGGCGAAACGTCGGCCGAGCTTCGCGACGCCGAGCTCCCGTACGTGAAGACGGTCCAGCTGCCGAACCTGTTCGGCGTCCCCGGCTATGAGAGCCTGGACATCCCGATCTACGAGAGCCCGGGCACGCGCGGTCCCGGCATCCTGCTCGTGCACGGCAACTCGGCTTCCAGTCGTGCGTACGTGCGCCAGGTGTTCTCGCTCTACGGGCGCACCCACAAGATGTACCTGCTCGACCTTCCGGGGTACGGACAGTCCGGGCGCGTCGATCCGAGCCGACCCTTCCCCGTCGACCCAGCGACCGGGCTGCCGGTCGGGTTCGCGGAGTACCAGCTCGGGCTCATCGAAGCGGTGGCGACGGTGGCGAACGATCCCGATCTCGCGCCGCAGATCTTCGTCGGCTGGAGCCTCGGCGGAGACGTGCTCTTGATCGCGCAGGGCGCGGGGCTGTTGCCCAACGCGCGCGGGCTCTTCCTCTTCGGCACCGCGCCGGCCGGCGCGAGCCCGCCGAGCGCGGAGCATCCATTCGACGGACCCGACGTGCCGGGTCTGCCGCTCTCCGTGCTCGCCTCGTTCGGGTTCGCGTTCCAGCCGAACCCGGCGTCGCCGCTCGGCTTCTCGCTGGACGGTCAGTTCCCCGATCCGCCGCCGCCCTACGCCGCGCCGCCGACGAGCGACGCGCCGACGGTGGGCGACGCGTACGTCCGCGGCTTCTTCAACGAGGTGCGCCGCACCCACCCGGTGCTCGTGCCAGACGCGTTCCTCGAGGACGGCTTCGACGCGGACTGGCGCGCGCGCGGCTCGCTCGGCGTGATCGGCCTCGGGCTCGGGATGGGCGCGCCGCTCCCCGATGAGCTCGACGTGCTGCGCGGCCTCGCCGGCGACCCGAGCGATCCCTCCGACGACATCCCGGTCGCGGTGCTCGTCGGCGAGGAAGACGCGTTCGTCAACACGCAGTACCTCGAAGACCTGCGCACGACCGGCGGCCTGCCGACGCTGTGGAACGACACGATCATCGAGGTGCCGCACGCCGGGCACGCGATCCAGTGGGAGCGCCCCGTGGTGTTCAACGCGCTCCTCGCCGACTTCGTGTACGACGTCACGCACTGACGGTCCCGCTCCCGATCTCTCGAGCCACACGCCCGCGCCGTCACCGACGTCGCGGGCGTTCGTGCGTTCGAGGCCCTGGCTAGCTGGCTAGCTAGGGCGTGAAGCCGTGGGCGACGAGGGCGGCCCGCCCGCGTGGTCCTCGCACCAGCTCGACGAGCTCCTCCGCGTGGTCGTGCGCCGGCGCGCGGCGCAACACCGCGATCGCGTAGTCGGCCCGCACGTCGAGATCGGCGGGCACCTCGATCGCGCGCACGCGATCCGAGCCGGCCGCGTCGCTCGCGTAGACGATCGCCGCGTCGGCCTCGCCGAGCTCGACCTTCGCGCGGACGAGGCGGACGTTGCTCTCTTCCGAGACGAGCCGCGACATCACGCGCGCGCGCCACGCGGTTCCGTATCGCGCGGCCGCGCGATCGAGGAGCTCGCGCGCGTAGCGACCGGCGGGCACCTCCGGATCTCCGAGCACGAGTCGTTGCGCGCGATCGAGCTCCTCGAACCGAGCGATCGATGGACCCTCGCGCGGCACGATCACGACGAGGCGGTTGTGCGCGAAGGGAACGGGCCGCTCGGCGAGCCCCTGGTCGAAGAGCGCGTCGGCGTGCGCGAGATCGGCGGAGGCGAACACGTCGGCCGGAGCGCCCTCTTCGATCTGGAGGCGGAGCACGTGGCTCCCCGCGAGGCTGACGCGGACATCGACGTCCGGATGCGCGCGCTCGTACTCCGCTTCGAGGTCGGCGAACGCGTCGCCCAGCGACGACGCCGCGAGCACGGTGAGCGTGGGGCTGCGGTCGGCGTCACACGCAGCGAGGGTGATGAGGAAGAGGGCGAACGCGAGCGGGGACGCGCGCATCGCCGACGACTTACCAGGCGCGCGGCCTCGGCGCGAGCGACCCACTCTTCAGGTAGGCTCGGCCCTCATGACGACGCTGAGCCGGAACGCCGCCATTGCGCTGATCGCGCTCGCCTCGACCGCGTGTGCTCAGCGCGAGCCCTACGAGGCGCCGCGCCCACGGCCAGTCACGACGCCGAGCGCCGGGGGCGAGTCGACGGAGGCGACGACGACGCCGGGCGCGACCGGACAGCCGCCCGACACCGTCGAGAGCGCGGGGCCAACCGAGGACGAGGAGCCGCTGCCGGGCGACGGGCCGATCTACACCGAGCCGCTCCCGATGGACCTCCCACCGCTCTACCTCCAGGTGTACGTCACCGACGTCACGGTCGAAGGCTCGCCGCCCCCGACCGGTTACCTCGCGATGATCCAGCAGGCGATCGCGTCGCCGCTCGATGGGATCCTCGAGTGCTATGTCGCCCGGATCGACGACGCGCGGGGGCTCACGGGAGAGCTCCTCTTGCGCACGTGGGTCTCGAGCCACGAAGTGATCCGCATCACACCGGAGCAGACGCTCGACGACGAGGCGGTGCAGAGCTGCGCGATCGATCGAGTCCGCGAGCTGCGCCTCCCCGCGAACGCTCCGCGCGCCGGCGCGACGGTGCGCTTCCGCATCCACTTCACGCAGAGCGAGCAGCCGGCCGCGCCGAGCACTCAAGACGTGTTGCTCGCGCGCGAGCGGCGGGTCCGCTGATCACGCGGGCGCCGGACGGAACGCGCGCCGATCCGACATCACGAGGATCATCGCGAGGATCACGAACGCGCCCCCCTGCGCCACGATCGGCGTGGCGTCGGGCATCGCGAGGCTCGGATTGATGAGGTGCGCCCCGAAGTGGGCCGCGATGACGACCGGCAAGCTCTGCCCCGCGCGGTTGTAGAGCCAGCTGAACACGACGACCGAACATGCCGAGGCCGGCGACCGGCATCCACTCCTCGAGCGCCCCGCCGATCAGACCGTGGAACGCGAGCGCCGCGGGGAGCTGCGCGCCCCACGTGATGAGGAACGCGACGGCGAAGAACGGGATGACGACACGGGTCATCTCGGAGCGTGCGGTGCGTTCGGTCATGTCAGCGGTCATGTCGGCCTCTGACGCCGCGTCGGGGCGCGCGTTCCCGCGTGCTCACGACCATCCTACGCGACGTGGAGGTGCAGGGTGCTAGGCTCTCGCCGAACGAGCAGATAGAGCGAGCTGAGGAGCACGATGATCGTCGAGCAGATCTGGACCGGCAACGACTACCGCAACTTCAACTACCTGATCGCGTGCGCCGAGACCGGCGAGGCGCTCGCCATCGATCCGCTCGACCACGCCAAATGTCTTGCGCGCGCGAAGGAGCGCGGCTGGACGATCACGCAGATCGTCAACACCCACGAGCACCCCGATCACACGGCGGGAAATCCGGCGGTGGTGGCGGCGACCGGCGCGAAGGTGATCGCCCACGCGAAGGCGAAGGGTTCGATCGACGGGATGGACCGCGGGCTCTCGGCCGGAGACGTGGTGAAGGTCGGACGCACGGTGGAGCTCGAGGCGCTCGACACGCCGGGGCACACGATGAGCCACGTGTGCCTCCTCGCGCGGAGCGACGCCGGGCCTTCGCTCTTCTGCGGGGACACGCTGTTCAACGCGGGCGCCGGCAACTGCCACAACGGCGGCCACCCCGAGGTGTTGTTCACCACGTTCTCGGAGCAGCTGTTCGCGCTGCCGGATTCGACGAAGGTCTATCCGGGGCACGACTACATCGCGAACAACCTGAAGTTCACGCTCGACCGTGAGCCGGACAACGCGAAGGCGAAGGAGCTGCTGGGCGAGATCGGATCGCAGGACCCCGCGAACGCGCTCGTGACCACGCTGGGCCTGGAGCGGGAGGTCAACACCTTTTTCCGTCTCGAGAGCCCGACGGTGATCGCGGCGCTGCGCGAGCGGTTCGACGATCTGCCGGAGCGACCCGAGCCGCGGACGGTGTTCCTCAAGCTGCGCGAGCTCCGAAACGAGTGGTGATCCGGGCCGCGCCGACGCCCCCCGAAATGCCGCTTGTGCCCGCGGCCGATCGACGGTAGCCATCGGTCCATGCCGAATCCGATCGCCACGTTCGAGACCAGCCTCGGGACCTTTCAGGCCGAGATCTTCGTCGACAAGATGCCCATCACGGGCGGCAACTTCGTGCGCCTCGCGAAGGAGGGGTTCTACGACGGGCTCCACTTCCACCGCGTGATCCAAGGCTTCATGTGTCAGTTCGGCTGCCCGCACAGCCGCGACCCGTTCAGCCGGCGCGCGGGCACCGGCGACTCGCCGTACGGTGCGATCAAGGACGAGCATCCCGCGGACGCACAGATCACGAACGACGTCGGCACGCTGTCGATGGCGAACGCGGGCCCCAACTCGGGCAGCTCGCAGTTCTTCATCAACACGAAGCACAACGACTTCCTCGACTTCTTCAGCCCCGGCCGGTCGAAGCACCCCGTGTTCGGCAAGGTCACTTCCGGGATGGAGACGGTCCACGCGATCGAGTCGGTCGACACCGACGGCGACGACCGGCCCAAGACGCCGGTCCAGATGATCCGGATCACGGTTCAGGAGAGCTGAGCGCGCGGCGCGGGATCCGCACCGCCGCCGGTGGTCCCGCCCCGTTCGAGGTCTCGTTCGGGGTCCGCCTCGCCGTCCGCACCAGCCACCAGGATGTGCCACTTCGGGCGCCGATGGCTCGCGCGGAGCGCCGTCGAGTCGCGCTCGACGATCGTCCGCTCATCGACGCCGTCGAGGAACAGGACGAAGTCGAGCTCGCGCTCGCCGTCCCACTCCGCGTCGAGCTTCTCGCAGAACGCGTTCGGCGAGAGCAAGAGCCGCCCGCTCACCGTGCTCGGTGCGAGGCGCAGCCCGTCGCAGCGCTCGAACGCCTTGAACACGAGCTCGGAGCAGACGATCCCGTTGTCGGTCGCGAAGTCGAAGTTGAAGTCGTACGGCTTACCGTAGTGGGCGAGCGCGTCCTCGACGGCGCGCCACCGCTCGGAGAGGCTGAGCCGCGCCGGTCGCAACGCGGCGAGCGAGTCGCAGATCGCGCTCTCGCGAAACGCGGCGACGCGCACGCCCGCGGTGACCGCCTCCACGACGTCGGGGGCGTGTCCCGATGCGTCCTTCGTCGCCATCGCGCGGTGCGCGTCGGGATAGAGGCGCGCGAGCCGCGCCGACGGGGTCTCGCCCTCGAGCTCGGGGAGCGCGGCGAACCGCGCGTCGAGCGCGTCGAGCGTCCCGAGGAAGAGCGCGACGTGGGTCCAGTAGCCGGGGATGCCGAGGTTCGAGAGATGCCACTCGCGGCGCATCAAGAGGATGTCGCCGGGCTCGAGCGCGGGCGTGGCCTCGTCCAGGCGCTCGCGGGCGAGGAAGCAGTCGGTGGCCGGGCGATGGATCGCGCTGAGGCCGACCGTCACCGTGCGCTGGATCGGAAACCAAGTGTCGAACGCGACGCGCTCGAGGTAGTCCAGCGGGTTGTCGACGAGGGTCTCCGGCATCGCCGAGGCCTGCTCCTCGATCTCGTAGAGGGTCGCCTTGGTGCGAAGGAAGACGTCTTCCTCCTTCACGCGGTCCTCGAGGAGCTTGAGGTAGGCGCGCCCGACGTTGAGGCGCACGAGCGTGTCGGGGTGCATGGTGCGACGCGCGAGCGCCATGTAGGTGCGCGGCGGGACGTGGCGCGCGGGATCGCCCTCGTCCACCACGGTCCGCGCGGTCGGATTCGCGCCGAGCGCGGCGGTCACCAGCAACCCCGCCCGGTACTCGCAGACGTATGCGGCGTAGGCCACGAGGAAGGAGCGCGCGTGCAGCTCCGTCTCCGTGATCGGGTTTACCCGCGTGAAGGAGCGGTACTGCGCCTCGACCACGTCGAGCTCGTAGCTCCCATGGACGAATCGCGCCCACATCGCGCGGAGCACCTCGTCGTCATCGGCGCGCAGCTCCGCGCCCGCGCGACGCACGAGGTCGCTCGTCACGATCGCGTCCACCGCCGCGTCGACCTCGTTCAAGAGAAAGAGGAGCTGACGCAGGTCGTGCTCTACGCGCTCGGCGAGCTCCCCGTGCGAGAGCTCCGGCACCACCGTCGGCTCGCTGGGGAAGAGTACGCGGACGAGGTACCCGACGAGCATCAACCCGAGCACCGCCCCGGCGTGCGGCAGCCGCCCCGCGATGGCGCCCTCGACCACCTCGCGCCCCGCCCAGAGATCCTCGCGATGACGGAAGATCGACGAGGCGAGCGGGATCCACGAGAGCACCCAGAGACCGACCGCGACCTTGCGATGATGGGGGTACGCGACGCGCAGACCGAGCGCGGCGAACGCGAGGGCCGCGAGCACGGAGCTCAGCGCGAACCAGCCGATCGTGCCCATCGCGACGGAGGGTAGAACGGTTCAACGCGGTTGGCGCGACCAACCGGGCTCACTCCCTCGGATGCCAGCCCTCGTCTTCTCGTCGCTCGGGGCACACCGCTGGCAAGAGGACGCCGCGCTCGTCCTCGCGCACGCCGTGTCCGAGCTCGGCCGCCGCGTCGAACGCGATGAGGCGGACCACCTCGACGGCGTCGCGATCGCAGGCTTCGCGCTCGACCGCGAGGAGGGACTCGCGCGCCTCGAGCTCCTCGCCGCGCTCGCGCTGGACCGCGGCCGTGCGCCAGAGCGCGTACGCATAGATCGGCTCGCCGATCCGGTTCATCCCGAAGCGGAACGCGGTGAGCGACTCGTCGGTGAGGCGCTCGCCGTACGCGAGCTCGCCTCGGATCATCCACGCGACCGCCACCAGATCCCCGGCGCTCGCGAAGCGGGTGGTGAACCGCTCGCTGAGCGCGAGGGCGCTCGGGTGGCGCGCGCGCCAGGCCGCCCAGAGCTGCGAGAACTCGAGCTCGGCGCGGAGCGCATCGCTCAGGTCGGCGTCGGCGAAGCGCCGCGCCAGCTGCACGAGGGCCCGATGCTCGGCGCCGAGCGCGCGGTGGGCGCTCGCGAGCTCACGCCGCGCTTCGATGGAGCGCATCGCGAGCCGCGCGAGCCGGGGATCCGACTCGGCGCTCGCGTCCGCGATGGGCTCCTGAACGTCGTCCGCGTCGTCGCGCGCCGCGTCATCGTCGGGCTCCACCGGCGAGGGACGCTCGACGTGCCGCGTGCGGCGGACGGCGCTCGCGGTATGGCGCGCTCGCCGCGTCCGACGCGCGGCGCGCCTCGACGGTCGCGCGCGCCTCTCCCGGCGCTCGACCCTGCCGCCGCGGGCAGCATGCAAGTTTCGCTGCCGGCGTCGCTCGATGGCGCGACGCTGCGCGGCCGTCAGGCGTGCGTTCGCCTCCTTGTGCTTCCACCGAGCGCCGTGCGTCGACGCCACGCGGTCATCCCAGCCGTCGTCCTCGTCGTCCCAGCCGTCGTCCGCGTCGTCGTCGCCCCAGTCGTCGTGCTCACCGCCCTCCGCGTCGTCCCAGCCGTCGTCGCCGTCTTCGTCGTCGCCGCCTTCGTCTCCGCCGTCTTCGCCGTCTTCGTGTTCGCCGTCTTCCTCGTCCCAGACCTCGTCGCCGTCCGCGTCGTCCCAGCCGTCGTCGTCCGCACCATCCTCGCGCGAGTCGCGCTGGCGATCGTCGGACTCGTCCCAGAGGTCTTCGTCGTCGTGCTGGTCGTCCCAGCCTCGCTCGCGGTCGGAGGCACGATCGGAGCTCGGGACGGCCGGCGCGTCGTCCCACGCGGCGTCGTCCTCGGCGCGTTCGTCGCTCTCGCGCCGCTCACGCGCGTGTGCCCTCTCCCGCTCGCGCCACCGCCGCTCCTCGGACGCGCGACGCGCATCGGCCAGCGCGTCCTCCGCCTCGGCGACGCGACGCTCGAGCGGCTCGCGATCCGCATAGGCGCGCTCGAGGCGCGCGATCCGCGCGCGCACGAGGCGCTCGAGGATCGCGGGACGCTCGTCGGCGGGCGCGTCGTCGAGCTCCGCTTGGAGCGTCTCCGGCGACTCGTCGGGCGCACGGAGGAGCGCTCGCATCGCCGAGACGCGGCCGATGCGAACGAGCGCGCTCTCGGGCGAGAGCTCGGAGCGGGGCGGCGGTCGGTCCGGCGCGGGGAGGAGGAGCCCGCAGCCCGCGAGGACGAGGGCGGCGAGCAGAGTCGTGAGGTGCAGGTGGGGCGTACGCTGCATGCCCCGCGCTTCATCAACGCGCGTGCCACCCCGAAGGCGCGGCATGGCGAAGCGTTCGTTGTCCCTCGCAGGCGACACGCGCGCGTCGGGCGACGCGCCGCGGGAGACACCGCTCAGCCGAGATCGAAGGTGACCTTCGCGATGCGACTCGCGTTCGGCATCCGCCAGCGTCGCACCTGGGCGGCGACACAGTCGAGGCGATCGGCGGGCGTCTCCTCCGCGCTCGCCGCGCCGGCCGAGAGCACGCGACCGCTCCGCGAGACGTACGCGGTGACCTGCACCGGGGCGGAGACGGCGCACGCGGTGCGCGCGTGAGCCGCGCGTCGTCGGACGACGGACGCCACGCGCGCGGGATCCCAGGTGGCGGGCTCGCGCACCGACGACGGCGGATCGATGCTCATCCCCCAATGCACCAGCGCCTCGCCGCCGCCCTGGGGGCGCGGGAAGCGCGCCGCGCTCAGCACGCGGCTCACGCACCGCTCGACCTCGCGATCTCCGACGGTCGAGTCCTCCGGCTGCGCGGAGACGACGACGCCGCTCGCCGACACGCGGATCTGCATGCGCAACGATCCGCCGAGCTCCTCGAAGCTCATGGAGCGGAGCGCGAAGCACCCGGTGACCTCGGAGAGGTAGGGGTGGATCGCCTCCTGCGCGACGCGCGGCGACAACGATCCGTGCAGCCCTTGAACCTCCATCCCCCGCCCGCGATCGTCGACGCGCGCCGCGCCGGCCACGCTGCGATCGATGATCGTGGGCGCGACGAGCGCGGTCTCGGCCGCGGGCGCGCCGCACGCGGAGAGGACGCCGACGATCCAGACGCACGCGAGCGAGGCGGGGCGGCGGGTGGGCATGCGAGCCCCCAGTGCAAAGCGTGAGCCCACCTCAGGAACGCGGCCGAGCACGCCTCGGTGGGGCCGTGTGTCGCCCCGAGGGGACAAACGGAGCGCCGTGAGCGGGGACGGATGGCTCCAGCGATCTCGCGAGCGTGGTCTCCGGCCCCCTACGAGTGCTCGGCGCGCAGGAGCCCCTCCCGCACCCGCGCCGCCAACACGTCCACGTTCGGAGGAAAGAGGATCGTCAGGTGGTCTCCGGGGACGTCGACGACTTCGATGTGGCCCTCCACGCACGCGTCCCACCCGAGGCCCGATCGGCGGAACGCGTCGTCGTAGAAGATGTCGTCGGTCGCGCGGTAGACGACGATCTCCCCCGCGTACCGGGGGAACGCGTAGCTGAGCGCCGCCACCTCGTTCGCTTCGAGGAACGACTCGAGCTGGAGCTCGGCGGTCACGTCGCGCCCGAGCAGCGCGTAGCCACGCACGGTCGCGCGGCGCGCCAACCGCACGAAACGTTGACGACGCGCGTCGAGCTTCGACAAGAGGTAGCCCGGTCCCTCGCGTCGCATCCGCGCGGCGTGGCGCGCGAGCCGCCGCCAGCCTGGGATGCTCACCATCCCGCCCGGGCCGAACGCGTCGAGCATCGCCACGAGCCCGACCCGCTTCTCGCGCTCGCGGAGCTGACGCACGACCTCGTAGGCGACCGCGCCGCCGAGCGACACCGCCGCCACGTGGTAAGGCCCCTCCGGCTGGAACCGGAGCATCTCCTCGACATAGAGCGCCGCGATGTCGGCGACCTCGGTCGGCCGCGCGCCGCGGAGCGGGGTCCGCAGCCCGTAGACCGCGATGTCGTCGCCGAGCGCGTCGGCGAGCGGACGGAAGTAACTCCCGTTGTCGCCCAGCACGTGGATCCCGAAGAGCGGGCGACACGCGGCGGTGAGCTGCGTGCGCTTGATGGGGACGAGGCAGGCCCACTGCGGCGCCCGGCTCTCGAGGGTCTTCGCCAGCTCACGGGGGGTCGGCGCCCCCATCAGCGCCGCGGAGGTGACCCGAACCCCCAGCGCGTGCTCGATCCTCGACGCGAGCCGCAGCGCGAGGAGGCTGTGTCCGCCCGCGTCGAAGAAGGACTCGTCCACGTCCAACGCGTCGCGATCGAGCGCCTCCGCGAACAGCCCGGCCAGCCGCTCCGCGAGCTCGCTCGCCTGCTCGCGCCGCGCTTGCCGCGCGGCCGGCCCCGGATCGGGGAGCTCGCCGAGCGCGATCTTGCCGCCCGGGGTCAGCGGCAGCGCGTCGAGCACGCCGATCGCGCGCGGACGCATGTGCGGCGGCAACCGGTCCTCGAGCTTCCGTCGCAGCGCCGCCGGATCGAGCGAGGTGCCGACGACCCACGCGACGAGGGCGCCGTTGCGCGCGTCGACCACCGCCTCCCGCACGCCCTCGAGGGAGACGAGCGCGGCCTCGACCTCGCCCGGCTCGATGCGGAAGCCGCGCACCTTGACTTGCCGATCTACACGGCCGAGATAGTCGAGCTGGTCATCCTCGTCCCAGCTCACGAGATCGCCGGTGCGATACATGCGCCCATCCACGAACGGGTCGACCACGAATCGTTCGTCGGTCAGCTCGGGGTGGTTCAGGTAGCCGCGCGCCACCGCCTGCCCCGCGATCCACAGCTCGCCGGGAACGAGCGTCGGCACCGGCTCACGGCGCTCATCGAGCACGTACGCGCGGGCGTTCGCGGTCGGCCGTCCGATCGGGACGCGGCCCGCGACGTCCTCTCTCGCCGGCTCGAACGCGGTACACGTGACGGTCGCCTCGGTCGGCCCGTAGCAGTTGAGCCACCGGGCGGGGTGACCGATCGCCTGCCACCGACGGAGCATCCCTCGGGACGCCTTCTCTCCGCCGACGAGCACGAGCCGGACGCTCGGTGACAACGTCGCGCGGCCGCCCTCGAGGTACGGCACGACCTCGTGGAAGAACGCGGTCGGCAGGTTGAGCACCGTGATCTCGTCCGCCGCGACGCGCTCGAGGAACGTGGGCACGGACTGCGCCATCTCGGTCGTGCGCATCACGACCTCGGCGCCGGCCAGCCACGTGGGGAACATCTCCTCCACCGCCACATCGAAGCTGAGCGCGGCGAACGCGAGCTGGCGATCGGTCGACACGAGCCCGTAGAGCTCGCCGATCGCCACGTTGTGACCGAGCAGCGCGCGGTGCTCGATCATGACTCCTTTGGGCAGACCGGTGGAGCCGCTCGTGTAGATGACGTACGCGAGATTGTCAGGCCGGATGGTGCGCCGCGGCGGCTCGGTCGGTCGCGCGTCGACCGCGACGGCGTTGCGCGCGAGGTCCACGACGCGGACGCGAGGGTTCACGATGCGCGCCTTGGTCTCGGCGCTCGCGAGGACGAAGCGCGCGCCCGAGTCCTCCAGCATGTGCGCGATGGCGTCGGTCGGATAGCTCGGATCCACAGGCACGTACGCGGCGCCCGACTTGAGCACGGCGAGCACGGCGACCGCGAAGTCGGCGTCGCGCGGGAGGCACACGCCGATGCGCTCATCCGGTCGCGCGCCGAGCTCTTCGAGATGCCAGGCGAGCTGGTTCGCCCGCAGCTCGAGCTCGCCATACGAGATGGGCTCCCCGCCCGCGACCCGGATGGCCGGCCGCTCGGGGTGCGCGCGAGCGACCGCCTCGAAGCGGTCGGGATACGTATCGGTGATCGGCGGGACCGGATCGGTCGGCACGCCGGCCGCGATCCGCTGCGCGCGCTCGACGTCATCCATCATGCGGAGCGCGCCGATCGTGGTGTCGTCAACCGCCTCACCGAGCTGCGCGAGGACGTGCCCGACGTGGCCGACGAGACGCTCGACCGCGCGCGTCGCGTAGCGCTCCGGGTCGTACTCGATCCGGAGGAGCAGCCCATCGTCGAGATAGCCGGCGAGGGTGAGCGGGAACGAGCCCTCCTCGCGCACCTCGAAGCGCCGATGCCCCCACTTCTCGCCGCGCGCTCGCAGCCGCGCGTCCATGAGGTAGCGCTCGAAGACCACGTTGGTCGTCAGGAGCGCGGCCGACGGCGGGAGCTCGCTCCAGCGAGCGATGAGGTCGAGCGGCGTCTGCTCGAAGGGACGCACCGCGATCGAGTCGCGACGCACCGCGCGCAACAGGTCGGCGACCGGGGCCGCCTCGTCGATCTGGACGCGGACGGGGACCGTGTTGATGAAGCAACCCAGCATGCGATCCGCACCGTCGATCGTGTGACGACCCGCGCGCGTGCTGCCGAACACGACGTCGGACCTCCGCGCGTAGCGCGAGAGCACGATGGCCCACGCGGCGAGCAGCGCGGTGTACATCGTGGTTCCGGCGCGCCGCGCGAACGCGTCGAGCCGTTCGAGGACCGCGCGAGGCACCCGCCGTTCGACCTCGCGGTGAGGCGCATCGCTGATCGGACCTCGCTCGATGGGGAGGGCGAGCGGATCCTCGTAGCCTCGGAGACGGTCCCGGAAGTACGCCTCCGCGGCGGTACGATCCAGCGCGCCGGCGGCTTCGGCGTGATCGCGGAACGGGCGAACGGGACGCACGTCCCTCGGCGCTCGATCGTAGAGGTCGAACAGCTCCTCGAGCGCCAGGGTGAACGCACGACCGTCGAGGAGCGCGTGATGGAACGTCCACACCATCGTCCACGCGTCTCGTGCGTGACGGAGGAGCGTGACCCGCATCGGGGGCAGCCGATTGAGCGCGACTCCGCGCGCCCGATCCTGAGCGAGGAACGTCTCAAGCTCCGCGCGAGGCAGATCGATCCGACGCACGGTCAGCGCGGCGGCGGGGTGCACCTCGAGCAGCGGCTCGTCGAGCCCTTCCCAGAGGAATCGCGACCGCAAGATGTCATGACGATCCACGAGACGCGCCCACGCCGCCTCGAGCCGCGGCACGTCGACGATCTCGTCGAGCTGCGCAACGACCTGCTCGACGTTGAGCCCGGCGCGCTGGCTCATCACGCTCTCGATGACCATGCCACGCTGCATCGGGCCGACGCGATGGCGCGACCGCCCCGGCGGAGGAGGACCGGTCGGGCGCGCGGACTCGCGAGCGCTCGGATCCGGTTCCGAAGAGCGGTCTCCGCGTCGATGCGCTGTCATCGGACCGTGCAAATGCTACGCGCCGCGAGCGATCCTTGTCCATCGTCGCGGAGATCCGCGCTGGGCTCCCCCAGCGGGACCCGGCCGCTGGCGCGCACAATTTCGATTGCGACGTGTAACGAATCCGTGCCCGCGAGGCTCAGGACGGGTCGGCGGCCGCGCGGGCGTGGAGCTCGCGGGCGATCGCGGCGACGCGCTCGAGCGCGTCGATCGAGCGCGCGGAGAACGCGTCGGGCGCGAGCCGCGCGGCCTCGTGCGCGAACGTGGAGAGCTCCGCGCCGACGCGAGCGCGCTCGTCCGCGAACTCCGGCTGGGTGCGGGCGTTCGGCGGGGGCGCGGCGAGGCGTGCGAGCGACCGGCACGCGCGGAGCGCCCTCCCCTCCTCGCCGCGGGCGCGCGCGTCGTCGGGACAGATCTCGAGCAGACGATCGCGGAGGCGGAACGCGCCGTACAGGTCGTTGGCGGCCGGGGCGAGCCGGAGCGTGCGCGCCGCGTCGGCGCGGCCGGCGCTCGTGAGCATCTCGGGGAGGACCTCGCGCGCCATCGCGTCGAGCAACATCGCGAGCACGGCGTGCTCGGCGTCGTCGACGCGCGCGGCCGACTCCGCGCTGGGGAGACCGCTCAGCGCGAACGCCCGGCCCGTACGGAGATCGCGCGGGAGCGCGACCGCATCGAGATGCGCAAGCCCCGTGTCATCGAGATCCACGCCGCGCAGCCGCTGCCGCGCGGGGCCATCGAGCCCGGATCCGAGCGCGCGCACCGCGGTCTCGAGGACCGACGAGCGGCCCTCCCGCGCGGGACGACGCGCCGCCGAAGGCGGGTCGAGCCACCATCGGCGCGGGCCGGCGGTAGCGAGCGCGGGGACGCTCGCGTCGATCCGAGAGAGCCCCGTGGCGTCGAGGCGAGTCGCCATGAGGTCGCGCTGCAGCCAGCTCACGTCGCGATACCCTCGGTCGCGGATCCGAGCGATCAGATCGGCGAGCGGCTGGATGTCGTAGTGCCACGCCGAGTCGCTCGGAGGATGCGGGAGCCGCCGCGCGCGCAACGTACGCAGCACGACGGTTTGCGCGTCGGCGGGAAGCGCCTCGAGGTTCTGTCGGAACCCCTCGTCGTACGCGAAGTACTCCTCCGCGTTCGAGAGATACACCACGCGGTAGGTCACGCCCTCGCGGCGCGCCGCGCGCGCCATCGCACGGATCGTGGTCGGCCCACGCAGGTCCGCGGTGCGCGCGACGATCCGCCCGCGCTCGGCGAGCCCGTGGACGTGCGCGTAGTGCTCGGGGACGCTGAGGAAGCTCGGACGAGCGGCCAGCTCGGCCATGCGCGCGCGGAGCAGGGGTCGATGTACGCGAAACTCGTAGACGACCTGCGACGCCTCCCAGGAGCGGCCGAGCCGCCGCGCGATCCGCTCCGTCGAGTCGAGCTCCGCCTGCGGCTCGAGCGCGGCGCGCAGACACGCCGCGTCCGCGCACTCCGCGAGGAGCACGGCCATCGCGCGGTGCAGCCGCGAGACGACCGGATCGTAGTCGACCAGGGTCAGCCACTCGCTCCGCGCCACCGCGGCCAACGTGTAACTCGGGTCGCTGCCCACCCCGAGGTAGCCACCCCCGAGCCCGCGGATCGCATCGAAGTACACCTCGTGCCCGCGCTCGTTGGCCTCGGGGTAGTGCGCCGAAGCGGCCTCGACCTCCTCGTCGGGCACCGTCGACCACGCGTCCTGCGCGCTCACGCGGGCGGCGGCGCCGACCAGGGAGAGCGACAGCGCGAGGGGGGCGAGGCGACGCATCGCCGCCGGGACGCCCGAGGCGCGCAGGCTTATTCCGCCGCGTATGCGCGGAGCCGCGGAGGAAGGTCACCCACCGTGGCGGCCCCCACGTCGACCTCGCGCGCGTCGTAGGTGTTCCAGAACAGCACGCGCTCGCCGCGATGAGCGGGCGCCCGCCGGAGGAGCGCGGCGAACGCCTTCGCGGTGTACGTCGGATCGAGCGCGAGCCCGTGCTCGGCCGCGATCCGCGTCGCGCGCTCACCGGCCGCGCTCGCGCGAGCGTAGCCGGGCGCCGCCTCGCGCGCGTCGAGCTCGAAGCGCGCGCTCAGATCGCCGACGTCCGCGATGCGCGGATCGGTGCGCCGCAGGAGCTCGACCACCCCGCGCGCCTCGGCCGCGACGCGAGCCGGGCTCGCCGAGGCGGGGGAGGAGACGCGCACGCCGATGAGTCGGGTGCGCGCGCCGATCAGGTTGAGCCCCACCCCGATCCCCGCCGCCGTCCCGCAGGTCCCGACCGCGACGTAGATCGCGTCCGGCATCCGGTCCGGGCCGCGCTGCGAAGCGAGCTCGAGCGCTCCGTCGACGTAGCCCACGTCGCCGAGCGGCGAGCTGCCCCCCATCGGGATCACGTACGCTTCCTCGCCGCCGAGCAGGCGCGCGCCGCCGTCCGCGACGTCGCGACGCGAGCCTGCATGCAGCAATGCACCTTGCGACGTCTCGGCGAGGAGATGCACGCGCGCGTGGGCGCTCGGCGGCTCGTGGAGGAGCGCGAGGTGACAGCGGAGGCCGGCTCGTCGGCAGTGGATCGCCGTCGCGAGCGCGTGGTTCGATCCGACCCCGCCGTAGGTCAGCACGCTCGCGTGCCCATCGCGCCGCGCGGCGCCGAGGAGGAGCTCGAGCTTGCGCGCCTTACTCCCGCCGTACGGATCGCCTGCGACCCCATCATCTTTGACGAGGAGCTCGGCGAGCTGGAGGCGCTGCGCGAGCTCCGGGAGCGCGCGGATCGGCGTAGGCCGGCCTCCCAGATCGAGCCACGGCAGCGCAGCGAGGCGCGGATGGCGCGCGACCAGCGGCCGCGCCTGCGCCCGAAGCTCATGCGGGAGCGCGGCGTCGATCAGCGCGGCCGCGGCGCCCGCGATCAGCGATCGGCGGTCGATCACCCCGGCCGAACCGACGCGGAGACGCGCGAGATTCCCCTGCGACGGCCCGAGCGCGGCACCTGAGGCGAGCTGCCGCGCCTGGGGCAGCCTCGCCTCGTGCAGGCACGTCCCAGCTTGCGAGGGGGTCTGGCGCTCACGACAGGGTTGCCTCAGGGGGGCGGACTGGATCGAGTCATGCGATATCGGATCGCACAACCTGAGGCGGAGGTCTCCGTGAACATCGAAGAGTGGGTGGGCAAAGTCGGCGCCGCGAAGCCGGGAACGCCGGCCGGGCGCGACAAGTTGCTTGGTGAGCTATACGAGGCTGGCTTCCCGAGCCAACGAACGGCGGATCGCTCGAACGGAGGAGGCCCTCACACCGTGCTCGTGTGGATCGACGGGCCGGGACCCAAGGGCGCGGTGTTCGTCGTGCCGGACGGCGAGCTCGACGCGTCGCTGCGCGAGGCGTTCGAAGCGGCCAACCGGCTCGTGCTCCGCGATCTATCGGACTGCAGCACGTACCAGCTGGGCGCGTTCCTCCGCATCGAGGCGGCGACCGGTAGGAAGAGCTCCGACGCGCTGGAGGAGCGCGTGCGAATCGCTTGCGAGCATCTCGACGAGGTGGGCGCCTCGGACGAGGAGGGCAGCCTCCCGAGCGGGCTCGAGCTGCGCGGGCTCCACGCCAAGCTGGCACCCTACGCGGTCGGCGCGCTCGGGAGCGACGAGGGCGCGCACCCCGAGGCGTTGGACGTCCGGTTGTCTCGCTCGATCGCGGTCGCCGACCTGACGGGCTGACCGCGCGATCAGCGCGAGCGCGCGATGACGGTGCGCCCGACGCGCGAGAGCTCGACGTCGTGCGCCTCCGCGAGCGCCCACATGGCATCGAGGGGGCGCACGCGCCGGAGGTCGAGCGAGATCTCGCGGTCGAGCCCTTCTCCGATCACGATGTCCACCTCGCCCTGTTCGGCGAGCAGGCGGAGCGCGCTCGCGAGGGGCGCCCGATGGAAGCGCACATCGATGCGCCGTCCGCGATCGCCGAGCGCGCCGGGTACCGCGTCTCGCGCGGAGGCCGAGTCGTGGCGCTCCTGCAGCGGCGGCGCCGCGTCGTGGGCGAGCGCTCGGCGATCACGCATCGGCGCGCGCGCGTCCCACGCGTCGAGCGCGGACACGTCGAGCGAGGAACGGGGGGGCGGCGGCCCGGCCGGCGAGCACCCGAGCGAGATGCTCGAAGCGAGGATCGAGGCGAGGGGCAGCGCGCGCCGCACGCACCGAGGGTACGCCGCGTCCGGAGAACGCGCCCGAGGTCTCCGATCGTGGGATTCAATTGACGCGCCCCGCGCCGATTCCGTCGCTGTGCACCCGCGCTCCGAACCGCCGCGATCGGCCCACCGAACCGCCCTCACGGCGGTCTGGGTCACCGGGTGGTTGATCTTCGCCATCGCCGGCTACCTGGTCCTCGTCGACTACGGGAGCGCGCCGGGACAGCCCGCGCGGGCACCCCAACGCTGGCCCGCCTCGAGCAGCCTGCCTCTCGCGGCAGGCGTGCCGACGCTGCTGATGATCATCCATCCTCGTTGCGCGTGCACGCGCGCGAGCATCGCCGAGCTCGCGCGCCTGATGGTCCCGCTCGACGGCCGCGTCCGCGCGTTCGCGGTGCTGGCGCTGCCGGGCGGCGCGACCGACGAGTGGCGCGAGACCGACCTCTGGCGGAGCGTCGCGCGGATCCCCGGCATCACCGTGTTCGCGGACGAAGGAGCGGAGGAGGCGGATCGCTTCGGCGCGCGGACCTCGGGCCAGGTGCTGCTCTACGACGAGGCCGGCGCGCTCCGGTTCGCGGGCGGCATCACCCCAGGTCGCTCGCATCAGGGCGACAGCGACGGGCGCCGCCGCATCCTCGACCTCGTCGGCGCGCCGGCCGGCAGCGGGGTGAGCGCGGTCTACGGGTGTGCGCTTCACGCGGGCGAGGATCCATGAGCCCTTCGATGCTGTCGGGTTTCCTGATGGGCGACTCCCACGCCAAGGTCAGCGAGACCGAGCGACGCGACGCCGACGCGCTCTTCGCGCGCGAGTACGAGCGCATCACGCGGCGGACCGACCGCATGTTCATGTGGCTCATCGTCGCCCAATGGGCCGCGGCGATCGTGCTCTCGCTGACGCTCTCCCCGCGCAGCTGGAGCGGAGCGACGAGCTCGCCTCATGTGCATGTCGCGGGGGCGATCGCGGTGGGCTTCGCGCTCACCGCCGTCCCGGTGTGGATGGTGCTCCGTCACCCCGGCGCCGCGGTCACCCGCGGCGTCATTGCAGTCGTGCAAATGTTGTGGTCGGGCCTCCTCATCCACTTGAGCGGCGGGCGCATCGAGACGCACTTCCACATCTTCGGCTCGCTCGCGCTGCTCGCGTTCTACCGGGACATGCGCGTCCTCTTGCCGGCGACGATCGTGACGGCCGCCGATCACTTCATCCGCGGCGTGGTGTGGCCCGAGTCGATCTACGGCGTCGCCAACCCCGAGTGGTGGAGGTTCCTCGAGCACGCGGCGTGGGTGGTCTTCATCGACGTGTTCCTCGTCATGAACTGCAAGCAGAGCCTCGATGAGCTCGAGAACCTCTGTCTGCGTGAGGTACTGGTCGTTCGCGCCACCGAGACGGCGGCCCATGCCGCGGAGTCGGCCGCGCGCGCAGAGGAGCGCGAGAAGGCGGCGAAGGAGCGCGAAGGAGCGCAGAAGCTCGAGGCGATCGGCCAGCTCGCGGCGGGGATCGCGCACGAGATCAACACCCCGATCCAGTACGTCAGCGACAACACCGTGTTCCTCGGCAGCGCGCTCGACGGACTGATCGGCGCGCTCGACTCGGCGCGCGAGCTGCTCGACAAGGTCATGGCGGGCGAGGCGACTCCCGAGGACGCGAAGCGCCTCGAGAAGGCGTTCAAGCGATCGAAGGTGAGCTACCTCGTCCGGGAGATCCCGAAGGCGCTCGAGCAGTCGACCGAAGGCCTGAGCCGCGTCGCGAACCTCGTGGGCGCGATGAAAGAGTTCTCGCACCCGAGCCAGGGCGCGAGGACCGCGGTCGATCTCGCGAAGGCGATCACCACCACCGTCACCGTGGCGCGCAACGAGTGGAAGTACGTGGCGGAGGTGGTGACGGACCTCGATCCCAGCTTGCCGCCGGTGTCGGCCCTCCGCGACGAGCTGAATCAAGTGTTCCTGAATCTCATCGTCAACGCGGCTCACGCCATCGACGAGAAGACGCATGGCGGCGCCGACGGCAAGGGCGAGATCCGGATCCGGACGCGTCGGGTCGGCGACCGTCACGCCGAGGTGCGGATCGAGGACACCGGATCCGGTATCCCGGAGTCGATCCGCGCGCGCGTGTTCGAACCGTTCTTTACCACCAAGGAGGTGGGCAAAGGCACCGGGCAGGGCCTCGCGATCGCACGGAACGTGGTCGTGAAGAAGCACGGCGGCACGTTGGACTTCGAGAGCGTGACCGGCCAGGGGACGACGTTCGTCATCCGCCTGCCGCTCGAGGCGTCGCCGTCCACCCGCGAGGCGGCGGCGTGAGAATCTTGTTCGTCGACGACGAGCCGCGGGTGCTCGAGGGCCTCGAGCGCTCGTTCTTCAGCGGCCCCGACGACTGGGAGATCGCCACCGCGGTGGGCGGGGCCGCCGCGCTTCGCGAGCTCGAGGAGGAGCCCTTCGACGTGATCGTGACCGACATGCGGATGCCCGGGATGAGCGGGGTCGAGCTCCTCCAGCAGGTGTACTCGCGCTACCCCACGACGGTGCGAATCGTATTGTCTGGACAGGCGGATCGAGACGCGATCCTCTCGGTCTTGCCCATCGCCCACCGCTTCCTCGCCAAGCCCTGCCCGGTCGCGCGGATCGCCAGCGTGATCGAGGAGACGGCGACGCTCCGCCACCTGCTCTGCTCGCCGGGTCTCTGTGAGCTGGTCGGTCGGATCCGAACGCTCCCGAGCGTCCCCAAGGTGTATCGCGAGCTCTCCGTCGCTCTCGAGGACGAGCGCTCCGGCGCGCGCGAGGTGGCGGCGATCGTGCAACGCGATCCCGCGATCACCGCGCGGATCTTGCAGGTCGCCAGCTCGGCGTTCTTCGGGGCGACGTCGGTGGCGCTCGATCCCGAGCAAGCCGTCGTGCGACTGGGCACCGACATGGTGCGAGCGATCACCCTCGCGGCCGGGATGTTCGCGGAGTCTCCGCCCGATGACGTCGCAGGCATCTCGCTCGCCGCGCTGCAGCAAGAGGCCCTCGCGGTCGCCGAGATCGCCCACGCGCTCGCCCCGGCGGGGCAGCTCCGGGCGCGCGCGTTCACCGCCGCGTTGCTCTCTGACGTCGGGCTCCTCGTCCTGCTCTGCGAAGCCCCCGTCGCGCTCGCTGCCATCCGCGCACGCTCGGGGAACGCGCGCGAGCAGGCCGCCGCCGAGCGCGCGGAGCTCGGCGCCACCCACGCGGAGGTCGGGGCCTATCTGCTCGGCATGTGGGGGCTCCCTGGCGAGGTGGTCGACGCGGTGGCGCACTACCTCGAGCCGTCGACGGGGAGCGCGCGAGCCACCGTCGGGGCGCGGGAGGTCCTCCACGTGGCGATGGCGATCCATCAGGGCTTCGAGCCCGACCTCGCATACCTCGAAGGCCTCGGCGCACACGATCTCGTGAAGGCGTGGCACGAACGGAGGACGTCATGAGCGCGCACGCCTCGATCACCGAGCAGCCGGACGACGACGAGCTCGAGGACGTCCTACCGCGCATCCTCTGCGTGGACGATGAGCGCAACGTCCTCTCCGGTCTCGAACGCATCCTGTTCGGAGCGTTCGATGTCACGACGGCGAGCTCGGGCGCGGAGGCGCTCGCGCTCCTCGACACCGCGGGGCCGTTCGCCGTCGTGATGAGCGACATGCGGATGCCAAAGATGAGTGGCGCGGAGCTGCTCGCCGAGTGCAGGGCTCGGGCACCCGACACGACGCGCATCCTCCTGACCGGCCACGCGGAGGTGGAGGCGGCGATCGCGGCGGTGAACGAGGGAGGCATCTTCCGCTTCCTCCTCAAGCCGTGTCCTCACGTCGCGCTCAACCGCGCGTTGAGCGAGGCCGTGGAGCAACACCGGCTCGTCACCGCGGAGCGCGAGCTCCTCGAGCACACCCTGAAGGGTGCGATCGAGGTGTTGACCGAGGTGCTGGCGATGGCGTCGCCGGCCGCGTTCGATCGCGCGTCGCATCTGCGCGCCTATGCGCGTCACGTCGTCGCGCGGCTCGGGTGGGAGAACCCTTGGATGTACGAGGTGGCCGCGCTGCTCTCGCAGATGGGCTGCATCACGATCCCGCCGGACGTGCTCGAGCGCGCGTACTCGGAGCGTGAGCTCACCGGGGCGGAGCGCGAGATGCTCGTGCGGCACCCGAACATCGCGAAGCAGCTGCTCGCGCGGATCCCGCGCATGGAGAAGGTCGCCGCGATCGTCGGCTCGGCGGCGGAGCCGGCGAGCGGGCACGACGACGAAGAGGTCGAGCGCGGCGCGGAGCTCCTCCGGCTCGCCCTGGAGATCGATCGACGCGTGCGCAGAGGGCACGCGATGTCGAGCGTGATCGCCGCGCTGAAGGACACGAAGCGCCATCGGGCGCTGCTGCTCGACGCGATCGCGAGCTTCGACCTCGGGGGCGAGCTCGCCGAAGTGGTCCGCGCCGTGCGCGTGCGCGACCTCACCACATGGATGATCCTCGACGAGGACGTTCGCGCGACCAACGGGTCCACGCTGATACGACGGGGAACCCAGCTGAGCGAGGTGCTCCTCCATCGCCTCGCGAACTTCGCGGCGGGCGTCGGGATCGAAGAGCCGATCCGAGTGCGGATTCCGTCGCGCCACGCGTGAGGTGCGCGTGCGGCAGGGCTCAGCGCGCCCGCCGCCACGCCGCGCTCAGCGCGAGGACGGCGGCGTCCACGTCTCGCTCGGTCGTACCGCGACCCACCGAGAGGCGGAGCGTGGACCGCGCCTCGGCCGGGGAGAGACCCATCGCGAGCAGCACGCTCGAGGGCCGCTCGTCACCGTCGTGACACGCGGATCCCGTCGAGGCGGCGACGCCCTCCGCGTGCGCGAGGAGCGACGCGCCATCGACGCCGGGGAGCCGCACGCTCAACGTGTTGGGCAGGCAGAGATCGGAAGGCACATTGCGCGCTGCGCCCGTGACCTCGGACGACAGTCGCTCGAAGAGCCGATCGACCAACCCGCGCTGGCGGCGCGCCTCGGCGGCGAGCACGCGCGCGGCGAGCTCGCAGGCGGCTCCGAGGGCGACCGCGAACGCCACGTTCTCGGTGCCCGCTCGAAGGCCTCGCTCCTGACCGCCGCCCGCGAGCTGCGCGATGAGCTCGGTGCCCTCGCGCACGTAGAGCGCGCCGACCCCTTTGGGCGCGTAGAGCTTGTGGCCGACCACCGTCAGCAGATCGACGCCGAGCGCATCGACGTCGACAGGGATCTTGCCCACCGCCTGCGCCGCGTCGGTGTGCACGACGGCCCCGCGCGCCTTGGCCGCCCGCGCGAGCTCGGCGACCGGTTGGATCGCGCCGGTCTCGTTGTTCGCGAGCATCACGCTCACGAGGTCGAGAGGTCCTCCGTCGTCGAGCGCGCGCGGATCCACGCGTCCATCGCGGTGGATCGGCAGACGGTGGATCGTCCAGCCCCGCGCGCCCAGTCGCGCGAGCGGGGAGACGACCGCCGGATGCTCGATCGCGCTGCTCACCGCGCAGCCGACTCCGCGCGCGTCGGCCACGCCGAGGATCGCAAGGTGATTTGCCTCGGTTCCGCTCCCCACGAACACGATCTCAGGAGGACGCGCCCCGATGGTGCCCGCCACCTGCGAGCGGGCCGCCTCGAGCGCATCCTTGGCGCGCCGGCCGTACGCATGCCCGCTCGACGGGTTGCCGTGCTCCTCGCCGAGCCACCGCTCCATCGCGGCGCGCACCTCGGGCGCGATGGGCGTGGTCGCGTTGTGATCGAGGTAGATCACCAGCGCGTCGATCTGCGGCGAGCGTCGCCGGTCCTCACCAGACGCACGCGCAGCCGTTCGGGGCGTGGCATCCAGGCACGCTACTCCACCGCGGCACCGAGGGAGAAGGCCCTACGGACCGAGCGCGCACCCGACGAGATCGCTGCCGGGGCCGCTCGGCATGGACAGGGCCGTCCAGCTCCCGACGAGATCCACGCGGCCGATGTCTCCGCCGCGGTGCAGCGTGTAGAGGGAGCCGGGCGGGCCGTGACACATCCCGACCGCCTCGCCCGATGGGGTCGGCGTGACCCCGAGCGAGACCTCGGCGCCGGTCATCGGGTCGACCGTTCCGAAGTACTTCGGATCGCCGTCGCCGCTCATCCGGAAGAGGAGGCCGGTCACGCGATCGAACGCGAGCGCCTCACCTCCCGGGCTGACCGCGGGGAGGTCGGCGAGGCTCGCGACGAGCGTGAGCCCGGCCGTCGCGACGTCGACGAGGTAGAGCGCGTGTGGGACCAACGCGGTCTGCTCGGTGAGGGCGTAGAGCGCACCCGACGATCCACACGCGATGTCCGCGATCGCGTACGCGAAGATCCCGGTCGAGCTGACCACGCCGGTGCTCGGGTCGACGGCGCCGAGCACGTGGTTCGCTCCGTTGTCCACGACGATGCGCAAGACGCCTGCGCTGGCGTCGTAACAGAGCCCGCGCGCGCCCACGAGCGGGCGTCCACCTCCATCGGTCAGCGCGATCGTCGCGGCGATCGCGCCGGTCACCGGATCGAGGCGGTAGAGCGTCGGGCTGGTCTCCTCGACCGCATAGAAGCGGGTCAACGCCGGTCCGGCGTCGAGCCCGCCGTCGGCTCCCGCGTCGGCCGTCGCGACCTCACCCGCATCCGTGCCGCCGTCCGGCCCCGCTGCGTCCATGAGGTTTCCTGCGTCGACACCGGGGCTGCCCGCGTCGGCGCCCGCGTCCTCCGGCTGCGCGGCGTCGAGGCCCCCCGCGTCCGAAGGACCGCCCGCATCCATCCGGCGGTCCCCCGCGTCGCGCGGGCCCGCGTCGATGCGCCCACCCGCATCGGCTCGCGCGCCGGCATCGAGCCCCGCATCAGTCGCGGACGAGCCGTCGCAGCCCGCGATCATCGCCGCGAGGAGGAGCCCGTAGCGAGCGGGCCGATGGACGTGCGGGGTGCTCACCCGGACACGGTACCGTCGGCCCGCGAGCGCTCAAAGCCTCGGGGGCTCAGGCGTCGCCATCGCGCGCGAGGAGGGCGGCCATCGAGGACGCCCACGCGCCCTCGTCGGTGGCGGGGAGGCGGCGCTCGGAGGGAGCGACGTCGAGCGCCGCGGCGAGCGCAGGGCTGAGGTCGGCGCGGAGCGAGCTCGCTTCGATGAACGCTTCTGCGATCGCGGCGTAGGGCTCGCGTTGGCCGCTCCCGCCCGCGCGCGCGTCGACCCGGGCACCGAACGCGGGGTCCGGAGGATGGGGCGTCTCGTCCTCGGGCGTCGGGCCGAGCGAGTTGATCGCGTCGATCACGCGCTCGATGCGCTGCTTGTAGGGCAGGCGCTGGAGCTCGGCCGCGCGGATCGGCGAGCCGAGCCAATAGTCTTGCGCACCATAGCCGACGGGAAACTCGAGCTTGTCCGCGACGGGCGCCAGCGGGAGGCCGCCGCTGAAGCGCACAGGCACGATCGGCGCGCCGATCTCGAGCGCGAGATCGATGAAGATGCCGCTCATCTTGCTGACGCGGTGCCGCGCCTCGTGGGCGCGCGTCCCCTCGACGTGGACCATGAGGCTCCGCGTCTCCGTAGGCGCCGCGAGCCCCTTGGCGAGCGCGGGCAGCGACGCGGGATCGTTGCGATCGAAGAACGCGATCACGCCGGGATCGACGATCCCCGGATACGCGAAGCTCCGGCGGATGAGCCGCCCGAGCCAGGACTCCGCGTGCTCCTGCTTCGCGAGCGTCCGGGTGCGCACGTGGGTGAGCGCCGACGCGATCATGGCGAAGAGGACCGACTCGATCCCGACCTGGTGGTTGCCGAGGAACAGCGCCGGCCGTCCGCGGATCGCCTCGAGGCCCAGCGGGTCGACGACGTGGACGTCGCGCACGAAGCGCTCGATGAGCGACAGGAACAGGTCCTCCACCGGCCACGGCCCACCGGTCTTCAGCTCGTCGCGCCAGAACGCGACGACCGGCGTCAGGTCCCGCGCGCTCGGCCCCGCGTCACGGACGCGCACCTCGTCCGCGTCGGAAGCGATCGAGACCGGAACGCTCCGCAACGGAACATGCTCGCTATAGGCCAACCCTTCCGTCGCGCCGTACGAGCGCAGACCGATGGCGCTCGGATGTTCTCCGCGGGCCGCGGCGAGGTGCTCCCGGACGGCGATCTCGATCGGATCGTCCACGCCGTACACCGCGCGCAGCGTGCCGGGGAACCAATCGCTCCGCGCGACGTCGGCGGTCCGAAGGACGGTGACCTCGCCCTCGCGGCGCGAGAGCGCCATCCCGGGCACGGCTCGGCGCTCGGACAGGAAGCGGCGACGATCGCCGGGCGCCGCGACCCCGAGCGGACCCTTGGGCATGGTCACCTCGACGAGGCGGAGGTCGACGAGCGGGCGCCCTCCCTCTGAGGCGCGGACGCGCGCCACGGGGAAGCGAGGATCGTCGCCCTCGAAGCCCGCGAAGCAGCTCTCCACCTCGACTTCGCCGCGATCGGGGAGCGGCGCGTGGAGCACGACGTCGAGGCGGTGCGGATACGCGACCACGTCGTCCCCGAGGCGATCCGACCAGAGCTGGAGGCGCTCGTGCGGGATGCCGTGGGTCAGCGCATCGAGCAAGCCCTGATGCGCCTCGCCGCGAGGCACCGCGCCAGCGCCGGCGTCGAGCACCGCGCGGGAGCCTCCGCGGCCCATCACGAGCGAGCGCACGTAGTGGAACGCGGGCCCGTGGAAGAGCCCTCCCTCGGTGTACGGATCGACGGCGGTCCCGTCGCTCAGCTCGAGCGGCGGCATCGGCGCGAGCTCCGGCGTCGCGATCCGCGCGCGCGCCGCGACCTCGAAACGCGAGAGCCGCGCGTTCGGCGCGTCGCGCCACACCTCGAGCCGGACCTCGTCCCCGTCGACCACGGTACGCAACCGCGTGGGGCCGTCGACCACCACCCAGCGCTCGGCCTTCAGATCCGACAGCCCGATCGAGCTCTCCGATCCGAGACCGCGCGCCCGCCGGACCGCTCCCACCATGCGGTCGAGCATGCTCATCATGGGGAGCGCCGGGCGCGTGTAGGTGGGGCAATGATCGTGGAGCCACGCGTCGACGCTCGGGTCGAGCTCCTCTTCCCCGCCCGCCGCGGACGGAACGCCCGGATCCGCGTCGTCGCGGACCCGCATCCCGAGCCCGTGCGCCTCGTAGATGCGCTTGCCGTCGACCCACAGGGAGCAATCGCCGCGCGCGACGACGCCGCGATCGTCGCTCCGCACCTCGGTGATCTCGAGCGTCGTCGTCACCACCTGGTTCGACGGAACGACCTGTCCACGATACTTCCACACGTGGGGCGCTTCGGTCTCGATCGCTTCGAACCGCGGCGCCGCGAAGGCGTCGGCGTGCCCGGCCTCGATCATGAAGGCCTGGAGCAGCTGGAGCATCGCCTCGATGCCGAGCGAGCCGGGCTGGACCGGGTCTTGATAGAAGTGCGACTTGAAGAACCACTCGCCCGGCGCGACGAGCTTCTCCGCGCGCGCGAACCCGAGGCCCTTCTTGCCTCCTCGAGGGTCGATCACGCTCAGCCGATCGATCATCCGGAGCGCCGGCGCGGCGAGGCGGAGCGATCCGTCGAAGAAGCGGGCCGGAGCGTCGCGGAGATCGATCGCGACGTTGGGCTCGCGATCGAAGTGCGTGCGCACCTCGGGGCTCGTCGGGAGGCCCGGCTGATCGACGAACGCGGACGGCGGGAAGAACCCGAACACGGTGTCGAGCGTGTAGATCAAGGTGTCACCGCAGCGCGCCTCGACCTGGAACGACTCGATGATCATCCCGCTGGACTTCGAGACGTTCGTGACCTTCACGGTCGTCGACAGAGTCCCTGACTCGGGCGTCACCTCGGCGTGGATGGTTCCCTTGCCGTCGAGGTTGCGGAAGAGGAAGTCGCTCTCCGAAGTGAGCGTGCTGCCGAGGTAGCTCGCGGTCCATCCGCACGGCTGGAGCACCGCCTCGAGGAGCACCGCGAACGGCATCACGCGCGCACCGTTCGCCGCGAAGTACCACGCGTCCTTCGGGACCTCGTACTCGAAGCGGAACGTCCCGCCCGACGCGAGCTCGCCCATCTCCGCGCCGACCTCGGTGACCCGCGTGACGAAGTGATAGGGGGGCCCTGGCAGCCGCGGCGTCTTGCGCGTGCCATCGAACCGCTCGTACATCGGACCAAACGCGGTCGACGGCTTGCCCCACGCGCACGCGAGGAGCGACGCATAGTCGAAGCGGTGCGGCGCCGAGCCTCGATACGACGCGGTGGCGGCGCGCGGATCGTCCTTCAGCCGCGCGAGCTGCGCGCCGAGCGACTCGGACTCGCCGTCGAAGCGCAGCGCGTCGAGCTCGAGGCTGTCGAGCGGCCAGCCCGGGGTGAGCTGGAGCCCGAAGCGCCGCGCGTGGAACGCGCCGAGGCCGTCGACGGTGCACAACAGATCCGCGTAGAGGACAGGCACGGGTCCGTCGTGCAGCTCCTCGACGAACACCTCGTAGGTGAGCGTGCGGCTCTTCGGCGTGACCTGACCGCGGCAGCGTAGCGAGTAAGTCTCGTTCGGGATCGGCGCGAACCGCCAGCCGTCGCGCGGCACCGTGACGCCCATCGCGGCGAGATAGAAGGCCATCGCCTGGACACACCCCTCGAGCATCAGCGTGCCGGGCATGCAGGGGTCGTTCTTGAAGTGACCCTCGAAGTACCAGTCGTCGGGGTGGATCGCGGTGACGCCGCGCAGGTAGCCGCGACCCCACGGGCCACCCTTCGGATCGAGCTCGACGCGCTCGAGGAAGAGCATGCGGCCGGCTTGGATCCGCGGCGTGCGGGTGTGCGCCGCCGCGCCGACGAACGCGTCGCCGAAGCAGTCCCAGGGCCGCCCCGCGGCGAACGCCTCGAGATGCTCGCGGTCGAACGTCTGGCGCGCGAGCGGGAGCTGCGGCGCGTCGACCCGCGCGTCCTTCCGGATCTCCTGCGTCTCGGGACGCCAGAGGATGCCGGCGGAGTCCGCGAGCTCCTTCTCGGTGAAGAAGCCGGCCTGCCCGCCGCGGACCTGGAGCGCCGGGCGCGTGGTGCCGTCGGCGAGCCGGAGGTGGCAGTCGTAGTGGAAGAAGAAGAGCCGCACGTCGCCTTGCGCCGCGTGACCGTCCACGTGGATGTCGTAGGCGAGCGTCTCGCCGATCGCAGGCAGATCGCCGAGCCACGTCATCTCGCAGCCCAGGAGGCGATACGCGCGCTCACCGCGATTCAGGAAGTCGGCGCCGAGGTAGCTGATCAAGAACAAGTCGGCTTGTCCCGACTCGATCATGATCCCCGACGGCATCCGACCGTCGTGGAGGTACCAGGAGTCGCTCTCGACGTCGGTCTCGGTCCAGCAGATGCCCTTCTGGTTCGAGCCCGGCTCGGCGTCCATCCCCGTGCATCGGTCCGCGAGGAGGAGCGGCGGCTCCGGCATGCGGACCTGGACCGCGTGCACGTCTTGCTCGCGGAAGCGAGGGCCGAAGATGTCGCTGATGCGACCCGAGGCGTGGATCTCGAGGGCCGCGCGATCGAAGGAGGGGCCGCGGGGTCGGAACGCGAGCGGGAGGACGGGGGATGGGGCGACGGGGGACGGGGCGACGGGGGACGGGGTGACGGGGGACTGGGGGACGGGGGACGGGGTGACGGGGGACGGGGTGACGGGGGACGGGGTGACGGGGGACGGGGTGACGGGGGACGGGGTGACGGGGGACGGGGTGACGGGGGACGGGGTGACGGAGGATGGGGGGATGGG
>JBFWYI010000014.1:0-128680 GCA_050186575.1 Sandaracinaceae bacterium | reverse complement strand
CAGGCTCCCCATCGCGGGCGGGCTGTTCGAAAAGCTGACCGCGGTGCTGACTCCGATCGTGCCGCAGAACGCGACGAGGGAGACGATGGTGACGACGCCGCCGGCGAGCGCAATGCGCTTTCCGGTAACGCGGCTGATACCATGGGTCGCGCTCGCGCTCGGCGCAGATGGCGGAGCGGACGGCGGCGGCGCATGTGCCGGCGACACGGACGACGGAGGCGACGCGGCCGGCATCCCGAAGCCTCCCGCGGGCGGCGTGACGAACGGTGCCGGCGGGCTCGCGGTGGGCGGGGCCGCGGAGGGCGGCTTGCTCAGCACCTTGCCCCACACGTACATCGAGAGGAGGTAGCTCCCGAATCCGAAGACGGGGATCCCGAGGCCCATCATCGCCATGAACAGGTACGTCATGACGCTCGTGCCGATCACGACGGCGCGCGACACGCCGGCATCCCGGATCGCCTCGGACGCCACCGCACCGCCGATCATGGACGCGCCCATGCAGAAGAGACCGCCGAACAACATGAGCGCCCCCGCGACGAGGAATCGGAGGGCGCGCTTCTCCCGGAGCTTGTCTTCACTCATGGCGCCCTCATCGTGCCGCACGCACGGCGGTTGTCAGCCCAAGCGAGGCCCGGACCCCGCGAGCGCCCCGGCGCGGCTACGTCCTCGGGGGTGTCGGACGAGCTCCGGCTTCGCTCGCTCCGTCGCCGACCTCGAGGGGGAGCACCTCGAGCGATGAGCGGGCGAGCTGGGCGTCGGCACGCTGCTCGAGGAGCTCCGCGCAGGAACGACACGTCCGACGAGATGGCCGCGCGCTACCACCGCATGCTCATGGCGTTGCCGATGGTGGAGCGTCTCAAGAAAGGCTGCGCGATGTTCGACGCGGCCAAGGCGATGATCCTCGCGTCGCTGCGCGCGGAGCTCGGACCGGACGCGGATCCGCGCGAGCTACGGCGTCGGCTCGCGCTGCGTTTGTACGGCGACGAGCTCGGCGCCGAAGCGGTCGATCGGTTCCTCGCCGCGAGTCGGTGAGCCAAACGTGAGCGATCCGATCCGTCAGATCAGATCGCAGGAGTCCTCGCCGAACACCGCCGTGTTGTTGCCCTCGCGGCACTCGCGATAGGTGACGCCGAAGCCCGCCGCGTCGTCGTCCGCGACGACCGTGACGTCGACGGGCATCGACGGCGCCGCGCTCCACATGCACTCGACGTCCTCGCACTCGCCGGGGCGCAGGATCCCCATCGTGCGGCTGCCCATGCAGATGGAGGCGCCCTCCGCGTAGAACGTGACGGGCACGCCGGGCGAGACGGGCTCTTGGCCGCGGTTGCACACGGACACCGCGAACGTCTGATCCGGGCTGCCGCTGCAGTCCCAGCCGTCGTTCGGGCGGATCGTGAGATCGGCGGCGACCGTATTGCCCAAGATGCCTTGCACGTTCTGCCGGAAGTTGTTGAGCCGCGCGACGCTCCAGTTGCGCATCCACGCGCTGGTGCGCGGGATCGTCCCGTCGTCGTTGACGTGGGTGACGTGGTAGTCGTCCTGGTTCCAGATCGGGCGCGAGTTGACCCAGAGGTCCGCGAGGTCGCCGTACACCTGGATGCCCTGCCCGCCCGCGCGCGGCGCGCGGCACGCGCCACCTTGGCAGACGTGGAGCGGCGAGGCGCACGGCGTGCTGGCGTCGCACGCCGGTCCGGTGAACAGCGGATCGACGGCGTCAGGACAGTTTCCGGGGAACGAGATGAGGTTGTTGCCGACCACGATCTCGGAGTTGAAGTCTCCGTCGACGTCCGCGATGACCGGGTACTCGTAGATGGTGTTGCTCGAGCGCGCGACGGAGAACTTCACCACGCCGGTCGCCCCGTCGTAGACGCGCAAGTAACATTCATCGGCGTAGACCGCCTCGGCCGCGCCGTCGCCCTCGAAGTCGAACACCGACGATCCCGTCTGCGCGCTCGAGAAGTCCTGCGACTGCTGCTGCCAGCGAACGCCCGGGGAGTCGCACGCGGCGGGGAGCGGGGTGGCGAGGCACTCGAAGTCGTACACCGCATACGTGTCGGATCCGGCCACGCCGATCTCGGCCTCGCCGTCGCCGTCGAAGTCCGCGATCGTCGGCGGGCCCCCGAGGGGGCGGCCGAGGAGCGTCACGGGACCGAACACCGGCTGACCGGTGATGCGCGTCACCGTGACTTGCCCGTTCCCGACCCACACGATCTCGGCCGCGTCGGGTCCGTCACCGAAGTCGCCGAAGTCCCCGACCGCCCAGAACGCGCGTCCGAAGCTCCCCACCGGCGCCCAGTACGGCTCGGCGATCCACTGCGACCCCGCGAAGTCCGGCCGATAGATCCCGTTGTTCGAGACGCTCTCGACGACCCCGTCCGCGTCTACGTCGGCGAGCACCGCGCGGCTCGAGGACGCCGACCCGGCGCTGATGCGGACGTTGCCCACGTTGTCCAACACCGTCCCGCTCGCGTAGACCTCGGGGACGCCGTCGTCGTCGAGGTCGTGGATCGCGACGTTGCCGCCGCTCGACGAGGACGCCGTCCACATGCGCACGAACGTTCCGCTCGCCGTGTCGACGCGATAGGCGCGCACTCCGTCGATGGCGCGCGCGACGAGCTCGGGGCGTCCGTCTCCGTCGAGGTCGCCGATCGCGGGAGGCGTCGCGGAGCTGAAGCCCGAGCCATCGGTGAACTGTTGCGCGCACGTCGCGCCATCGATCACGAAGAGGTTGCCCGACAAGTTGATGAACGCGATCGAAGGACGGATGGTCACCGGGTCGCCATCGAAGTCGAAGTCCCCGACCACCGGCGTCGCCATCACCCCGGTCTGACCGGCCGGCGCCATCCATTCGCACTCGAGCTGCGGCACGAACTCGCCCGGCGTCTCGTTGCGCTCGCACATCATGTCGAAGTCCCCGCACGGTCCGATCGTGTAGGGGATGCACTCTCCGTCGACGCAGCACGAGTCGTTCTGGCACTCCTCGCCCATCGCGCACGACGCCGGATCGGGCACGCACACGCCGAATCGGAACGCCTCGTTGCCCCGGCACGGGCCTCCGTCCTCCGCCGCGCCGTCGGGTCGCGGGCCGGCGTCGGGGGTGGTGCCGCCGTCGCGCGTCGTGCCACCGTCGCTGCCGGGTGGATCGTCGCAGCTGCATCCGGCGAACAGGAGAGCGGAGATCGCGACGAAGGCCCATCGGGTCGGAGGCATGGGCCACACGCTACACCGAGCCGGACGCCATTTCAGCGGACGGCATCGAGGGAGCGCTCAGCCGCGCAGGGTCGCGCCGTAGAGCTCGCTCAGCGCCGCATCGTGCCGCTCGGCCGCCGCTCGGTCGTAGACCGGCGAGTCGTCGACCGCGTAGCCGTGCCGCGCCTCGTACCGATCGATCCGGTGATCCACCGAGCCGGCTTCGAGCTCGTGGACGAGCTTCGCCTGCTCCTCGGGCGGGAGGTCGTCGGTCGACGGACCGAGATAGACGCGGGCGCGGATGCGGCTCGCCCGCGTGTGCGGGCTGTCGGGTTGGTCCGTGACGAGCCCTCCCGGATGGAACGCGGCGGTGGCCGCGATGCGCTCTCCGAAGATCGTGCCGGCGCGAAAGCTCGCGTTGCCGCCCATGCAGTAGCCGGTCGTGCCGACGCGGCCGGTGAGATCGTCTCGCGTCGCGAGGTGATCGAGCAGCGCGCCGATCGTCGTCTCGAGGTTGGTGTAGTCGAGCGCCGGTCCGTAATAGCCCGCGAAGAACTTCGGGCGCAGCACCGGATCGTTGAACGCGCGACGCACCGCGTCCATCGACACCGCTTCGCCGAGGAGCTCCTCGAGCGGCGGCGCGCGGTGGAAGAGATCGGGGATGAACACCGCGTAGCCGCCCTTCGCGATCCGCTGCGCGATCCGCGTCTGCGACGGACGGAGGCCGCCCGCGTCGAAGAACAGCACGACGGCGGGCCACGGGCCTGCTCCGGTCGGCGTCACCACCTGCGTCTTCGCGAGACCGTCCTTCGTGCTCAGCTCGAATGTGCTCGGCTCGCGCAGCGTGATGTTCGTGGTCATCGGCAGCTCCTCGGCTCGGAGCCTGCCACGACAGCCGGGGCAATTGGAAGGTAACCTTGCAAGTTTGTCTTGGGGTCGGCATGGTCCGCTGGTGGCACGAAAGACGACCAAGCGGGCGGAGCGGCTCGCGAGCGATCTGCGCCACGTGCTGGGCGGGCTCAAGCGCCGGGTGCGGAGCGAGGCGGGCGGCGACGAGCTCAGCATGGCGGAGCACGCCGTGCTCAAGCGCTTGATCCACGACGGTCCGGCGACCACCGCGACGCTCGCGCGCGCGGAATGGGTCCGCCCCCAGTCGATGGGCGCGACGCTCGCGCAGCTCGAGAGCGAGGGCCTGGTGGCCCGCGCGCCGGACGCGTCCGACGGGCGCTGCCTCGTGGTGTCGATCACCGAGGAAGGACGCTCGATGTTCCTCGCCGGCCTCGCGGCGCGCGAGAGCTGGCTCGCACGCCGGCTCGACGACCTGAGCCCGGATGAGCAACGACAATTGCGTGACGCGATCGAGGTGTTGCGGCGGATCGTCGAGTCGTGAGCGTTGGAGGGCGGAGAGCCCCGTGAACGACACCGCGGCGAAGCGCCCCGAGCCCGACACCCGTTCGGTCGCGTGGGCGCTCGCCCCCGGCACGCTGCTCGCCGGCGTGGCGGGGGGCATCGCGTTCCCGATCCTGCCGATCGTCGCCGAGCGCGTCGGGCTGCCGATGGTGCTCATCGGCGTGATCCTCGCGGCGAACCGCGCGACGCGCGTGATCGCGAGCCCGCTCGTGGGGATGGCCGCCGACCGCTTCGGCGGGCGCCAGACGTTGCTCGTCGGGCTGGGGATGCAGCTCCTCGTGCTCCTGTTCTACATGCTCGGCATCACCACCGGCTGGGTCGGCACGTGGTTCTTTCTCGGTCGCTTGCTCCATGGACCGGCGTCGGCGTGCGTCTTCATCGCCGCGCAGTCGCTCGCGCTCCAGGCGGGCGGCGCGCTGCACGGCGGACGCGCGGCGGGGACGGTGCGCGCGTCGATCGTGATCGGCGTGCCGATCGGGCTCGCGGTCGGCGGCCTCCTGTCGGAAGCGATCGGCGACGCGGCGACGTTCGTCGTCTCTGCGGTAGCGATGCTCGCGGCGCTCGCGGTCGCGTTCGTTCGGGTACCTCGCGCGAGCGTCACGGTCGGCCGGTCGCCCTCGCTCTCGGAGACGCTCCGCGCGATGCGCGATCGTCGCCTCGTCGCGGTCGGAGCGCTCAACCTCGTGCTCAACTTCGCGGCGAGCGGGATGATCCTCACCACGATCGCGCTCCTCGTCCACGAGCGCGAGCTGTCGGTGCTCGGTCGCAACGAGCAGGGGACGGCCGGGCTCTTGATGGGGCTCATGTTCGTCACCGACGCGGCCGCGACGCCGCTGGTCGGCCGGCTCGGCGATCGCTTCCGCGCACACGCGGCCGTCGCCTGCGGATCGATGATCGCGCTCGTGATCGGGCTCCTCGCGATCGGGCTCGCCGACGGCGTGCTCGGCGTCGGCGCCGGTCTCCTCGTGGTCGGCGTGGCGACCGCGGGGCTCGGGCCCTCGCTCCTCGTGATCATCGGATCGCTCGTGCCGAGTGAGCAGCGCGGCACCGGCGTCGGCCTGCTCCAGCTCGCTGGCGACGTCGGCGGCATGGTGGGTCCGCTCGTCGGCACCGCGCTGCTCGCCGACGACACCGCGTCGCCCTACGTCGGCAGCGCCGCGCTCGTCGCGCTGTTCGTCCCGCTCGCGGGGTGGCTCGTCGCGCTCGAGCGCCGGCGCGGCGGCCGCGTCGTCGGTCCACCGACCTGACGTTCGGCGCCCCCGGCTCGGTTCCGCCCGGCTCGCCGAGCGATCAGAGCGCCCAGCGAAGGCCGAGCCCGATCTCGCCCGGCCCGCCCACGAGCTCAGGCAGCAGCAGGCTCGCGACATCCCGCGGGCGCGAAGGGCGCTTGATGACGAGGCCGGCCAGCGTCAGCGCGAACGTCACCGCCTGGATGATCGCGCTCGGGAAGTAGAAGAACGGGCTGCCGTAGTAGCCATCGAACGTCGTCGGTGTCCAGATGATGGGGCCGACGACCGGGATGTAGTTGATCGCCACGAGGTCGCCTGCGCAACATGATGTAAGTGCGAACGTCGTGTAGACGACGGTCGCGAGGTACGTCGCGGCGAGGCTGGAGACGCCCGCGATGAAGAGGCCCATGATCGGCTCGCTGTCCTCGCGCGGGCGGGGCGGCTCGAAGGAAGGTCGTTCGAGATAGACGGGCTGCGGCGCCGACGCCACGGGAGGCGCGACCGGCTCGGCGACCGGCGGAGGCGACGCCGGCGCGAACGGAACGCACGAGTCGCCCTCCGCCGCCATCCCGGCCGGGCATGCTGGAGGCCCCTCGCAGCGCGCCGCATCGTCGTTCCACGACTGGCCAGGCCAGCAGCAACGACCCGCGCTCGCTTCGGTCACCGTGCGCCCCGCCGCGCACTGAGCGCGCACGGTCGACGCCGAGAGGAGAGCAGCGGTGAACACCGCCACCGAGAGGCCCCCTTTACGCATCACGTCTTCCTCCGGTCGAACGCCGATAGTGGACGCTCGAGCGGCGCGTGGCCAGCCGAATCTACCAAGCAAGGTGCGTTCGTTCTCCGGCGCCCCGCAGCAGGCGCAAGAGCGCGACCGCAGCGTCGCCACCGAACGGCGCCACCGAACCCTACGATCGTCCCCCTCAGGCGGGGACGAGCTCGCCGTGCTGGGCGAGGTACTCGCGTCGGATCTCCGCCAGCTCCTCGCTCAGCGCGTCGCGCTCGGCGCGGAACCACGCGAGCCGATCGCGGCTCGCGAGGGCGCGGAAGAAACGGCGCGGGCCGAGGCGATGGACGCGGAGCTCGGCGAGGTAGCGGCGCGCGAAGAGGCCGCTCGGCGCGAGCGAGAGGGCGTAGAGCACGCCGAGGCCGGGGCCGAGCGTGCCGCCGACGAGCGCGGACTGGACACCGTACGCGATCGCGAGCGCGCCCGCGCCGACGCCGAGACGAAACAAGGCACCTTGCGCGAAGCTCGGCGGGCTCAGCGCGAGGGCGGCGCGCATGGCGAGGTACGCCGGCGCGTGATTCACGACGCCGTAGAGCGCGAGCGGCGCGGCCAGCGCGAACAGCATCGGATCGCCGGTCCACTTCTTGTGCCGCACCGCCTCGCCGCGATGCTGGAGCGCCGGGCGCTCCCCGCCGAGGCCGAGCTCCGCGCGCGTCTCGAGGAGGGCCTGCAGCCGATCGCGCAGGATCGACGTGCGCTCGGGATCGCGCTCCTCGAGCCAGCGGTACGCGTCGACGACCCGCCGCGCCAGAGCGACGCGCTCGGCGGGAGTGGCGGCCCGGTCCGCGCCCTCGCGCTCGCGGATGTCGGCGACGAGCATCGTCAGCTGTGCGATGAGGCGCTCGTCGTCCTCGCGCTCGATGTGGACGCTGAGCTCGCGGAGCTCGCGCTCGATCCGCGACGTCAGCTCGCGGACCTCGCCCTCCGGCGCGATCGGCTCGCCGAACGCGACGTGGACGTCGCTGCGGAACGCGTGGCGGACGAGGTAGTTGAGACCGACCGGGACGATCCGCACGTCGACGCCGTGCTCCTTGGCGTCGAGCGCGATCCGCGCGAGCCCCGTGCGGAGCGGCTCGACGCGGAGCCGGCCGTGCGTCTTGCCCTCGGGAAAGAGGACGATCGCACCGCCGGCGCGCAGCGCATCGAGACACGCGGTGAACGCGGCGGAGTTGTCGACCTCGCCGCCGTGATCGGAGCGTCGCGCGATCGGGATCGCGCCGGCCGCGCGCAAGAGCGCGCCGAAGCCCGGGATGTCGAACAGCCCATCGCGCGCGACGAAGCGGATGGGCCGGTCCTCGTAGAGACCGACGAGGAGCGGATCGAGGATCGAGTTCGGATGGGTCGGCGCGTACAGCGTCGCGACGCGCGCATCCACGCGATCCGACCCCGTCGCCTCGATGGTGCTGTAGTAGCTGCGCACCACCGCGCGCGCGATCTTCCGTATCGCACGGTACGAGCGGCTCGTCGGATCCATCGCCATCGCGCCCACGATAGCTCGGGCGGGCGGTGCGCGCGCTCGCCGCGGCGGAGCCGGTGTATCCTCGCGGCATGCCGCAGCCGAACCTGCTCCGGGCCCTCCTCGCGTCGTTCCTCCTCGCCGCGTGCGGCGGGGGTGCGGCGAACGAAGAGCCGACCGACACGGCGGACACGACCCAGACCACGGGCAGCGAGGCTGCCGACCCGAGCGAAGGTGGACGCCGCCTCGCGCGCCAGGGCGAGGAGTGCGACTTCGGCGGCGCGGCCGAGCACACCTGCCAGCTCGGCCTCTCCTGCTGCTACGGCCCGCCCGACGACCCCGGCGACCACGGCGCGTGTCAGCCCGAGTGCCCCGAGTACTGAGCTGCTCGAGGGAGGCCGCTCAATACAGCCACGGGAATCTCGTGAAGTCGCGCGGGCGCTTCTCTACGAACGCGTCGCGGCCCTCGACCGCTTCGTCGGTGCCGTACGCAAGTCGCGTGGCCTCACCGGCGAAGAGCTGCTGACCGACGAGCCCGTCGTCGACCATGTTCATCGCGAGCTTGAGCATGCGGATCGCGGTGGGGCTCTTGGTGAGGATCTCCTTGGCCCAGTCGAGCGCGACCGTCTCGAGCTCCGCGTGGTCGACGACCGCGTTGACCATCCCCATCGCGCACGCCTCCTCGGCAGAGTAGTCGGCGCCGAGGAAGAAGATCTCTCTCGCGCGCTTCTGCCCGACCATGCGGGCGAGGTACGCCGAGCCGTAGCCCGCGTCGAAGCTCGCGACGTCCGCGTCCGTCTGCTTGAAGATCGCGTGTTGCTTGCTCGCGATCGTGAGGTCGCAGACGACGTGCAAGCTGTGCCCGCCGCCGACCGCCCAGCCCGGCACCGCGCAGAGGACCACCTTGGGCATGAAGCGGATGAGCCGCTGCACCTCGAGGATGTGGAGCCGACCGAGGCGCGCGACGTCGACCCCGTCCTCGCCCTCGTACTTGTAGCCGTCGGCGCCGCGGATCCGCTGGTCGCCACCGGAGCAGAACGCCCAGCCGCCGTCCTTCGGCGAAGGACCGTTGCCGGTGAGGATCACGCAGCCGACGTCGCTCCATTGCCGCGCGTGATCGAGCGCGCGGTAGAGCTCGTCGACGGTGTGGGGACGGAACGCGTTGCGGACCTCGGGGCGATCGAACGCGATCCGCACCGCGCCGACGTCGCGCGCGCGGTGGTACGTGATGTCGGTGAAGCTCAGGCCCTCGACGGGGCGCCAGAGCTCGGGGTCGAAGATGTCCGAGACGCTCATGGCCGGGGTCGATGTCACATCCCATCTCGGGTGTCCACGCGGCGCGCGAGACCGCAGCGGACGATCCGGTTAGGCTCGCCCGCATGAGCGAGCCGAACGAGCCGAGGATCGTGATCGAGCGCGACGGGGCGGTCGCCCACGTGGTGATGAACCGACCGGACAAGCGCAACGGGTTGGACCTCGAGATGTTCGAGGGCCTCGTGGAGGCGGGGCGCACGCTCGCGACGGATCGCGCGGTGCGCGCGGTCGTGTTGTCTGGACGAGGGAAGGCATTTTGCGCTGGCCTCGACTTCATGGCGTTCCTCGCGGCGCCGACCACGGGGGAACGCTTGCTCGCGCGCAGCGGCGACAGCCCGGCCAACCTCGCGCAGGCGACGGCGTGGGTGTGGCGCGAGGTGCCGGTGCCGGTGATCGCGGCGATCCACGGGCAGGCGTTCGGCGGCGGCCTCCAGATCGCGCTCGGCGCCGACCTCCGCTACGTCGCGCCGGACGCGCAGCTCAGCGTGATGGAGATCCGCTGGGGCCTCGTCCCCGACATGGGCGCGAGCCAGACGTTGCTGCGCGTGGTGCGGCCGGACATCGCGAAGGAGCTCACGTGGACGGGGCGCGTGGTGTCCGGCGAAGAGGCGGTAGCGCTCGGGCTCGCGACGCGCACCGCGGAGGACCCGCTCGCCGCCGCCATGGAGACCGCGCAAGGCATCGCGGGGCGCTCGCCGGACGCGATCCGACGCGCGAAGGCGCTGTACGACGCGGTGCCCACGCTGAGCGTGGCCGACGGGCTCGCGCTCGAGACGGCGCTCCAGGTCGAGCTGCTCGGGAGCCCGAACCAGATGGAGGCGGTGCGCGCAAACTTCGAGAAGCGCCCGCCGCGGTTCGACGATCCGAGCTGAGCGAAGACTCGGACTCGGAAAATCGGAATCGGATTCGGAATCGGAATCGGACTACTCGGACTCGGAATCGGACTCGGACTCGGACTCGGAATCGGACTCGGACTCGGACTCGGACTCGGGAACGGAATCGGACTCGGACTCGGAATCGGAATCGGACTCGGACTCGGACTCGGAATCGGACTCGGAATCGGAATCGGATTCGGTCGGACCTTCGGACGCGGGGTGCCGTCTCGGTTCGCGGAATCGTGGCGCCCACTCAAAGGAGCCGGTCGAGCCCCGGTAGGAGACCTCGTGCGGGCCGTCTTCGCGCTCGAGGGGATCTTCTGCGGTAGGCTCGGCGAGCCGATGGCCGACGAGAAGCGCATCCGCGAGGCCGACACGGCGATCGGGGGCGAGCGGGCGGCGTTCCCGGCCACGCCGGGCTCCGCGATCTTCGGCGTCCGGAGCGACGACGCCATCGCGCGGGCCCGCGCGTTCAGCGCGCTCGTGCGGGCGTACTGGAAGCCGGTCTACAAGCGGATCCGACTCAAGTACGGGAAGTCGAACGAAGAGGCGAAGGACCTCACGCAAGCCTTCTTCGCGCGCGCGCTCGAGCGCGAGGTGTTCGAGACGTACGAGCCCGAGGTCGCGCGCTTCCGCACGTTCGTCCGGCGCTGCCTCGACAACTTCGTGATGAACGCGGAGGAGGCGCGCACCGCGAAGAAGCGCGGCGGCGGCGCGATGCCGCTGAGCCTCCACTTCGAGGAGGCCGAGCTCGAGCTCGTGCGGCACGGCCACCTCGAAGAGGCGCCGGACGAGTCGGGCTTCGATCGCGACTTCGTGCGCGCGCTCCACGACCTCAGCCTCGAGGCGCTGCGCGAGGATCTCCGAGAGCGCGGCCGCGAGAAGGCGCTGATCGCGTTCGAGCGCTACGACCTCGCCGACGACGAGGCGTCACGGCCGACCTACGGCGAGCTTGCCGACGAGCTCGGGGTCAAGGCGAGCGATGTGACCAACTACCTCCACGCGACGCGCAAGCGGCTGCGCGCGATCGTGCTCATGAACCTCCGCACGATCACGACCGACGACGCCGAGTACCGGAGCGAGGCGCTCGATCTTCTGGGCATCGACCCCACCGAGGCGAGCGAGCCGTGAGGGGCGACACGCTCCTCGCGCTGGCGCTCGCGAGCGTCAGCTTCGGTTGCACGGATCCGGCGTGCGATCCCGGCGCGATCGCCGACGCGCTCGCCGCCGCCGCGCCCGGCGACACCGTCTCCATCGGCGAGTGCACGGTGACCGGCGACTTCACGGTGCCGGCCGGGGTCACGCTCGTGGGGCTCGGACCGGACCGCTCGCGCATCGCGAGCGCGGGGATGGTCGCGCTGACGATCGAGACGCGCGACGGACGGACGAGCGCGGTGCGCGAACTCGCCGTCCACTCCGACGGGTGCGCCGCGATCGTGGCGCGCGGCGATGGAGCGCTCTCCATGCGGGCGGTGCGCGTCGACACTCCCTCCGGCATCGGCCTCGGCGCCGAGGGGCTCGCCTCGCTCGAGCTGGAGGACGTGCAGACGCTCGGACCGATCGAGGCGGGCATCTCTCCCGGACGCGTCCAGCTGCCGCCGTACGCGTGCGATCCGGCGATGCCCGCGACGCACGGGATCGTCCTCGTGCGCGTCGCGGACGCGCGGTTGACCACCGTCGATACCATCGGCTACGCGGCGTTCGGCGCGCTCCTCGTGGAGTCGCACACCACGTGGCGCGCGGGGCTGCTCGCCGATCACATCGGCACCGGCCTCGCGGTGGTGGGCGGCGACGCCGAGCTCACCGATCTCGAGCTTCGCGGCGCGCGGCAGGACGTCGCGCCGGTCGAGTCGTTCAACGCCGTGTTCCTCGACGCCGCGATCCAGAGCGCGGGCCTGCTGGTCACCGACGGCGAGGTGTTCGGCCTCTTCCAGCAGGGCGGTTCGACCGAGCACGAGGACCTGACGGTCCGATCGAACGGCTTCGCCGGGGTGTGGGCGCAGAGCGCGGACGCGCTTCGGATATCGGGCGCGATGAGCCGCATCACCGACAACGGGTTCGCGGGCGTCGCCGCGTATACGACGGGGATGCTCGCGGTGAGCGACGCGACGATCGGCACGACGCGCGACGGGATCGCGATCGACGGCGCGAGGGTGGTGCACGCGGCCGACGGCATCCACGCGGTAGGGGTCAGCGCCGCGGAGCTCGCGCGCCTCCAGCTCGACGACAACGAACGTGTCGGTCTGCTCGTCGACCTCGCGGGCGGGAGCACCGACGCGTTGACCCTGAGCGCGATCGCGGTCGCCGGCACGGGGAGCGAGCTCGGCGCGGTGGCGCAGAACGGGACGGTCGCCGCCGGCTGGGACGTCGCGATCGCACGCGACGCGATCACGATGGCGAACGACGTCGCGTTCAGCGGAACGCTCGACGTGACGAGCGTGGTGGGGCCCTCCTGCTTACCGGTCGTCGACGCCGTGGTCGCGTCGGGGCTCTCTTCGCTCGTGCCGTAGCGGTCCATTCGGGAGCTCCTCTCCCGGAACGAGACGAGAACGTCCCCAGGAGGAGAGCGCTCGAGACCGGACGGACGAACGTCAGCTTCGGTCAGTCGCGACCGGAGCCGCGTTCCAGGTCGAGGAGCGCGCGATGAGCGGGGACGTCGTCGAGGAACGCGCGGCCCTCGTCGCCGAGGCCGGCCGCCTGCTCGCGGAGGCGCGCGGCGCCGCGCTCGATCGCCGCGCGCGCCTCGTCGTGGAGGCCGAGCGTGCGCGCGACCCGCGCCGCCACCGTATAGAGGAGCGCCTCGTCCTCCTCGAGGCCGCCGAGCTCCTCGGCGATCGCGCGCGCCGACGCGATCGTTCGATGGCTCTCGACCAGTCGTCCGAGCCGCTCGAGCGCCTCCGCTTCACGGACCCGCGCCGCCGCGAGCGCCGCGCGGAACCCGGCCGCCTCCGCCTCGGCGGCCGCCCCTTCGGCGAGCGTGAGCGAGCGATCCGCGTCGCCGCGGGCGAGCTCGGCCGCCGCGGAGTAGGTGTCGGCGTAGACGCGGAGCCTCCGCTCGTGGAGCCGCGTCGCGATCGCGCCGACCACGTGGAGCTGGACGAGCGCGTCGGCCGGGCGCCCCCGCTGGAGGAGCGCGTACGCGAGGTTGACACGTGCGTAGCCCTCCATCGCGCGGTGACCGACCTTGCGGCACGCGTCGACCGCGAGGGTGAGCGCGCGCTCCGCGTCCTCGTACTTGCCGAGGCGGTTGAGCACGTCGGCGCGGTTGGTGTCCGCGCCGGCCGCGCGACGGAGGTCGCCGCGCGCACGGTGGAGCGAGGCGGCGTCGGCGAACGCGCGCATGCGCTCGGCGAGCTCGCCGCGCGCCGCCGCGAGCTGACCACGCCACTCGGCGAGCAGCGCCGCCCACATCGGCTCCGCGCCGACCGCGCCCGCAGCGGCCGCCTCGGCCCGCGCGAGCGCCGCCGCGGCGTCGTCGTGCGCGCCCGCCGCGAGGTGCGCGAGCGCGAGCCTCCCCTCGGCGAGCACGCGCGCCCCCGCGTCGCCCGCGAGCTCCGCCGCGCGCACCGCCGCGCGGCCCGCTTCGAGCGCGCGATCCGCGTCGCCCGCCCGGCTCTGATGGACGCACAGCTCCGAGTGCACGAGCGCGAGCTCGCGCGGGTCCCCGGCCAGCGCGAGCGCGGCCTGGAGCTCGATGTGCTGCGCGTCGCGCGAGCCCCGGAAACGCAGCGCCTCGGCGCGCGCCATCCGGAGCTCGTACGACTCCGCCGCAGCGGGGGAGAGCACGAGCGCGCGGGACGACGCCCGCAGGATCGTCGCGACGTCACCCCGCCGCGCTGCCGCGCTGGCGGCTCGCGCGAACATGCGCGCCGCGTCCTCCTGGTTGCCGGCCAGCTCGAAGTGCCGCGCGGTCTCCTCGGGATCGACGCCCCGAGCCGCGAAGCACTCGGCGGCGAGCGCGTGGAGCTCGGTCCTTCGAGCCTCCGAGAGCAAGCGATACGCGACATCGCGCAGGAGCGCGCTCGCGAAGTCGTGCTGCTCGCGCCCCCGCTTCAACAACAGCCCGCGCCGCCGCAGCGTGAGGATCGAAGGCGCCGCGTCCCCCGCGCCCACCGCCTCGAGCTCGTCGACGGCGAACGGGCGCCCGAAGACGGAAGCCGTCTTGCACACTTCACGCTCGGACGGCGCGAGCGTGTCGAGCCGGGCTTGCAGCGCGGCCTCGACGCTATGGGGCAGGGGGATCTCGCCGGGCACGCTCTCCGGCGACGCCGGATCGAGCGAGCGCACGACGTGCTCGATGAAGAGCGGGTTGCCCTCGGTCCGCTGCGCGATGCGCTCGCGCAGCGCCTCGGGGAGCGGGGCGTCGCTGCACGCGTCGATGAGCGAGCTCGCGGCGGCGCGGCCGAGCCCGCGCAGCACGATCGGGTTGCTCGATACGACGAACGGATGCGCGCGACCGGGATCGAGCATCTCGGGGCGCGCGGTGGCCAGCGCGACGAGGGGGAGCTCGCGCGCTTGCTCGAGGATCTCCTCGAGGAGATCGATCGATCGCGCGTCCGCGCGGTGCGCGTTCTCGAGGCGGAGCACGAGCGAGCCCTGGCTCGCCATGCCGATCACCCACTCCGCGATCGCGACGCGGCGACGATCGTCGAGGAGCTGGATCTCGGTGGGCGCGCTCGCGCTCGGGCGCTCGGCGGGTGCGCCCACCAAGCTCGCGAGCTCGGTGGCGAGCCGCGCGACGCTCGCGTCGTCGTCCGCCGCCATCCGCGCGAGCGTCCACGCCGGATCGTCCGTGACCTCGCTGCCGAGCGACTCCACCGCGCCCTCGAGGAGCGACACCCAGAGGCCGAGCTCGCGCCCGCCCGCGATCGCATCGAGGCGCCCCGCGAGGACGCGCGCGTCGGCCGAGTCCTCCTCCAGCATCACGAGCGCCTCGTCGAGGAGCCGCGTCTTCCCGATCCCCGCTTCGCCGATCACGAAGAGCGCTTCGCCGCGTGGCTCGTCGTTCGCCGCTCGGAGCGCCGCGCTCACCCGCGCGAGCTCGAGCTCGCGTCCGACGAACGGGGTGAGCACCGGCGCGTGCAGCAACCGCGCGAGCGTCCCGTCGTCGGGCTCGAGCGCGAGCAGGCCACCGCCCACCTCGCTCAGCTGATGATCGAGCGTCGAGAGCTCGCGCGCCGCCTCCGCGCTGATCCCGATCCCGCTCGGCGTCCGCGCGAGCGCCGCCTCGGCCGCGTCGACCGCCGTGCCGCGGATCCCGTGCTCGTCGGCGGTCGCGCGCCCCGCGCTCACCGCGAGCCGCCCCGCCGTCCGCCGCGCCGCCACCGCGGCGGCGGTGGCGCGCGCGACCTCGCCGCCCGCCGCGTCGCCGCCGACGAACAGTCCGACGAGGCGGCGGTCCGGCAACCGCACCGGCGCTCCGCGGTACTCGCGGATCGCCGACTCGAGCGCGTCGACGTCCGAGACCTCGCTCGCGTAGAGGAGGACGACCGATCGCTGCTCGTCGGGTCGCAACGTAGGCGGACGGACGAACCCGGCGCGCACCTCGCTCGCGCGCGCCGCCTCGAGGCGCGCCGCGAGCGCGTCCGCGTCGCGGAAGCGCTCGCTCGGCTTCTTGCGCAAGAGCTGCGTCACGATCGATTGCACGTCTTCATCGACGTCGACACGGAACGTCGAGAGCGGCGCGGGCTCGCCGAGCATCACCGCGACCAGCGTCGCGAGCGCGGTGTCCTCCGCGAACGGCGGCCGACCCGCGAGGCACTCGTACATCACGGCGCCGAGCGACCAGAGGTCCGCGCGATGATCGACGAGCTTCTGGCGCTCGGCCTGCTCGGGGGAGAGATACGCGAGCGTGCCCACCACCTGACCGGTCTTCGTCAGCCGGTCGCCGAGCGACTCGATCCGCGCGACGCCGAAGTCGAGGATCTTCACCGCGCCATCGGTACAGAGGTAGAGGTTCGACGGCTTGAGGTCGCGGTGCACCACGCCCGCCGCGTGCGCCGCGCCCAGCCCGCGACACGCTTGGATCGCGACGTCGAGCGCCTCGTCGCGCTCGAGCCGGCCGCGCGTCAGGCGCTCCGCGAGCGTCTCGCCCTCGAGCAGCTCGAGCGCGAGGTAGGGCCCGCGCGGATCGACGCCCGCGTCGATGACACGGACCACGTTGGGATGATCGATGCGTACCCTCGCCTCGCGCTCGAAGCGCGCGTGGGCCTCGGGGCTCGAGAGCTCCGTCTTGACCAGCTTGAGCGCGACGAGCTGGCCGTCGCGCTCGGCGCGATAGACGGTGCCCATCCCTCCTTCGCCGAGCGTCTCGACCAAGCGATAGGGCCCGACGCGCTCTCCGATCATCGGCGAACCTGCATGGCGGGCGTCCGAGCGTACCGCGTCCGCCGCGCCCCCCGGAGCCGAGACCGAGAAATCGATCGCCGTGCCCAAAGGGCCGCCGCGCGCCCCGGTAGGGAGCGGCATGAGACGATCCCTCCCCGCCGCGCTCGCCGCGGTCCTCTGCGCCGCCTGCGCCCCGCTGGGGTACTCCGGCCGCGCCACCATCCCCCATCCGCGGACGGCCGAGCTGCGCGCGGCGGGCACCCAGATCGCGCTGCCCGCGGCCGACAAGGAAGCCCGACTCGGCCTCCGCCACGGCGTGCTCGTCGATCGGGCGGCGCTGCGCAGCGTCGACGCGAGCGAGGTCTGCGTGCAGGTCGCGCTGTGGTCGCTCGACGACGACCCCGCGCGCGGGCAGCTCGGGGAGTACGACGTGACGCTCCGCACCGAGGGCGCACACGACCGGGCGCTGTCGCACCCGCGATGGGCGAACGAGCAAGGGTGGGTCGAGCGCCGCAACGCGACGCGCGTCGCCTACTCGTTCTACGCCGCGTGGCGCACCGAGGTCGTGGTCCCGATCCGCTACCGCGCGAGCGACGCGTGCTTCGCCGGCGCCGACGCGATCGACGAGTCGACGCGCCGCGTGAGCCTCGTGCTGAGTCGCGGCGGGCGCGAGCTGCGCTTCGAGTGGGATCTCGATCGCGAGGCGCGCTACGCGATGGGCGCCGACGACGGCGCGCTCATCCACCCCGCGGCCGACGATCCCGCACCGATGACCCAAGCGGGCGCGCAGAACGGGGGCGGGGGCGGCGGGCTCACCGCGATCTCGGTCGGCGAGCAGATCCCGGGTGGTCATCCCCTCGACGTCGAGGAGCTGCGGCGCCTCGTGGACGGCCGCTTCGAGCGGATGCGCCAGTGCCTCAGCCACGCCGCCGAGGCCGACCCGCGCCTCAACCAGATGCGCGGCACGATGATCGCGGAGTTCACGGTCGGGCCGAGCGGCGTGCGCAACGTGCGCGTCGTGGCGAACGACTTCACGCCCGGCGCCGCGCAGTGCCTCGAGCGCTACGTGAGCGAGCTGCCGATCCCGCCCGACCCGCGGCGCTGGACCTCGATGTTCCGCTACGGCGTGACCACCGATCCGAACGCGGTAGGTGCGCGATGAGCCGCTCCTATCCATCCGCAATGATCGTTGCGGCTATCGCGCTCTTCGCGCCCCGCGCGCTCGCGCAGGACGAGGCCGTCGAGCTGCGCGACGTCGATCGCGCCACCGTGCGCCTCATCGCGCTGACCGGCGTCGAGGGCGCACGCGACGAGCACGGGATGTGGCACCTCGGGCTCGACGTCGCGCACGGCTCGGGAGTCTACGTCCACGCCGACGGCTGGATCGCGACCGCCGCGCACGTGGTCGCCCACGCCGACTACCTCGTGGTCGTCCCGCCCGGCGCGGACCGCGGCTATCCGGCGGAGGTCGTCTACGTCGGCGCCGATCACGACGTCGCGCTCGTGCGCGCGCCCGTCCGCGCCACCGCGGTGATCCCGATCCAGCGGCGCGGGCGACTGGCGATGGGCCAGACGGTGAACGCGAGCGGCTACCCGCTCGATCCGCGCGAGCGCTGGCCCGCCGCGGTGAGCGGCCAGGTCGGTCGCCCGCTCAACGATGGGCGCATCCAGCTCTCGATGAGCGTCAACCCGGGCAACTCCGGCGGCCCCGTGATCACGGAGTCCGGTCAGCTCGTCGGCGTAGTGAGCCAGGGCGCCAACCTCGAGCGCGGCGCCCAAGGCTTCGCGATCATGGAGCCGATCGCGCCGCTCGCCGAGCGCCTCGACGCGGAGCTGCGCACCGCGCGCGACGCGGTGGCGAACGCGACCGACGGCGCGGACATCTTGCTCGAGCAGCTCGAGGCGCGCGCGATGCCGGAGCTCCAGGTCCGCGTCGATCGCGTGGTGAACGGCACCGCGAGCACCGCGCCGTGCGCCGCGCTGTTCGCCGTCGAGGCAGTGTCCATCGAGCATCGTATCTTGTCGGACGCGGGGGTGAGCCGCCCCCACGAGCTGCACGAGGACGCGCTCGTTCGGTACAACCTCGTGCGCGAGCAAGCGCAGCGCTGGGCCACGCTCGGCGGCCGCGAAGCGCGCGACGCGTACGCCGCCCTCGCGGCGGTGAGCGCGGACGCCGCGCGCGCGAACGTCATCACCCCCACCGCGCCGGCCGCGAACCAGCAGGTCGCGGGGCCCGCGGTGGGCCCGAGCCCGACCGCGCCGACCACCGAGCTCACGATCCACGACCCACCGTTCTTCACGTTCGGCTTCGCGGCGCGCGCGGCGCTGGTCGTCGACGACGCACAGGGCGCCGACGCCATCGGCGGCGGGCTATTCGGCGGGATCGCGGTGATGCGCATGTCGCTCGGCTACGGCCCGTACTTCCGCCCCGCGATGGAGCTGGGGATCTCATTCGACGGCGGGAGCTGGCGCGACCGCGGGGTGTTCGCCGTCAACTCGATCCTCGGCGCGCGCTTCGCGATCGGTCCCCGCTCGAGCGCGGTGATCCTCCGCGGCGCGTGGGCGCCCGGCTACGCGGAGGCGGAGGGACGCGGCGGCGACGCGACCGCCCTCGCGTACGACGTCGGCCTCGGCATGAGCTTCGACTGGCTCGAGGTCTCCCTGAGCTGGCGCGAAGTCCATCGCGGCGCCTACGCGCCGCTGCGCGCGGCGTTCCTCAACGTCGGAATGGAGCTGATCCCGTGACCTCGATCGAACCGAAGACCACGTTCCTTGCTACTCTCCTCGCGAGCGCGCTCGGCCTGGGCGGCTGCCTGGTGAGCCCCGACTCGCCACCGCTCGAGTGCCAACAAGTCACCGGCTGCGCCCGCTGTATCGAGCTCGCCGGCTGCGGTTGGTGCCCGGGCGTGGGCTGCATCGGCGGCGACAGCATCGGCCCTGCGTCGCGCGGCCTCACGTGTCAAAACGACTACCGATGGGACACGTGCGAAGCGGCCGCCCCCGCCACCGAATGCTCGGGCTTGAACGCGAGCGCATGCGCGGGGAACGCGCGCTGCAGCTGGTGCACGGTGTTCTGCGCGCCGGCCGGGACGTGCTCGCCGGGCACCTGCGCCGACCACGACGACAGCTTTTCGTGCGATAGCGCCGGATGCGAGTGGTGGAGCGGCGGCTGTCACGATCCGGGTGAGCGACCCGCGTGCTCCTCGCTCGGCGAGAGCGAGTGCGGCATGCGCGCCGACTGCGACTTCTGCTGGGACTCGTACACCTGCGAGCCCTACGGCACGTGCTCGAGCGGGCTCTGCACCAACACGTGCAGCACTCCGTCGGACGGAGAGTGCGACGACGGCGGACCGAGATCGCAGTTCTCGATCTGCGCGCTGGGCACCGACTGCGACGACTGCGGCCCTCGCTGAGCGCCGCGGCTCTCAGCCCTCGGCGAGCGCGTCGAGCTGCGCCTGCACGCCCTCGCGCACGCGCGCGTCGAGGGCGTTCACCTCGTCCTCGGTCGGCTCGGCGGTCGCGCGCTCCGGATAGATCGCCGCCCCGAACCGATAGCGGAGCTTCGCGGGCAGCGGGATGTGCGGCCACGGGCCGATGCCGATGCCCCACGGCAGCGAGAGGTGAACGGGGAAGATGCTCGCGCGCGCGACCTCCGGCAGGCGGATCGCCTCGGCGAACCGACGCCCGTCGGTCAGCACGTAGAACGTCTCGTGCGCGCCCGCGTTCGCGACCGGCACGATCGGCACGCCTGCCGACAACGCGATGTGTGCGTATCCGGTGCGACCCGCGAACTGTACGCGGTAGCGATCTTTGTACGGTCGCCACACGTCGAGATCGCCGCCCGGCATGACCAACAGATCGTTTCCGCGCGCGAGCACCCGCTGCGCGAGCCGGCGATCCGCGCGGATGGCGCCGCGCGCCGCGAAGAACGATCCGGTGAACCGATTGCCGAGCAGCATCTCGTGCACCGCGGGATGGAGCGGGCGCGCCGCCGATCCGTGCTGCCCATACCACGCGTAGAGGAGCCCCCAGCTGTCGAGGAAGAGCGTGCCGCCCGAGTGGTTCGACACCAGCATCACCGGCGGCGGCGGGAGGTTCTCCCAGCCCTCGACCTCGATCGGGAAGTAGCGCCCCGCGCCGAAGACCCTGCTCATCCAGCCGCGCGCGTGATCGATCTTGTCTGGGTCGAACGCGTCTACGTCCGTTCCCCAGCCCACTCCGTCCGGATGGAGCCAGCGCAATAGCGTCGCCTTCTCCTTCTTCAGCTTGCGCGTCGCGCGCGCCGGCGGAGGGATGATCGGCTCCTCCACCGGAGGCGCCTCGACGGGGTCCTGGATCGGCGGACGCTCGCCGGGCACCTCCGTCGGCGGCTCCTCCGCCGGCGGGGGCGTGCGCGGCTCCGTGATCGGCGGGCGCTCCTCGGGCACCTCGACCGGCGGCTTCTCGCTCGGCTTCTCGCTCGGCGGCGGAGACGGAGCAGGTGTCCGCGGCTTCTCGCGCGGATCGGGCTCGCGCGGGTCTGCGTCCGGCACGAGCTCACCCGGATCGTGCTCGTCGGGATCGGGGAGCGTCGTCTCCCCGACGACCTCGACGCCGGATCGTGCGTCCGCGCCCGACGGCTCGTCCGCGGCTGGCTCGAACGTCTCGATCGGTCCGGTCGTCATCTCGAGCCCGCCCTCAACGCCCCGAATGAAGTCTCTCATCCCTATCACGCCCTTCCCTACGCGTCTCCGTTGGCGAACGGCGTGCCGCCGAGAGTTTTCAAGTTTTCGCGCGCGCGGCACTTCTTGCGTACGCTGAGGTCGTGGCCGGCTCCGGAAAACGGGCGACCGATGACGACTTCGCGCTGTACCTGATGCGCGCGCGGCCGACGCGACCCAAGAAGACCCCGATCCTGCATCGTTTGCCGATGCTCGCGGACCGTCTGCTGCTCCAGGGGCTCAAGCTCCGGGGCTATACGAGCCGCAAGGTCCCGACCTCGGTGGGCGCGCTCCACGTGCTGGAGGCCGAAGGCGGTGGGGCGTTGCCCCCCGTGGTGGTCCTGCACGGATTGAGCGCTTCGGGACAGTACTACGACAGCTTGATGCGTCGGATCCGGCCGCACGTCCGCCGCGTGATCGCGCCGGACATGCCCGGTCACGGCTACAGCGATCTGCCGGCCGAGGGCCTGAACCACGACACGCTCGGCGCCGGCCTCACCGAAGGGCTCGATCAGATCCTCGACGAGCCGGTGATCCTGTTCGGCAACTCGCTCGGCGGGGTCGCCGCGGTGCGCTACGCGACGGAGCGACAAGATCGCGTGCTCTCATTGATCCTCGCCGCGCCCGGCGGCGCGCCGATGGACGAGCCGGAGCTCACGCGCTTCGTCGACCGCTTCATGATCGACGATCACGACAAGGCGCTCGACTTCGTCGATCGGCTCTTCTATCGGCCGCACCCGATGCGTCACCTCCTCGCGTGGGGCGTGCGCCAGCAGATGGGGCGGACCGGGATCGAGGATCTCCTGCGCAGCGTGAAGCCGGAGGATCTTCTGAAGCCCGAGGAGCTCGAGGGCCTCCGCATGCCGGTGACCGTGCTGTGGGGCGAGGCCGACCGCGTGCTCTCGCCCGCGCACCGCGCGTTCTTCGAGGCGCACCTCCCGCCACACGCAGAGATCCACCGCATCGAGGAGTACGGGCACGTGCCGCACATCAGCCACCCGGACGAGCTCGCCGATCGCGTGCTCGAGATCGCGCGACGCGTGGCGAGCGGCGACACATCCCCCGCGCCGTAGCCGGCCTCGGGTTGCCGGAGCCCGGCGACTCCTCTACAGAACGGCCCCACCGACGGTGGCTCCCATGGCAGCCGAGTACGAAAAGCGACGCACGTTCGCGATCATCTCGCACCCCGACGCGGGCAAGACGACGCTCACCGAGAAGCTCCTCCTCTACGGAGGCGCGATCCACTCGGCGGGCGCGGTGAAGGCGCGGCGCGCCCAGCGCTCGGCGACGAGCGACTGGATGGAGCTCGAGAAGAAGCGCGGCATCAGCGTGACCAGCTCGGTGCTCCAGTTCGATCACGGCGGCATCCGCTACAACCTGCTCGACACGCCGGGCCACCAGGACTTCAGCGAGGACACGTACCGGACGCTCACCGCGGCGGACTGCGCGATCATGCTGATCGACGCGGCCAAGGGCGTGGAGGAGCAGACGAAGAAGCTCTTCCACGTGTGCCGGATGCGCGGCACGCCGATCGTCACGTTCGTGAACAAGCTCGACCGCCCGGCGCGCGATCCGTTCAACCTGTTGAGCGAGGTCGAGGAGGTGCTCGGGCTCAAGACGGTGCCGATCACCTGGCCGGTCGGGAGCGGCGATCTGTTCCAGGGCGTCTACGACATGGCGGCCAAGCGCGTGCTCACGTTCGAGCGCACCGCGAAGAACGCCAGCAAGGCGCCGACCGCGGTGAGCGGCATCGACGATCCGAAGCTCGACGCGCTCCTCGGCAAGGAGCAGACCGAGGAGCTCCGCGGCGCGGTCGAGCTCCTCGAGGGCGCCGGCGATACCTACAGCAAGGACCGTTTCTTGTCGGGCGAGATCAGCCCGGTGTTCTTCGGCAGCGCGCTCACCAACTTCGGCGTCGAGCCGTTCCTCGAGGACTTCGCGGACATGTGCCCGCCGCCCGGGCCGCGCGAGACGAGCGCGGGGGTGGTGTCGCCGGGCGACGATCGGTTCACCGGGTTCGTCTTCAAGGTCCAGGCGAACATGGATCCCTCGCACCGCGACCGGATCGCGTTCATGCGGATCTGCAGCGGCAAGTTCGAAGGCGGGATGCGCGTCCAGCACTACCGCCTCGGCAAGGAGATCCGGCTCGCGCGCGCCGAGCAGCTCTTCGCCGACGAGCGCAAGACGGTGACCGAGGCGTGGGCGGGCGACGTGGTGGGTCTGCACGATCCCGGTCTCTATCGGATCGGCGACACCTTGGCTTCCGGCACTGCGCTCGCGTTCGACGCGGTGCCGCGCTTCAGCCCGGAGCACTTCGCCCGCCTCGCGATCCGCGACCCGCTCAAGCGTAAGCAGCTCCAGAAGGGCCTCAGCCAGCTCGCCGAGGAGGGCACCGTGCAGCTCTTCTTCGAGCCGGGACGCGAGAAGGATCCGATCTGCGGGGTCGTCGGTCAGCTGCAATTCGACGTGCTCGCGTACCGGCTCGAGCACGAGTACGGCGCGCCGGTGAGCCTCGATCGGATGGGCTACTCGTTCGCGCGCTGGGTGCTCGAGGCGGGCACCACCGACGCGCTCAAGGCGGCGCGCGTGCCCCTCGCGGTCACCGACGTCGATGGCCTGCCCGTCGCGCTGATCCGCGATCAGTGGGAGCTGATGCGGCTCCAGCGCGACAACGACGCGTGGCAGTGGCGCGAGACCGCGCCGATCCAGCAGGGTCTTGCCTGATCGAGCGCCGCGATGGCCGGGTACTCCGGGACTCCGCTGATCAAGAAGCTCGGCATCAAGCCGGGCGCCAAGGTCGCGCTCGACGGGGCCCCCAAGGGCTTCACGCTCGACGCGCTCCCCGAGGGCGCCACGCTCTCGCGGAGCCTGCGCGGCAAGACGCCGCTCGACGTGGTGCTGCTGTTCGCGACGACCGAGCGCGATCTCGGCGCGCGCGTGTCCGAGGCGAAGGCGCGCATCGCGAAGACGGGCGGCGTCTGGGTGTGCTGGCCGAAGAAGGCGAGCGGCATGAAGACCGATCTGAGCGACGGCGTGGTGCGCGAGATCGGCCTCGGGGCCGGGCTCGTAGACAACAAGGTATGCGCGATCGATGACACGTGGTCGGGCCTGCGCTTCGTGTGGCGGCTCGCGGATCGCTGAGGGGCGAGGAAGACGACGCACGACCGTCCGTAGGCTGGGCGCGCTCGAGAGGAGAGCATCATGGAATATCTCACGCGTGGGATCGGGATCGTGATCGTCGGGTTCGGCCTCGCCCTCGTGGGCTGCGGTGGCCCGTCGGAGCCGGAGGCGGAGCCCCAGGACGACACCAGCGCCGGCGACGAGCAGCCGTCGGTCAACGGTGCGCGCCTCGCGGTGCCGCGCACGACCGGCACGTGGATCGTGAACGGTCAGCCGTTCGAGCCCGAGGTCGCGTTCGCGTACCAGGACGACGACGGCGCGTGGCAGGTGAGGCTCGCCGCGCCCGCGATCGATTGCGCGTTCGCGCGCGAGGGCGGCGTGCCGCCGGACGACCTGCGTCAGATCCGGATTCATGTACCGAGCTGGGAGCCCGGCGCGACCGCGGCGTCGAGCAGCGGCGACATGGTGGGTCAGGTCGTCATGGCGTACGACGGAGAGTCGTCGCTCTATCCGGGTCAGGTCATGCCGATGAACACCATCGTGAACGGCAACACGACCGCGACCACCGCTGCCCCGACCGCGGAGACGGTCGGCACCCTCACCGTCGCCGCCGCCGACGACGAGCGCACCAACGTCGCCGAGGGCGAGGTCGACGTCCGACTCTGCGAGTGATCAGCGCCGGCGACGGCGCAGCGCGACGAGGACGAGGAGACCCGCAAGGTATGATGCGGGTCTCCTCCGCGACCCGCCGGCCGCGCGGCAGCCGCACCCGCCGTCCTCGGTGGGCGTGGTGCCCGCGTCGGTCCCCGGAGGCACCGATCCCGCGTCGCGTCCCGGCGGGACACCCGCGTCGACGGTGAGGTCGCGGTACTCGTAGGCGCCGACCGACGGTGGATCGGCGCGCGGCAAGCCGTCGCGATCCGTGTCGACGCCGCCCGCCGCCTCGCCCGCGCCGCGGGCCGGCGACGTCTCGGTCAGGTGGTAGTCGGCGGGGCTCACCACCCCCGCCTCACCCTCGCTCGCGAAACGGAGGTTGCTCCCCGCCGTCCACGCGACGTCGCCGCCCACCGCGATCTCCGTGTCGCCGATCATCAGGTTGTCGAACGCCTCGCTCGCCCCGAGCACGCCGCCGAACACCGTGATCGCGTTGCCGCCGTAGTCGGCGATCGTGTTGAAGTAGAACCGATAGCGCGCGCCCGCGATCACGTCGTTCGCGTTCGAGTAGACGCCGTCCCCCTCGAAGCGCAGCAGCACGTTGTTCGTCGCGGTCATGTCGCCGGCTCCGATCACGAGCAGCCCGTTCGCGGTGCCGTCGGTGATCGTGTTCTCGTAGACGTCGCACACGCTGAACGTGCCGATCTGCAACCCCTGTTGCTGATACATCTCGCGCTCGAGGCCGACGCGGTGGATCTCGTTCCGGTACACGCGGCAGCCCGAGTGGGCCATCCCGACCTGCATCCCGTCCCAGCCCGTGTCCTCGACCAGGTTCTCGTAGATGTCGACCTCCTCGAGGAAGTGCGGCTGGTGCACCTCGGTCATGCCCATGCACATGATCGAGTGCCCGTTCGACTGCGTGCTGCCGACGTAGAAGCCCTCTCCGCCCGTGTCGTGCACGTAGAGGTGATGGAGGCGCGTCGCGTGCTGAAGGAACACGCCTTGATCGGCCGAGCCATCGCAGAGCGGATCCGTCTTCGCCATCACGCCCGCGAACCCGGTGTGGTGGACCTCGATGTGATCGACCTCGATGTCCGTCGAGCGCCCGTTGAGCCACACGCCGATCCCCGGATACGGATCGCGGTCGGGCGCGCTCACGTCGAACCCGTATGTCAACGTGTCGTCTCCCGTGCCGGTGACGTGGACGTGGTGCGAGTCCTCCTCCACGACGAGCGCGTAGGCGCGGTCCTCGTTGTGGATCACGACTTGCCCGCCGCAGTTGATGACTTCGATCGGCGCCGCCTCGCTCCCGAAGAAGCGCTGGAGGCGTAGGAACTCGCGCGTGCCGGCCGTCACGCAGACGCGCTCACCCGGCATCACGCCGAGATCCATCCCGTCCGCCTCCGTCACCTCGAGGCCGAGCGTGTGATCGCACCCGCAGTCCTGAGCGCGCGCGGACGCGGAGACGAACGCGAGCGAAGAGACGATCCCAACCGCGAACCGTGCACACCGCATGCGCACGAGCATACCCGAGCCCGTAGCGGGCGCGCGGTCGACGAAATCGCGCGCGCGAACGATCGACGCTTGCCATTCATAACATCTCAGTTATATAACCTACTCATGACTAACCCCTCTCGACTCGACGCAGGGTTCGCCGCGCTGGCGGACTCCACGCGTCGCGCGATCCTCGCGCGCCTCGTCGAGGGCGAGGCCACGGTGAACGAGCTCGCCGCACCGTTCGCGATCTCGCAGCCGGCGATCTCGCGCCACCTCAAGGTCCTCGAGGACGCCGGCCTGATCCTGCGGCGCGTCGACGGAACGCGAAGGCCCTGCCGCCTCGCGCCCGGCGCGCTGCGCGACCTCGACTCGTACCTCTCCATGATCCGCGACGCGATGGAGACCAACTACGCACGGCTCGACGCGATCCTCGCCGCCAAGCCGCGCAAGAAAGGCAAGTAGACCGATGAGCAAGCTCGAGATCCGCACCGAGGGCGAGAACCTCGTGATCGTGACGCGCACGTTCGCCGCGCCGCCGGAAGACGTCTTCCGCGCCCACACCGATCCCGCGATCGTGCAGCGATGGATGACCGGCCCCGACGGCTGGACCATGCCGGTGTGCAAGTCCGACCCTCGCCCCGGCGGCGACATCCGCTACGAGTGGACCGACGGCAACGGGAACGGCTTCCATCTCACGGGGACGTTCATCGAGCTCGACCCCCCGCACCGCATCGTGCACGTCGAGCGCATGCACTTGCCCGATCCGACGCCGGACAACCGGATCGAGACGACGTTCAGCGCCGAGGGCGACGGCACGCGGATGGTGATGACGATGACGCTGCCCGATCGCGCGACGCGCGAGGCGATGCTCGCCACCGGGATGGAGCACGGGATGGAGGCGAGCTACCAGCGGCTCGAGAAGACCTGGGCTTGAGCGCCCGCAACGCCGACGAATCGGACTCGGACTCGGACTCGGACTCGGACTCGGACTCGGACTCGGAATCGGACTCGGAATCGGACTCGGAATCGGACTCGGAATCGGAATCGGAATCGGAATCCGCGATCTCGATCCGCGAGTATGCGTCGCGACGACGCTCGGACCCGCGAAACATGCTCTCGAGCTGGTCGAGGCTGCTCACCGTGTCCCGAGTACGAGCTCGCGCGCGAAGGACAACCCTCGCGGCCGGTTCCGTCGAGCGAGTTGACCGCGTGAGGCCGTGCGGCTATGTGGCTCGACCGCCTCCACGACGGTGTGGAGGCTCGACTGACAGCTGAGACGATCCGCGTGCGGCCCATCGCGCTCTATCGACCAGACGAGCGTGCGATGGGGACACGCCCGCGAGCCATCCGAGATGCGGACGGCGAGCGAGCGTAGAAGAGGGAAGTCGGTGTGAGACCGACGCGGCCCCCGCCACTGTGACCGGGGACGACCCGAGCGACGAAACCCACTGATCCATCTGGATTCGGGAAGGGAGCTTGCGGTCGGACGATCCGGGAGTCAGGAGACCTGCCGCGCGCGATCGAAGGTGGGCGAGCTCTCCGGGGTGAGAGGGCGGGCCACGCCGCGGCGCTCTTGCGTCGGCGCGCTCGACCACCGCTGTTTTCTCGTGAGGACCTCGCGGGGAGCGAGGAAGGAGAGCGCGTGATGGATCGGATCAGACTTGGGGTGAGCGCGCGAGCGCTCGGTTGGGGTATCGCGAGCTTGCTCGCGGCGAGCGCGGTGGGCTGCGACGACGGCGCCCCGAACGACGCGGGCGGGGGCGGCGACGCCGGCCCGATGGTCGACGCGGGAGGCGGGGGCACCGACGCGGGGCGCGACGCCGGCACGGTCGGGTGCGGCGGCCACAACTGCCAGCTCGACGAGGCGTGCGTGCGCGACGTCTGCGTCGCGACGTGCGGCGAAGACACGAGCGGCTGGGACGCCGCGCTCGCGGCGCGCTTCACGCCCGTCCACGCGTTTTGCGAAGCTTCCGGGACGATCGACGTCGCGCACGACGCGACCGACACCACCGTCTTCCAGATCGAGACGACGATGATCGCGACGGGGACCACGTTCACGCTCTCGTCGTGGCCGCTCGACCTGGCCAGCGCGCCGAGCCCCACGATGTTCGCGTCGTTCGACGTCGCGCACGATGACATGACGTTCCTGTTCGTGGGCGAGCTAGTGCGACCGTCCCCGGACGGAATGTCGGTGCTGGTCGGCTATACCCTCGGCGATACGTCGAGCACCGGTGAGCTGTTCAACGTGGTCCGCGCCGACGGGACGCACATGGCGTTTCCGGCGAACGGGAACTACGACGCGGTGTGGGTCGACAACGGGACGGTCCTCGTGAATGGCCTCGGGCTCGGCGCGATGAACAACGGCCAGGGTCTCTATGCGAGCAAGATCACGGCGGCCACGCTCGACGAGACGCAGGTCGCGACCGGCTTGGGCGACGCATCCGGATCGGTGCTGTTGACGGGGGACTACCTTCTCGCGGGCGGGTATTCGTTCGCAGACAGCGCAAGTCACGTGTACGCGATCGGTCGCCAAGCGGTGGACGGGGTGCTCGACGGCAGTCGCAGCGCGATCGACTTCGCCGCCGAAGGCGTCGAGGTGTGCCCGACCTGCGGGCTGTCTTCCTCGTTCCGCCGCATCGACGACCACCTGGTGATGAATCGCTACGACGCTTCCTTCATGCAGGATGGCATCCTCGCCTACCCGATCACTGGCTTCGATGCGACGACCGGGCTCGCGCTCGGTGACGAGGAGGAGTGGGTGACCGACGGAACGTTCACCAGCGCCTTCGAAACCCACGACGGAGTCCTCCTCCGCTTCGCGGGCGGCCTCCTCCTCGTCCGCTGACGCGGCCGCTCGTCACCTTCCTTCCTGCCTTCCTCATTCGTTCGAATCCGCTGAGGAACGCAGGAAGGATTCCGCTGAGCAAAGCAGGAACGGCAGAAGAGGGGAGCCTCGCGGCTCCTCTCTTTCTGCGGGGCCGCGCCGCGTCTTCCAGCTTTCTTGACGACGAGCGCGGACGACGATCGGATCACGCCATGCCCGCGTCCGAGCTCGCGCTCCCCATCGCCTTGATCGGTGGGCTCGCGGCGTTGCTCCTCGCGGGCGCGCAGACGCTCCGGCTGTGGGCGGCGCGGGGCGCGGCGGCGCGGCGGCTCGCTTCGCACAAGCGGCGCGCGGACGACGCGGAGCTCGCGGCGGAGCGCCTGTTGATCGAACGCGGGTATCGGATCGAAGCACGGCAGGTGCGCGCGCGCGTTCGCTACCTCGTCGACGGTGAGGACGCGACGGTCGACGTGCGCGCGGATCTCACGGTGCGCCGCGGCGGCAGGCGCTACGTCGCCGAGGTGAAGTCGGGCGAGCGCGCGGTGCGTCCGACCGATCGGGCGACGCGGCGACAGCTGCTCGAGTACGCGCGCGCGTTCGAGGTCGAGCGCGTGCTCCTCGTCGATCCCGAGGCAGGCTCGATACGGGAAGTCGAGTTGCCGTCGAACCGAGCCGCCTCGAGCCCACTCCCCATCGCCCTCGCGGGGTTCCTCTTGGGGCTGGCGGTCGGGGTCGGGCTCGCGGCGTATCACTTCGTTCGCTGAGCGGCGCGGCCGCAGACCCGAGCATCCGCGCGGGTCGACTCGCGCGGCCCCGCCATGACCGAGCGCTTGCGCGATGGTCCACGCGGCCCCACACCGCGGGCCATGTCGAGAGTCATCGCGTCCTCGTGGTTCCTCCTCGTGGTCTTCGGCTGCGGCGGTGCGCAGAGCACCGACGCCACGACCGCCGACACCACGACCGCCGACACGACCACCGACGCTCCGCCTCCGGCGGCCGGGTCGGAGCTCGGGAGCGTGCCCGCCCCCCGCGAGCGGGTGGCCAGCGTCGAGCCGTCGGCCGCGGTCGCGGCCGCCGTCGCCGATCCCGCGCGCCTCGAAGAGGACCGCGCGATCGACGAGGGACGTCAGCCGGGGCAGGTGCTCACGTTCTTCGGCATCGAGCCGGGCGCGTCGGTCGCGGATCTGTTCGCGGGCGGCGGCTACACCACCGAGCTGATCGCGCGCACCGTCGGGCCCGAGGGTCATGTGATCGCGCAGAACAACGCGTTCGTGATGGATCGCTTCGCGCGCGGGCCGCTCGAGGCGCGGCTCGCGCGGCCGGGGCTCGAGAACGTGGTGAGCGTACAGACCGAGTTCGACGCCCCGCTCCCCGCCGACGCGCACGACCTCGACGCCGTCATCTTCATCCTCGCGTACCACGACACCGTGTGGATGAACGCGGATCGCGACGCGATGAACCGACAGATCTTCGACGCGCTCCGCCCCGGCGGCGTGTACGGCATCGTCGATCACGACGCGGCCGAGGGCCACGGCGTCGACGACGTGCAGACGCTCCATCGGATCGAGCGCGACGTGTTGGTGCGCGAGGTGCTGCGCGCGGGCTTCGTGCTCGACGGCGAGCTCGACGCGCTGACCCGCGCCGACGACGCGCACGACTGGAACGCTTCACCGCGCAGCGCGGGGGAGCGCCGCGGGGAGAGCGACCGGTTCACGCTCCGGTTCATCCGTCCCGAGTGATCGGGGCGAACGTGATGGGGGCGAACGTGATCGGGGCGACCTGAAACGCGCGAGGCGACACCCGCGCCCCGTCGGCTCCACGAGGTGCGCTCGCCGCGTCGCGGGTCCGCGCGCGTCCACCGTCGGCATCGGTCTTGCCACGTGACGGCGCGATGCCCCGCCCCACCCTCGCGTTCGCCGCGTTGACGCTCGCGCTCGGCTGCCGCGGCGAGCCCGCCGAGTGCGCCGACCTCGATCGCTTCGCCTGCTACGCGGAGATCCGCGACGGGTGCTGCACCACCGAGCGGACGCCGAACGCGGCGGTCTGCGTCGACGGTGTGCCGCGCTGCCCCGAGGGGCTCCTCGAGCTCCACGAATGCGCCGCCATCGCCGGCGAGACCTGCGAAGCGAACGCCGGCGTACCGGGTCCGCACGGGATGGTCGGCGTGTGCTGTCCCGTCACCGAGTTCCTCGGCTGCTCGCCCGGCACGATGCCGCTGGCCGGCGGGGGCTGGGCGCCGAGCTACGGCGAGTGCCTCTACGCGATCGAGGGCGAGGGCGGCCAGCCGTACATGCTGCGCTACGAGTGGGGCTGCCCGATCTTGAAGACGGATCTCGACGCACCGGCCTGCGAGGCTCCGTAGCCGTTCTCGCCGATTTGTTGACCCCGCCGGGGGCGCGCGATCTCCTCGGCCCATGCGCCGACGTGTCCTGTTCGTCTCCCTCACGGTCGCGGTCCTCAGCGGGGCGCTCGCCATCGGCGTCACGCTCTATCGGGACCTGAGCGCGGACTCGCTCTGTGTGGATGCGCAAGCTCGATTGCATGCTCCGCTCAGCGAAGCGCCGAGCCTCGATCGCATCCAGGCGTCGACCGCGGTGTCCCGGTTCGAGCGCGCGATCGAGCTCGGTCGCTCGGACGCGCCGACGGTCGGGTGGCTCGCCTACGCGCGCGGGCTCGAGGACTATCAGCGCGGCGATCTCCTGCTCGCCGAGGGCGAGATCACCTCGGCGCGGCATCGCCTCGGCGATCTGCCAGAGCTCTTGGTGCTCGGCGCGGCGGTCGCGCGCGGGCGCAGCCAAGACGCGGAGGCGCGGCGGATGCTCGCCGAGGCGCTCGTCCTCGATCCCGATAGCACGCACGGTAACTTGCTGGCCGCCGACGTCGCGCTCGACGACTCGGACGGCGGTACCGCGCTCGCGCACCTGGACGCGCTCGGCGAGGAGGGGGATCGCGTCGCCCCGGTCCACAACCGCCGTGGCCTCGCGCACGAGCTCGCCGGTCGAGCCCGCGCCGCGGAGACGGAGTACCGGCGCGCGGTCGAGCTCGACGAGCGGAGCCAGGAGGCGTGGATCAACCTCGGCCGCCTGCGCCGCGCCGCCGGCGATCACGAAGACGCGCTCGCCTGCTTCGATCGCGCCGTGCGGGCGGCGGAGTCGGACTCGGCCGCGCACCTCGGTCGCGGCCTCGCGCGCGCCGCCACCGCGGACGTCGACGGTGCGCGCGCCGACTTCGAGCGCGCCGCGGAGCTCGCGCCGAACGACGCGGAGCCGCTCCTCGCGCTCGGCGATCTCCTGCGCGACCTCGGGCGCTACGACGACGCGGTGGCCGTCTATCGCCGCGCGATCGAGCGCGAGGACGCCGACGCGGCGTCGTGGCTCAAGCTCGGCAACGCGCTCGTCTTGCTCGAAGACTATGAGGCCGCCGCGCCCGCGTTCCGCGCTGCGCTCACCCGCACGCCCGATCTCGCACCCGCGCTGAACGGCCTCGGCGCCGCGCTGATGCACCAGGGAGAGCTCGAGGACGCGGCCACCGCGCTGAGCCGCGCGGCCGAGATCGACATGAGCGACCCGAACCCGCTCATGAACCTCGCGCTCCTCCACGAGCGCGCGGGCGACGTCGACGCGGCGCGCCGCGCGTGGGGGATGGCCCTCGAGCGCGACCCCGGCTCCGCGATCGCACGCCGCCGTCTCGATCGCCTCCCCTCGCCGCGCGGCTGAGCCAGCTCAGGCTCCGTCGCTGTCGCGCGAGCCCGAGCGCTCGGCGGCCTTCGCGATCGCGTCGCGGAGCTCGCCCGCGTCGAGCGCCTGCATGGACCGCACGAGATCTTGCACGATCTCGTTCTGGTCGCGGCGGCGGCGGATCTCCACGCGCGCGTCGAGCATCGGGAACAGCGGGCCCTTGATGTCGTCGGGCAACACCGTGTCGAGGTACTCGAGCGCGGTGCCCCGCATGTGTGAGTCGTCGCCGCCGAGCGCGTAGAGCGCGAGCCGCAGCGGCTCGGCACGGTAGCCGAGGCTGAGCAGCGTGAAGACGTGCTCGACGCTGCGATGGACGCCCACCTTGGGCTCGCCTTGCGCGCTGTCGTCGGCCTCCTCGTCGAGGAGCTTGCGGCTGTCCCACACCTTGCGAGAGGCCTCGAGCTCGCGGCGCACCACCGCGTTGACGCGGTCCTTGTCGACCGGGCGGTCGCCGGCGCGCGCGGCGATCCGCGCCAGCGCGAGCGCGCTTCGATAGCGCACCTCGAATTGCTCGTCGTCGAGCGCGGCGGCGAGGCCCTGACGCGCGACCTCGCCGTCGCACACCGAGAGCACGCGCGGGATGCGCCGGCGCACCGCGAATGACTGCGCGGGATCGGTGATCGCCCGCGTCAGCGGCTCCGCCGCCGCGTCGCCGACCTGGCGCAGCGCCGCGACCGCCGCCGGATACACGTCGCGGCGCGCGAGGAGCGCGATCGCGTGCTCGTAGAGGCGGGGATCGAGCGGGCCCGCCTCGAGCGCGGTGCGGATCGCGGCTGCGTCTCCCGCGCGGAACGTGCGCGCGACGGCGTGCACCGGATCGCCCTCCGGGGCGTCGACATCGATCGCGGGCGGCGGTCGCACCGAGTCGGCGGTGTCGCCCATCGACACGCTCGCGCGCTCGTTCCACGACTGGTGCGCGGCGAGCTGCTCGAAGAGCGCCTCGCGATCGAGGCCGAGCGTCGAGAGCGTCTGCAGCGTCGCGTTCTGTAGGAGCGCGTCGGACGCACCGTCGGGGGCGCCGCTCCGCAGGCTCTCCGCGAGCTGCTGCATGTATCCGCGATGCAGGCTGCGCGCGACGACCAGCGTCGCGATCGCGAACACGGCGGCGAGGCCGAGCGACGCGTTGGTCGCGAGGTCCGGCGCGAACGCGAGCACGCCGAGCACCACCGCGCTGCCGAGCGCGTCGCCGACGCGGTTGCCGGCCACGTCGATCAGCGCCTTGGTCGGCCGCTTCTGCGCTGGTGGGATCGGCGTGTAGAGCAGCTCGTAGCCGCTGCGGAACACGCTGTTCGCGAGCACCAGCTCGGCCGCGCGCGCCGCCACCGCGCTCGCGAGCCCGCGCACGAACGCCGCGATGGCGCCGGTGATCAGCACGGCGAGCGGCAACATCGCGGCGGCGCCCGCCACCCCGAGCCGCTCGAGGGCCGGCTTGGCGAGCGCGGTCTGGAAGAAGAGCGACGCGATCGCCGCGCCGACGTGGAAGAGCGCGAAGAACGAGAGGAGCTCGCCCGACTCGAAGTGCGCCGCCGCCTCCGCCTTGAACGCGTAGTCGAGGAGCGAGGCGCTGATCGCGGTCAGCAGCACGAGCGCGCCGAGCCCGCGCAGGTACGGCGAGCTCCTCAGGATCGCGAGCGCGCCGCGCGGCGCGGCCTCGCGGACGTGCGCCGCGCCGCCGCGCGAGATGCCGACCACGAAGATCGCGGCGAGCACGCTCAACACGGCGAGCACGAAGAGCATCGTGTTCGCGTCGGAGAGCCGCCCTACCCGCTCGGCGAGCACCCCGCCGGCCACGCCGCCCACCGTCGCGCCGGTGCCGATGCGTCCGACCACGCGCTTTGCGGTGTGTGGATCGAAGCGCTCGTTCACGACCGACCAGAACCCGCTGATCGACAGCGCGCCGAACACCGCGGTGTGGAGGAAGAGGACCACCGCGACGGCGTCCGGCATCGACGGCGCGGCGAGCCACTCTCCGATGAAGAGCGCGCCGCTCACCGCGAAGGAGACCGGCACGACGCGTTGCGGTCCAAACCGCGCGTAGGCGCGCGTGGCGACGAGCACGGTGACCATCGACGCGGCGGCCGACGCGATCACCACCCGCGGCAGATCGGCGGCGGAGAAGCTCGTGAGGAAGAGGGCGTCGCGGGTGGCCTTGCTGCCGACCTGCTGCGCGATCATGAGCCCGGCCGCGATCAGCGCGAAGAACGCGGCGCGTCCGTCCGCGCGGTCCGGCGGGCTCTGCACGGTCGCGAGGATAACCTACTCGACCCACGAGGCTCCCGCCGTCGCTGGTGCTACGGTGCGCGGCATGACGATGAAGCTCCACTACCATCCGTTCTCGCGCGCAGCGGGCGTGGTCCCGGCCCTCGAGGAGGTCGGTCGCGAGTACGAGCTCGTGTACGTCGACATCATGAAGGGCGAGCAGAAGGCGGACGACTACCGCGGGCTCAACCCGATGGGGAAGGTGCCGACGCTCGTCGACGGCGACGCCGTGGTGACCGAGTCGGCCGCGATCGCGCTCTACCTCGCGGATCGCTACGCGCTCGGTCGCCTCGCCCCGCCGACCGACTCGCCGGAGCGCGGCACGTATCTGCGGTGGGCGCTCTACGCGCCGTCGGTGATCGAGCCGGGATGCATGGCGAAGGCCTCGGGGTGGGCGTTCAAGCCGGGCCAGGCCGGCTTCGGCACGTATGAGGCGATGCTCGACACGATCAGCGCGGCGATCGGCGACGGCCCCTGGCTGCTCGGCGACACGTTCAGCATGGCTGACGTGATCTTCGGCGGCACGGTCCGCTGGATGACGATGTTCGGCATGCTCGACAAGCGCCCCGAGTACCTGGCGTACGCCGAGCGCCTCGCGGCGCGGCCGGCCGCGATCCGGGCCCAGGAGATCAACGACCGGATCACCGAGGAGCGCGGACTCAAGCGAGGTTGACGCGCGTGCGACGCTCGGTCGACCGCTCGATGAGAATGGGCGCGGAGTGACCTCGCGCGAAGTGACGTCGCGCGCCGCGGTCGCGTGGCTCGCCGTCGTCGGCGTCGCGTGCGGATCCGAGCGCGGGGAGGGTCCCGCCCCGAGCGAGTCGTCGAGCGAGCCGGCACCGCCGACGGAGCCGGAGCCCGCGAGCGTCGAAGAGGCGCCCATGCAGCCGATCGACCCCGACGCCCCCGCGCTCCCCGAGCGTCCGGTCGTGCACATCGGCGCGGGGGAGGTCCGTCGACAGGCATGGCTCGACAGCGAGTTTCCTTGTCGCGCGATCTCCACCCTGCGGTATCGGACTTGTCGCTTCGAGGAAGAGGCCGATGGTCGTGTCCGCATCCGATTTCCCGAGAGCGACGTCCTGTGCGACGACGTTCGCTTCGACGAGCGCGGGGATCCGTCGGAGCTGAACGCGTGCCGAGGTCGGTGGCTCACGATCCCCGCCGACAACCCGCTTCGTCCGCTCGAGGGCGGCGAGCGCACGGTGTGGGCGGGCAGTCTGTCCGGCTGGCGGTGGCGCGATCGCGACCGGTACTGCTGCCCCGGCATGTGGATCATGGAGCCGCGCGACGGCCTGCCGCCGCTCGAGCCGCTGTAGGCTCGCAACTCTCGATGCATCGCCTCCGGCCTCACGACGCGCTCGTCATCGCCTCCCACAACCGCGGCAAGGTGAAAGAGATCGCCGAGCTCCTCGCGCCGCTCGCGCTCGAGCTCCGCTCGCTCGCCGAGCTCGGCCTCCCCGAACCGGACGAGACCGGCGACAGCTTCGTCGCGAACGCGCTCCTCAAGGCGAGGGCCGCGGCCGACGCGAGCGGGCTCGCCGCGATCGCAGACGACTCCGGTCTCTCGGTGCGCGCCCTGGACGGCGCGCCGGGGATCTACGCCGCGCGCTGGGCGGGACCGCAACGCGACTTCCGAGGAGCCATGGACCGGATCGAGCGCGAGCTCGCGGGGGTGACCGACCGAGGCGCGTCGATGCACACGGCGCTCGCGCTCGCGTGGCCGGATGGCGACGAGCTCGTCCGCGAGGGCGTGGTGCTCGGGCGCCTCGTCTGGCCCCCGCGTGGGGAGCTCGGCTTCGGGTACGAGCCGATGTTCGTGCCCGACGGGGAGGCGCGCACCTACGGGGAGATGCCCCGCTCCGAGAAGCATCGCGACGACCCGCGCGCGCGGGCGTTCGCTGCGATCCGCGCGGCGCTCTGAGGGCGCGCCGGCAGACTTCTTCACCTACCGACAGCAGCGCTCGAAGATGCGCCGCGTACGAATCGACCCGGGCCGTTGAACGGCCTCGCTGCGATCGGGCACAGCCGAGCGAGAGCCGCGAGTGCCCGCGACCTCGAACCCTGGGATGAACATGACGCGCTCCTCGGTGATCTTCGTCTTCGCCTCGGCGATCCCTTTCCTCGTGCTCGGCTGCGACGAGGGTGATCCGCTCCGACCCGATGGCGGCGCCGGGGACGCGGGCCCAGCGGTTACGTTCTACGAGCACGTGCGACCGATCTTGTCGGAGCACTGCGTCCAGTGTCACCGCGCAGGCGGCATCGCGCCGTTCGCGCTCGAGACCTACGACGACTCGGCAGAGGTCGCAAACCGCATGGTCGAGGCGACGCGCGATCGGACGATGCCTCCGTATCTCGCGGATGCCTCCGGCGCGTGCAACGAGTTCGTCGACGCGCGCTACCTCGACGACGCGGAGATCGACACCATCGCGGCGTGGGTCAGAGAGGGCATGCAGGCGGGCGATCCGGCGACGCCCGAGCCGGCGGTGGTGGAGCTCCCTCGGCTCGCCTCGGTCGACGCGACGGTGGACATGGGCCTCGAGTACCTGCCGAACGCGGCGCGAGACGATGACTACCGCTGCTTCGTCCTCGAGCCGACCTACTCCGGCGAGCGGTACCTCACGGGGTACGACGTGCGGCCCGGCAACCCCGAGCTCGTCCATCACGTGATCCTCTATCAGCCGGTCGACGCGCAGACGGGCATCAGCGCGCGCAACCGTGACGACATGGAGAGCGGCCCCGGCTACCAGTGCTTCGGCGACTCCGGGGTGCTCGCGTTGCCCGTCGCGGTGTGGGCGCCGGGTGCAGGCGCAACGCTCTTTCCTTCGGGCACCGGCATTCGACTGTACGACGATCGCCCGATGATCATGCAGGTCCACTACAACCTCGCGGACGCCGAGGACGCGCCAGATCGGACCGCGGTGGACTTGTCGCTCGCGTCGACGGTCGCCCACCCCGCCCAGATGGGTCTCTTGGCGAACTTCTCGATCGAGCTCGCGCCGCGTCGCCCCGAGGTGGTGCAGGACTTCACCGGCTTCATGGGCTTCGCGCCGAGCGGGGATCTCACGCTATGGGGCGCGTTCCCCCACATGCACACGCTCGGGCGCCAGCTGCGCGTCGAGAACCCGTCGAGCGGCGAGTGCCTCGTCGACGTGCCGCGCTGGGACTTCAACTGGCAGGGCGGCTACTTCTACGAGACCCCGCTCCGACTCCAGGAGGGCACGGAGCTCGCCCTGCGCTGCACGTACGACACGATGTCGCGCGACGAGACGGTGCGGTGGGGCGACGGGACGGCGGACGAGATGTGTCTCTCGTTCTTCTACGTCACCGCCGACTGACGCGCGGGCCGACTGACGTGCGGGCCGACTGACGCGCCGGCCGTCAGTAGCAGTACCCCCACTCGGTCGTCCCGACCATGAGCGGGGTGCTGAACGGCACGCAGTACTCGAACGCGTAGCAGTCGAGGTCGTTGCGGCAGAGCGGGACGCACGACCCGCTGCCGCAGAAGTGGCCCGTCTCGCAGTCCTCTTCGGTGGTGCAAGGATCGTAGTCGTACCCGGAACCCTGCGGCCGACACATCGTGAACCCGCGCCGCGCGCCCGAGGTCTCCTGCAGGATCGCGCAGCCTTGCCCGGTCGGGCAGCCGCTCGCGGTGATGGGATCACACGCGATGGAGCACAACGTCGCGCCGGGGATCGGAGCGCCGCCGGAGTCCGCGAGCCGGATTCCGCAGATCGCGTTGGGCCCGCACATCGCGTCGCTATCGCAGAAGGGCGAGCACACACCTTGCGAGCCCGCGTTGGCGAGACAGTACAAGCCAGCTTGACACGCCGTCGGGCCCGAGCACGTCTGGCCGGCCGCCTCGGGGCCGCGCGGACCGCACGCGACGTGGTCGGTCGCATCCACCGTGCACCCCTGGCCGACGGCGCACCCGCACTGCGGGGCGACCAACCGACAAGGTGACTCGCTGCACATCGGAGGCGGCGGGCCCGCGTCGGTCCCCGTCATCGGTGGCCCCGCGTCGGTCCCCGTGATCGGCGGACCCGCGTCGGTCCCCGTGATCGGCGGACCCGCGTCGGTGCCCGTCCCCGGCGGGCCCGCGTCGGTCCCCTGAAACTGGTTGCCCGCGTCGAAGCGGACCATCGGCCCGGCGTCGAAGCCGCCGGTCGGGCCCGCATCGCCGGTCCGGTTGCCGCCCCCGAACGCGCATCCCGCGACGCTCATGAACAGCGAGAAAAGGGCAAACCGCGCGACCGCGCGGAGCGTACCCATCGCATCGACGCTCATTTCCATGGTCACACCAACGGGACGGACTACCCCCCTGGGTCGCCGCATTCAAGGCGACGCCCCGTGATACCCTGCCGCGCGGCACGCGCGCCGTGCCCCCCCCGAGCATGAGCGCACCCCGACGCTACGAAGTCACGCTCGAGCGCGTGATCGACGCACCGCGCGAGCTCGTGTGGGCGGTGGTGAGCGACACGAACCGCTCCGACCGCGCGATCGGTCTCGCCGCCGCGACCTACCGCTGGGACAAGGACGCGGACGGCAACCAAGTTCGTGTGGCCTCCGCGTCCGAGCTCGGGGTCGCGCTCGAGTGGGTCGAGCCGCCGTACCGCTGGATCGAGGGCTCGTTCGTCCAAGGCGCGCGCACGTTCGTCAAAGGCCCCGTCCACACGGGGTACTTCGAGGCGCGCTTGTCGGACACCGAGGACGGTAAGACCCTGCTCCGCGCCAAGGCCGGAATGACGGCCGAGGGCCCGCTCGCCGTCCTCCTCGGCCCGGTGCAGAAGCTCAAGTTTCGTTCCGGCCTCCAGCGCTACCTCGGTGGCGTGGTGAGCGCGCTCGATGGATGGCGCGACGTGCCGACCGGCGGGCGCGACCAACCGGCCGCGGTGCGCGTCAAGACGTTGCTCTCACGAGCGTACGATCCCGTCACGAGCGGGCCGCGCAGCGAGGCGAACCGAAGCCTCCTCGATCGGCGCGGACAGCAGCTGATCGCCCGCGGGGTCTCGGCCGACGCGGCGGAGCGGCTCCTGCGCCACATCGCGGAAGCCGCCGACGACGAGGTCGCGCAGATGCGCCCGTTCGAGCTCGCGCACCGATGGGGCTTGCCGCGCCGCGACGTGCTCTCGGTCTTCCTCCACGCGACCGTCGCGGGCATCACGGATCTGCGGTGGCAGGTGAACTGCCCGGTCTGCCGCGTGGGCGCCGCGGTGGTCGAGGGGCTCGACGCCGTCGACATCAAGACGCATTGCCAAGCCTGTCAGATCCACTTCGACGCGGACTTCGCGCAGCACATCGAAGCGGTGTTCCCGACCAACCAGGCGGTGCGACCCGTCGAGACGATGCTCTACTGCGCCTCGAGCCCCGCGTTCCTTCCGCACGTGTACGCGCAGCTCGAGGTCCCCGCCGGCGAGACGATGGCCGAGGAGGCGGATCTGCCGCACGGCTCGCTCCACGCGCGGGTGCTCGGCCGTCCCGGTGGCGCCGACCGCGATCGCGACGACGACGCGCCGATCCGGATCGAGGTGGACGACGACGGCGTGCGGTTCGCCACCCCGGAGGCGGGCGATCCGGCGCTCACGATCGTGAACCGGTCCGCCACCGCCGCCACCGTGCTCCTCGAGCGCGCGGGATGGCACGCCGACTCGGTGCTCGGCACCGTGATCGGCAGCTTCCCCGAGTTCGTGGATCTCTTCGCGACCGAGGCGCCGCGATCGGGGGTGGATCTCACCGTCTCGCACCTCGCGCTCCTCTTCAGCGATCTCGTCGGCTCGACCGCGCTCTACGAGCGGGTGGGCGACGCGCGCGCGTTTGCGGTCGTGGAGGATCACTTCCGGCTGATGACGGAGGCGATCCGCGACCACGGCGGCGCGATCATCAAGACGATGGGCGACGCGGTGATGGCCGCGTTCACGTCCGACGCCGAGGCGGTGGCGGCCGCGCGCGCGATGATCGAGCGCCACGACGCGGCGCACCCCGACGACGGGCTCGGCGTGAAGATCGGCGTCTACGGCGGGCCGTGCCTCGCGGTGCGCGCCAACGATCGCCTCGACTACTTCGGCACCACGGTGAACCTGGCGGCGCGGCTCCAGGCCCAAGCCAAGGCGAGCGAGATCGTGGTGAGCCGCGCGGCGGCGGACGATCCATCCGTCGCGAAGCTCCTCGAGCGCTTCCCGCGGCGCGAGTTCGACGCCGCGCTCAAGGGCATCGAGAGCGAGCAGGCCCTCGTCGGCGTGACGATCACGCGCGCGTGAGGCGTCAGCTCGACGCGGCCTGGCTCGGGCCGAGGAGCGTCTGGAGCTCGCCCGACTCGAACATCTCCATGAGGATGTCGCTGCCGCCGACGAACTCGCCGTTCACGTAGAGCTGCGGGATCGTGGGCCAGTTCGCGAACTCCTTGATGCCCTGGCGGATCTCCGCGTCCTCGAGGACGTTGACCTCTTGGAACTCCGCGCCGCAGCGCCGCAGCACCTCGACCGCGCGATGGCTGAAGCCGCACTGCGGGAAGTGCCGCGTGCCCTTCATGAACAACACGACGCGGTTGCCTTCGACGATCCCCTTGATGCGGTCCGATACGTCCCCCTTGATGCGGTCCGATACGTCGCTCATGTGCGCCTCATCCTCTTTCGTTCGCCGACTTCCACGCGTCGGGAGTGTACGTCGCCAACGAGAGCGCGTGCACCGGCCCCGCCATCAGCTCGCCGAGCGCGCCGTAGACGGCCTGGTGCTGCTGCACTCGAGACTTGCCGACGAACGCTTCGCTCACGATGACGGCGCGGTAGTGATCCTTGGTGCCCGTCAGATCCTCGATCTCGATGACGGTGGTGCCGTCGAGCTGGGAGCGGATGCGCGTCTCGAGGATGTCCGGTTCGACCATCAGAGAGAGGCCTAAGACGGGCCCGCCCGCCTGTCAATGACGTAGACTACCCGTCCCTTGCCGAGCAACTCGCGCACATCGAGGCCGGCGCGGTGAGCGCCACGGGCTCGTCCTCGGCCGCTCCGGACGGCTTCATCGCGCGTTTCCGCCATCGGCTCCACGCGCTGCGCGTCTACACCTACCGCGCGCTCTGGGACCTCGACGTCTCCCAGCTCTCCCGCCCCTCGCGCTGGCTCCTCACCACGCTCCGGCTCGGGTTCGTCACGATCGACTCGTTCTTCCGCGAGAACCTCCACACCCGATCGGCCGCGCTCGCGTTCTTCACGCTCCTCGCGATCGTCCCTTTGGCCGCGCTCACGTTCAGCGTCGCGAAGACGGTCGGCGCGTACGACCTGTTGGTCGACGAGACGATCCGCCCGCTGCTCGACGAGGCGTTCCGCGTCCCGCGCGGCACCGAGGCACCGCCCGCGATGACCACGCTGCGTCAGGTCATCGAGGACCTCATCAGGATGGTGCAGAGCACCAACGTCTTCGGCCTCGGGCTGCTCGGGCTCGGAGTGCTGTTCATCACCATCCGTCGCGTCGTCTCGAACGCGCAAGACGCCTTCGACGCGGTGTGGGGGTTCCGCACCCGCCGGCGGATCCTGTTGAGCCTCCCGGGCTACGCGTCGGTCGCGATCTTCGCGCCGCTCGCCCTCCTCCTCGCGTCGGCGATGACCGCGGCGCGACAGGGCCAGCCGTTCATGGCGTTCCTGTCGCGCGCAATTCCCGTTCCGTACGTCGGCGACGTGTTGGTGTTCATCCTCCCGCCGCTCCTCGTGTGGCTCGCGATGTTCCAGATCTACGTGATCGTCCCGGGCGCGCGGGTGCGGCGGCGCTCCGCGATGATCGGCGCGCTCGTCGGCGGGCTCGGTTGGTACGTGCTGCAGATCCTGCACGTGAGCTTCCAGATCGGCGTCGCGCGGCAGAACGCGATCTACTCGGGGTTCGGCGCGTTCCCGATCTTCCTCGTGTGGCTCCACCTCAGCTGGTTGTGGGTGCTCCTCGGCGCGCAGGTCGCCGCGGTGCATCAGAACGCGCCGACGCTCCGCCAGCTCGCGCGCTCGTCGCTCGACGATCACGTCTCGCGCCAGGCCGCGGCGCTCCGCGCGATGGTCGCGCTCGCCGACGCGGAGGGTCCCGTCGCGCTCCGTGAGCTCGGCCGAAGCCTCGGCGTGGCGGTGGAGCCGCTTCGCCGGGTGCTCGACGCGCTCGTCGACCGCGGCCTCCTCACGCGCGGCGGCGGCGACTACGACCCGCGCTACGCGAACGCGGTCGACGCGGACGCCACCCGGATCGCCACCGTCATCGAGGCGCTCGGCCGTCGCTCGGAAGACCATGGGATGCCGTGGGATCATGCGGACAAGGACCTCACCGAGCTGCTGGAGAAGCTCCACAGCGCGACCGAGTCGTCGAGCCACAACCTCACGATCGGCGAGCTGCGCCGCGATCGCTCGGACCCCGAGGCGACGGTGGTCGACGAGGAGGAGGCTCCTCTCGCCGTCACCGAGACCGAGGTCGACTGAAGGCCGACGCGGTCAGGTTTCTACCGGTTGACGCGGACCGGGCCCGGCGATTTGATTCGGCGATGCGCCTTCGACACCCGAGCATCCTCCTGGCCCTCACGCTCGCCGCCTGCGGCGGGGGTGGTGGCGCGGCGTCCACCGAAGAAGACGAGGTGGCGCTCGACACGAGCGGCGACGAGACGAGCGGCGATGCGGCCGACGACGGGATCGAGGACTCCTCGGCGGGAGGAGACGACGAGGTCGCGGCGCCGGCGAGCGGTCCCGGCCAGCTGCACGTGGTCAACCGCGTCAACGGGCAGGACGCGGGGGGCAACGTCCGCGTGCTCGACGCGAGCGGCGAAGAGGTCGCGCACGGCGCGTCGGGCGCGACGTTCGACGTGGACTCCGGCCAGTACCGGGTGGTCGGCGAGATCACCGACGACGACGTGCTGATCGACACCCCGACCCACGAGCTCGATGGCATGGCGACCGTGGCGGCAGGACAGACCGCCGACGCCTTCATCGACTTCCCGGTGAGCCGGATCCAGGTGCGCGTCACGCGCGGCGGTCGACCGATCGCGCAATGGCGCCTCGTCGTCACCCGCGAGGGCGACGAGGACGCGGAGCCGATCACGCTCCGCCCGTCCGAGGGCCACGTCCCGATCACGCCGGGCCGCTACAGCGGTCAGCTCACCGCGGGCGCCAACCGCATCGAGGTCAACGGGTTGATCTTCCAGGGCGGCGCGACGATGACCGTGCCGGTCAACATCAATTGATACGTAGAGCTAGGATGCGAACCGCTTCGCGGCGGGACCCGGCGCGCGCGAGTCGGCGCCGCGGCGGACGCTGACCCCGATCCGATCGAGCCACGTCCAGATGGGCATCGCGTGCTTGCGCGAGAGGCCGTAGCGGTCCTTGAGCCAGCCGAAGCCGAGGCTCTTCTCGTCGATGAGCGCGCGCGCGACCTCGGCGCGCAGCGGATCGAGCACCGAGGCGGCGAAGCAGAAGCCCTGGCTACGGACGATCGTACCGTCGGCGTCGCACGCCGCGATCACGCGGGCGGCGGTGGCCGCGTCGACCCCGAGCAGCGCCTCGACCTCCGGCTCGCGCGGCGCGTCGAGCTTCGCGGCCGCGAGCTTGCCCACCAGCGTCCCGCCGAGCGCCGCCTCGCGCGCTGCGCGGGCGCCGCGATGCTCCGGCGTGCGGACCTCGTTTGCGTCACGCACCAGCGCGCCTCTGGCGAGGGCGCGCTCGAGGGCGGCGAGCTCGATCGGTTTCTTCGCCGCGCGCTCGACGGCGAGACCATCGGCGTCGGGATCGTCTTGCAAGAACGATTGCACTCGTTCGATCAGCGCCGCCTCCGCGGTCTCGAGCGACGAGGCGGAGAACGCGACGCCGGAGCCCGCGGGCGCGACGATCCCGAGCCGCGCCGCGACCTCGTCGAGCGAGACCCCGCGCGGGCCCGCCTCGTCGAGCAGCACGTCGAGGGACGGAGCGCTCGCGAGCGCGGCCCGGACGGGTGCCTTGCGCGAGCGCGGCGGGCGCGCGTCGATCACCCGACCGCCGCCGACGACCGCCCCGCGCTCGCGGTCGCCCTTGCCTCGCAGGACGAAGCGCTGTCCGCCGAACAGCGCGGCGTCGCGGTCCAAGTACACGCGCGCGAGCCCGCGCGTGCCCGGAGCGACCGGCTCGTCGCACTGCACGCGCGCCGACGCGCGGCTCGGGCCGGATACCCACCCGAGCGAGCTCGCGCGCTTCAGCGGCTCCGCGTTGTGGGCGAGCCACTCGATCTCTGCGTCGAGCACCCGCCCGCCGAGCAGCGCGCCGGGGCGCGCGACGATCGAGCCCTTGGGCACCGACGCGACGGTGGCGTCCGCGAGGTTGAGCGCGAGCCGCGTCTTGGCCTCGGCGCGCTCCGCGCTCTCGGAGTGCACGTGGAGCGTGCGCACGCGGACCTCGCGACCCGTCGGATAGACGACGAGACGATCGTTGACGCTCACGTCGCCGCGCACGAGCGAGCCCGTGACCACGGTGCCGAACCCCTTCACGGAGAACGCGCGATCGACCGGCAGGAGCGCGGGACCCGAGGGCGCGGCGTCGACCTCCGCGAGCGCCTCGTCCATCGCCGCGCCGAGCGAGTCCAGCCCCTCGAAGAGCGGCGCGCACACCGGCAGCACCGGCGCGCCCGCGTACGGCGTGGACGTGAGCTCGGCTTCGATCGCCGCCTTCGCGTGCGCGACGTCGCTCACCCGATCGGTCCGGTTCATCGCGACCACCACGCGCTCGACCCCGAGCACATGGAGCGCGTTCACGTGCTCGCGCGTCTGTGGCATCCAGCCTTCGTCGGCCGCGATCACGAGGAGCGCGACGTCGACGCCGAACGCGCCCGACGCCATGGTCCGCGCGAAGCGCGCGTGGCCCGGCACGTCGATCACCGACACGCGGCGCCCGCTCGGCAGCGCCCACTGCGCGAAGCCGAGCTCGATCGTCATCCCGCGCTCGCGCTCCTGCGCGAGCCGATCGCAGTTCACCCCGGTCAACGCCTCGACGAGCGTCGTCTTGCCGTGGTTGACGTGCCCCGCCGTCCCGACGATCACGACGACGGAGTAGCACGCGGGATCGTCCGCACGAAGGCCGGTTGACGCGGTGGGGCGGTCCGTCGCCATACTGGCGCGTCGCGGAGGTGATCGGTTCGCTGGTGCGGCCCCCGGTCTTCAAAATCGGTGTGGGGCAGCTGACTGTCCCAGGCGGGTTCGATTCCCGTGCACCTCCGCCATCTTCCTGCTCGACATACGAAAGTCGAGCTGCGCCACCCCAGCCCTGCTCTTTGGAGCGGGGCGCCGGCGCTCAGACGTGCTGGAGCACGTTCACGAGCTTCCCGAACGGGTCGCGCACGAAGAAGCGCCGCACCCCCCACGGCTCGGTGACCGGGCCGTACTCGATCGCGAAGCCAGCGTCGCGGGCGCGGGAGAGGGCCACCTCGAGGTCGTCCACCTCCACGGAGAGGTCGGGCGCGGCGGCGCCCGCTCCGCCCTCGGTGAGGAACGTGACCTGGACCGACTTCTCGCCGGGTCGGCCGTAGGTCGCGATCCAACCCATGTCCATGAGCGCGTCGAGACCGAGCACGCGACCGTAGAAGGCGTGCGCACGAGCCGGGTCATCGACCAGGAAGTCGGGGACGATCCGTTTCACCTTCATCGCGCACCGAGCCTACGCTGGATCTCGTCGGCGGAGAGCCGCTCGATGTCGCGGCTCAGCACCCAGAGGTGGCCGAACGGATCGCGGAGACGCCCCTCGCGTTTTCCGTACGGTCGATCCTCGATTGGGATCACCACGTGAGCGCCGCGTTCGACGGCGCGCGCGCACGCGCCATCCGGATCGTCGAGCGTGAGGTGGAGCAAGACCGCGCTGCCGCCGAAGTGCGCGGGGCTGTCGAGCCCCCACGCGCGCACGGACTGAGTCATGGAGAGGTGAGTCTCGCCCACGCGGAGCGCCGCGTGGACGACGACGCCGCGCGCGTCCTCGAAGCGCTCGAGCGGCTCGGCGTCGAAGACGTCGCGATAGAACGCGATGGCCTCGTCGGGCCGATCGACGACGAGACGAGGGACGAGGCGGGGCAGAGTGAAACGGGACGCCGTGGAGTCGGACGCCGTGGAGTCGGACGCCGTGGAGTCGGACGCAGTGAAATCACGCATGCGATCAACGTGACCGCGAGCGCGCGCAGGCTCTTGAAGAAAATTCACGCGCCGCGCGCGGTCGGGTCATCCAGGAGCGGGATGTGGTTCTGCGCGTCCGTGCGCGGCCGATACGCGCTCGGCGAGGTGCCGCTGAAGTGCCGAAATTCGCGGACGAGGTGGGCTTGATCGGCGAACCCCGCCTCGAGCGCGAGCTGCGCCCACGACGTGCTGCGCGCGACGCCGCGGAGCGCCGACTGGAACCGGAGGATCCGCGAGAACAGCTTCGGCGCGACGCCGATGTGCTCACGCATGTGCCGGATCAACGTCGCGGCGGTGAACCCTCCTCGGTCGACGACCGCGGCGACCGGCTCGCCACGAGCGAGACGATGGCACGCCTCGATGGCGCGCCGATCCGGCGAGCGCCGCGCGACGATCTCGAGGAGCGCCGCCTCCAACGCGTCGAGCTGAGCCTCCAAGCTAGGCGCTTCGCCGACCCGATCGCGCATCCGCCGCGCGCCGATGCCCCAGAGCGCGTCGAGCTCGACGAGTTGGTCGGCGAGCTCCGACGCGGGCAACCCGAACAGCTGGCGCACCGCGCCGTGCGCGAGGCTCGCTCCACACGCGTGTCGCTGGTCGGACGTGTCGATGACCAACGGCCCGGTGCGAAGCCCTTGGATCGCGAGGCCGCGGGTCTCGTTCGCGAGGCGACCGTCGAGCCGATGCTCGCGCAGGACGTCCCCGCCGAGGTTGAGGAGGAGCTGCGCGCGGCCGGACGGCACGATGCGCTCGCGCGGATGCGGGAGCGCCTCCGACTGGACCCAGAGCGTGTCGACGAGACGCGCGAGCGCGGGATCGCGCGGGGGGCGGCAGAGGAACACGGCCTCGATCGTAGGGAACGAACCGGTCGAGCGGAAGGCGTCGTTCGCGGACGCGCGAGGACGACTGGACCACGGAAGCCTCGTAGCGGGTCGCCACCGGCCCCCTGGGCGACGCCGGCGCCGCTCCTGGTACGCTCCTCCGCCGATGACCGACGATCCCCGACGCGCGCTCCCCGCCACCGACAAGCTCGCGCGACCCGAGCTGGTGGCGCGCTACGGCAAGGCGCGGGTTCTCCTCGAGGCGCGCGAGCTGTTGGCCGAGGCGCGACGGCGCGAGCGTCACGTGCCGAGCGCGTCGGACCTCACGGCCGAGCTCGAGCGTCGGCTCGGCGAGCACGTCGGGCGCTTCCTCAACGCGACGGGCGTCGTCCTGCACACCAACCTCGGCCGCGCGCCGTGGAGCGCGCGGGCGCAGCGCGCCGCCAGCGAAGCGATGGGTTACGCGTGCGTCGAGCTCGATCGCGCGAGCGGACAGCGCGGCGCGCGGGCTCCCGGTCTCGAGCGGCGGCTCTGCGCGCTGACCGGTGCGGAGGCGGCGCTCGTCGTCAACAACGGCGCGGCCGCGGTGCTCCTCGCGCTCAGCGCGCTCGCGCGTGGGACGTGCGTCGCGGTGAGCCGCGGACAGCTCGTCGAGATCGGCGGCGGCTTCCGCATCCCCGAGATCCTCGCCATCTCGGGGGCGGAGCTCGTCGAGGTCGGCACTACGAACCGCACGCATCTCCGCGACTACCGCGCGGCCCTCGATCGCGCTCGCGCGGTGCTGTGGGTGCACGCGTCGAACTTCCGGCAGGTCGGCTTCGTCACGCAGCCGACGATCGAGGAGCTCGCCTCGCTCGGCGTCCCCGTGATCTGTGACCTCGGCTCGGGCGCGCTCTTCGACGTCGACGACGAGCCGCGCGTCGCCGACGCGATCGCGGCGGGCGCGGACGTGGTGTGCATCAGCGGCGACAAGCTCCTCGGCGGACCGCAGGCGGGGATCCTGCTCGGCAAGCGCGCGCTGCTCGACGGCATCCGACGAGATCCGTTCATGCGCGCGATGCGCGTCGACAAGGTCACCCTCGCCGCGCTCGAGGGCACGCTCGACGATCACCTGACGGGTGAGCCGACGCCGGTGCGCGCGATGATCGAGATGGACTGCGAGGCCCTGCGCGCGGTCGCCGAGGACTGGGCGGCGCGGCTGCCCGGCTCGGTGGACGCCGAGGTCATCGACGTCGACGGCGCGATCGGGGGCGGGAGCGTCCCGGGCACCGAGTGGCCATCCGTCGCGCTCGCGATCCGCGCACCGGACCCGCAGCGTATCTTCCATGCCCTACTCCGCGAGGATCCGCCGGTGCTCGCGCGGATCCACAAGGAGCGACTGCTCCTCGATCCCCGCACGGTCGCACCGCTCGGTCAGGCCGACGAGCTGATCGCGGCGCTCTTGCGGGCGATCGACTCGCTGGGATGAGGGCGCCCAGCGGATCGGGCCAGCGGATCGGGCCCAGCAGATCAAGCCCAGCGGATCGGGCCCAGCGGATCGGGCCCAGCGGATCAGGCCCAGCGGATCGTGCCGGCGGGCCCGTCTACGACCCTTCCGATGGTCCACGCGCCAGCGTTCGCCGCGGCGAGCTCGTCGCTCAGCCGCGCGTGCGACTCGGGCGCGACACAGAGGAGCAGCCCGCCGCTCGTCTGCGGATCGACGGCCAGCCGTACGAGCGCTGGGCTCGCGATCCCCGACAGCGCGTCCGCCACGTACGCGTGGTTGCGCCCCGCCGCGCCCTTGAGCGCGCTCGCGCCCGCCCGCGCCAGCGCGCCGTCGAGGGCGGGCAGCGCCCCCGCCTCGAGCTCGAGACAGACGCCGGACGCCTGCGCAACGTGACGTGCGTGACCCAGGAGCCCGAAGCCCGTCACGTCGGTCGCCGCGCGCACCCCGACGCGCCGCATCACGCGTGAGGCGTCGCGATTGAGTTGGATCATCGATCGTCGTAGCCCGTCGAGCTCGTGCGGCTCGATCGTCTGCGCGCGAACCGAGCCGACGAGGAGCCCCGTACCGAGCGCCTTGGTGAGCACCACCACGTCGCCCGGCCTCGCGCCGGCCTGCGTGATCAGATCGCGCTCCATGACCGCGCCGGTCACCGCGAGCCCGTACTTGGGCTCCGCGTCCTTGATCGTGTGGCCGCCGACGATCGCCGCGCCGGCCTCGCGCGCGCGGTCGGCGCCGCCCGCGAGGATCGCCTCGAGCGTCTCGAGCGGCAGCACGTCGCTCGGGAACATCGCGATCGCGAGCGCGAAGCGCGGCTCGCCGCCCATCGCGTAGACGTCGCTCAGCGCGTTCGCCGCCGCGACCTGCCCGAAGGCGTACGGATCGTCCAGCACCGGCGTGATCAGGTCGACGGTCGAGAGCAAGAGGGGCGCGTCGACGACGGACGCATCCATCCACCGCAGCGCGGCGGCGTCGTTGAGCTCGGTCGGCGCGACCACCACCCCTTCGGGCGCTCCGGTGGACGCGTGGCGGAGGACCTGCACGAGGTCCTTGGGGTCGAGCTTGGCGGCTCAACCTCCGCTGGCGGTGAGCTCGGTCAGCCGGGGCAGCGCGCTCGGATCGTGGTTCGTCGTCATGCGGCGCAAGGTACACCGAGCCGTCGCTCGGACAACGCGAGCGCCGCTCAGCGCGCGGACACGGTCGGATCGAGGACCTCGCTCTCGAGCAGGAAGTCCTGGATCGCTCGCCAGTACGCGGGGCCGCGCACGATGTCGCTGTGGTCTGCGTCGAACGCGACGAGCCGGCTGTCGAACGCGACGCGATCGAGCTCGACGGCGTGCTCGAACGGCACGAGCTGGTCGCGCACCCCGTGCAGGATGAGCACCGGCGTAGAGCTCGTGCGCAGGACCGCGAGCGTGTCGTAGCGATCGCGCATCGCGGCGGCGGGTGCGAACCAGCGCGCGGCGAGGTCGGGCATGTTGGTGAACGTCGACTCGAGGATGAGCACGCGCGCCACGCGCTCTCGTGAGAGGGCGGCCACCACGCCACCGCCCAGCGATCGTCCGTGCAGCACGATGCGCGTTCCGTCGATGTCGGGCCGCGCGACGAGCCGGTCGTAGAACGCCGCCGCGTCGGACACGATCGCCTCCTCGCTCGGCGTGCCGGCCGATTCGCCGTAGCCGCGATACTCGATGAGGAGGAGCGCCATGCCGAGCTCCCGATACGGCTCGAGCACCGCCGCCCACGGCTCGATCCGCTCGCGGTTCCCGTGCGCGAAGATCACGGCCGGCGAGGGCGTGGCGACCTCGGCGCTCGGCGGGAAGAACCACGCGACGACCTCCCCGCCGCCCTCGACGGGCAAGGTCCAACGCTCGCCCGGCGCCCCCTCGTCTCCGTCGAGCGCACGGACGCGCTCGGGCTGATAGATGAAGTCGTCCGACATCTCGTAGATCGGACCGCAGCCGATCGTCGCGACGCAGAGGAGCGTGAGCGACACGTTGCGGGACCAGGAGAGCATGGGTGACGGTATCAGGGTCCCTCGGTGGCGTGGGAGCCCGCCACCGATTTCGGAAGTCGGAATCTGATTCGGACTCGGACTCGGACTCGGACTCGGACTCGGAATCGGAATCGGAATCGGAATCGGACTCGGAATCGGAATCGGAATCGGACTCGGATTCGGACTCGGAATCGGAATCGGACTCGGAACTCGGTTTCGGAAGTCGCCTTGCTCTCGCGTCCACCGTGACGCGTCAGAACCTGCCGCCCCACGACAGCATCACCGGCGTCGTCGCCGACAACGGGGCTGTCCCGCTCACGATCTCCGGCCCGGGATGCCAGCCGTAGTGCAGCAGGTACGGCAGAGCGAGCCCCGTCGCGAGGCCGACCGCCGCGCCGATCAGCACGTCCGTCCCGTAGTGCCGATCCGCGATCACGCGCAGCACGCCCACGATCGACGCGAGCAGCACCGCGCCGCCGCACGCGAGCGCGTCCTGTGCCGCGCCGCCGTAGATCGGCAGGTACGCGTGGCTCATGCAGACGTTGCCCGCGCTCGCGAACGCGGCCGACGCGTGGCCGCTGTAGAAGCTCCGGCTGATCCCTCGCCGCCCACATCGATCGAAGCGCCCGTGCGGGGAGCCCTCGCTGCAGCGGTCGCCGTGTGGGCGCTCGCGGTCGGTGAACAGCTTGATCAGCGTGCCGAGCGCGAAGTCCGCCGCCACCACCTCGAGCGCGATGTTCGTGAGCTGCCAGAACACGTCGGAGTTCCAGTCGCCGAGCCCCACCACGCCCCACGCGTCGAGCGCCGGCCAGACCAGCAGCGCGCCGAGCAACACGTCGCTCAGCGTGGCCGCGACCTCCCGATCGGGATCCTCCGCCGCCATCAGCGAGGCGCGCACGTCGCGGTCGAACAGGATCGGCCCGCGCCACAACGTCCCTTCCGGCGGCTCGTAGAGCTGATCGACGAAGATCGCCGCCGCTACCGACGTCGTCGTCGCCACGTAGCTTGCGGGGTGCACGCGCTGCCAATCGTCCGACCAGCGCAGCCGCGTCTGCGCGGCGACGGGCGACGCGAGCGCGCACACGGCGATGGCCGCCGCCAGCGCGAGCGTGGCCCGGCTCACGAGATCCGGATGCGCTTGAGGCGGGAGTTCACGTCGCGCGAGAGCACCGACTCCTGGTCGCGCGGCAGCGTGGTCGTCGCGGCGAAGAGGGCGAACGCGGCGAGCTCGTGGAGCGCCTGGTGCAGCGCCTCGGTCGGGTTGTCGGCCTCGACGGTGCCCATCGCGTGGAGGATCTGATCGGCCGACAACGATCCGTCCTCGTACAAATGATCACCGAACACGGGCCCGTAGCCGCTGCCCTGGATCCACGCCTCGAGCGTCTGGCGCGTCTGGTCGATGCCGCCGTAGGTCGCCACCGCCATGAAGATGTCGCGCAGCACCTCGTTGAACTGCCGCACGAGCAGCTTGATCGCGCGCGCGTCGAGATCCTTCTTCGGCTTGAGCTGTACGCCTCCCTGTTGGAGCAGCCCGTACACCGTCTTGACCGTCATGAACTGCCCGAGCCCGGTCTCGCGCGAGATCTGCTCGATCGTCCGCTGTCCGTCCGCGTACGTGAGGACGAGCCGCGCGTTCGCGTCGAGCGTCATCGTCACCGCCTTGGGCGTCGCCACCGGGCAGAGGTCGTCGTTGGGGATGCGGTCGCGGAACAGCGCCATCTCGTCGATCCGCTGGACGCCCTCCATCAGCATCGCCTGGATCGACAGGTGGACGTGGTGGTGGTCGCCGGTCGACGCCTCGTCCGGTACCACGAACGCGTAGTGCCCGGAGCGAGCGAGCATCGACGCGTAGAAGATCTGCTCCACCTGCTTCTGGAGCTCCGTGAACAACCGCTCCTGCGAGAGGTGCCCGCGGCTGAAGAGCAGCTGACCGATCCGTCGTTCGGGCCCGACATCCTCGAGGATCTCGTCGAGCTGCGCGCGCGTGATCGCGCCGTTGCGATACAGGACCTGGCCGAGGCGATCGTCGGGGTGATCGCTCCACGCGTACGTAAGCGTACCTTGCTCGATGCCGAGCATGCGGTGGCTCTCGTCCTCGACGATGTGCAGCTCGCCGCGCCACCCGGCCTGGGCGACCATGTTCACGATCTCGAGGACGGCCGTCCGCGACAGCAGCTCGCCCGCCGCCTGCACGCGCACGCTCGCGCCGCTCTCGCGCAAGACGAGCAAGCCGGGGGCGTCGGCCACCAGCGCGTAGCGACCCGCGCGCTCGGCCAGCCGCTCACCCGCGCCGCGCCCGGCGAGGAGGACGGAGCCGTCGGGTCCGATGACCAGGACGTCGGTCGGCTCGGCCACGCCGGGAGCGTACCTCGGGCGGCCGGGTGCGTCCCAATTCGATTCGCGAGCTTCGCGACTGGTATCCTCCGCCGCGATGCGTCGCCCCCCGCTGACCGCGCTCATCGTCCTTCTGCTCTCCTCGCCGCTCGCCGCCCCGACCTGCGCCTCCGCGCAGTCGCAGGCGTACCCGCAGGACAGCTTCAACGCCCATCGCTTCTACCTCGCGCCGGGCCCCCACAACTTCATGCTCGTCGACGGCGCCGACGTCGGACCCGATCTGTTGCCGACGTTCGGCGCGACGCTCGGGTACTCGCATCGTCCGTTCGTGGTCGACGACCTCGACTGCAACACGATGCGCGTCACGGGTGCGCAGTGCGCGAACCCGATGAACCAGGAGACCGACTTCCTCGGTCCGCTGCTCACGCTCCAGGCGTGGGGTGCGTTCACGTTCCTCGAGCGCATCCAGCTCGGCCTGAACCTGCCGATCGTCCTCTACGGCAGCGGCGAGGAGTATCAGTACTTCGAAGGCGTCGGCATGAACCGCACCCCGCGCCGCCCCGCGGTGGGCGGCGACTTCGCGGGGCTGTCGGATCCGCGCGTGTCGCTGAAGCTGCGCATCCTCGATCCGGATCACGACGGCAACGGCGTGATGCTCGCGGCCGCCGCGTGGGTGAGCTTGCCGCTCGGCTACTACGTGAACCCGCAGCGCTTCACCGGCGATCGCTTGCCCAACGCGGGCGCGCACTTCATCGGCGGCTTCCGCTTCGACGGCTTCCGCCTCGCGCTCAACCTCGGCTTCGCGTTCCGCGAAGAACAGAGCGTCATCCTCAGTCAGATCGGCTTCGAAGCGATCTGGGGCCTCGCCGCGGCGTACCGCTTCGCGGAGTTCTTCGAGATCCAAGCGGAGGTGACGGGCTGGACGAGCTTCGGCCAGCACTTCGACGACGAGGCGCCCACCGACATCCGCGGAGCGTTCGCGGTGTACCTCGGCGAGTGGTCGTTCAACGTCGGCGGCGGCGCGGGCCTCGTGTACGGCGTCGGCGCGCCGGTGTTCCAAGTCTTCGGCGGCTTCGCGTTCGCCCCCGCGCTCGACCGCGACAGCGACGGCGACTCGATCAACGACTCCGTCGACGGCTGCCCCGACGACGCGGAGGACGTCGACGAGTGGGAGGACGAGGACGGCTGCCCGGATCTCGACAACGACGGCGACGAGGTGCCCGACGGCGACGACCCGTGCCCCAACGACGCGGAGGACCTCGACGAGCACGAGGACCAGGACGGCTGCCCCGAAGAGGACAACGACGGGGACGGGATCCGCGACGGCTACGACTCGTGCCCCGACACACCGGAGGACATGGACGGAGACCGTGACAATGACGGTTGCCCGGACAACGACACCGATGGCGACGGCATCGACGATCCGGCCGACCAGTGCCCGAACGAAGCGGAGGACTTCGACGGGCTCGCGGACGCGGACGGTTGTCCCGAAGAGGACGCGGACGGGGACGGAGTGCCCGACACCGACGACGAATGCCCCGAACAAGCCGAGGATCGCGACGGATTCCGCGACAACGACGGCTGTCCCGAGGAGGAGACGGGCGGCCGCCGGCACCAACAGGGCCGCTGACGCGCGCCACTCGGCGTTGGGAGGGGACTCACCCTCCCCACATGCGGACGATTGAACGAAACCGCGCGCTGAGGTAGCAGAGGCCCCTCAACGGAGGGGGTCTACCCATGCGCGTTCGTTCGGTCGCTACGTTCATGTGCTTGGTCGCTTCGCTCGCGCTCGGCGCGTGCGGAGGTGGCAGCTCGTCGGAAGAAGAGGAAGTGACCGACACGTCGGGCAGCGAGACGGTGGTCGAGGCGGAGCCGGAGCCCGAGCCCGAGCCCCAGCCGCCGGCACCCTCGCCCGTCCGCGTGATCCATGCGGCCGCGGGCATCTCCGGCGAGCCGGTCTCGGGTGACGCGAGCGGCATGGCCAGCTTCGAGGCCGTCGCGTTCGCGAGCGCGTCGCCCTACGCCGAGGTCGCGCCGAGCGAGCCGATGGAGGCGGTCGGCGTCTCGATCTCCGCCGAGGGTGGCGCGAGCGTCGATACGCAAGCGCCCTTGACGGCCGGCACCCCGACGACGATCGTCGTCTACTCGGGCGCCGACGGTGGCCTCGCCGCGCTCGCGCTCCCCGACGAAGCCGGATCGGTGACCGGTCAGGTCCGCGGTCGCTTCGTCAACGCGCTCCTCGGCACCGAGGCGCTCGACCTGTGCCTCCCCGGCGCGAGTCGCCGCGCGGCCGGCACGCCGATCATCTCGGGCGTCGCGTACGGCGACTTCGGCGGCATCCCGTCGTTCCCGAGCCGCTACCAGCCGATGAACCTCGCGGGCGTCGAGCAGGTGCAGCTCCGCGCAGGCGCGGAGACGCCGTGCTCCGGCGCGGTGGTCGGCACGGTCGCTCTGCCGCCGATCGACATCAACGTCCCCCACAACCTCACGATCGTCGCGGTGGGCCGTCAGTCCGGCCGCCCGCGCGTGCCAAAGCAGCTCCTGGTCTGCGAAGACCACCCGGGCCCCGGCACCTGCGCCGCGCTCCCCGTCCGCTGATCGTCCCGCGGCACCCGCCGCAATATCTCTTGCGCCGCGCACGGTTCGCCCTGCGCGGCGCATCTCGTTTGGAGCGTCACTGTCCCGGTGCGCTCGCCGCCCCGCCGCCGCGGAACACGAAGTACGCCGCGCCGCAGAGGCAGAGGGTCGCCCACACGAAGTCGAGCGACACCGGCCGCTTCATGTAGAGCCACGCGAAGCCCATGAAGACGATCATCGTGATCACCTCCTGGAGGACCTTGAGCTGGCCGAGCTGCAGCATCCCGTAGCCGATCCGGTTGGCCGGCACCTGCAGGCAGTACTCGAAGAACGCGATCCCCCAGCTCACGAGGATGGCGACCCACAAGGGCCGGTCGCGGAGGTCGCGCAAGTGCGCGTACCACGCAAACGTCATGAACACGTTGGAGAGCGCGAGGAGCCCGATCGTCTTCCACCACGTCATGGGCGAACGATCGCACGCACTGGTCGCTCGCGCCGCGTCCGTGACATGCTCGACGCGTGATGGCCTCGACCCGCTCCTTCGCTTCGCTCGCCGCTCTCTTCCTCTCGGCCGGGTGCTCGTGCGAGCCCGACGTACCGCCGCCGCCGCCCCCGCGACAGGACGGCGGTCCAGGGATGGACGCCGGGATGCGCGACGCGTTCGTTCCGCCGCGGCGGGACGCTGGACCGGCCGCGCCGACGATGGACGGTGTCCTCGACGATCCGCAGTGGGAGGACGCGGTCGAGGAGACGGCCGCGGTGGTCAGCGATCGGACGGGCAGCGATCTCACCCGGATGCTCGCGCTCATCGCCGACGATCGGCTCTACCTCGGCATCGCGGTTCAGCTCCTGACGAACGACGCGCTCATCGTGTATGTCGACGGCGAGGTCGGCGGCCCCGATGGGGTGACGCTCGGCGAGCTCACCGACGACGAGGGTGCGCTCGACACCGTGCTCTCGCGCATGATCACGGTGCCGACCGGGTTCGCGCCCGACGTCGCGTTCGGTACCACCGTGCTGCCGCGCGCCGTCTCCGGCGTCGACGACGCCGCCGGCTGGCGCGATCTCATCGACGCGCCCGACATGTTCACCGCGCTCTCGTCCGCCGAAGGCGAGCTCGTGTGCACCGCCACCGCGTGCGAGGCCTCGATCGCGCTCGCGGATCTTCCCGGCACGGCGCCGCGCGACATCGCCGCGTTCGCGCGCATCGTGGCGATGGGCGACACGCTCACGAACCAGACGTTGCCCGAGGACGATCCCGTGCGTCCGAACGTGGTCATGAACCTGTTGACGATCGCGGACGGCGTCGTGATCCCCGACGCCGGACCGGTGGACGGCGGCGGCGCCGACGCCGGCGCGCCCGGCGGGATCGTCGTCGACGGAACGGTCGGCGCGGCCGAGTGGGCGGGCGCCGGGATGGCGAGCAACGCGCTCAGCGCGGACGGGACGCCGTTCATGAGCAACTCGCTCGGCACGCTACGCGCCGTGCGAACCTCCAGCACTCTCTACGTCGCGATCGAGGGAACGCTCACGAGTGGCAACGCGATCCTGATGTACGTCGACGCGGAGGTCGGCGGCGTCGATGGGCTCGTCACCCTGACCGGCCTCAGCGACTTCAGCGGTGCGCTCGACCAGGCGTTCTCGAACAAGTCGCTGAGCGCGGCCGCGCTCCGTCTCGACTACGTGTGGGGCACGCTCGACATGAGCGTGGTCGCGATGGACTTCGACGCGCGCATCGGCTGGCGCGACATCGCCACCGACCCGGCCAACTTCTCGGTGCCGCCGGTCGCTCAGGCGCCGTCCGCGTGCTCGGCCGACGCGTGCGAGGCAGCGATCCCGCTCTCCACCCTCGGCGCGCGCTCCGGCGAGCCGATCGGCATCTTCGTCCGCCTCGGCGCGGCCACGCTCGACTCGTTCTCCAACCAGACGTTGCCCCAAGACACCGCCCCCGAGCTCGTCACGATGTACCTCGAGGCGCTCTGAGCGCCTCGCTCACGGACAGGCGCGCGGCGACTCGCTGAGCACCGTCAGGTCGCCCACCACGAACGTCCCCGACTCGGTGCGCACGTTTCGACCGAGCCGGAACGTCTCGCCGAGCGGTTCTACGCGCAAGATCGGGCGCGGCCGACCGTCGCCGCCGATCACGAGGTCGCCGAGCGCCAGCGCGCCCGCCGCCCGCGGGCCCGTCGGCGTCAACACTTCGTGATCGATCGTGAGATCCACCCCGTCGATCCGCACCCACGGCCCGTGAGTCCAGTGGAGGTCCACTCCGTACGCATCGGGGGCCTCCACCGCGAGCGCCGCGTCGACGCAGAAGCCGCAGATGCACGAGCTCGTCGCGTTGCGGAGCGCGCCGGAGGGATCCCAGTCGATGCCCGAGGTCGCGTTGAGCCAGCAGCCGCCGTTCGACCAGTCGTCGTTCCTGCGCCGTCGAAGGGAGCGCTGCTCGTCCGTCGTCCGATAGGGCGACCCGAGGAGGAGGAGCGCCTCGCCGCGCTCGACCGGAGCGAGCGAGACCGCCCGGACGAGCTCCGACGTCACGCGTGGGTCCGGGACGCGGAAGTCGGCGGGGCCGCGCCGCCCGCCCATGATGCGATCGACGCGGGTGAGCGCGCCGCTCGCATCGCGCACGTAGATGAGCTCGACCCGCGCGTGGACCTCGTCGGCACGGACCGTGGTGCGGAGCGGACGCATCGCAGGATCGAGCCGATCGACTCGCCGGATACTCGTCCCGTTGCGCACCTCCACCGTCGCGCCTCGACGACGATAGCGGACCGTCAACCTCTCTTCCCGTGTCGCAGACGGCTGGACCGGAGCGGCGCTCCCTCCCTGCGCGCTCCTCTCTACGACGCGGCCCTGCGCGTCCGTGCGGTAGCGGAACGAGAGGTCGCGCTCGAGCCCGGGTCCGCTCGCCGTCTTCTCCTCGAGGTGCCCGTTCGCGTCATAGGCGTACCGCGCGGTGAGGAACCGCTCGCCGTCGACCTCGACGACCTTCTCGACCGGACCGTGCGGGCCCCACGTGATCCGCCAGACCACCCGTCGATCCGGGAGCATCGTCACGGTCGCGCGCGAGCCCTCGGTGCGCACCTCGATCCACTCCGCCACCAGCGTGGGCGGGGACGCGAGCGGACCGTACGCGGTCATCGTGAGCGACGACCAACCCTCGTAGAGCCCGCTCGCGGGAGGCGACAGCGAAGGTTGCGCGCTCAGTCGCGCGGCGGGCGCGAGGACGAGCGCCGCGAGGAGCGCGGGGCCCAGCCGACGCGTCAGAACGTGCATTGCCCGCTCGCCACGTCGCAACGCAGCGAAGGATCGAACATCGTGCAGAACGCATCGCCGCCGACGAGCGCGCAGTTGGGTCCGCACACGCCGATCAGGCTCCAGCAGACGAGCGGGACAGGGCCGCCGCCGGCGCACTCCGCGCTCGTCGTGCAGGAGCACGCGAACTCGTCGACGAAGCCATTGGCGTTGTCGTCGGCGCCGTTGCAGCACTCGTCGACCGTGCCGGGGAACGGCGTACAGTCGCTGTCGGCGCAGTCGACGTCGAAGTCACAGTCGTTGTCTCGCCCGTCGGTGCACAGCGCGAGGCGTCCCTCGGTCGGCGAGGTCGGCACGCACATCACGCCGCCGTCGCTCGCGCCGCAGATCGGGCTGCCCACGCAGTCGAAGTCGAAGCAGTCGACGTCGAAGTCGCAGTCGTTGTCGATCCCGTCGCCGCAGACCTCGGGGCTCGGCATGCAGCACGACGGGTCGCCGAAGCAGCCCGGGTCGGCGCAGTCGCTCGCGCCGTTGCAGTCGTCGTCGGTCCCGTTGCCGCAGATCTCGAACGGCAGACACGACGGGCACGACGGGTCCCCGAAGCAGTCCGAGTCCGCACAGTCGACTTGCAGGTCGCAGTCCTCGTCGAAGCCTCCGACGCAGAGCTCGAACGGCAGACAGATCGTGCAGAGCGGCGAGCTCGCGCAGGTCGAGTCCGCGCAGTCGAAGAGCCCGTCGCAGTCGTCGTCGCGCCCGTTGCGACAGTCCGGCCCGGTCTCACTGATCGCGCAGCCGGTCAGGCAGATCGGCTGGAAGCGACAGATCGGATCGTCGCAGTCCGCGAGCCCATTGCAGTCCTCGTCGACGCCGTTGTTGCAGCTCACTTCGAGCGGGAGGCACACCGCGCAGAGCGGGCTGCCCGCGCAGTCGCTGTCGGCGCAGTCGGTGATCCCGTCGCAGTCGTCGTCGCGCCCGTTGCGGCACGCCTCGGGGAAGCACATCCCGCAGGTCGGGACGCCGGCGCAGTCCAGATCGCCGCAGTCGATGAGACCGTCGCAGTCGTTGTCGCGTCCGTCGAGGCAAAGCTCAGGCGTGCACATGACGCAGGCCGGATCGCCCGCGCAGTCCGGATCGCTGCAGTCGGAGAGGCCGTCACAGTCGTTGTCGAGCATGTCCGAGCAGACCTCGGGCGTGCACACCACGCAGCTCGGATCCATGGCACAGTCCGGGTCCGCGCAGTCGACGCGGCGATCACAGTCGTCGTCCGCTCCGTTGCTGCAGCTCTCCGGTCGACACATCCCGCAGCGCGGGTCGAAGCGACAGTCGGAGTCCGCGCAGTCGATGAGCCCGTCGCAGTCCTCGTCGCTCCCCCCCGTGCACACCTCGGGGACCGGCGTGCAGATCGGACACGCGGGATCGCTGAAGCAGTCACGGTCGAGGCAGTCGACCGTCCCGTCGCAGTCGTCGTCGGCGCCGTTGTCGCAGACCTCCGGACGACACATCGCACAGAACGGATCCGCCGCGCAGTCGGGGTCGCTGCAGTCGATGCGGCCGTCGCAGTCGTCGTCGGCGCCGTTGAAGCACACTTCCGGCGAAGGGCGGCAACACAGCGGGCTCGCGGTGCAATCCGGATCGAGGCAGTCGACGCGCAGGTCACAGTCGTTGTCGACGCCGTCGCGGCACAGCTCGGCGGTCGGGATGCAGCAGGCCGGATCGCTGACGCAGTCCGGATCCGCGCAGTCGGGGTTGCCGTCGCAGTCCTCATCGACCATGTCGCGGCACGCGACCTCGCGCGGCAGGCACATCCCGCAGCTCGGATCGAACGCGCAGTCGGGGTCGGCGCAGTCGCGCAATCCGTCACAGTCGTTGTCGAACGCGTCGACGCAGGACGTCTCGAACGGATCGCACATGCCGCACGCCGGCTGGCCGACGCACTCGGGGTCCGCGCAGTCCAAGAGGCCGTCACAGTCGTCGTCGATCGCGTTGCCGCAGTCGAGCTCGAACGGCGCGCACCCGCCGCACGACGGATCGCTGAAGCAGTCGGGATCCATGCAGTCCGGGCGCCCGTCGCAGTCGTCGTCGCGGCCGTCCGTGCAGAAGATCTCGTTCGGCAGGCACGGGCCGCCGCAGAACGGGCTCGCCGCGCAGTCCACGTCGAAGCAGTCCGTCAGCCCGTCGCAGTCGTCGTCGGTGCGATCGTTACAGCGGATCTCGCGCAGGATGCACACGCCGCACGACGGGTCGGCGGCGCAGTCCGGATCCCCGCAGTCGACCAGCCCGTCACAGTCGTCGTCGATGCTGTCCGAGCAACGCGTCTCGAACGCATCGCAGGGTCCGACGCACACCGGGTGCATGACGCACTCCGGGTCGGCGCAGTTGATGAGCCCGTCGCAGTCGTCGTCCCCCGGAGTGCGGCAGTCCTCGAACGGTCCGCACACCATGCACGTCGGGAAGCCGCGGCAGTCCGGATCGGCGCAGTCGACCAACGAGTCGCAGTCGTCGTCGACGGTGTTGGTGCAGCTCTCTCGGGTCGGGACACACCCGCACACGGGGAGCGCTCGGCAGTCCAGGTCGGCGCAGTCGGCGAGCCCGTCACAGTCGTTGTCGAGCCCGTCGCCGCACGTCTCGGGGCGGAGCGGCGAGATGAGCGGGTTCGTATCGTCGCAGTCGCGCCCGCCGCAGATCGGGCCGAGCTCGCCGTCACCGTCGCGGTCGATGGGACGGCTCACGCACGACCGGCTCCCCTCGTCGCAGCGGTCCTCGGTGCAGTCGATCCCGTCGTCGCACGCGGGGCGCATCGACGGCACGCAGCCGAACGTCGGCGCGCAACGTTCGTTGCCATTGCAGAAGAGCCCGTCCTCGCACGCGCGATCGTCGGGGCGCTGCACGCAGCCGCCCGCCCGCTCGTCGCAGAAGTCGATGGTGCACTCGATCCCGTCGTCGCACGTCATCGGCCGACCGGGCGCGCACGTGCCGCCCGCGCAGAGCTCCGCGCCATCGCACACGATGCCGTTGTCGCACTCCGCGTCCGTCGTGCAGACCACGCCGACGCAGCCGCGCGCGCCCATGCAGATCAGACCGGGCGGGCACATCGGCGTCGACGTGCACACGTCCGTCGCCTCGTCGCATGCGTCGACCGTGCAGCCGATCCCGTCGTCGCACGGCGCGGGCGTCCCCGCGGCGCAGCGTCCGCCCACGCACGCTTCGAGCCCGTTGCAGAACTGTCCGTCGTCGCACTCCACGTCGGTGGCGCAGCGCCCGCCGTCGGGGAGCGGTCCGCCCGCGTCCTCCCATCGATCGAGCGGAGTTCTCCCGCAGCCCGCGGTGGAGAAGGCGAGCAGCCCGAGCGCAGCGAGAGCGAGTCGAAAGGAAGGTGCGGACACGGGATGCTCCACGAGGAGGGTTCGAGCCGGCGCGGAGCCGGCCGTATTCAGCGCTCTGCGCTGAGTGGCCGCCCGAGGCGTTTCCATTTCACGGATCGACGGCCCCCACCGATCTGACGGACCGGAGGGGCTCGACGCAACCCGCGCGTCGTCGATCACCGCACGTACGACCACGTGACCTGCGGGACCACCTCGAGGTGGACGTGGTTCGCGTGCGCGTCGTCGTAGTGGGGCGTGAGCACGACCTGGAAGAGGTCGGCCTCCACCGCGCGGCAGACGAGCCGGCGCAGCGTGGCGGAGCGCTCCGGCTCCTCGAACTCGCCGTAGCACGGGGGGCGCCCTCGCTCGCGCGACGACCAGCCATCGAGCACGTCGAGCGGCGCGCCGTCTCCTTCGAGCACCGCGAGATCGATCGCGAGCCCGCGCGCGTGACCGCTCACCCGCTCGCGCCCGCGCACCCGCGCGCCCTCGCGATACGTCGAGTAGTGGAGCGCGGCCGAGATGCCCGCCGCGCGCAGCTCCGGCATCCACGCGAGGAGCGCCACCGCGAGCCGACAGTCCACGATCTCGTGGCTCGGGTCTCCGCCGCGGCTCTCGACGCGGACGCCCCCGATCGGCGTGCGCAGTCGGATCGGTTGCGCGACGCCGGGCGCATCCGCGGCGCTCAGCTCGTCGAACCCGACCCCGTTGGAGCGGAGGATCGCGCGGCACGCGTCGGCGCCGAGCCCGCCGATGGCGCGCCCGCGAGCCGGCAGGTCGGTCGCGGCCGTCGCGGCGCGAGCGCCTCCGACCACCCGCGCGACCTCGGTCGCGCAGTCCGTCTCGCCCGGCTCCCCGACCGGTGTCGGCGCCTCCGCCGTCGCGCGCGCGCTGAGCGCGCCGAGGAGCACCGCCAGAATCCCCGCGTACGCTCGCCTCATCCGGCGATTGGAGCCCAGGTAGGGATAGGTAGGCAAGAACCCGGCGTCGAGCGTGAAGATCCCCGGAATAGGCCTGAATCCAAGGCGTTTGGGCCGCGCGGGACGGCTTGACTTGGCCGTCCCAACCGTTATCGTCCGCGCCCCTGTCGGGCGGTGTGGGCTGGTCCCCCGGCCCTGCACGAACCCTCGGGCGTGCCCGCCGCATGGGCGCTCCCGCCAAGAGCTAGCTTCGAGAGGCCACCCCGTATGAGCGACGTGATGATCGAGGCGGACCGCCTCGGGAAGAGGTACGGGACCTTCGTCGCGCTCCACGACTCGAGCTTCGAGCTCCGCCGTGGGGAGATCCTCGGCTTCCTCGGCCCCAACGGGGCGGGGAAGTCGACGACGATGAAGATCCTGACGTGTTTCATCGCCCCGACGACCGGCACCGCCCGCGTCAACGGCTGCGACATCTGGGAGGACCCGGTCGGCGTCCGCAAGTCGATCGGCTACCTGCCGGAGAGCAACGCGCTCTACACCGAGATGCTCGCCCTCGAGTACCTCGAGTGGGTCGCGCAGATGCGCGCGCTCGACAAGGCCAAGGCCGAGAAGCGGATCGCCCAGGTGACCGACGAGGTCGGCATCGGCGACGTGATCGGTCAGCCGATCCGCGAGCTGTCGAAGGGCTACAAGCAGCGCGTCGGCCTCGCCGCGGCGCTCATCCACGAGCCGCCGATCCTCATCCTCGACGAGCCGATGAGCGGCCTCGACCCGAACCAGGCCTCCGAGATCCGCGAGCTCATCCGCTCGATCGGCAAGGAGCGCACGATCATGTTGTCGACGCACAACCTCGACGAGGTGGCGAAGACCTGTCAGCGCGTCTTGATCGTCGACAAGGGCCGCATCGTGGCGGACGACACCCCCGACGCGCTCGTTCGCGGGAGCGGCGCGGGCGGACCTCGCTACCGCGTCATCGTGCAGTCGAGCGGCGACGGCGGCTACCGTGCCAGCGGCCGTACGCCCAAGCAGGTCTTCGGCGGCGTCGCCGGCATCGAGGCGGTGCGCGAGCTCCCGAGCGCGACGGGAGAGCAGCGGCTCGAGCTCACCTCCGGAGTGACCGAGGACCTTCGCGCCGAGGTGTTCAAGGCGGCCGTCGAGGCGAACCTCATCCTGCTCGGGCTCGAGACCAAGACTCAGAACCTCGAGCAGGTCTTCCGCGACCTCACCCAGACGGCGAGCGCCGCGATGGACGAGGACGACGAAGAGCTCGAGGACGACGAGGAATACGAGGACGAAGAGGCCGACGACGAGGAGGCCGACGACGAGGAGGCCGACGACGAAGAAGAGGAAGACGAAGCCGACACGCGTCGCTCCTCCGCCAAGGAAGAAGAGGAATAGCCATGCAAAACGTGATGACCATCGCGAGGCGGCAGCTCCTCTCGTACTTCAACGGCCCGGCCGCGTACCTCGTCGCCGTGATCGTGCTCGGCGTCGTCGAGATCTTCTTCTGGTCGATGTTCTTCCTGCAGGGCCGCGCGTCCGCGGGGGAGATGTTCAACTGGTTTGGCTACGTGATGCCCTTCGCGGCGTCGGGCCTGACCATGGGCCTCATCGCGGAGGAGCGCGCCTCGGGGACCATCGAGGTCCTCCTGACCATGCCGGTCAAGGAGTCCGAGGTGATCCTCGGCAAGTTCCTCGGCGCGTTCGGCCTCTTCGTCGTCATCGTCCTGTTGAGCGTGGTCAACCCCATCGCGGTCTCCACGCTCGGCGATCTCGACTGGGGCCCCGTCATCACCGGCTACCTCGGGCTCTTGCTCGAGGGCGCGGCGATGATCGCGGTCGGCCTGATGTGCTCGAGCTGGACGAAGAACCAGCTCATCTCGTTCTTCGTCTCGCTGACGCTCATCGGCTTCTTCGGCTGGCTGCTCCCCGCGCTCAGCCGCTTCCTCGTGACCGGTTGGATCGCCACGTTCCTCGAAGCGATCTCGTTCACCCACCACCTCGAGAACATGGCGCGCGGCGTGATCGACACGCGCGACCTGATCTACTTCGTGTCCATCACCGCGGTCGGCCTGGTCGTCTCGTTCCAGGCCCTCGAGAGCCGCCGCTGGAGCTGATCGTGGCAAATCCAAAGAGCAAGTCGGGCTCCAGCAAGGCCTCGAGCAGCGGCGCGAAGAAGGGCCCTGCGCAGACGGGCCGCGGCCGCCAGATGGGCACCGAGGCGATCATGTACGTCGCGATCACGCTGGTGGTCGCGGTCCTCGCCAACGTCGCGGGCTACTACGTCTACCACCGCTTCGATCTCACCGAAGCGCGCCTCTATTCGCTCTCCGACGGCAGCAAGCGCCTGGTGAGCGACCTCGAGGACGACATGGAGATCACGGCGTACTTCACCGCCGATCTCCCGCCTCCGTTCAACGCAACGGAGATTTACGTGCGCAACCTGCTGCTCGAGTACGAGGCGGCGGGCGGCGGTCACGTCCAGGTGCGCTTCGTCAACCCGGACGACGACGAGGAGAAGGAAGACGCGCGGCGCGACGGCGTGCAGGAGGTCCCGCACCAGCTCATCGAGAACGACTCGGTCAGCGTGCGCAACGGTTACCGCGGCCTCGTCATCAAGTACCTCGGCCAGCGCCAGACCATCCCGGTCATCCAGGACACGCAGGGGCTCGAGTACGAGATCACGCAGGCGATCCGCCAGCTCGTCCAGGAGCCGACCCCCGTCGGCGTGATGGAAGGCCACGGCAGCCCGAGCCCGACCGAGGGGCTCACCACCCTCGCGGCCGCGCTCCCGAGCTACGAGCTCCGCGCGGTCAACGTCGGCGAGGCGATCGATCCGGAGCTGCGCGCGCTCCTCATCGTGAACCCGACCGAGCCGATCACCGAGCCGGAGCTCCGCCGCATCAACCAGTACCTGATGAACGGCGGCTCGGTCGGCATCTTCGGCGGCGCGATGAACGTGAACATCCAGGGCATGGCGCCGAGCGCGAGCGCGGTCGACACCGGGGTCAACACGCTGCTCGCAAACTGGGGCGTCCAGCTCGGCAGCTCGATCGTGGCGGATGCGCGCTGCGGCCGCGTCCCGCTCCGCACCCCGATCGGCATCCCGATCCCGGTCGCGTACCCGCCCGCGCCGATCGTCGTGTTCGACGAGGACGCGCAGATACACCCGGTGCTGTTCCGCCTCAACCAGGCGCCGTTCTTCTTCACCTCGCCGATCGAGGTGAGCGATACGTTCAACGAGCTGCACGGCCAGATCCTCGCGCGCTCGAGCGCGGACGCGAGCTGGCTCCTCACCGGGGACACCATCCAGCTCCAGCCGCGCGATCCGAGCGAGTGGACGATCACCGGCGAGCGCGGACCGTTCGACGTGATGGTGGCGCTCGAGGGACAGCTGCCCAGCGCGTTCCCCGACTCCGCGGCGAGCGGCGGCGAGGGCGGCGACATCGACGCGCCGGCGCAGGCGGCCGAGTCGGTGCGCGTCCTGGTGGCGGGCTCCGGCTCGCTGCTTCGCGACGAGTTCCTCCCGTCGGCCGAGCAGGGTCGTCAGGCGCAGATGACGGCGGGGGTCGCGCTCGCGCTCAACGCGATCGACTGGCTCACCCAGGACCAAGACCTCATCGCGATCCGCGCGAAGAGCGTCGAGGACCCGGCGCTCGACGTGCCGCAGAGCGTGATCCTCGCGCGCGACGAGGCGCTCACCGCGGCGCAAGAGGGCGACGAGCAGAGCGCCAACGAAGCGGTCGATCGCTACAACGCGGCGATCGAGGCGTGGGACACGAAAAAGAAGTTCTATCGCTACGGGATGCTGCTCTTGCCGCTCGTCGTGATCGTGTTCGGCCTCATCCGGTGGCAGATGCGCCACAGCCGTCGGCTGAGCCTGCAGTCGCAGAAGCGTCCGGACGGCCGCGGCAAGAACCCGATGCGCTCCGGGGCGCGCTGAGTCGCGCATCGCGCGAGTCGCTAAGGAACAGGAGACGGGCATGGACTGGAAACGCCATCGGCTCTTCATCATGGGCGGCGTCGCGATCGCGTTGATCGGGCTCACCTGGTGGGCGGTCACCCAGAATACGGGCGACACCCAGGTGGCCGAGGAGGAGCGGCCCTCGCTCCCCGACATCGACCGCGACGCGGTGACCGATATCGAGATCCACATCCCGGCGAACGCCGAGCGCGAGGAGGAGGCGCTGACCGTGCGCCTCCACAAGGACGGCGAGACGTGGCGGCTCACCGCTCCGGTCGAGGCGATCGCGTCGAGCACCGCGGTGAGCACCGCGCTCGACAAGCTCGCGGACCTCGACGTCGTCGGACGCGCGGCCACGCAGGCGCGCCACCACGAGCGCCTCGAGGTCGACGAGGCGCACGGCATCCACGTGATCGCGCGCGGCGGCGACGAGACGCTGATCGACATGTGGGTCGGCGCCTACCAGACCGGCAACACGATGGTCCGCGTCGAGGGCAGCGACGACGTGCTGATGGTGCAGGGGTCCATCAAGTTTGCGTTCAACAAGCGGACCGCCGACTGGCGCGACCGCGCGGTGCTCGAGCTGACTGCGGCGGACGTCCACGAGATCGAGTTCCAGAACGAGAACGGCCACTGGCTCTTCCGCAAGGAAGCGCCGCCCGCGCCCGAGCCGGCGGAAGGCGAAGAGCCGGCCGCGCCGGGCGCGCCGGTGTGGACGCAGATCGCGCTCGAGCCGGCGGAGGGCGAGGAGCCCGCCGCGCCGATCGAGAACTTCGAGGCGAGCAAGGTGGAGACGATCGTGTCGAGCCTCGCGCGCCTGCGCGCGTCGGGCTTCGGCGAGGCGAGCGACACCGCGGCGTCGACGGGGTGCGAAGGAAGCTCGCGCGTGCGCATGGTCGTCGGCACGGGAGACGACGAGCAGACGGTCGTCTTGCTCGTCGGGAACGAGCAGGCCGACGGCGGCAACCGGTACGTGATGCACGAGGGCGACGAGACCATCTACGTCGTGTCGCGCTTCATGGCGGAGCGCCTCCACCCGAACGTCGAGAGCTTCCAGCCCGGAGACTCCGGCACCGAGGAGCCGCCCCCCGAGATGCCGCCCGGCATGCCCGGAATGGGCGGCGGACCCGGTGGCCCCGGCGGTCAGATCCCGCCCGAGATCATGCAGCAGATCCAGCAGCAGCTGCAGGCGCAGGGCGCGCACGGCGGCGGCGGCCACCCGTAGCCGAACGCTCGCGGACGTCATCCTGGATCGACGAGCGCGACTTCGGCGCGGCCGTCGGTCCGATGGGTGGACAACAGCAAGAGACGATCCCGGTAGCGCGCGACGTTGACGTGGCGCGTGTCGAACGGCAGCTCGTCGACGAGGACCGACCACGTGTTGGACGCCGGGTCGTAGGCCTCGATCGATCGGTCCGCGGACATCGAGCCGTCCTCGACGACCGAGCCGGCGACGAGGAGGAGCCGCTCGCCCATGTTCACGAGCGCACCGGACAGCCGGGTGCGCGACGGGCATGCGATCGGCTCGTAGGTCTGCGTAGCGAACGCGTAGCGCACGCAGTCGTCGACGAGGTCGAACCCCGCGCGCATGCCACCGACGATGTAGTAGTGCTCGCCCATCCGCGCGCCGGCGAACGCGCGGCGCGGCGCCGGTAGATCCGCGTCGATCGGCTCGAACGCGCCTTCGAGCGCGCCGGGCGCCGTGGCGAGCGTGGTCGTCACGTGGTCGAACGCCGCCTCGCCCTCGCGCGACGGGTCGTAGTTCAACCCGCCGAACACGAACAGCCGCCCGTCGTTCTCCACGAGCCCGAACTGGGTGCGCCCCATCGGGAGCCCGCCGCGTTCCGACCACGACTCGTGCTCGAAGTCGAACGCGAACGCCTGCGGGTGCGTGATCGCCGCGGTGCCGTCATGCCCGAAGCCGCCCACCGCGATGCCCTGCGCCTCGAGGCTCACCGTCTGCATGGTCTGGCGGCGCGCCGGATAGTCGGCCACGCGCTCCCACGTCATCGACGGGAGGTGGAGGCGCCAGCCCTCCGCCACGAAGTTTTCTGGCTCGAAGTCGTGCTGCTCGAGGCTGGTGTTGCCGCCGAACAGATAGACGAAGTCGCCGTGCACGAACACGCCCTGCCGATTCTTCGCCGCGCCGGGGTACGGTAGCGAGAACCGGACGAGCGGCGCGCGCTCCTCGAGGCGGACGCGCTCCACGTGCCGCGTGCGTCCGTCCGTGTTCATCCCGCCGATCCCGCCGAGCGCGATGAGACCGCCATCCGTCGTCATCAGTCGATGGAAGAAGCGCGGGAACGCGAGGCTCGCGACCGGCGTCCACGCGTCCTGTCCGACCGCCCAGCGGTAGACCACGCCATCGCGCGCCGACGCGACCACCGCGTCACCCACCGTCGCGGCGGCCACCCCGAACGCATCGGTCGGGAAGTCGGGACCGCGTGACCACGTACCGTGCGCCGGATCGAAGACGTCGACGCGGCGCGAGGTCTCGCTCTCGGGCGTCAGGCCGCCGAGCACCACGAGCTGGCCGCCCGCCGCCGCGACGCCCACCGCGCGCCGCCGGAACGGCGCCTCGATCCGGCGCCACGTCCCGCTCGCGTGGTCGAGCGCGAAGACCTCGTCGGACCACTCCGCCGCCGCCGGGCCCTCCGGTCCTACGCGCCAGCCCCCCGCGACATACACGGTGTCACCGATCACCCACGCCTCGTGCGACGAGCGCGCCTCGGGCAGCGGCGGCATCGTGCGCCACGCGCCCTCCGCGACCGAGTAGCACGCCGTCTCGTCGACCGACCGCATGTCGGTCTCCTCGCCCTCGGCGTTGAACACGCGGCTGCCGCCGATGCGGCAGAGGTCCCCGCCGACCGAGACCAGGGCGAGGCCCTGCAACCCGGCTTCCATCATCGAGACCCGCTCCCACCCCGACGCGCCGTCGACGGAGATGCGCGTGAGCGAGCGCGACTGTCCCTCGCGCGTGTAGTGGTGCGGCTCGCCGTGGTAGCCGCCGAGCACGTAGACGTACCCGTCGTGCACCGCGCTCCCGAAGCTCGTCACCGCCACGGGCATCGGCGGCAACAGACCTTCCTCGACGCGGATCCCATCGTCGACCGGCTCGGGCTCGGTCGACGCGATCGGTTCGGTCGTCGGCTCGTTCGTCGTACCGCCACCGCACGCGGTGGAGAGGACCATGGCTAGGATCATCGTTCGTCGCATCGCATCCTCCTCAGAAGCTCGCCTGCCCGGGACCCGCGAACGCGACCTCGATCTCGTAGGCGCCGCCCGCGTAGCTCGCGATCCGCAGCGCCCCGAGGTGTCCGTCCGCCGTCCGAATGGCGAACACCACCGGTCGCGGCGAGACGGTGTGCGTCACCGGGTCGTAGTCGTACCAACCCGCGAGCACGTCGCTGCCGCTGTACTCCGGGCTCCCCGGCGCGCCTTCGCTGCGCATCACGTCGGCGGCCCAGCCGGTGCTCGGCGGCGTCGTGAGCGCCGCGATCGTCGCCGCGCTCGTCTCGACCGCCTCGCCCATGCCGGCGCCGCTCGTCCCACCGTTCGTGCGAAGACGGGTGCGCGAGATCCCGAGGTCCCACGCGCCGTCGGTGCTCGCGTCCGTCACCGTCACGGCGGCTCCGTCGCGCAGGCTCACGTAGACCCAGTCGTCCGCGCTCGTCGCATCGACGGAGAGCGTGCGCGCCTCGACCCGGCGTAGGATCGGCGAGAGCGTCAGCGCGAGCTCGCCGTCGGTCCAGCGCCAGATCCGCAACTTCGCGTACCCGCCTACCCCCGTCCGCACGAGGTAGGTGCGATCGCCCGGCGTCACGGAGTGGGTCGCGGGGTCGTAGTCGTACCAGCCCGCGAGGCCCGGGTTGACGCTGGTCGGCATCGCGCCCGGCATCCCGCTCGTAACGACCTCGTCCTCTACGAACCCGAACGTGCTCGCCGCGTCGAGGTCCTCGAACGCAACGCCCGAGTCGTCCTCGCGCGCGCCGCCGACGCCCGGTCCGCTCGTCCCCGAGTTGGTGCGGACGAGCGTACGGCTGAACGCGAGGTCCCAGCTCGGGTCGGTGCTCGGATCGCTGGGCGTCACGACCCCGGAGGCGGCGCTCACGTAGACCCAGCTCGCTCCGTCGCCCGCGTTCACGAGGATCGCGCCCTCGGGGAGCGGCGGCACGGTCGCGTCGGGCATCGTGCCGGCGTCGAACATCGGCGGCGGACCGGCGTCGGGCAGCGCGGAGAGCGGCGGTTGGATCGGCGCCCATCGGAAGCGGATGAACGCCGGCGATCCGGCAGAGTCGTAGTACGCGTCGATCGCGAGCTTGAAGAACGCTCCCTCGGTCGACGCGATCGCGTAGGTGACCGCGCGGGACGTCAACGTGTGTGTCTCACCGTCGTACTCGTACCAGTCCGTCCCGTCGCCTTCCCCGTTGTTGAAGACGTTGTCGGGCTCGGTGTCCTCGTCTCCGTCGCCATCCGGGACGGGCTGTGTCCAGCCGTCCTCGGGCGCGCGGGTGAGCGACGCGAAGTCCTGACCTTCGAGCGCGACCACGCGCACGCCGCCCGCTCCGGACACGCCGCCGTTGACGCGGATGCGGAACCGGGAGAACGCGAGCTCCCACCCCTCGCCCACCTCGACGGAGTAGCCGGTGTCGAGGTCGAGGTGCTGCCACGCCGCCTCGTCGGTCGCGTCGACGACGGTCGTCACCACGCCGTCGGTGACGGAGTGCGTGAAGCGGCCGCTCATCGGCGGAATGTCGCCGCCCGTCCACGGACCGGCGTCGAACGAGCCGGCGTCCGGGTCGTCGGGATGGAGCATCTGGGCGCAGCCGGTGGCGAGCGTGAGCAAGAGGATCGCAAATCGACGAGACATGACCGTGCTCCCTTTCAGTAGCGCCCGCGCGCACCGCCGTAGACGGTGAACGGGCGCAGGATCGTGTAGGCGTCACCGGCGTCGAGGAGGTTGTCGATGCCGACGAACAGCTCGAGGTGGCGCGTGAAGGTCTTCGACAGTCGCAAGTCGACCTGCGCGATCGGGTCCGCGTAGATCTCCTCCTCGAGGCCGTCGCCATCGAGGTCCTGGTAGTAGACGCGGTCGAGCATCACCGCGGCGCGCGCGACGAAGCTGATCTCCCACGGCTCGTAGGCGAAGCGGGTGGCGGCGGTGAGGCGATGGAGGGCGCGGCCCTCGAGGTGGCGCTCGTTCTCGCCGTCCCACGTCTCGGTGAGCGTGTAGCCGAGCACGACCCCGACGTAGTCCTCGATGCGGATCGTGGCGGCGGACTCGAGCCCCATCGTCCACGCGGACGTCAGGTTGGCGTACGAGAACACCGTCCCCGACGCGTTCGGATCCTCGACGGTGACCGTCGCGATGAGGTTCTCGACGTCGTTGCGGAAGAAGCTGGCCGAGAACGACAGCTCGTCGATGGGGCGCCACTCCGCGCCGACGTCGACGCCGTGCGACGTCTCGGCGCCGAGGTCGGGGTTGCCGTAGACCACGTAGCCGACCGTCGGGTTCTCGAATCGCAAGAGGAGCTGCTGAAACGACGGCGCGCGGAAGCCACGGCCGTACGCGGCGCGCAAGACGAGCTGCGAGACGGGGTCGAAGCGCACGGACAGCTTCGGCGACATCTGATCGCCGAACTGCGAGTCCACGTCGTAGCGGAGCCCGGGGACGATCGTGAGCGACGCGTCGCCCTCCTCCCACGGCACCCACTCGTCCTGCGCGAACACCGCGAAGCGCGAGCGCTCGCCGGCCCGCGAGAGGCGCTCGGACGAGAGGAGCTGGAAGAGCTCCTCGAAGCCGGCCGTCAGGCCGTGGGTGCCGAGCCCGACGAGGTCGTAGTGGACCAGCGTCGTGAGCTGACCCATCTGCTCGCGGTTGTCCTGATAGTCGTCGAGCTGCTGGCTCCCGATCTGATCGTTCAGGTACTGCTCGCGGAACTGGTTGTAGCTGACCCGCGTGAGCAGCGAGAGCCCCTGCGGGCCGCGTAGCGTGTGCTCGACCGAGACGCGGAGCTGCTCTTGGACCTGGGTGCGCTCGAACAGCGCGGAGCCGGCCCCCTCGTCTACTCCTTGCAAGGTGAGTTGCAGGTAGTCGCCCTGCACGCGGAAGCGCTGCGACGCGCTCGGGTTCCAGTCCGCGCGCCCTCCGAGCGACCACTGCATGCGTGAGCTCCCGCTCGTCGCGCCATCGGTGGCGCCGCGCCGGAACGCGTCCGCGTAGTGGAAGCCACCGTCGAGGCGGAGCTGCACGTGCGGGTCGGGTCGCCCCGCGACGCGCCCCATCGCGTCGACGACGTTGTTCAGCCCGTAGGCGGCGACCGCTTCGGCCTCGAAGTCGCGGTCCACGTCGCGGGTGATGAGGTTCACCACGCCGCCGATCGCGTCCGAGCCATAGAGCGCCGAGCTCGGTCCGCGCACGAGCTCCACGCGCTCGATGTTCTCGACGCCGTATCGAGAGAGATCGATCGCGCCTCCGATCTGGCCGGGCACGCGGTCCCCGTCGACGAGGACCAACGTGTATTGCGGATCCATCCCGCGGAGCCACAGCTCGGTGCCGCGGAACGAGCGCACGAGCTGGAGACCGGCGCGCTCCTCGAGCAGCTCCGCCGCGTCGCGCGCGCCGCTCTGTTCGATCTCGTCGCGCCGGATCACCTCGACGTGGACCGCCGAGCCCGCCCGGCTCTGCTCGATGCGCGACCCGGTGACGACGACGTCCGGGATCGCGAGCTCGCGCTCCGGGTCCACGAGATCGTCGACCTCGACGCGATCGGGGTCGACCTCATCGTCGACCTCGTCGAGGAGGTCGCCGAGGGTGATCGGCGTCTCCTCGTCGGCCTCCGGATCTCGGTCCGACGCCTCGCGGTCGACGGGCGTCTGCTCCGGCGCGGGTTGCCCGAGCGCGAGCCGCGCGATCAACCAGCCCCCCGTCGCGACCGCCGTGGCGAGGGCTCGGGCGGTCGTGCGCGCCCCGTATGGAGGAGAGACGCGCACGGGATCCGCCAGAGCCCTCATCCACCCCAATTACTGAGAATGAGAATAATTGTCAATCTCAATTCGACCGCGAGAATTGCTGAGGATTCCGCAGGCCGCCCGGGCCATCGGTCCCCTCGCGGCGCCCGACGGGCGGCTCAGCCGGCGAGCGCGGCGTCGATCGCCTCGATCACGCGAGGCACCTCGTCGAGCGCGTTCGGCCAGTGCGGCGCGAAGCGGAGGTGGCCGTCCGGCATCGACACCGCGACGCCGCGCTGGGTGAGCTTCGCAAACAACGTCGACAACTCGATTGCGTCCGGCGGCACCACGCTGAGGCTCCCGGACCGCTGCTCGATCGGGATCGGGCGCCGGCTCGTGAAGCCGCGCTCCACCAGCGCTGGCTCGAGCGCGTCGTGGTAGCGCTGGATATGCGCAAAGATCGTGTCGACCCCGATCGCCTCGATCGGCGCGACGGCCGCCTCGAGCGCCGCGAAGCCCACCCCGTTGATCGCGCCGACCTCGAGGAACGTCGGCTCGGTCCGGATCGCGCGGTCGTAGCGGAGGTGACCCGCACCCTCGAGGAGGAACCGGAGCGGCTCCTCATGGCTCAGCCACCCGGCCACCCGCGGCACGAGCGCGCGCGCGCGATCCTCGCGGATGAAGAGGAACCCCGCGCCCTCGAGGCCCATCAACCACTTGTGCGATCCGCACGCGAGGTAGTCGATCTCGCCGTCGCGCACGTCGATCGGCACCGCGCCGACCGCCTGGATCGCGTCGACGAACACCTCCGCGCCCGCGTCGTGCGCGGCGCGCGCGATCTCGGCGAGCGGGACGCGCAGCCCCGTCTGGAACTCCACCGCGCTCACCGCGATCAACCGCACCCCGCGCGCGAGGTGCTCCCTCACCGCCTCGAGCCCGCGCTCGTTGCGGAAGTCCTCCGCGTCGCCGAACACCACCTCGAGCCCGAACGTGTCCGCCGCGCGCTGCCACGGCGTCACGTTGGTCGGGAACTCCCCTCGGAAGCACAGCACGCGGTCGCCCGGCTTCCACGGCATGCACAGCGCCGCGTCGATCACCGCGCGCGTCGTGCTCGGCATCAACGCGATCTCCTCCGGACGCGCGCCGATCAGGCGGGCGAGCCGGCCGCGAAGCCGCTCGCGCTGATCGCGCCACGCGCCCACCGCGCCGAGCCCGCGGCTCGCGTAGTCGCTGACGATCGCGTGCACCGCGCGCTGCACCTCGCGCGAGGGCGGAGATACCGCGGCGTGGTTCAGGTACGCGAACGCGGACAGCTCGGGGAACCACGCGCGCTCACCGACACGCGCACCCTCGAGCTGGGGCGCCCAGAGAAGCCCACTCACCGGAGTCAGCGATGAGTCGTCAGGCGGTCGCGGTACTTCTTCACCTGGCGCTCGATGTCTTTGCTCGCGAGGTCGATCGTCGCGTAGAGGTCGTTCGTCGCCTCCATCGCCTTGAGCGGCTCGCTGTTCGGGACGAACAACACCACGTTGACGCCCTGATTGTCACCGTGATTTGCGTGCCCGATCGTCTCGTACGTCACGTGCATCCGGATCCCCTGTAACCCATCGAGCATCGCGCACGCCTTCTTCATCTTCTCTTCCGAGTAGATGCGGATGGAGTCGGTCAGGTCGAAGTCCTTGCAGGTGTGTTGAATCTCCATGGGCCTCCCGAGCGCCGACGGGCGTCAGCGCGTGAACGTGCGCGCGCTCAGGGCGAGCGCGAGCCACCCGACGACGAGCGATAGACCTCCGAGCGGAGTGACCGCTCCGAGGAACCGCGGCGCGCCGAGGGTCATTGCGTAGAGCGTACCCGAGAACAGGAGGATCCCGATCGCGAAGCAGACCGCGGCGAGCGGCGCGGCACGCCCCTCGGTCTTGGTGGTGAGCCAGGCCACGCCCACGAGCGCCACCGCGTGCAGGAGGTGGTACTGGACCGCGGTTTGCCACCAGCCGATTCGGAGCTCGATGTCGCTGTCTCCCGCGAGGCTCCTCGCGAGGCCGTGGGCTCCGTACGCACCGAGCCCGACGCCCGTTGCACCGAGGAGCCCCGCGATGCCGAGGACCGCGCGCGCCACCCCCTGCATGTGGACCCTCCCGCGGTGTCCATCAAGCCGACGCGCGCGGCTTGCGCGAGCGGGGTGCGCTTGCGAAGAGAGGGCGATGCGCACGATCGCCTCCTCCCTCCTCCCTGGCGCGGCCGTACCGTGCGCCGTCGGCCTCACCCTGATCGCATGCGGTCAGCCCGCGGATCCCGGCTCGGAACACACCTCCGGCGGCGACAGCCCGAACGTGGAGCTCTCCCTCGTGCAACGACTCAACCAAGGCGCTCGCTCGGACACGACGTACACGCTGCATGGAGTGGAGATCGCCGATCCCTATCGCTCGCTCGAGGAGGATGGCGAGACGACGCGCGCGTGGATCGACGCGCAGACGAATCGCACGCGCGAGCGGCTCGACGCGTGGACGGATCCGGCGGCCGTCGACCGGCTCGACGCGCTGCTGTCGATCGGCGTGGTCGGGGCGCCTCGGCTCGCGGGGAACCGCGTCTTCTACACCAAGCGCGACGGCGACCGAGAGCAGCCCGCGCTCTACGTGCGGACGGGCAGCGGTGAGCCCGAGCTGCTCATCGATCCGCTCGAGTATGGAGAGCGCGCGGCGCTCGACTGGTTCTTCCCATCGCCGACCGGACGCTACGTCGCCTACGGCATCTCGAGCGACGGCGACGAGCGCAGCACGCTCCGCGTCTACGACGTCCAAGCGCACCGCGCGCTCGATGACACCATCGAGCACGCCAAGTGGTCGGCCGTCGCGTGGCTGCACAGCGAAGACGGCTTCTACTACCGGCGCTATCCGTTCCCCTCCGAGCCCGACTACGACGCCGAGCAGCCGGACACCTATCACCTGCGCGTGTTCTTCCACTCTCTCGGCGCGCCGCCGACCGAGGACCCGCTCGTCTACTCGCCCCACGATCGCACCGACTTCCCGGGCGTGTCGGTGAGCGACGACGACCGTTACGTCGTGCTCAACGTGTTCAAGGGCTGGTCGCAGTCCGAGGTGTTCCTGTTCGATCGCGGCGCCCGCGCGCGCGATCGCGTCCTCGCACCCGATGAGCAGCACGCGCTCGTCACGGTCGTCGAAGGTCAAGACCACCTTTACAGCGCGGAGGTCATCGGAGACTCGCTCTACGTCACGCACAACGACGGCGCGCCGCGCTATCGCATCGACGCGGTGCCCGTCGCTCGAGCGTCGGACCGCTCCGCCTGGCACACGCTGGTCGCGGAGGGTCGCGGCACGATCGACGGCGTCGCGGTGATGCGCGATCGCATCGTGGTCCACGCGATCGAGGACATCGCGAGCGTGCTCCGCACCTATCGCCCCGATGGGCGGGAGCTCGGCACCATCGAGCTACCCGGCCGCGGCGAGCTCTCCGGCCTCGACGTGTCCGCCGATCGCACGCGGATCGCGTACGGGTTCAGCAGCTTCGTCCATCCGCCCGCGATCTACGCGTACGAGGCGCGCGGGGGATCACGCGAGATCGATCGCGTCCAGGCCGACTTCGACTTCGCAAACGTCGAGCTGAGCCAGGCGAGCGTGCCGAGCGCCGACGGCACGGCGATCAACGTGTACTACGTGCACCCGCGCGGGATGGAGCTGAACGGACAACAGCGCGTGCTGCTCTACGGCTACGGCGGGTTCAACGTCTCGATGATGCCGGGCTTCCAGCGCAACGCGCTCTACTGGGTCGAGCGCGGCGGCGTCTACGCCGTCGCGAACCTGCGCGGGGGCGGAGAATTCGGCGAGGACTGGCACCGCGCCGGCAACCTCGCGAACAAAGAGCGCGTGTTCGAGGACTTCGAAGCGGTGATGCGGTGGCTCGGCGGGGAGAGCCACATCAGCTCTCCCGCGCACATCGCGATCAACGGCGGGAGCAACGGTGGCCTCCTGATGGGCGCGATGATCACGCGGGCCCCCGACGCGTTCGGCGCGTGCGTCTCGTCGGTCGGGCTCTACGACATGCTCCGCTACCACGAGTTTCCACCCGCCGAGCTCTGGGTCAGCGAGTACGGGAGCTCCGCCGACGAGACCCAGTTCGGCTGGCTCCGCGCGTACTCGCCGTACCACCACGTCCGAGACGGCGTGCGCATCCCGCCGACCTTGATCACGACCGCGGACCACGACAGCCGCGTGTTCTGGGGACACTCCACGAAGTTCGTGGCGCGCCTCCAGGAGGCGAGCGGCGAGCCCGATCCGGACATCTACTTCTACATGGTCCGCCAGGTCGGCCACGGCGCGGGCACGCGGCGCAGCGACACCGTCGAGCGCTACGTGCACATGTACTCGTTCATCGAGCACTTCATCGGGCGGCCGGGTTAGGCGACAACAACACGTGCACGTTCACGTTCACGTGCACGTACCCTCGTGCCCGTCCTCGTCGCTCGGGCGGGCCAGGGCATGGAGCGCGGCTGGGGGATGGAGCGGGCCCCGCGTACGTCGCGGTGGCTCGTGTACGTGGACGAGCACGTGTACGTGCACGTACGTGCACGTGGACGAGGACGTGGACGACGCGCTCGACGCTCGATGCGCTCAGTCCCGCGAGCCGCTCTGCCCGACGAACTGATCGTCCTTGTCCTTGAAGAGGACGTTGAACGTCGTCAGCGATCCGTAGCAGCCGGTGATGTACTGCTGGAGCTGCAGCTTCTCGGTGTCGCTCAGCCCTTTGGCCGAGTTCACTTTCTGCTCGAGCACCCGCAGCTTGTCGCGGACGCCGATGATCTTCTTGAAGAACGCCTCGAGCGGCACGGACTTCTCCTGCGTGCCCTCGCGGCCGGGCTTCAAGATCATCTCGCCGCCGCGCCAGCGCTCACCGAGGGTGGAGTCACCGACGCCGAGCTCCTCCTGGAGCACCTCGCGAAGCACCCGCCTGAACTCGTCAATGTCCATATCGATGTCTACCTCCCGCGGGAGCGGCCGCTTGACCGGCGCGTCGTCCTCGTCGTCCCGCATCCGCCGCGGCGTGCCCGCGGCCTTCTTGCGCTTGAGCGCGCCCTCCCAGCTCGTCCCACGAGGCTTGTGGTGCGTGCACGTCGCGCTGTCCTTGAGCGGCGCGGGCCAACATCCGAGGCGACACTCGCCGGTGTGGTGACCCGTCGCTTGGTCCGTCCAGATCGCGGTGTAGAACGCGCACGTCCCACATCGCCCGGTCAGGTCCCGCTCTTCCACGGCGCTGGAGCCTACCAAAACGCCTTCGCGCCGGGGTAGCGTCCAGAGTGTGTCCGACCTCCTCGCCGCGCCGCTGCGCTATTTCCAAGAGGTCGCGAGGGCGGGGAGCTTCACCTCGGCCGCCCGCGAGCTCGGGATCAGCCAGCCGTCGCTGAGCGTCGCCGTCCAGAAGCTCGAGGAGTCGATCGGTGCGCCGCTGTTCCACCGGAGCCGTCAGGGCGTGACCCTGACCCGCGCCGGCGAGATCCTGCTCGAGCACGCGCGCCAGGCCGAGCGCGCGCTCGAGGCCGCCCGAGACGAGGTGCTCGCGCTCGCGAGCGAGCCGCGCGGTCGCTTCCGCCTCGGATCCCACGAGAGCCTCGCCGCCTACGTGCTTCCGGGGTTCATGGCCCGCTTCTTCGAGCGCTATCCCGCCGTCCAGATCACGCTCCACAACGGCAACTCGCGCGACGTCGAGCGCTCGGTGATCGAGCGCACGCTCGACCTCGCGCTGGTGGTGAACCCCACGCGTCACCCGGACTGCGTGATCGCGGAGCTCACGCAGGACCGCGTCGGCTTCGTCGTCGCGACCGCGCTCAAGCGTCGCTACGCCGGTCGCAGCGAAGACCTGCTCCGCGAGGTCCCGTGGATCCACGTGCCCGTGCTCCAGCAGACGCAGTTCATCGTCGGCGCGATGGCCAAGCGGGGCATCGTGCCGGCGAGCCAGCTCACCTGCTCGAGCATGGAGCTCGTGAAGAGCCTGGTGCTCGACGGCGTGGGGGTCGGCGTCCTCCCGTTCCGCGTCGCGAGCCACGGCGTCAACGCGGGGAAGCTCGCCGTGCTCGAGGACGCGCTGCCGGTGTTCGACGACACGATCGCGCTCGTCTGGCGCTACGACCTCCCGATGACCGCCGGCGCCCGTGCGCTCCTCGACGAGCTGCGCGCGCACGGCCGGAGCCTGCCCGCGCTCAACGAGGTGCTCGCCGACCGAGGACCGTCGACGGCCGCTCGCAAGAAGCGCGGCCGCAGCACGCGCTCGCGCTCCCCGTGAGCGTGGATCGATCGCGATCGCGCGCTCCACATGCTGCGCTCCGCCGCGCGAGGGGCTCAACGGCGACCCGAGTCCGTGGCACGCGGTTCGCTTGACCTCCATCGAGCTGTGCCACGTCGCGCCGCGAGCGGCGCGCGACCTCCTGGAGCCCCGATGACCCCTTACCTCCCCTGCCTCGACTGCGAGCGCCACGTCCGCGCGGACGCGGGGCGCTGTCCGTTCTGTGACGTCACCCTCGGCACGACGTTTCGCGCCCAGGCCACGTACGTCACGCCACGGGGCACCACGCGCGCGCTCGTCATGGCGTTCCGCACGAGCGCGCTGGCCGCGAGCGCCACCGCGGCCGGCTGCGGTGCGTCGACCGCGCTCGACACCTCGTCCGACGGCGGCGCCGCGATCGGGGCGGGACGGGACGCGGGCCGACCGGATGGCGGTGCCGACCCGACGCCCGTCGACGCGGGCCGCCGCGACGCGGGCGGAACGGACGCGGGCGCTCGCGACGCGGGCGCTCGTGACGCGGGTTTCGACGGAGGCGATCCGGGGGGCCCGGTGATCCTCTACGGCGTTCCCGGTCTCCTCACCGACGCCGGCTCCGCCGACGACGCCGGGGGCGGCGACGCGGGCGGGATCAACGCGCTGTACGGGGGCCCGAGCGGTCCTTGATCACGCGCTCGCGCGCTCGCGCCACGCGCGATGGGCGCCGAAGCCGAGCGCCTCGAGGGCCGGTAGCACGGCTTGCTCGATCGACGCGTAGACGAGCTCGCGCGTCGCCATGTTCTCGCACACGCCGAGCGCCTGGCCCTCACGCACGACCTCGCCGGGGGGCACGGGACACGCGGGGATGTCGTCGAGCTCGCGCCGCTCGAAGTAGGCGAACGCGGTGCGCAGCCACGCGTCGGTGCGGGCGCGCGCGGCCGCATCGAGCGCCGGCGCCGCCTCGGTCACGAACGCCCACCCGAAGCGCGCGTGGAGCGACTCGTCCGCGCAGATCTGATCGATCACGCGACGCACCAGCGGCTCGGTCGTTCGCTCGCGCTCCTCGGCGGTCAGCGCGACCGCTACCGTCTCGCAGAGGCAGCCGATGAACAGCGCGTTGCGCATCGCGCGCTCGAGCGGCGTGCACCCGGGATGGGTGGGAAGCGGCGCGGGCGCGAGCTCCGTCGTGACCACCGCTTCACCGCCGAGCGCCTCGACGATCCCGGCGCAGAGCGCGCCGTGGCGGAGCTCGTCCATGCTCATCCGCAGCACCGTCGTCTGCACGTCGAGCGTCGCGCCGGCCTCCATCAGCTGCGGGAGCAGCTGCGAGAACACCGCGGCGGAGCGGTGCTCGTTCACCATGCGTTGGAGCCAGATGCGCCGCGCGTCGCGCAGCGTGACGTCGTGGTAGTCGCGCGTGTCGATCCGCTCGCCCTCCTCGCGCTCGGGACGCAGCGCGCCTCGTCGCAACGCGGTGCGCAGCAGGCGATCGTGCTCGGCGCGGAGCGGCCCTCGCCCCGCCGCGACTCGCAACTCACCTTGCGTCATCCGATCGCCCCTGGCGGGACGTACGGTCCCCACGCGTAGCACCCACGGTCGAAGTCCCAGCCGATCGCGTCGCAGCAGCGCTGGTACTCCTCCCACTCGTCGCTCACGTCGCAGAGCACGTCACCCGCATCCACGCCTGCGTCCACGCCCGCACCCACGCCTGCGTCGATGCCCGCGTCCGCGAGCTCGGGTCCCGCGTCGTCCTCGGGGCGCACCGGATCCCGATCGGGCGCGCGCTCGTGCGAGCCGTAGCACCCCGCGGCGGCGAGACCCAACGTGACGACCCGCGCCGCCCGCACGGCTCGCTCGCGGATCGAAGCCATCTCAATCTGGAGTTTCCCCATCCATCGAGGTTGCCAGCCCGACCTCCATCGGGGAAATCGATGGAGCGCATACATCCCATAGTGAAGGACTATGCACCGCGACGCGTCGAGGACGCCCATCTTGTCCCGAAGCCCCAGCGCGGGTACGCCTCGCTCATGCGCTCCATCGATCCGTTCAACCAGCCGCCCCCTTCGCTCGGAAACCAGTACGACGACGATCGCGCGCTGAGGCAGCTCCTCGCGCGGGCGCTCGGGCCGGACGTGCTGCGCGACGTCGAGCCCTCGCTGCGCCGCATGGGCGAGCTGGCGGGCGGCGAGCTCTACCAGGCGAGCCTCGCCGATCGGCTGAACGAGCCGGTGCTCACGCAGTGGGACGCGTGGGGCAACCGGGTGGATCGCATCGACGTCACGCCGGTGTGGCAGCGCGCCGAGCCGCTGGCCGCGACCGAAGGGGTGGTCGCCACCGCCTACGAAGGAAAGCACGGCGCGTTGTCGCGCGTGCATCAGTTCGCCCTCGTGTATCTGTTCGGACCGTCGACCGACGTCTACTCGTGTCCGCTCGCGATGACCGACGGCGCGGCGCGTACGCTCCTCGACTCGGGCAACCAGGAGGTCATCGATCGCGCGGTGCCCCGCCTCACCTCGCGCGACCCGTCGACGTTCTGGACGAGCGGGCAGTGGATGACCGAGTCGACGGGCGGCTCGGACGTCGGCCTCACCGAGACGACGGCGGTCGAGGACGACGACGGCACCTGGCGCCTCTACGGCCGCAAGTGGTTCACGTCGGCGACCACGTCGCAGATGGCGCTCACCCTCGCCCGCCCCGAGGGCAATGGCCCGGGTGGCCGCGGCCTCGCGCTGTTCTTCGTGGAGACCCGCGACGCGCAAGGCAATCTGCGCAACATCGAGGTCAACCGTCTCAAGGACAAGCTCGGTACCCGCAAGGTGCCGACCGCCGAGCTCACGCTGCGCGGCACCGCGGCGATCCCCGTGAGCGGCCTCGACAGCGGCGTCCGCAACATCACGCCGATGCTCAACATCACGCGGACGTGGAACGCGGTGACGTCGGTCGCGCTGATGCGACGCGGCATCGCGCTCGCCCGCGACTATGCCCGCCGCCGCGTCGCGTTCGGCAGCAAGCTCGCGGACAAACCGCTCCACACCCAGACCCTCGCCGCGCTGCAGGCCGAGCTCGAGGGCGCGCTCCAGCTCGCGTTCTTCAGCGTCCGGCTCCTCGGCAAGTCCGAGCACGGCGTCGCGACGGAGGCCGAGCTGGCGCTCCTGCGCCTCCTCACCCCGATCGTGAAGCTCACCACCGGCAAGCAGGCGGTGGCGGTGATCAGTGAGGTCCTCGAGTCGTTCGGCGGCGCGGGCTACGTCGAGGACACGGGGCTCCCGACGTTGCTCCGCGACGCGCAGGTCCTGCCGATCTGGGAGGGCACCACCAACGTGCTGAGCCTCGACACCCTGCGCGCGCTCTCCCGCGATCGCGAGGCGTTCGAGGCGCTGCGGAGCGCGCTGCGCGCGGAGGTCGGCGAGGTCCAGGACGCCGAGCTGCGGCGCGTGGGCGAACAGGCGCTCGGCGCGATCGATCGCGCGGGCGGCTGGCTCGCCGAGACGATGATGAAGGACCCCCTCGACGCGGAGGCCGGCGCGCGCCGCTTCGCGATGACCCTCGGCCGCTCGATCGAGCTCGCGCTCCTCGCGCGCCAAGCGCAGTTCGGTCTCGATCAGGGCGACGACCGCTCGCGCCTCGCCGCGCTCACCCTCGCGCAAGCGCGCTTCGACTTCCTCGGCCCGCTCGACCGCGAGGGCGCAAAGCGCCTCGCGATGGACGAGTGAGGCGGGCTCAGAGCGGCGACGGGCTCGCCACGTAGGCGGCCGCGGCGTCGCGGAACTGGTTTCCGTCGCTCGTGATGTACGTCTGACCACCCGCGCCGGTGCCGAACACCGCACCGAAGGCGCCGGCTGCGATCAGCTCGTCGGTGTGCCCGAAGAAGTAGTGGACGCGGTTGTCGCGCCACATCCCGTCGCTTCCGCCACACGTATTGCTCGGTACACCGAACGGGGTCTGCCAGAAGATCGCGGGGAGGCCGAGCTCCTCGGTGACCGCGCGGACCCAGCTGAAGTGCTGGTGGAAGTTGGGCACCGTCGCGTTGGTCTCGTCCCAGTACACCGCGCCGCGCGCGCCGCCGGTGACCGAGCAGCTCGCGGTGCCGCCGTTCGTCTCCCAGAAGCCGGCGTCGCGATCGAGCGTCTCGACCACCACCAGATCGAGCTGGTCGCCGCCCATCGCGGCGAGGAACTGGGCCACCGATCGTCCCGCGCCCGCGACGTCGGCGCTCGGGTCGCTCGGGTCGTAGTAGTCCGCCCACTGCGAGGCGTGCAGCCCGAGCCGCACGTTCGGCGCGAGCGCGTCGCGCATCGCGGCCATGCACGCGCCGAAGCTCGCCGCGACCTCGGGCAGCGAGGCGCACTCCGGGATCCCGCTCTGGTGGAGGAGCATCGGATACGCGCCCGGGGTCGTGCTCATGCTCGCCATGCGCTGCTGCAGATAGCCGAAGAGGTCCGGCTCGAAGTGCACGATCGCGGGGTCGCCCTGCTCACCGATGCGCTGGAGCAACAGCCGCACGTCGGTCAACCACTGCCGCATGCGATCGCCATCGGTGAGTGGATCCGACCCCGTCTCGTAGTCGAGCGCGAGCTGGTAGTAGGTGAACATCATCCGAGCGCCGTGTCGCGACGCCGCGTCGGCGTGGATCACGGGGAACGTCCCGTTCGCATTCCACGTCGGCCAGCCGCCGTTGTCACCGTAGCCGACGAGGTAGATGTAGTGGAGATCGAGCGACGGCCCGAGCACGTACGCGCCCGCTCGATCGGAGTCGTAGGTGGGCGCTCCGTCGAGGTCGTTGCCCATCCCGACGAGGAAGTCCGCGCGACCGCTCAAGTGCATCGCGAGCGCGCGCGCCCTCGCGCTCACCCCCTCCGGCGCCATGCCCGCGTCGCTGCGCGGTCCCGCGTCCATGGCCGGCCCCGCGTCCCGAGCCGTTCCGCCATCGCGTTCGGCGCCGCCTCCGTCGCGACGCCGACCGCCGTCGGGATCCGCGGCGCCATCGTCACAGCCGAGGAGCGAGACGACGAGCCACCCCGCGAACAGCACCCGTCCCGCGATCCCTATGCGCATCGCCGCCTCCTCGCTCCGAATCAGCATGCCCTGAGGTCGCTCGATCGATCACCAGACCTCACAGCACGTCGACGGATCGTTTCCATCACGGTCGGTTCTCGAACGGGCGGCTACGCGTTCGCGTCGACCCGCCGTTCGGCGATGTCGTGTGGCCCCTCGCCTCACGCCGGTCCGATGGACGCTCGCCCGGAAACACGGCACCCTCGACACCCCCCACGCACGTCCCCATAGGAGCTCCGCATGAGCGGCTTCGAGTACGACTTCGGCGTCAACCAGGCTCTCGTCGAAGAGCTAGCATGGCGCTATCGCGAGAACCCCGCCGCCGTCCCCCCGGCGTGGCGAACGTTCTTCGCGCGCATCGAGGCGAACGGCGGCAACGGCAACGGCGCCCCGGTGCGCACCGCCGCGCCGAACATCCGTCCCGAGCCGCTGAGCACGAGCTCGAGCGGCGTGTTCAGCCTCCCGCCGTCGGCCGAGCAGGTGCTGCCGATCTCGCCGCTCGCCACCATCCCGCCGAGCGCCGACACGATGGCCGCGGTCGCGCTGCAGGCGCGGGTCAGCGCGATGGTCAACGCGTATCGCGTGCGCGGGCACCTCTTCGCGGATCTCGATCCGCTCGGGCTCACCGAGCACCCCGAGTTCGACATCAGCCTCGAGACGTTCGGACTGCATCGGATCGATCCGTCGACGCCCTTCGCCTACGGGAACCAGACGCTGCCGCTCGCCGACATCGTGGCGCGGCTGAAGGAGACGTACTGCCGCACGATCGGCGTCGAGTTCACGTACATCGACGACCCCGACGAGCGCCGCTGGCTCCAGCACCGGATGGAGGACAGCAAGAACCGAAACGACGTCTCGCGCGAGACGCAGCTCCGCATCCTCGAGAAGCTCACCGACACGGAGACGCTCGAGCGCTTCCTCGGATCGGCGTTCCTCGGCGCCAAGCGCTTCAGCGTCGAAGGCGCGGAGAGCATCATCCCGATGCTGGAGCTGATCCTCGAGCACGCGGCGCCCCGCGGCGTCGACGAGATCGTGATCGGCATGGCGCACCGAGGGCGCCTCAACGTGCTCATCAACTTCCTCGAGCTCCCGCCGATCGACATCCTCGCCGCGTTCGAGGACGCGCACCCCGAGGCGTACATGGGGAGCGGCGACGTGAAGTATCACCTCGGCCACTCGACCGACCGCATGATCGACGGCCGTCGCGTGCACCTCACGTTGTCCTTCAATCCCAGCCACCTCGAGTTCATCAACCCCGTCGTCGAAGGCCGCGTGCGCGCCAAGCAGGACCGTCGAGGCGACGTCGATCGGCGCGCCGTGATGCCGCTCCTCATCCACGGCGACGCGGCGTTCATCGGTCAAGGCGTCGTGTCCGAGACGCTGAATCTCGCGGCCCTCGAGGCGTACTCGACCGGCGGGACGATGCACGTCGTGTTGAACAACCAGATCGGGTTCACCACGCCGTGGACACAGTCGCGCAGCACGCGCTACTGCACCGACATCACGCGCATGCTCCGTTGCCCCGTCTTCCACGTGAACGGCGAGGATCCCGAGGCGGTCACCCACGTGGCCCAGCTCGCGGTCGAGTACCGACAGCGCTACGGCAAGGACGTCGTCGTCGACCTCTACAGCTACCGCAAGCACGGCCACAACGAGGGCGACGAACCGCGCTTCACCCAGCCGGTCATGTACCAGCGCATCGACGAGAAGCGCACGGTGCGCGAGCACTACGTCGAGAATCTCGTCTCGAACGGGAAGGTCACCCAGGAGGAGGCCGACGGCATCGAGGCGCGAAGCCGACAGACCTACGAGCGCGCGCTCGACGAGGTGCGCAAGACGCACCACCGCATGGAGACGAGCGCGTTCCAAGGCGTGTGGGGCGGCTACCGCGGCGGCGACGATCTCGACTGCCCCGACGTCCCGACCAACGTGGATCGCGACACCCTCGTCCGATTGACCGAGCGCATCACGACGCTGCCGGAGGGGTTCCGCACGCTCCGTCAGATCGGCGCCGTGCTCAATCAGCGGCGCCAAGCGGGAACCGGCGACGGACCGATCGACTGGGGCACCTCGGAAACGCTCGCCTACGCATCGCTCCTCGCGGAGGGAACGAACATCCGCATCACCGGCCAGGACGTGGAGCGCGGCACGTTCAGCCATCGCCACGCCGTGCTGTACGACGCCGAAGGCGGCAGCTCGTACACCCCGCTCGCCCACGTCGGCGAGGACCAGGGTCACTTCGAGATCCGCAACTCGTGTTTATCGGAGGCGGGTGTCCTCGGGTTCGAATACGGCTACAGCCTGGACTCGCCGGACGCGCTCGTGATCTGGGAGGCGCAGTTCGGCGACTTCGCGAACGGCGCGCAGGTCCTCATCGACCAGTTCATCTCGTCGTCCGAGGACAAGTGGAACCGGCTCAGCGGCCTCGTGATGCTGTTGCCGCACGGCTTCGAGGGGCAAGGTCCCGAGCACAGCTCCGCGCGCCTCGAGCGCTACCTCGCGCTCTGCGCGGAGGACAACATGATGGTCGTCAACTTGACGACCGCCGCACAGATTTTCCATGCGCTGCGGCGCCAGGTACGCCGCGCCTGGCGCAAGCCGCTCATCGTGATGTCGCCGAAGAGCCTCCTGCGCTCACCCCGCGCTGCGTGCGCGCTCGACGATCTCGCGCAAGGTTCCTTCCACAGGATCATCCCGGAGCGCGACGTCTCCGCGAGCCGCGCCAAGCGAGTGATCCTCTGCTCGGGCAAGGTCTACTACGACCTCTTCGACGAGCGTCGCGAGCAGGGCCGCGAGGACGTCGCCATCGTGCGCCTCGAGCAGCTCTATCCCCTGCGCCCCCAAGAGATCCGCGACGTGTTCGCCCCGTACGCCGACGGCACCGAGGTCGTCTGGACGCAGGAGGAGCCGCTCAACAGCGGCGGCTGGTACTACATCAATGCGACCTTGCCCGGCATCCTCGAGCACCGCCTCCCCGTGCGCGTGGTGAGCCGCCCTGCGAGCGCGAGCCCCGCCACCGGCAGCAAAGAGGCTCACAAGATCGAGCAGAAGGAGCTCGTCCGCGCCGCCGTCGGCTGACGCCGCCCCACGCGAGCAGCTGGGCCTGGTGCCCCCACGCGGAAGCGCGCAGCGTCGAAGTCGCGCCGCCAGCCCCTCGATCCGCCCAACGCGAAGCCGGCAATTGGGGCTGGGGCCCCACGCGCGAGCGCGCAGCGGAAGCGCGCAGCGTCGAAGTCGCGCCGCCAGCCCGTCGATCCGCCCAACGCGAAGCCGGCAAGTGGGGCTGGGGCCCCACGCGCGAGCGCGCAGCGGAAGCGCGCAGCGTCGAAGTCGCGCCGCCAGCCCCTCGATCCGCCCAACGCGAAGCCGGCAAGTGGGGCTGGGGCCCCACGCGTGAGCGCGCAGCGCGCAGCGGCGCAGCGGAAGCGCGCAGCGGCGAAGTCGCGCCGCCAGCCCCTCGATCCGCTCAACGCGAAGCGGGCAAGTGGGGCTGGGGCCCCACGCGCGAGCGCGCAGCGGCGCAGCGGAAGCGCGCAGCGTCGAAATCGCGCCGCCAGCCCCTCGATCTCGCTCAACGCGAAGCGGGCAAGTGGGGCTGGGGCCCCACGCGCGAGCGCGCAGCGCGGAGCGGCGGAGCGGATGCGTGGAGCGTCGAAGACGCGGAGCGCGGAGCGGAGCCGCGCAGCGCGAAGCGGAGTCGGGAGGGGGGCCCCATTTGGCTCCGCCAAATGGGGGGAGGGGTTGCACCAACCCCTCCAAAAAGAAAAGGGCGGCACCGGCACGGCCTCCGGGGGGGAGGGGAGGAGGCCGCGCCGGCGCCGCCGGCAGAGCGAAGGATAGCTGGGCCTAGGCCAGGGAGCATGCCCCGCGAAAGAGGAGGGGACGGGGCACGAGGGTCTAGGCCTGGATCTCGATCTTCCGCCTCTCGGGCGCGGGCCGCTTCGGCAGGCGGAGCGTCAGCACGCCCTTCTCGAGGTTCGCCTGGATCTTCTCGCCGTCGACGCCCTTGGGCAGGACGAACGCGCGGGTGAACGATCCGAAGCGCCGCTCGACGCGGTGGTAGGTGTCGTTCTTCTCTTCGTCGACGGCCGACCGCTCACCCGTCAGCGTCAACACGTTGTTCTCGACGTGGACGTCGATCTGCTCCGGGGTCAGCCCGGGCACCTCGGCCTCGAGCACGATCGCGTCGCTCTCCTCGCGGATGTCCACCGCGGGCGCGAAGGCGCGCGGGTTCGCCGCACCGAACATCTCGCTCTGCAGCCGGGAGATCTCACTGAACGGGTCCCAACGGGTCAACATGGCACAATCCTCCTGTCGCGCAGGGCGCGCTCGGGTTCGTCGTTTTCCCCCGGTCGGGCGGGCTCATCGTGAGCTCCGCGGCCCGAGGTGGCAGCAACCTAAGCAGCTCGATCCATGTGTCAACACGTGCCATTCACCCTGCGGCAACGTGTGCCGTCTCACGCGACGCCGGTTGACGCTCGCGGTGGCGCGGCGCGGCCTCGGCGCTGGACACGGCTCCGCACGCACGTGACGATCGGTGGGTTCGAACGTTCGGAGGACGTGACGAGATGAGGCTTGGTAGAGCTTGGATCCTGGGGCTGGCGCTCGCGCAGCCGCTGTTGGCGAGCGGCTGCATCGTGACGGTGACGTTCGACCCGATCGGCCAGGACGCGAGCATCTCCGGCACGTGGACGATCGACGGCGTGCCCCCCGACGCGGCGAGCTGCGCGGCGGCGGGGATCGACTCGGTGCGGGTCCGCTTCTTCGATGGCGAGGACGACTACCGCGATCACCCGGACCTCGTCTTTCCCTGCGCCGACGGGCAGTTCGACACGCGCCCGACCCTGCTCATCAACGGCGGCGTGTGGACGCTCGCGCTGATCCCGATCCGCGCCGATGGCTCGGTAGTGGAGACCGATCCCCCCGCGCTGCGCGAGACGTTCGACACCGTGCTCGCAGGCGGGCACATCGAGCTCACGCCGGTGGACTTCGGAGTGCCGCTGACCGGCACGCGATACGGCGCGAGCTGGACGATCGACGGCGCCACGCCGGACGCGACGCGCTGCGACGCGCTGGGGATCGACGAGGTGTGGGTCCAGTTCCTCGACATGGACGGCACCCCGATCGAGGCGATGACCAGCAAGCATCCTTGCGCGCAAGGTAGATTCACATCATCGATCGACCCGGGCTCCTACTCCGCCATGGTCGTGGCGGTGGACCGCGTCGACGCGATCCTCGCGATGGCGGCGCGCGAGGACTTCACGCTGGCGGACGGCGAGACGTACCTCCTCCACATGGGGAGCCCGGTGGACTTCACCGGCGAGGTGTTCGATCCGCGCGGCACCGAGGTGGGTCTCGACGCGGCGTGGACGATCGGCGGGGTCAGCGCGAGCGACTTCGCGTGCGAGGCGGCGGGCGGCACCACCGTGCGCTTCATCCTCTACGACGAGACCGACGCGGATCGCAGCGACGGCGTGACGGTCGCGATGGCGCCGTGCGGCGCGGGGGCGTTCACGTCGGCGAGCGACATCCTGCGCGCGGGGACGTACCTCGTCGGCGCGGTGCTCGTCGACGGCGCCGACACGGTGGTCGCGCGATCGGACTTCCCCGATCCGGTCACCCTCCCCTCCGGCGCGATCCTCGACCTCACGACGACCGACCTGCGCCTCCTCGACACCACGATCGCGTTCCGCTTCGAGTGGGAGTCGCCGACGATGACCGGCACGTTCGGCTCCTGCACCGCGTCGAGCGTCGCGTCGATGCAGTGGGACGTGACGCTCGACGGCGCCACTTCACCGCTCTACACCTCGCCGACCACCACCGATCCGTGCGAGACGTTCCTGGTTTTCAACACGGCATCGGGCGAGCCGATCGCACCCGGCCGGTACACGCTCTACATGGAAGGCAACGACACGGCCGGCAAAGCGTGGTCGCTGCGCGATGCCGCCGCGTGCGAGGTCGTCATCACCGCCGCCGGCGACCTCGGCTACTCGGGTGACCTCCTCGACTGCCAGATGATCTACACGCCGTGACGCTCGTTCGCCGCACGTTCCCTCGCAAAACGGCGATCGCGCTCGCGGCGCTCTCTCTGAGCGCGTGCGTGCAGCTCACCGACTTCAACCCGGTCGGCACCGCCGCGTCGATCAGCGGACGCTGGACGATCGACGGCAACACGCCCGCGGGGGCGAGCTGCGGGTTGCTCGGCGCCTCGCGCGTCCGCGTGACGTTCCTCGACCAGCTGCGCCCCGTCCCGCACTCGGGCCTCTTCTTTCAGTGCGACGCGGAGCGCGCGGTGGGCGGCGGCGAGCCCGGGTTCGACACGCGCGACGGGAGCGGCGCGGTCGTCGCGGCGGGGTGCTGGCGGCTCCGCCTCACCGCGCTCGACGACAGCGGCAACGTCGTCGCGGTCGGACCGATCAGCGAGTTCCTCGTGCCCGGCGAGGACGTGGCCGAGGGCTGTACCGGCGCGCCGGTGACCGGACACATCGAGATTCCGCCCGCGGACTTCCTCAGTGCAACGATCGTTGCGATGACTACTTTGGACGGCGGTCGAGCCGGCGAGGCGAGCTGCGCGGAGGCTGGGATCTCCGACGTGCGCTGGGTGTTCGACGATCTCGGCGGCGGTCGCGTGGACGCGCTCGGCGAGCAGGGCCTCACGCAGGTGACGCAGCCATGCGCGTTCGGCATCGTGGCGGGGCGCGCGCTGCCCGGGTTCACGTACACCGCCCACCTCGAGACGGTCGACGAGGCCGGCGGCGTGCGCGTCGGTCCCGCGCAGACGTTCACCGTCGGCGCGGGCGACGTGTGCTACGGGGGCGCGAGCTGCCGCGCGCCTTGCCGCGAGGACCGCGACTGCGCGGAGGGCGGAGCCGACCTGCGCTGTCGCGATGAGCGGTGCCGCCTCGACTCCGATCCGAGCGAGCCAACCGTCGCGCTCGACGCGCTCTGAGCGCGCGGTCGTCAACGATCGATTTGCCAGCCTCCGCCGGAATCGGTACATCGAGGCCCAGACGTGCAGTTCCAGTTTCCGAAGCTCACCCCGGCGGTCCGCGCCCTCCTCATCGTCCTCGGCGTCATGTTCGTGGGGACCGCGGTGGTGCAGAACGTCTTTCAGCTGCCCGCCTTCGACTGGCTCGCGCTGAACGTGCGCTACATGGTGCCCGACGCGGGCGCGGTGATGAGCCCGGGCGCGCCGACGCCGGGGCTCTTCGGCTTGATCTGGCAGCCGCTCACCTACTGGATGGTGTGGCCGCCGATCCCGCAGTCGTTCCTCAACGCGGCGTTGAGCCTGTTCTTCCTCTACCTGTTCAACTCCCCGTTCGAGGAGAAGTACGGCGCGGCGCGCATGCTCCAGATGAGCGCGGCCGGCATCCTCAGCGCGGCGATCGGATCCGTCGCGGTCGCCGCGATCCTCCCCGGCGGCATCCCCGTCTATGGCGCGGGCGTCATCGTGAGCGCGACGATCGGCGGCTTCCCGGTCCTGTTCAAGGAGCGCAACCTCTTCCTCATCCCGTTCCCCTTCGCGATCCGCCCGTGGACGTTCGTCCTCGTGGCGGTGGGGATCGCGGCGGTAAACGCGGTGCTCGCCCAGGACCTCTACATCTTCCTCTCCGACGTGTTCGCGATGCTCGGGGGCTACGCGTTCGCGACGTGGATGGACCGCTCCGACGCCAAGAAGGCCCAGAAGCCGAAGAAGCGCCGCAACGGGCCCGCCCTCCGGGTGCTCGAGGGAGGCGGCCAGGGGTCGGACGACGAGCCCCCTCGGTACCTGAACTGAGCGGTGACATCCGGTCCGGGCGTCGTCTATTCTCGCCGCATGTCGCCCGCCCGAATCGCATGCTTGGTGCTCGCCCCCGTCCTCGCGCTCGCGGCCGGATGCCGTGAAGAGGCGCGCTGCGTCGAGCGGAGCGTCGGAGGTACCCCCACTCCCGTCGTCGAGTGCAGCACCGGCAAGGTCGCCGTCTGCGGCGACGTGGAGGAGGAAGTCTACGACCCGGAGACGGGCGCGCTGCTGCGCGTGCCCAGCGTCGCGCTTTCGCCGGACGGCTCATGCCCGGCTGGGCAGTCGTCGTGCCGACCGCGCCCGACCTGCGCCGCCGCGGGTGACAAGGTCGCGTGCGCGAACGGACGCACCGCGTACTGCGTGCTCGGAATGGTCCGCGAGATCATGGCGCCCCGCCCGATGCCCGACGCAGGTCCGCGCGTCGACGCGGGCATGGAAGACGGCGGGGCCTCCGACGGCGGCGGCGATACCGACGGTGGCGACACCGACGGCGGTGGTGGCGACGGGGGCGGCGCCGACGCGGGCAGCGCCGACGCGGGCACCGACGGCGGCTGATCGACGGACCGGGATCATCGATCGGCTCCATCGATCGACGGTTCGAGCGAGGCGTTCGCGAGCGTGTACGTGGACGAGCACGAGTACGTGCACGTGCACGAGGAGGTGCACGCGAGACCGATCAGCGACAGTGACGCTCGCCGCGGCCGCAGCGGAAGCGCACGTGGAAGTGATCGCGGTGGTTCGGGAAGTGACGGATGATCCCGTTCGCGTCGCTTCGCCCGCGCGGGTGCTGGAACCACGCCTCGAGCTGCGCGGCCGTGGCGCCGCGGCGCCGCGCCTCGCGATAGAGCGGTCCCTGGAGCGCGGAGTCCATGTAGATCGCCTCGACCTCGTCGCGCGCGAGCCAGTGCCGGAACAGCGTCCACTGTCGACGGACATCCAAGTTGTCGGGGTCCACCGTCTCGAGCGGGCACCCCTCGCGCGGTGAGCAGCCGCGGCGCAGGTAGTACGTGATGTCGACGTCGCGGCCCGACTGGTGGCTGCGGTGATCGTCGATCGGCCCACCGTCGTGGAGGCTCAAGTCGTGGACGCGCGGCCGCGGTCCGTCCGGGAAGCGGCGGCCCATCATGTCGAACGCGGTCCGGATGCGCTCCACCGTGGTGGAGCTCGCCCACGAGCGCTGCGGGTTGCGCAGGACGAACGCCTCGTGATCCTCGAGCGCGACCGCCCCGACGAGGTGACCGCAGAACGCCTGACCCACGCTCTCGGAGCGCGCCGCCCGCGCGACGAAGAGGCGACTCCCCGCGCGCAGCCGCGAGGGCCGGAGGCCCGGGTTCCACGCCTCGATCTGCGCGATCGTCACGTGATAGCGCCGCGCGATGCGCGTCACGCTCTCGCCCACGCGCACCACGTGCGCCTCGAGCCGAACCGACGGCACCTGCACCTCCGCGCCGACCGCGAGGTGGTCGGGATCGAGGCCAGGGTTGAGCGCGAGGACCTCCGCGAGGCTCACGTGCTGCGCGTCCGCGATCGCGCTCAGGGTGTCGCCCTCGCCCACCGTCACGCTCGCCGTCGACGTGCGGCTGCTCCCCCACGGATCGTGACCGCCGCGGATCCGCAGCGTCTCGCCGACGTGGAGCCCCGAGCGCAGGCGCGGGTTGTCCTCGCGTAGCCGCGACGACGAGACCCCGTAGCGCTGGGCGATGCAGCGGAGCGTGTCGCCGGGGATCACGCGGTAGCGGATCACCTCTTCACCGTCGATCGTGAGCTCCTGCCCGACGCGGATCGCGTCGCCGTCGAGGCCGTTGGCCTCGCGGAGGTCGTCGACGCTGACGTGATAGCGCGCGGCCAGGGCGCCCAGCGTGTCCCCCGACGCCACCACGTGGACGCGCCCATCGGCGCGCGCGACGCCGGCCAGCGAGAGCAGCGCGGCGGTGGCCAGGAGGAGCTGCGGGGTCCGCGTCACCCCCTGACCCTATTCGGATCGGGATCGCGCGCAAAAAAATGACTCGAGCCGCGGACCCCTCGCGGTCGCGCGGCTCGAGGCATCGATCGTGGGCGTGAGCTCAGCCGGTCGGGCCGGTCTGCTTCCAGACCGCGAACGCCCCACCCTGCGCGTCCGCGAGGACGGCGAACGTGCCCATGTTCGGGACGTCGGTGGCCGGCATGAAGACCTTGCCGCCGAGCCCGGTCGCCTTCTTGGTCGCGTTCTCCACGTCCTCGACCGCGAAGTACACGAGCCAGTGGTTCGGGCTGCCCTTGGCCATCTCGGGCTTGTTGCGCAGCGTGCCGCGCATCTTGTCGCCCTGCTTCAGCACCACCGTGTCGGGGCCCATGTTCTCGGTCGTGTAGCCGAGGAGCGCCGTATAGAACTTCGTCGCCTTGGCGAGGTCGTCGGTCATCAGCTCGTGCCAGCACACGCCGTGATTGAACGGCTCGTCCGGCCCGTAGTCATCGGTCTCGCCCTTGAAGAGCGCGAACACCGCGCCGGTCGGATCGGTCGCCATGACCATGCGGCCGATGTTCGGGATGCTAAACGGCTTGTTGATCAGCGTCCCACCGAGCGTCTCGATCTGCTTCGCCGACGCGTCCACGTCGTCGACGCACACGTAGCTGAGCCAGTTCTGCGGAACCTCGGGGCTCGGCGACTGCATCATGCCGCCGACGCTGCGTTCGCCCACCTTCATCATCAGGTAGGTGCCCATCTCGCCCATGTCCATCTCGTTGGCGGTCCACCCGAAGAGCCCGCGATAGAACTCGCTCGCGTTGCTCTGGTTCTGCGTCAACAGCTCGTCCCATACCCAGCGTCCGGTATTGCTCATCGATCGTTCTCCTGTTCCATGTCGTCAGTCGCGGGGCGTCGCCTCGCTTCGCCCGTACTGCCTACGGTCGAACGAAGCGCGCGCCGATCGACACCCCCACCGCAGAAAGTCGCGGAGCGCGCTTCGAGATACCGCGACTCTCGCGGTCCGCGCGTGACGAAGCGCAGACGAACCGCGCCACATCGCGCCGCGTTCGCCGTCGCTCGCTTTCGACGTCCCCGCGAAGGGACGCGATCGGACGTCAGAAGACGAACGCGATACGCGACTGGAGCGTCCAGATGAGCCCGTTGCTCAGCCGGGCGCCGAGCGCCGGTCCAGCGTTCATGATCCCGAACTCGTTCGACCAGCGCATCTCGTCGTTGGGGCCCCAGCTGATCTTGAGCGCGAGGTCCGCCTCCCAGCCGAGCAAGCACTCCGCCGCGAGGCCGCAGGCGGTCCCGTCGTGGCTCCCCGGATCGCGGGTCTCCGAGAGCGGCAGGTTGATCTGGTCGGCGAACGCGAGGAGGAACTGACCCACGAGGTCGACGCCCGCGATCGGGCGGAAGTGGACGTTGGGCAGGAAGTAGATCGAGTTCCACACGCCGCCGTTCGACCACACCGCGTCGAAGTTCTCGGTGTACTGGTTGGCCGTGCGCACCGCGAGGACGAGCGGATAGAGCAAGAGGCCCACGTTGTACGCGGGGTTGTTCGGGCGCTGCGTCAACGTGTCGTACGCGCCCACCGCGGTGATCGCGTTCTCTTGGCCGGTGGAGAAGCCGCTCTCGAGGTAGAACTCCCACGTCGCGTACTGGAGCCACGCGTTCTCCGGCGACTGGAGGCCGATGCGCGCCGCGCCGCCCCACACGTTCGCGCCGATCGACTGACCGGTGCGGCCGGTGTTCGGGTCGATGGTGCCGCGCAGCGCGATGCCGTTCGAGGTGCCCTGGATCGTATAGATCTCGCCTTCGCTGTAGAGCGAGACGTTGCGCCGACCGAACGCGCTCCAGCGGAGACGATAGAAGAAGTCGCCGATGTAGATGTTGCTCGACGTCGCGTCCTGCCCGCGGTTCACGAGGACGAGGCCCGCGTTGAGCTCGTCGCGCGCGTTGACGTCGCTGTTGAAGTCCGCGTCGTTCCACGCGAGCACGAGCGTCGTCTGCCAGACGTCGTCCTCACCTCCGGTCACGAACGAGAACGGGCCGGCGCGCCGCGGCACCGGGTCGCTGCCCACCCCGAGCGTGTCCTCGGCGAGCCAGTCGTACGCGATCGCGAAGATCAGTGGCGTGCTCCGCGAGTCGCCGCGGGTGAGCGCGTTGAAGATGGTGATCGGGCGCGTGGCGAACAGGATCCGATCGAACGTCGTGCCGTCGAGCGCGTCGCCGAAGTCGTTGCGGAAGCCGTTGCCGTCGTTGAACAGGAGACCGAGGCCGCCCTGCGAGCCCTGTCGACCGATCCGGATCTGACCGATCGGGATGAGGAACTCGAGCCAGAGCCGCCGGAGCCGGAACGTGCCGTCGAGGTCGCCGTCGAGGAGGCTCGTCTCGCTCGGGTCGTTCGCGAAGAGCGGCGTGCCGTTCAGGCGCGCGTTGTCGCCGAACACCACGTTGTCGAGCGCGTCGATCTGCATCTTGAGCGACGCCACGGGGTTTGCGCGGTCCGAGCCGAAGTCGACCGAGGGGTCGAGGCGCAGACGCATGAACCCGTACGCCGCGTGGGCCGCGCCATCGAGGTTGCTCGACGGCCCCGGCACCGGCTGCGAGTCCGTCGTCACGAGACGCGCCCGGTAGTAGCCGTGGAGGTTCAGGTTGATCGGGATGTCGGTCGACGAGCTCGCGCCGCCGCCGGCGGCGTTCGAGTCCGCGCCCGAGGGAGGCGGCGGTGGGGGTGGCGGCGGGGGAGGTGGCGGCGGCGGGGGAGGTGGCGGCGGCGGTGGGTCGTCGACCGGGCCGGGCTCCTCGATCGCATCGTCGCCGCCCTCGTCCGGCTCGTCGACCTCGTCCTCGCCTTCGTCGTCCAGCTCGGTGACGTCGTTCGCCCCCGTCTCCTCGTCTTCCGGCGGCTGCGCGAACGCGAGCTCACCGCCGATCCCCCAAGCCGGAGCACCGAACGCCAACGCTACGAGGATCCCAAGCGAACGCTTTCTCATCGCTCCTCCGAGCGGGCCTGCTGCCCCGGGGCTATTTCCGACGCAGACCCTCTCGGAGTCAACGTTTTTCTGGTCGTTTGGGATGCGTCGAGTGCGCTACTCGGCGCAGGAGGGGGCGCCGTCGGCGCGGAGCGGACCGAGGTTCAGGATGGTCACGCTGTCCGTGAAGATGCGCGCCGTCTCGCAGCCGATGCGCGTGTAGGTGCCGTCGATGTTCGCCCACGCTTCGAAGCGATATGGCCGATCGTCGATGTAGCGCACCTGCGGCACGACGTAGAGGCCGTCCCTCGAGCTCTCGATCGCCCCGCTGTCCGGCGTGTTCCCCACCGTGACGCCGCTGAAGTAGTAGTCGTGTGGGTCGTCGACGGTATCGGGGAACGGGATCAACATGCCGTTCGGGTCGTACGCGATCACACGCGCGTTCGCGATGTTGGCGTCGTTGCAGTCGTGGATGCGGCCCGCGATGATCGCGCGCCCGTCGGTGCGCGTGAAGCCGAGGAGCGCAGGGATCAGATCGATCGTGATCCCCGACACAGACTGGCCAGTCACGCTTCCCCCCGAGCTCGCCGGCGCCGGCTCGTTGTACTGGAAGACCTGGAACACCGAGCGCATGCGGCTCGACGGATCGGTGAACGGAAGCACGCGGTACGCGTACCAACCCCCGGCCGGCATGTTGATGGTCGCGTTGCCCATCGCATCCGTCACCAGCGCCTGGCAGTTCGGAGGATCGCAGCCATCGACGATCACGTTGTCGGTGAAGACCTGGACGTCGTGATCGGGGACCTCGAACTCGTCCTGGAAGTCGCGGAGCTGGAACTCCACGCTGATCGGCGTTCCGCCCGCCGGCGCGGTGCGGTTGCCGAGGCACCCGAGCTCCAGCCTGGCTTCGTTGAACTCCGTCGCGCCCTCCGTGTACGCCGCGATCGGCGGCGGGAGATCGACCGGAGGCCCCGCGTCCGTCATCGGCGTGCCGCCATCGCAGCCCGCGGCGAGGATCGCCCCGCAGAAGGACGAGCCGACCCACAGGGCGCCGGCGATCGAACGGATACGGTCACTTCGCGTCATGTTCTCTTCCTCGATTGCTTCGGTCGGCCGAGCCGTCAGGGGGTCCACCCGAGCAGCTGCTCGAGCTCGTGATGGATCGTCGGCCACGTCATCGCGCCGACCGAGTTCGTCTCTTCGTAGTGATCGCCGTCCGCCTCGACGATGTAGGGGGACGCCTCGTCCACGACGAAGTTGTAGCTGTCCATGAGGTAGCCGAGGTAGTCGTTGGTGAGCCCGAGCAGCCAGACGCTCTCGGCGTCGCTCCGCGCGAGATCGCGGAGGTACGGGCCGGGCGGCGCGTCGTCGAGCATCGGCGGGTTCGGGTTCGTCGGATCGACGATGTCCATGCCGGACGGCGTGTACGAGCCGTCGTAGCCGCCGAGGAACAGCTCCGGCTCGAGCTCGCCCGGCGCGGTGATCATCTGCACGTCGCCGACGTCGATCACGGTGACCTCCACGTCGAGCGACGGCTGGTTCTCGCCGACCACGAGCGGCATGTCCGGATCCCAGTCGACGCCCTCGCGATCGAAGAGCCCGAGCGCGATCGCGATGTGGAACTGCGCGTTCTCGACGAGCACGTTGAACGTGCGCGTGCGGTAGCCGAGCGCGGCGTTCATCTGGGTGGTCGAGCCGCCCGTCGGCCCGAGCGCGGTGAGCGCGTGGTACGCGAGCTGCTCGCCGACCGTCTGCGTGTAGAGGTAGACGTCGTCGCGCTGGATGAGCTCGGTGCCGTCCCAGCTGCGCACCGTGATGTGGTTCGGTCCGATCTGCCCGCCGATCGCGCTCTGCATGAACACGGTGATCCCGCCGACCCCCGCGGTGCTCGACCCGTCGGGCCCGATCACGCCGCTCTCCACGCCCTGCCGGAAGTAGTGCGGCCAGTCGCTCGAGAGCAACGTATTTTGATCATCCATGTACTCGGCGTGAGCGCCGAAGTTCACCAACGTCGCGATCGTGCTGTCGTCGGACGCGTCGATGAACCGCATCATCCGCATCTCCGGATCGACGATGTTCGGATCGCGGTTGTCGCCGACGAGCCGGCTGAGGCCTCCCTCGATGTCGCGCAGGTCCGTGCTCGCGACCTGGACGTGCGCGCGACGCGGACCCGCGAACGCGTCGCGGATGGCCTGGGCCGCCTCGGCGCGCACGCGCTCGTTGTAAGCGGGATCGAGGCCCGACATCATGCTCGTGAGCCCCCAGATCCCGATCGTGTCGCGGCCCTGGTGCGTGTGCGTCGCTCCGATCGCGATGTGATCGATCCCGAGGTCGGCGACGCGCTCGCGGATGTCGTCCATGTCCGGCTTGAACCAGCCGATCACGTCGAGCGAGACGAACGCGATCGTGGTGTCGCCGTTCTCGAGGACGACCGCGCTCGCGTAGAGCTCGTCGTGCACCCCGGTCGCCGGGCGCGCGTTGCCGAAGCCCGCCATCCACACGCCCTGGAAGCCGGGGACGCCATCGTTGTCGGCGAACTGGTCGCCCTCGCCCGGCTCGAACTCGCCGTCGCCGTCGACGTCGAGCGTGACGACGTCGGTCATCGCGTCGATCACCGGGGTGATCGCGCGCCGCGCCGCGCCGACGGAGAACGTCCCATCGTCGCCGGACGGACAGTCGGCCGGGCCCGGGCAGTACGAGTCCGGCATGAACGGCGGGCCCGCGTCGACGCCCGCGTCCGAGGGCCCTGCATCACCGCCGCCCGCGTCGCTCGCTCCCGCGTCGCGACCCGCGTCGGTGCCACCGTCCCCGTCACAGCCGACGAGGAGGAGGAGCCCGACGGCCAGAGACAACGCGACGTTCATACTCGACATGGAAGCTCGCATCGGTTCCCCCACGGCTCTGGCGCTCAGTAGCTGATCCCGAGGCGCGCTCGCATCATCCCGACCGGGTCCATCATACGCCCGGCCGCGTCGTCGAACGCGTGACCGGGAAAGAGGATCCCGCCCTCCACGCCGCCGCTCAGCCGGACGCCCTCCGCGATCTCGCCGCTGAGGAGCACCGAGCCGTCGAGCTCGAGCCCGAGGTCCCGCCGCGTCGGATCGCCCCCGCGGTAGTTCGCGTTCTGCGAGAGCGCGCGCTGGTAGAACGGGTCCACGTTGTCGGAGCTCGTCCACGCGACGACGGCGCCGAAGCGCGTCTCGAACCACTCGAGCGGTCGCCACTTCGTGTAGGGGAAGAAGTAGTAGGCGCCGCTCACCCCTCCATTGGAGGGGAGGAGGAACGCGCCGCGCGCGGCGCGGCCGAAGAGATCCGGCGAGGACGCGAGCGCGGCGGAGCGCGCGGTCATCGCGGCCATGACCTCGGGGAAGAGGATGAGCCCGACGCGGTGATCGGGATCGAAGGTGGCGCGGCGCTGGAAGCCGTCCTCGTTGTTGCTGTCGCCCGACGCGTAACCGCCCTCGAGGATCACGTCGAGCTGGGTGGAGACGCGGCCGAGCTGCGCGACGGCCATGAGCTGCTCGACGTCCTGGCGCGGGAACTCGACGCTGCGGGTGATCGTGGTGGTGCCGCGGATGTACGCGGCCTCGAACGCGGTCACGATGCGCCCGCCGCTCGGCTCCTCGAACTCGAGGTTCATGAACAGATCGCCGACGAAGATCTCGAGCGACTCGCCGAGCGCGTCGGTCTGATTGCGGTACGCGACGTAGCCGCCGGCGCGGTTGTGGCCTTCCTCGTAGAACGCGGCGAGGAGCCCCTGGAACGCGAGGTCGCCGCGTCGATCGTAGTCGGCGATGAGATCCCAGGCGACCCAGTCGCCCGCGATCGCGATGGTGAACGGGCTGTCCTCGCCGGCCGGGCGCGTGGCGAAGAGGAGACGCCGCACGAGATCGCCGTAGCGGTAGTCGCCGAACACGGGAGGCTGGTCGCCGCCGTTCGAGACGATGCCGAGCCCCCACGAGAACGCCATCTGACCCGCGCGGATGAGCCCGATCGGGGTGCGCCACTCGAGGTAGAGCTGACGCAGGCGAAGGCCGGGGTAGCCGTATTCGTCGCGCGTCCACGCGGCGGGCCCCATGCCGCGCGCGAGGTCGCCGTACGCGACGCCCCAGAGGAGATCGGCCTCGCCGAAGAGGCGGAGGATCGGTCGCAATGAGACTTCCCCACGTAGACGCAGCCATTGCTCGCCCCACGCGTTGGCGCCGTAGCGATCGGATCCTCCTTCGTCGTCGCGCGGGAGGGGCCGGAGCGGGAAGTCGGAGAGGAGGACGAAGCGATGGCGATACTCGCCGCCGATGCGCGCACCAAACGTGAGCCCGGAGTCCTCGGACTCCGCGTCCGTGTCCGAGTCCGTGTCCGAGTCCGAGTCCGTGTCCGATTCCGATTCCGATTCCGATTCCGATTCCGAGTCCGAGTCCGAGTCCGAGTCCGAGTCCGTGTCCGTGTCCGTGTCCGTGTCCGATTCCGATTCCGAGTCCGAGTCCGATTCCGATTCCGAGTCCGATTCCAAGTCCGAACCCGATTCCGATTCCGACGAAGAAGGCTCGCTCGCTCTCCCTTCCGAGCTCTCCTCTCCTCCCCGCTCTGCCTCGCCTGTCCCCGTTCGGGCCACCCCCGCGTCGCCGACCGGAACCCCCGCGTCGGGCGCCTGTGCGCGCGCCGTCGCCGCGATCACCAAGACCGCCAGCGACAGCACCCATGTGATGGAGATCGCTCTCATCTCGTCCTCGAAGGCGTGCCTCCGGGCGGTGCGACGTTATTCCGACACCGACGGAAAGGGAATGCCGGGGTGGGTCCCGCGTGTGCCACCGCACGTGCGCTTCGGATGCTATGGCTTGGCGATGCGACGGCTCCCCACCTCGTTTCTCCTCTTCGCGATCGGTGCGCTCCTCGCGTGCGGCTGCGACGACGGAGGCGAGCCCGTCCCGTTCGGACTCGATCGAGGGAACGGGCGCGTGGAGGGACCCGACCCGCGCGACGACGGCGACGACGACCCCGAGCCGCGGCGCGAAGAGCCGCCCGGCGAGGTGCGCACGTTTCCGTCCGGCACTCGCGAGGTCCGGCTCGAAGGCGCGGCGCTCACGAGCGACTCCGCGATCCGCGGGCTCTGGGCGAACGACCTCGATCGCGACGGCGATCGCGACGCCGTCCTCCTCGTCGAAGCGCCACCGGAGCAAGGCGTCGTGCGCATCCTCTACGCGACGCGCAACGGGTCGACGTTCGGCGCGCCGCGGGAGCTCGGTCGCGCGCCGAGCGCGCCCGTCGGATGCACGATCGGCGATGTCGGGTTCGACTCGGCGGGCGCGTGGGTGATCGCGCGCGCGCGCGTCGACTGCCCGGACGCCGGCCCGACCCACGAGTACTTCGTCTTGTCGACGCAAGGGTCGGCACGCCTCGAAGAGCACCTCGGCGTCTTGCCGAGCTCCGATCCGGTGGCGCTCCGCCTCGCGTTCGGCGCCGACGACGCGAACGAGGACGGCCGCCGCGATCTCGTCGTCGAGGTCGCGCTCGGCGAGCACGACGGTGAGGAGCGCGTCAACTTGCATTGGCTGGACCAGCCGAGCGGTCTCGCGCGATCCGACGAGGAGCCCGCTCACGCGTTCGACGAGCGCTCGCGCGCGGCCCTGCGCCAGCTCCGCGGCGAGCCGGCCCAGGCCGTCGAGGCTTCTCGCGCGGTGCTGCGCCTCCATCGCGCGCTCTGCCGCGAAGCCGGCGCGCCGCGCCTCCGGATCGGCCCCACGCTCGGGCTCGCGTGCGGCTCGAGCGAGGGCGCCGGCCGAGCGATCACCACAATCGTGCGCGGGCTCGCGGCCCAGCGCGAGACGCTCCTCGCGCTCGACGCGTACGCGGAGCTCGAGCGCCTCGGCGGACCAGCGGGCGCCTACGCGATCAACGACGAGCGACGCCGGTTCGCGCGCGAAGCGCTGGCGTCGCTGCCCTCGTCAACGAACGTGTCGATCGTCGAAGGGCCGACCGCGCACCTCGATCGCCCGCACGCGTTCACCGTCTCCGGGCTCGGGTTCCTCGACGAGGACCGTGTGCTCGTTCGGAGCGCGCCGCCCCAGATCTGGACGGTCGGAGGCGAGACCGTGCCCGCCGATCCGGGCGCCAACGACACGCGGGTGGTCGACCCGCAGAAGCGCTACGCCGTCGCGTCGCTCGAGGAGCGCTGCGGCGCGGTGCGCCTGCGCATCGTGGTGCCCGGCGAGCTCTCGCTCGGCGCGGCGCGCTCGCTGCCCGCGTCCACCCCGTTGCTCTACGGGAGCGACGAGGCGCCGTGCGATCACGCGTGGCGCGACGGAGACGCCGGCTTCGTGCTCCTCGGGTGGGCGCCGCAGGGCATCGTCGCGATGCGCGGCGCCGAGCTCGCGGTGGCGCCCCTCGACATGCGCGGTGAGGCGACCGGACCGCCCTACCTGCTCGAGCCGGGCACCCCGCCGCCGGCCCCGCTCCCCGCCGGACGCACCACGATCGACGGCCGCTTCCGGGTCGAGCTCCGCGGCCCGGGTGTCCTCCTCCACGAGGTGGGCGCCGCCGCACCGCAGCTCCTCTGGCCCGAGGGCTGGGGCGCGCGCGAGGGTGCCCTATCGCACCCCGCCGTATCGCCCACTGGACGGCGCGTCGCGGTTCTCTCGGGCGATCGGGTCGTGGTGATCGAACGCGGCGGCGGTACGCCCTGAGAACCCTTTCCTCTCGGGCGAAGGATTGGTATCCCGGCCGCGTGACCCGTGTGGTGACGAGGTCGGCGCTCGTGCTTTCGCTCGCGGCCCTAGCGATGTCGTGCGGCGCGGGCACGGTCGCCCCGACGCCGTGCATGTCCGACCGCGAGTGTCGTGGCGATCGGATCTGTCATCAGGGCGCGTGCATGTTCGAGGAGGAGGCGCGCGCCGCGATGCAGGAGCAGCTCGCGGGCGGCCCCACCGAAGGGGGAACGCCGACCGAGGGGACGAGCGCGGGCGGCGAGGACCCGACCCCGGCGCCGGTGGTGCTGCGCGAGCTGCCGATGTTCATGGGTGGACCGACGCACGCCGGGCGCTCGGAGCGCCGCGGTCCGGCTCATGCACCGCAAGTGGCATGGACACACCGCACGGGGGCCCGCGTGTTTGCGTCGCCGGTGGTCGGACCCGACGGCACCGTCTACGTCGGCTCGCTCGATCGAACGTTCCGCGCGATCGCCGCCGACGGCACGCTGCGCTGGCGCTACACGGGTCAGGATCGCTTCTATTCGACGGCCGCGTTGACGCCGGACGGCACGGTCGTGGTCGGCTGCCACGATCGCTCGGTCATCGCGCTGAGCGCGGCCGGCCAGACGCGCTGGCGCCGCGAGCTCGGCGCCGCCGTCGACTCGAGCCCGGTCGTCGCCCCCGACGGAACGATCTACGTCACGGCGGACGGCCTCTACGCGCTCGACCCGCAAGGAAACGTGCTGTTCCACCACGCCGCGCCCGACGCGCTCCGCAGCTCGCCCGCGATCCACCCCGATGGCTTCGTCGTCTACGGATCCACCGACGGCCGCATCGTCGCGGTGCGCGCCGACGGTCAGCTCGCGTGGGAGGCGCGCGTGCACTCGAGCGTCGAGTCGACGCCGTCGGTCGGGCCGGACGGCACGATCTACGTCGGCACCGATCGCGGCCAGCTCGTCGCGCTGTTCGCGAATGGGACCGAGCGCTGGCGCTACGAGATCGGCTCGGACGTGCGCGGCACGCCGGCCATCGCGAGCGACGGCACGGTAATCGTCGGCGCCTACGACGGTCAGGTCCACGCCGTGGACGAGAGCGGCCATCGGCGGTGGGTCGCACACGCGTCCGGCCGCATCCGCGCGTCGGCGCGCATCGACGCGGACGGTCGCGTCTACGTCGGCTCGCAGGACGATCACCTCTACGCGATCGGACCGGACGGCGCGGCGCTCTGGGATCGAAACATGGGCGCCGACATCGACTCCACCGTCGCGTTCGGGCCGGACGGCACGATCTACGTAGGCGTCGACGACGGCGGCGTCTACGCGCTGCGCGAGTAGACTTCGTCTCGTCGTCGTTCAGGAAGCTTCGCGCTTGGTGCGGCGACGATGGCGGTCCACCGCATCCAGCAGCTCGGGCACGTTGAACGGCTTCTCCAGCCCCATCACCGCACCGATCTCCTCCGCGCGCTCGTGCGGCCGACCGCTCGCGGTGAGGAGCAACGTCGGCGGCGCCGCCTCGTGCAGCTCCTCGCGGAGCTTGTCGATCACCATCCCGCCGTCCATCCCCGGCATCATGAAGTCGAGGACGAGCAACCCCGGCGCGTGCCGACGCGTGAGCTCGAGCGCGGTCGGCCCGTCCGGAGCCGTCAACACGTCGTGACCCTCACTCTGGAGGATGCGCGCGATCGCCTCGCGCAGGTGCGGATCGTCGTCGATCACCAGGATCGGCCCCTCGGGAGCCTCGGTCGGGACGGCGGCGGGGGGCGACGGGCGCTTCGGATCGTCGGTCATCGCGCTCGCGACGCTGGCATACCGATCGCGATCGGCCACGTGAATGCGATCGCGCGGCGGGTGGCGCTCGGCGGGCGCGATCAAAAAACTCAATGACATCGCGGGGGGCTCACGAACGATGCACGCGCTCCGGGCGATCCGTCGGCGATCCGTCGGGGGCCTCGCGATCGCCCGAGAGAACGGCACGATCGCGGCGCGCGGTTGACCGAGGTAGCTCGGCCGGCTAAGTCTGTGGCGCGAGCCGAGGCGCAAGCCCCTCGCGAACCCCTCTGGCGGTGAGCCGGTCGCCTCGAACGAGGCCCTCGCGCTCACGCATTTTTCGAAAACGAGTATCTACCGAATGACAAGTTCCCCCATCGGACGGGAATCCGTCCTCCGCGCGCTCAAGGCGCGCGCCCCCCGCGCGATGCACCTCATGGAGGTCGTGTCCGCCCTCGAGCTCCCCTCGCATCGTCGTGACGACGTGCGCGACGTCCTCGATCAGCTCGCCGGCCTCGGCATGGCCAACGAGATGCCGGGCAACCGCTATCGCCTCAACAAGCGCCCCCCCGGCCGCGGCGGACCGGCTCCGCGGGACGCGTCGGCGTTTGCGCCCGACGATCCCGGCATCACCGGCTGGCTGACCCTGCACCCGCGCGGCTTCGGCTTCGTGGCGCCCGACGACGGCGGCGAGGACGTGTTCATCCCGCCCACCTCGCTCAAGGGCGCGCTCCATGGCGACCGCGTGCGCATCAGCGCGCGGCCGAGCAGCAAGGGCCGCGAAGGAGAAGTGCACGAAGTCTTGCGTCGCGGCACCTCGCGCGTGGCCGGCGTTCTGCGCTCACGCAATAAAGATTCCTGGCTCGAGACCGATGACCGACGTCTCCCCGCGCGGATCGAGGTGGTCGGCACCATCCCGCTGAACATCGAGGTGGGCGACACCGTGGTCGCCGCGATCGAGTCGTGGCCGCGCACCGAGAGCGACCCGATGACCGCGCGCGTGCTCCAGGCGCTCGGCCAGAAGGGCTCGGCCGCGGTCGAGATCGAGAAGATCAAGATCCGCGAGGGCATCGAGGAGGAGTTCGAGGAGGCCGCGCTGGCCGACGCCCAATCGTTTGGCACGCGGGTCGACGCGGACGAGATCAGGCGCCGCGAGGATCTTCGCCACCTCGACCTCGCGACGATCGACCCGCCCGACGCGCGCGATCACGACGACGCGGTGTGGGCCGAGCGCACGGACGATGGCTTCCGCGTGGTCGTCGCGATCGCCGACGTCTCGTACTACGTGCGCGAGGGCTCCGCGCTCGATCAGGCAGCTCTCGAGCGAGCGACGTCGATCTATCTGCCGGATCGCGTGATCCCGATGCTGCCCCACGAGCTGAGCAGCAACCTCGCTTCCTTGGTCCCGGACGAGGATCGCCTCTGCCTCGCGGTCGAGGCGCACGTCACGAAGGACGGCGCGGTGGAGCGTCACCGCTTCATCGAGGGCGTCATGCGCTCGCGGGCGCGCATCAGCTACGAGGGCGCCGCACGCGCGCTCGGGCTCAGCGAGGAACCGGAGCGTCAGCCCTCGGCCGACGCGTACCGACCGCTGCTGAAGACGTTGATGGACGTGTCCCGCGCGCTCCGCGCTCGCCGGAAGAAGCGCGGATCGCTCGACATGGATCTGCCCGAGCCTCGCGTCCAGCTCGGCGACGACGGCGAGCCGATCGAGATCCGACGCTCGCGTCAGGACCCGGGCATCAAGCAGGCCTACGCGATGATCGAGGACCTGATGCTGCTGGCGAACGAGGTCGTCGCCGAGGATCTGTCGCGCCGCAAGCTGCCCGCGATCTACCGCGTGCACGGCGCGCCGGACCCGCAGAAGCTCGAGACCTTCAGCGCGGTCGCCGAAACGTTCGGCTACACGCTCGATCCCGAAGAGGCGACGAGCCCGCGCACGCTCGCGCAGTTCCTCGACAAGATTCGGGGTGACGAGCGCGCCAGGCCGCTGACCTACCTGATGCTGCGCACGATGCAGCAGGCGACCTACGACACCACGAACATCGGTCACTTCGCGCTCGCCGCGAAGCACTACCTCCACTTCACCTCACCGATCCGGCGCTATCCCGATCTCGCCGTCCACCGCGTCGTCCGCGCGGTGATCCAGAAGGACAAGATCGACAAGGCCGAGCTCCTGTCGCGTCTCGCCACCCAAGCGGCACAGTCGAGCCGGCTCGAGCGCCGCGCGATGCTGGTCGACCGCGAGGCGACCGACGTCTACCGCGCGATCCTGATGAAGGACCGGATCGGAGAGACGTTCGACGCGACGATCGCGCACGTCGCCGAGCACGGCCTCTACGTCAGCCTCGACGATCCGTTCGTCGACGCGCGCGTCCCCGTCGCGACCCTCGGCGAGGACTGGTACGAGCTCGACGCGCTCGGACTGCGATTGGTGGGCCGCCGCTCGGGTCACGCGTTCGGCCTCGGCGATCGGGTCACCGTGCGCATCGACGCGGTCTCGGTCGAGGAGCGCGAGATCACCGCATCGATCGAGTCGACCGAAGACGGCGAGCGGACCGACCCGCGCCCGTCGCGCGGGCGTGGCAAGGCGCCTTCCGGTGCACGGCCCGGGAAGAAGCCGAAGAAGCGAGGCCACGACCAGCGCGACGACCGCCGAGGGCAGAAGCGATCCCAGCGCGACGGCAAGAAGGGTCCCCCCACGAAGGGCGGCAAGAAGAAGGCGAAGCGGCGTCGCTGACCCGTCCGGACTCGGACTCGGAATCGGAATCGGAATCGGAATACTCGGAATCGGAATCGGACTCGGACTCGGACTCGGACTCGGAATCGGACTCGGACTCGGAATCGGAATCGGAATCGGAATCGGAATCGGAATCAGAATCGGAACCGGATTCGGAATCAGAATCGGACTCCGACTCGGCGCGATGGGTGAGAGATGCGCGCGAGCAGGAGACCGCGTACCCTCCCTCGCCATGCGCTGGCTATCGCTGGGTGTGCTCTTGCTCGGGGCGTGCGGCGGGTCCGACGAGCGGCCGCAGGGGACCGACGACACGGACACCACGGTCGTCGCCGACGACCCGGATGAGGGGGCTCCGGTGGATCCCGAGCCGACTGCGACGAACGACGATCCCGCGCGCTGCGACGCCGACGCGGACTGCGAGATGTTCCAGCCGTGCTGCGCGTGCCCGCCCGATCCGCTCCCGCTCACCCATGCGCAGGTCGCGGTCGAGACGGATCGCTGCGCGCGCGTGCGGTGCGCCGCGTGCGGCACCCCGAGTCAACGGCCGCCCGCCATCGCGCGTTGCGTAGACAACGCGTGTGTCGCCATCCCCGATCCGAGCCAGTCCGCCGCCGGCAGCTGACGCGCGTCGAGGGCTCAGTCCTCGCTGCGCGCGGCCAACACCATCGTCTGCGAGACGTTCTCCGAGTTCGACGCCTGGCTCCTCACGAGCCCGACGCCCTCGGCGACCCACACCGTCCCACTGCCGGTCTCGCCGTGCTCACCGAACGCCTGGCGCTCCTCATAGTCCACGCGCCACGCCTCGAAGCGACCCGCCGGGACCTCCACGGACTCCTGGCCGACCACGCGGTGGTCGCGCGTCACCCGCAAGACGTCTGGCTCCGTCGTGCCGTCCGGCACCGCCATCGCCGCGCGACGCGGATCGAAGCGCGCCGTCCCCGAGAACGACTGTCCGGCGCTCAGCGCGGCCGGCCAGCGCCACCGACCGCGACGCCCCGCCAGCCGCAGGCCGAGGCTGCGCTCGAGGATCCCGAACCACGGCTCCTCCGCCGCCTCCCCCGACGCGCAGCGCGTCTCGAGCGTCTCCTCCGCGAGCTCGGCGTCGTCGTCGTTGGCCACCACCCGCACCGTCCATCCGATCGAGAGCTCCCCGTCCACCGCCCGCGTCTCGCCGGCCTCGATGCGCAGCGTCGCCTCACGCTCCTGGTCGCTCTGCGTCCACGTGTAGCTCCGCCATTGGCCTTGCTGGGTCGGGATGAACGGGTGGTCGCACGCCGCCGCCATCACGGTCGGCACCGGGTCCTCATCGGGCCGCGGCGCCTCGTCGTGCTCGAGCGGATCGCGGGACTCGTCGCGCTCGATCCAGTCGATGGACGGTGGCGTCACGTGTGGCGCCGAGCGCGAGCCGCTCCCCGTGGGCTCGGGATCCTCACGCATCGCGAGGTTCGCCGCGATGAGCAGCGCGACGACGCCCGCGAGGAGCCCCCAACCGGCGTACTTCCTCATCGGCCGAGCTATAGCAGGCTGCCCCGAAGGCAGCCTGCTCCCCTGCCCCTGCGCGTGCCCGTGCCCGCGTTCGATGCGCCTCTAAGAGCGACAAGAACGGAACCCGACGAGAGCGCGAGCGTTCGCCTCGTCGGATTCGGATGGAGCGAAAAGCCCGCGCTGACCTACCCTCGGGCGCATGCGAACCATCCCCGAGCTGATCGCCCAGAAGCGCGACGGCAAGGCGCTCGCCGACGACGAGATCCGCCACCTCATCGCGACGTTCACGAACGGCGATCTGGCCGACTACCAGATGACCGCGCTCGCGATGGCGATCTGTATCCGCGGCATGACGCCGGCCGAGACCGCGGCGCTGACGCTCGCGATGCGGGACAGCGGTCGGGTGGTGGAGCTCGGGGGCGAGCCGGGGCGCTGCGTCGACAAGCACTCGACGGGTGGGGTCGGCGACAAGGTATCGATCTGTCTCGCGCCGATCGTCGCGGCGTGCGGCGTGAAGGTGCCGATGGTGTCGGGTCGCGGCCTCGGTCATACGGGAGGCACGCTCGACAAGCTCGAGGCGATCCCCGGGTTCAGCGTCTCGATGAGCGTCGACGCGTTCGTCGAACAGGTGAACCGGATCGGCTGCGCGCTGATCGGTCAGACCGCAGACATCGCCCCGGCCGATAAGCGCCTCTACGCGCTCCGTGACGTAACGGGGACGGTGGAGTCGGTGCCGCTGATCACCGCGTCGATCTTGAGCAAGAAGCTCGCGGAGGGGATCGACGGTCTCGTGCTCGACGTGAAGGTCGGCGACGGCGCGTTCATGAAGTCGCTCGACGACGCGCGCGCGCTCGCCGAGTCGCTCGTGCGCGTAGGCAAGCTCGCGAAGAAGAAGGTCACCGCGATCCTCACCCCGATGGACTCTCCGATCGGGCGAACGATCGGCAACGCGCTCGAGACGCGCGAGGCGCTCGAGGTCTTGCGCGGACATGGTCCGAGCGACCTCGCGCAGCTCACGTTCGTGCTCGGCGCAGAGATGATCCGGCTCGCGGGCCTCGCGAAGGACGCGGAGAAGGGACGCGTGATGATGATGCGCGCGATCGAGTCGGGCGCCGCAGCCGACAAGATGCGCGAGATCGTCGACGCGCAAGGCGGCGACCCGCGCGTGGTCGACGAACCCGATCGGCTGCCGCACGCGCCCGCGGTGGTGGAGGTGAAGGCGGACCGCGCGGGGTTCGTACATTCGATCGCCGCGCGCGAGCTCGGCCTGCTCGGGCTCACCCTCGGCGCCGGCCGAACGCGCGCGGATCAGGAGATCGATCCGAGCGTCGGCATCGTACTCCGCAAGGTTCGTGGCGATCGGGTAGAGCCGGGCGACACGCTGGCCGAGCTGCACGTTCGCGCCGCCGGCGAGGGGACCGCCGCCACCGAGGCGGTGGCGTCCGCGTTCGCGCTCCGGCCCAAGCCGCCGAAGCTGGCACCGATCGTCATCGACGTGATCCGGTAGGCCTGGGTCCGGTGAACGGCGACGATGGACGTGAACGGCGCCGGTCGACGGTCGACGCTGAACGGTCGACGCTGAACGGGCGACGCGACGATGAACGGTCGACGGTGGACGGGCGACGCTGAACGGGCTACGGACGCGGAGCGCTCGGGGCTCGGGAGCCTGGGCTCGGCGGCGGCAGAACCATCGCCCGCACGACGTATTGCTCCGGCAATCCCGCGTCGACGACGATCTCGGCGGCAAAGCCGGCTGACGTCAGCTCGGCCACGACCGCCTCTGGCGCGATGCGATGCTCGGGGGGGGTCCCTCCTCCGTCTCCATCGTGAAGTCGACGACCAACAGCACACCGTCGGGACGGAGCGCGCGACGCAGGTGCTGCGCGTAGCTCGCGCGGTTCGGCAGGTGGTGCCAGGTGTCGACGATCAGGATCGCGTCGGCGCTCCCCTCCCCGAGCCCGGGATCGTCATCCGCCGCCGTCGTCGTCGGGAGCACCTGGGTCAGCCCCTCGCGCCGCGCGCGGGCCGCCACGTACTCAACCATGGCAGGCTCATTGTCGACCGCGAGCACGTGCCCGCCCTGCCCCACCGCCGCGCTGAGGAACGGGAGGAAGTAGCCGGTGCCCGTCCCGAGATCGACCGCGGTCTCCCCTGGCGCGAGGTCGAGGAAGCTCACCACCCGCGCCGGTCGCTGCCACGCGTCGCGGTCCGGCGCGTCGAACATCGCGGCGAAGCGCTCCGTGTCCGAGAAGTCGTGGACCATCGCGCCGCACGCGTGGCGCCCCTCGGCGTGCGCATGGCCGCCGGGGTGATGACGGCGATGATCGTGATGACCGCCCGAGCCGTGTCGACCGTGTTGCGCCATCTGACGGGGACACGCGCAGTCTCGCGCGGGCGCGGACGAGCCGCACGCAGAAAGAAGGGTGAGGAGTCCCGCGAACCCGATGGGTCGAATGCTCATGGCGCGAGGTCTACGTCGAGGCCGCCTCACCGGCGAGCGCAGCGTTCGCACGGCGGCCAGCGAGACCAGCTGGTGGCCCCCAATCGTTCGATCCCGAGGCGAGCGCAGGCTCATCCGACGGGCTCGGCCCTCACCGGTAGGCGCGGGTGAAGTCGTCGTCCTGGATGCTGACGAAGAGACGCGGGTGGCGCTTGTACTCTTTCCATGCGTGGCCGACCGCGATGCGACTCATCAAGAAGCATCGCCCGATGTACATGCCATCGCGCGGTGCGATCGAGAGCTTCACGTAGACGCAGTCGTCGCGTAGCGCGAGCGTCTCGAGCTCGCTCACCAGCACCTCGAGGTCCGTCGCCACGAAGCACAGCTTCACGTTGCAGAAGTCGCCGTCCGCGCGGTACGCGGGACCGTAGCGATGCACGTACTTGCCGTCGTCGGTCGGGGCGTAGCTCGCGGGGATGCGCGGATCGATCCCGCGCTCGGTCTCCTCCGCCCAGTCGCGCCCGTCGCTCACCGGACTAGTACCCGCGCGCCTTGGTGATGATCTCGTTCATGATCTCGCGCGTACCTCCGCCGATCGGGTAGAGGCGCGCGTCGCGGTAGAGGCGCTCCACCAGCACCTCGCGCATGTAGCCGTAGCCGCCGTGGATCTGCACCGCCTGATCGCACACGAACGAGCACATGTCGGTGGCCGCGTTCTTCGTCATCGCCGCGAGCCCCGGGTCCTCCTCGCCGCGCGCGTACCGCACCGCGAGCTCACCGGTGAGCGCCCGCGCCGCCGCGAGCTGAGTCGCCATGTCCGCGAGCTTGTGTCGGATCACCTGGAACCCTGCGATCGGCCGCCCGAACGCCTCGCGCTCCTTCGCGTAACGCGCCGACTCGCTCAACGCGAGCTCTGCGATGGCGACGCACTGCACCGCGAGGAGCAAGCGCTCTTGCGTAAAGTTCGTCATGATCGCGATGAACCCCGCGTTCTCGGGTCCGATCCGGTTCTCCACCGGAACGCGACACCCCTCGAACGAGAGCTCCGCGGTATCGCTCGCCCACCAGCCGGTCTTGTCGAGCTTCTTGGAGACCGTGAAGCCGGGGGTCTTGCTCTCGATCACGAGGAGCGAGATCCCGCCGTGCTGCGGGCCGCCGGTGCGCACCGCCGCCGTGACGAAATCCGCACGGCAGCCCGACGTGATGAACGTCTTGCTGCCGTCGACCACGTAGTGATCGCCTTCGCGCACCGCGCGGGTGCGGAGGCTCGCGACGTCGCTGCCGCCTCCGGGCTCGGTGATCGCGAGCGCGCTGACGAGCTCGCCGCGGAGCGTGGGCACCACGAACTTTGCCTTCTGCGCCTCGGTCCCGTGCTTCACGATCGGCGGCAGCGCGATCCCGTGGCTGCCGAGCCCGACGCACGTCCCCACCGACCGCCCGGCGAGGATCATCTCCTCGCACGCGACGATGGTGTGGGTCACGTCGCCGCCGGCACCCCCGACCGTCTCCGGATACCCGATGCCGAGGATCTGCGCGTCGCCCGCCTTGCCGTACAGCTCGCGCGGGAACTCGCACGCCTCCTCCCACGCATGGGCGTGCGGCGCGATCTCGCTCGAAGACCAACGCCGCACCTGCTGTCGCAGAGCGGCGTGGTCCTCGGTCTCGAAGAGGTAGCGGCTCACTCCTCGGAGGCGGCGGCCATCATCGCGGCCGCCGACTGCCGCTCGCCGTGGCTCGACTGCACGACGTCGTCGACCACGACGTCGAGCCGGTCGTACGCAGCGAGACCCGTACCGGCCGGGAGGAGGCGTCCCATGATGACGTTCTCCTTGAGGCCGCGGAGCTCGTCCACCTTGCCGTTGATCGAAGCCTCGGTGAGCACCTTGGTCGTCTCCTGGAACGCCGAGCCGCTGAGGAAGCTCTCGGTCGACAACGAGGCCTTCGTGATCCCGAGCAACAGCGGCTCCGCCACCGAAGGCTGGCCGCCCTTGCCGATCACGCGCTCGTTCTCACGCTCGAAGATCGCCTTCTCGACCTGCTCGTCGACCAGGAAGTTCGTGTCGCCCGGCTCCTTCACGCGAACGCGACGGAGCATCATGCGCACGATCGTCTCGATGTGCTTGTCGTTGATCGACACGCCCTGGAGCCGATAGACCTGCTGGATCTCGTTCACGAGCCAGAAGCTCAGGGCCTTCTCGCCCTTGATCTTCAGGATGTCGTGCGGGTTCGCGGGGCCGTCCATCAGCGCCTCGCCGGCGCGGAGGTAGTCACCCTCCTTGACGGTGAGGTGCTTGCCCTTGGCGATGAGGTGCTCGCGCGCCTCGCCGATCTCGGGCGTGATGAGGACCTTGCGCTTGCCCTTCGTGTCCTTGCCGAACGACACGGTGCCGTCGATCTCGGAGACGATGGCGTGGTCCTTGGGCTTGCGCGCCTCGAAGAGCTCGGCCACCCGCGGGAGACCCCCGGTGATGTCCTTCGTCTTCGTGGTCGCGCGCGGGATCTTCCCGAGGATCTCGCCCGCGTCGACCTCCTGACCGTCCTCGACGACGATGTTGGAGCCGACCGGCAGGTAGTAGCGGGCGACGTGATCGCCGGCGCCCGTCTTCACGACGTCGTTGGTCTGCGAGTCGAGGATCGTGATCCGCGGACGCGCGCTGGTGTCGCGCGACTCGATCACGACGCGCCGCTGGAGGCCGGTCACTTCGTCGACCTTCTCCTCCATCTGGACGCCGTCGGCGAGGTCGCCGTACTGCACGACGCCCGAGACCTCGGTGACGATCGGGATCGCGTACGGATCCCACTCGGCGAGGAGAGTCGACTTGTCGAGGCGCTGACCGTCCTTGACCTTGAGGAAGGCGCCGTACGTCAGGTGGTACTGCTCCTTCTCGCGGCCGCTGTCGTCGACGATCTTGAGGATGCCGTGACGGTTCATGATGACCGTCGTGCCGTCCTTCTTGCTGACCGTCTTGGTGTTCTCGAGCTTGACCCGACCCTCGAAGCGGTTCTCGAGGCTGGACTGCTCGATCTTGCCGCGCGCCGCCGCGCCACCGATGTGGAACGTGCGCATGGTGAGCTGCGTGCCCGGCTCGCCGATCGACTGGGCCGCGATCACGCCGACCGCCTCACCCATGTTGACCTGGTAGCCGCGCGCGAGGTCACGCCCGTAGCACAGCGCGCAGATGCCGCGCCGCGTCTGGCAGGTGAGCACGGAGCGAATGATCACGCGCTCGATCCCTGCCTCCTCGATGTCCACCGTGCGCGCCTCGTCGATCTCCGCGCCCGCGGGCACGAGGACCGTCTCGTCGTCGCGCGGATCGAAGATGTCCTCGAGCGCGGTGCGGCCGAGGATCCGCTCGCCGAGGCCCTGGACGACCTCGCCGCCCTCCTCGAGCTTCGTCACCTCGATGCCGTCGAGCGTGCCGCAGTCGTACTCCGTGATCACGGCGTCCTGCGCGACGTCGACGAGACGACGCGTGAGGTACCCCGAGTTCGCGGTCTTGAGCGCGGTGTCCGCGAGACCCTTCCGCGCGCCGTGCGTCGAGATGAAGTACTGCGCGACGGTCAGACCCTCACGGAAGTTCGCCGTGATGGGCGTCTCGATGATCTCGCCGCTCGGCTTGGCCATGAGGCCGCGCATCCCGGCGAGCTGACGGATCTGCTGGTTCGAACCACGGGCGCCCGAGTCCGCCATCATGAAGATGGGGTTCATCGACGCGCTCTCGCGCTCCTCGCCGGTGACCGGGTCGGTGATCATCTCGACGCCGATCCCGTCGAGCAGCTCCTTGGCGACCTGGTCGGACGCCGCGGCCCAGATGTCGACGATGCGGTTGTAGCGCTCGCCGTCCGTGATCAGACCTTCCTGGTACTGCTCGATGACGGTCTCGACGTCGGACTGCGCCTGGCCGAGGATGACCTTCTTCGAGTCCGGGATGGTCATGTCGTCCATGCAGATCGACACGCCCGCCCGCGTCGCCATCTCGAAGCCGAGCGAACGGAGCCGGTCCGCGAGCAAGACGGTCGCCTTGTTGCGGCTGCGGCGGTAGCAGTCGTCGATCAGTCGGCTGAGCGCCTTCTTGTCGAGGACCTTGTTCACCAGCTCGAACGGCACCTCCTCGGGCGTGATCTCACTGACGAGCACGCGGCCGACCGTGGTGTCGTGCACCGCGCCTTCGACGCGGCAACGGATGGACGCGTGGATGTCCACCTCGCCGGCGTCGAACGCCATGCGGACCTCGTCCGGCGAAGCGAACACGCTCTTGAGCTGCTTCTCGCGGAGCGTCTGCTTGTCGGCGTCCTTGAGCTTGCTCCAGCCCGCGTCCTCCGCCGTCTTCGGCAGGTTCTCCGCCATCTCACCGCGCGCGAACGGACGCTGCCGGGTCATGTAATAGAGCCCGAGAACGATGTCCTGCGTGGGGTTGATGATCGGGCGACCGTGCGCCGGCGAGAGGATGTTGTTCGTGCTCATCATGAGCACGCGCGCCTCCATCTGCGCCTCGACCGAGAGCGGCACGTGGACCGCCATCTGGTCGCCGTCGAAGTCGGCGTTGAACGCGGTGCAGACGAGCGGGTGAAGGCGAATCGCCTTGCCCTCGATGAGCACCGGCTCGAACGCCTGGATGCCCAAGCGGTGGAGCGTCGGCGCGCGGTTGAGCATCACCGGGTGCTCGGTGATGACCTCCTCGAGGATGTCCCAGACCTCGGGCTTCTCCTTCTCGACCAGCTTCTTTGCGCTCTTGATGGTCGTGACGTAGCCGCGCTCTTCGAGCTTGTTGTAGATGAACGGCTTGAAGAGCTCGAGCGCCATCTTCTTCGGCAGGCCGCACTGGTGCAGCTTGAGCGACGGACCGACCACGATGACCGAGCGGCCCGAGTAGTCGACGCGCTTGCCGAGGAGGTTCTGGCGGAAGCGACCCTGCTTGCCCTTGAGCATGTCGCTCAGCGACTTGAGCGGGCGCTTGTTCGGTCCCGTGATCGTCTTACCGCGGCGGCCGTTGTCGAACAGCGCGTCGACGGCCTCCTGGAGCATGCGACGCTCGTTGCGGATGATGATCTCGGGCGCGTTGAGCTCGATGAGGCGCTTGAGCCGGTTGTTCCGGTTGATCACGCGCCGGTAGAGGTCGTTCAGATCGCTGGTGGCGAACCGACCGCCGTCGAGCGGCACGAGCGGACGAAGGTCCGGCGGCAGGACCGGGATGACGGTGAGCATCATCCACTCGGGGCGGTTGCCCGACTCCTTGAACGCCTCGACGACCTTGAGGCGCTTCGCGTACTTCTTGCGCTTCGCCTCGCTGGTCGCCTCCTTCATCTCGGTGCGGAGCACCTCGGCGAGCGCGTGGACGTCGACCTCGCGGAGCATCTCGAGGATCGCTTCCCCGCCCATGCCGGCCTTGAACGCGTCCCAGCCGAACTCGTCGCAGAGCTCCTGGTAGCGCTCCTCCGTCAGGACCTCGCCCTTCTCGAGCGGGGTCTCCATCGGATCGAGGACCATGTAGCTTTCGCAGTACAGGATCCGCTCGAGGTCCTTGAGCGTGATGTCGAGGATCGCGCCGATGCGCGACGGGAGGCTCTTCATGAACCAGATGTGCGCGACCGGCGTGGCGAGCGTGATGTGCCCGAGCCGCTCACGGCGCACCTTGGACTGGATGACCTCGACGCCGCACTTCTCGCAGACGATCCCGCGGTGCTTCATGCGCTTGTACTTGCCGCAGATGCACTCGTAGTCCTTCACGGGTCCGAAGATCTTCGCGCAGAAGAGCCCGTCCCGCTCCGGCTTGAACGTGCGGTAGTTGATCGTCTCCGGCTTCTTGACCTCGCCGTGCGACCACTCGCGGATCTTCTCCGGAGAGGCGAGCGAGATCCGGATCGCAGAGAACGAGAGCGGATCCTTGGGCTTCTCGAAGAAACTGAAGATGTCCTTCACGGGATCACTCCTCCTCTGCGGCCAACGCGTCGGTGCCGCGCGGGCTCTCGATGAGCTCGACGTTCAGGCACAACGCCTGGAGCTCTTTCATCAGCACGTTGAAGCTCTCGGGCAGGCCCGCGTCGAGCGCGTACTCGCCCTTGACGATCGCCTCGTACATCCGTGTGCGGCCCTGGACGTCGTCGGACTTGACGGTCAGGAACTCTTGCAGCGCGTAGGCCGCGCCGTACGCCTCCATCGCCCAGACTTCCATTTCCCCGAGGCGCTGCCCGCCGAACTGGGCCTTGCCGCCGAGAGGCTGCTGGGTGACGAGCGAGTACGGGCCGATGCTCCGCGCGTGGATCTTGTCGTCCACGAGGTGGTGGAGCTTCAGCATGTACATGATCCCGACCGTGACGTCGGTGTGGAACGCCTCGCCGGTCCGGCCATCGAACAGCGTGGTCTGGCCGTGGGTGCCGCTCGAGACGTGATAGAGCGGAGAGCTCTGCTTCTGCTCGGCCGCCGTCTCGCGGACCAGGGTGAGCAGCTTCTTGATCTCCGACTCGTGCGCGCCGTCGAACACGGGCGTCGCGAGCTGGAGGCCATGCTTGATCTTGGCGGCGAAGACGACGAGCTCGTCCGCCGGCATGTTCTTGATGATCTCTTTGGTCTCGCCCTTGTCGTAGATCTTCAAGAGGTGCTTACGCAGCGGCTCGCCCGCGAAGCCCTTCTCCTCCATCAGCTCGTTGAGCTGACGGGCGAGGAGGTAACCGGCCCAGCCGAGGTGGGTCTCGAGGATCTGACCCACGTTCATGCGGCTCGGGACGCCGAGCGGGTTGAGGCAGATGTCGACCGGCGTGCCGTCCGGGAGGTACGGCATGTCGACCTCGGGGAGGATGCGGCTGACCACACCCTTGTTCCCGTGACGACCGGCCATCTTGTCGCCGACCTGGAGCTTGCGCTTGATGGCGATGTAGACCTTCACCATCTTGATGACGCCCGGGGGAAGCTCGTCGCCCTTGCTGAGCTTGCCGATCTTCTCCTGGAAGAGCGTCTCGATCGCGAGGCTCTGCTCCTCGAGCTGGTCGAGGATGCCGGCGATGACCTCCTGGCCCTTCTCGATCTCGATGCCCTTCCAGTACTTCTTCGGGATCGGGTCGAGCTCGGCCGCGGTGATCTTCACGCCCTTGGCGAAGAGCACCTTGCCCTTGTCGTCGACGAGCTTCGCCTCGGTCGTGCGACCGATGAGGAGCTTGCGGACGCGGTCGTAGGCGGAGTCGCGGATGATCTTGATCTCATCCGCCATGTCCTTCTCGAGCTTCGCGCGCTCCTGATCCTCGATCTCGCGGGCGCGGTCGTCCTTCTCGGTGCCCTTGCGGCTGAACACCCGCGCCTGGATCACGACGCCGCCGACGCCCGGAGGCACGCGCAGCGAGGTGTCGCGGACGTCGCCCGCCTTCTCACCGAAGATCGCGCGCAACAGCTTCTCCTCGGGAGAGAGCTGGGTCTCACCCTTCGGCGTGATCTTGCCGACGAGGATGTCACCGCTCTTCACCTCGGCGCCGATGCGCACGATGCCGCTGTCGTCGAGGTCCTTGAGGGCTTCCTCACCGACGTTCGGGATGTCCCGCGTGATCTCTTCCTTGCCGAGCTTGGTGTCGCGGGCGACGCACTCGAACTCCTCGATGTGGACCGAGGTGTAGACGTCTTCCTTCGCGATCCGCTCGCTCAGGAGGATCGAGTCTTCGAAGTTGTACCCACCCCACGGCATGAACGCGACGACGCAGTTCCGGCCGAGCGCGAGCTCACCCATGTCGCAGCTCGGGCCGTCGGCGATGACGTCGCCCGCCTTCACCGACTCGCCCGGGCGGACGACCGGCTTCTGGGTGTAGCTGGTGCTCTGGTTGCTGCGGCGGAACTTGTTCAGCCGGTAGATATCCGGAAACGCGCCCGCCTCGCCTTCGGCCTTGATGACGATCCGCGTCGCGTCGACCGAGTCGACCACGCCGTCCCGCTTCGCGAGGATGCAGACGCCGCTGTCGCGCGCGACCTTGCCCTCGAGCCCCGTGCCGACGATCGGCGCGTGGGTGCGGACGAGCGGCACCGCCTGGCGCTGCATGTTGCTGCCCATGAGCGCGCGATTCGCGTCGTCGTGCTCGAGGAACGGGATGAGCGACGCGGCCACCGAGACCAGCTGGTTCGGCGAGACGTCCATGAGGTTCACCTGGTCCGGAGTCACCATCACGGTGTCGCCGTTGTACCGGGCGCTCACGAGCGACGCGCTGAGCCGGTTCTTGTCGTCGAGCTCCGCGTTCGCTTGCGCGATGTAGTAGCCCTCCTCCTCGAGCGCCGAGTACCAGCGCACCTCGGTGGTCACGGCGCCGTTCTCGACGCGGCGGTACGGCGTCTCGACGAAGCCATACTCGTTGACGCGCGCGTACGTCGAGAGCGACGCGATGAGGCCGATGTTCGGACCTTCCGGCGTCTCGATGGGGCAGATGCGGCCGTAGTGGGTGGTGTGGACGTCGCGGACCTCGAAGCCCGCGCGCTCACGCGTGAGACCGCCCGGCCCGAGCGCCGAGAGACGACGCTTGTGCGTGACCTCGGAGAGCGGGTTCGTCTGGTCCATGAACTGGCTGAGCTGCGAGGAGCCGAAGTACTCCTTGACGACCGCGCTCACCGGCTTCGCGTTGATCAGGTCGTGCGGCATGAGCGTCTCGATCTCTTGAGACATGCTCATGCGCTCCTTGATGGCGCGCTCCATCCGAACCAGTCCGATGCGGTACTGGTTCTCCATCAGCTCGCCGACCGCGCGAACGCGGCGGTTGCCGAGGTGGTCGATGTCGTCCGTCGTGCCGCGCCCGTTCTTGAGCTCGATGAGGTGGCGGACGGTGTGGAGGATGTCGAGCGGGGTGAGGACCGCCGTGTCGAGCTCCGGCTTGTCCTCGCTGTCCTCGCGGTAGAACTTGTAGTTCAGCTTCAGCCGTCCGACGCGCGACAGGTCGTAGCGCTCGGGGTTGAAGAAGAGGTTGTTGAAGAGGGTCTTCGCGGTGTCGAGCGTCGGCGGATCGCCCGGGCGGAGGCGCCGGTAGATCTCGAGGATCGCGTCGTCCTGCGTCGTGATCTTGTCCGCGATCAGCGTGTCGCGGAGGTAGCTGCCCACGTTGAGGCCGTCGATGAAGAGGACCTTGAAGCTCTCGATGCCCGCCTCGCGGAGCGCCTCGAGCCGCTCGTCGGTGATCTCCTCGTTGACGCCGAGGAGGACCTCACCGGTCTCTTCGTCGATGATGTCGGTCGCGCTGAACTTGCCGACCACCTCGGTCGGGTCCATCGGGAGCCGGTCGAGGTTCGCGCTCGTCAGCTTGCGGATCGCGGCGCGCGTGAACTTGCGGTTCTTGCGCACGATGACCTCGCCCTCGACCTCGATGTCGCGCGTCGCGCGCTGGCCGGGGAGGAGCTCGTACTCGATCGACTTGCTGAACTTGCCACCCTTCTCGATGAAGATGGTCTCGGTGTTGTAGAAGAACGCCAAGAGCTCTTGCGTCGTGTAGCCGAGCGCCTTGAGCAGCACCGTGGCGTGCATCTTCCGCCGGCGGTCGATCCGGACGTAGAGCAGGTCCTTGGGATCGAACTCGAAGTCGAGCCACGAGCCGCGGTACGGGATGACGCGCGCTTGGTAGAGCAGCTTGCCCGAGCTGTGGGTCTTGCCCTTGTCGTGGTCGAAGAAGACGCCCGGGCTGCGGTGCAGCTGGCTGACGACGACGCGCTCGGTGCCGTTGATGATGAACGTCCCGTTGTCCGTCATCAGCGGGATCTCACCGAAGTAGACCTCCTGCTCCTTGATGTCGCGGATGGTCTTCTCGCCGCCCGAGTCGGCGCCGGTGTCGTAGATGATCAGCTGGATCGTGACCTTGATCGGGGCGGCGAAGGTCATCCCGCGCTGCACGCACTCGTCGACGTCGTACTTCGGACGCTCGAGCGTGTAGCTCACGAACACGAGCTCGCTCGTGCCGTTGAAGTCGCGGATCGGGAAGACGCTCTTGAACACGCCCTGCAGACCGATGTCGGTCCGCTCCGGCACCGGCGTGGTCGCTTGCAGGAACTTCTCGTACGACTTCTTCTGGATGTCGATGAGGTTCGGGATATCGATGATCTGATTGATCTTCCCGAAGCTGTGCCGGATACGGAAGTTGGTCTGAACCATCGACGCCATGGTGCGAAGCTCCTTCTTCGGACGGGCCCCTCAGAAACAACCCTTTTTGTCGGGAGGCTGAGCGGGCGCGCCGTGAACGGTGCGAACCGTAACCGGTGGGGGAACCTGATGCGCCGGTCGTCGCATCTGCGCGGATCGGGACCGCGCGGGAAACGGGGACTGAGCGTGGCGGCGGATGCTCGGGCGAGATCCTGAACCGCAGATACACGAGCACGGCCGGGGACCTATCGGCCCCCGTCCGCGCTAGGAACGAGCGATCAAGTGTGCGAAACGCACTACTTGAGGGTGACCTTCGCGCCGGCCTCCTCGAGCTTCTTCTTGATCTCCTCGGCCTCTTCCTTGGAGACGCCCTCTTTGACGGCCTTCGGAGCGGCTTCGACGAGGTTCTTCGCGTCGGCGAGACCGAGGCTCGTGACCTCGCGGACCGCCTTGATGACGTTGATCTTCTTGTCACCCGCCGCCGTGAGCTCGACGGTGAACTCCGTCTGCTCCTCGACCGCCGCCGCGGGAGCCGCACCGCCGCCCACGGCCGCCACGGCCACGGGAGCCGCCGAGACGCCCCACTTCTCCTCGAGCTTCTTCACGAGGCTCGCCACGTCCATGACGGACCAGGAGCTGAGCTCCTCGACCATCTGCTCCACATTCATGTTCGCCATTTTCCTGCTCTACCTTCTACCAAGCTCGCTCGTCACCGCCCGGTTCGGAGCGAATTTGTCCTTCTGAAGCCCGCCGCTGGCGAGCGCAACCCTCTAATTGCGATCGCTCAAAGCGACCGCGTTCTCCTCAGCCCCCGCCCTCCTGCTTGCGCCGGATCGCGTCGAGCACGTACCCGAGGTTCTGGGCCGGTGCCTGGAGCTGCATGACCAGCTTCTGCATCGGCGCCAACAGCTGGGCGAGGAGCATCGCGCGGAGCTCGTCCTTGCCCGGGAGGTTCGCGAGCTGATTCTCGACCTGCTCGGCGCTGAGGACCTCGTCGTCGAGGAGGCCGCCCTTGAAGGCGATCTTCTCGTTCTTCTCGTCTTCCTTGCGGAAGGCCTTGATGATCTTCGCCGCCGCGCTCGGGTCCTCGTAGGACCAGACGACCGCGGTCATGCCCTTCAGCGACTTGTCGAGGGTCGCGTTGCCCTCGGCCGCGGTGCCCTTGAGCGCCTGCTTGATCAGGCGGTTCTTGACCACCCGGTACTGGACGTTCGCGGCGCGGAAGCGCGCGCGCAGGTCGGTGATCTGTGGGACGTCGATGCCCTCGAAGCCCACGAAGACCGAGGCCATCGCCTTGTCGAACTCGTGCTTGACCGCCTCGACGGTCTCGGCCTTTTCCGTTCGCGTAGCCATCTTCGCTTCCCCTCAGACCGCTTTGGCTTCGACCGACGCGGGGTCGATCCGGATGCCAGGGCCCATCGTGCTGCTCAGGGTGATGCTCTTGAGGTAGGTCCCCTTGGCAGATGCCGGCTTGGCACGCAAGAGGGCGTCCAAGAGAGCCTTCGCATTCTGCTGCAGCTTGTCGGCCGCGAAGGACTTCTTGCCGACCGGGGCGTGGACGATCCCGGCCTTCTCGACCCGGAACTCCACCTTACCGGCCTTCACCTCACTGACCGCCTTCGTGACGTCGAACGTCACGGTGCCGACCTTCGGGTTCGGCATGAGGCCGCGCGGACCGAGGACCCGGCCGAGCCGACCGACCTGACCCATCATGTCGGGCGTCGCCACGACCGTGTCGAAGTCGAGCCAGCCCTCCTGGACCTTCGCGACGAGCTCATCGGCCCCCACGAAGTCGGCGCCCGCCGCCTCCGCTTCCTTGGCCTTGTCGCCCTTGGCGAACACCAGGACGCGGACCGTCTTGCCGATGCCGTTCGGGAGGACCGTCGCGCCACGGACCATCTGATCCGCGTGCTTCGGGTCGACGCCGAGCCGCACCGCGAGATCGACGGTCTCGTCGAACTTCGCGAACGTCGCGTCCTTCAGGACGGCGCACGCCTCTTCGAGGCTGTACAGCCGTTCGCGATCGACCTTCGCGATCGCGTCCTTCCGTCTCTTGCCTTGCTTCATAGTGACTCTCCTAACGGCGGGCTCAGGGACGAACCCTCTCCCGCCTCCCACCCGAAGGTGGTGAGCCGGCCGCACCGTGCGACCGACGGAACCTGAGTTGTGCTCTCGGGGAGCCGAGCCCGATCAGTCGACGACGTCGACCCCCATCGAACGAGCGGTACCCGCGAGCGAACGCGCCGCCGCCTCGATCGAGCCGGCGTTGGTGTCCTGGATCTTCTCCGCCGCGAGCTTCTCGAGCTGCGCGCGGGTGATCTGACCGACTTTGTCCTTGTTCGGACGCGCTGACCCGGACCCTGGCTTCTTACCGATCTTGAGGCCGAGCTCGCGCTTGATGAGCACCGACGCCGGCGGCGTCTTGGTGATGAAGGTGAACGAGCGGTCCGAGTAGACGCTGATCACGACGGGGATGATGAGCCCCTCTTGCTTCTGGGTCTTGGCGTTGAACTCCTTGCAGAACTGCATGATGTTCACGCCGTGCTGGCCGAGCGCCGGTCCGACCGGGGGCGCCGGGTTGGCCTTGCCCGCGGGGAGCTGGAGCTTGATGTATCCGGTGATCTTCTTCATTGCCTTGACCGCTCTCTAAAACAACGCTCGTTGCGCCCGCCCTCAGACCGTCTTCTCGACCTGGCCGTAGTCCAGCTCGACCGGCGTCGCGCGACCGAAGATCGACACGAGCACCTTGACCTTTTGCTTGTCGGGGTTGACCTCTTCGATGGTCCCCGTGAAGTTCGCGAACGCCCCGTCGATGACGCGGACGTGATCGCCCGGCTCGTAGACGACCTTTGGCTTCGGCCGCGCCGCGCCCTCCGCGACCTGCGCGGTGATCGCCTCGATCTCGCTCTCGGGGACCGGGGCCGGCTGACGGCCACCCACGAAGCCGCTGACCTTCGGCGTGTCCTTGACGAGGTGCCAGGTGTCGTCGGTCAGCTCCATGTTCACGAAGATGTAGCCGGGATAGAACGTCCGACTCGTCACGCGCCGGCCGCTCGGGCGGTTCTCCGTGACGTTCTCCTTGGGGATCAGGATCTCGCCGAACTGGTCCTCGGCGCCGGCTTGGCGGATGCGCTCCTCGAGCGAGAGCTTCACCTTCGCCTCGAAGCCGGAGTAGGCCTGGACCACGTACCACTTCTTCGACATCGGTCGTTCCTCGGTGCCCGTCGAACCTTCGGATGCTGCTGCTGCGTTCATGGCTGGGCTCAAGTGGTGGAGTAGATGAGGTCCGTGAACGCCGACCACGCGGCGTCGAACACGCCGAGGAGGACGGCCGCGATCACCGAGGTGACGATGACGACCACGGTGTTGCGCCACGTCTCGTCGCGGCTCGGCCAGGTGACCTTCGCGAGCTCGCCCGCGACGTCGTCGACCCACGGCTTCACGCGGTCGTGCCGGTACAGCACGTACCCGACGACGAGCCCGAGGATCGCGGCCGCGCCGCTGACCAACGTGGCGTTGGGCTCGCCGAACTGGTCCCAGATGAAGTAAATCAGCTTGTCGCCGATGAAGAAGACCAGGCCGGCCACCGCGACGAACGCGAACTGCACCCAACGCTCGATGCCCAGGGTGCGGGGAGCGTCGGCGGGGTCCCGATGTTCGTCTCGGGTTCGGTCTCGTTCGATGTTGTCGTCGATGTTGTCGTCGGCGTCCGACATGGTCTTCTCCGCGGAGCGACAGGCCAGGAGGGAATCGAACCCCCGACCTGCGGATTTGGAATCCGCTGCTCTACCGATTGAGCTACTGGCCTATTCCGCTTCGATCTGGGGCTCCGCTGGTCTCGGGGTTCGCGCTCGACTCTCTCGCTTCTACTTCGACTCGCGGTGGTCCGTGTGACGCCCGCAGGTCTTGCAGAACTTCTTGATCGTCAGGCGCTCGCCCTTCTGGCCGTCCTTCTTGCGCGTGGTCTTGTAGTTGCGCGCGCCGCACTCGCTACATACGAGCGCGACGCGCACTCGCTCGGCCACGCTATTCGTGAATCTTGGTGATGATGCCGGCGCCGACGGTGCGGCCGCCCTCGCGGATGGCGAAGCGCTGCTTCTCTTCCATCGCGACCGGCGTGATGAGCTCGATCTTCATGGACACGTCGTCGCCCGGCATGACCATCTTCACGTCCTCGGGGAGCTTGATGGACCCCGTCACGTCCGTCGTCCGCATGTAGAACTGCGGGCGGTAGCCGTCGAAGAACGGCTTGTGGCAACCGCCCTCCTCCTT
>JBFWYI010000013.1:0-129010 GCA_050186575.1 Sandaracinaceae bacterium | reverse complement strand
AGTGGTTCAGGTTGGTGACGGTGATGTCCACCTCGCAGCCGATGCCGCCGTACGCCGCCGAGTCGCCGTCGCAGTCGTTCCACTGGGGCGTCGAGGAGTCGCACTGACAGACGCGCGAGATGCACTGAGTGTGCTGTCCGCACTGGTAGCCGCAGGCTCCGCAGTTGCTCTCGTCGTTCGACACGTCGCGGCAGGCGCTCGACGCGCCGCTCCCGCAGCACTCGCTGTTGCCGCCCGGGCACGCCTCGTCGCCCACCGTCGACGATACCGTCGTACCGCACACGCAGAAGCCGGCCTCGCAGGTCTCGTTCGCGCCGCACGCGCGGCCGCAGGCGCCGCAGTTGTCGTGGTCGCTGTCGAGATCCGCGCATCCGCCGCACGCCGCATCGCAGATGGGTCGCACCGGCGCGTGGCCGAGCTCCATCGTCAGGACGTCGACGCAGCCTCCGGTACCCGGCTGCGACGAGCAGTCGCACGCCCCCGCCTCGCAGCGGTCGTCGGCGCCCGCCACGCAGGCGTGACGGCACGCCCCGCAGTTCAGGAACAGCGCCTGGTCGTGCTCCAGCGACGAGCCGTCGGTGGTGTCGAAGAAGTCGATCGCCATCGGCATCGCGCCCACCACGATGCAGCCGGTGCGCATGCTCGCGTCGAGCACCTCGTCGGTGACGAGATCACAGTCGTTGTCGACCCCGTCGCAGACGTCCGTCGCGTTCGGGTTTCGCATCATGTCGCCCTCGCACGACGCCGGGATCGTCTCGACGAATCCGTCGCCATCGCGGTCGTCCATGCAGCTGCGCTCGCCGCCGGCCTGGCAGTTCTGGGCGATCCCGTCGCCGCAGCGATCGATGTCCGGCACCATCTCCGTGAAGACGGTGCGGTCGTACGCGAGCGGGTCGTTGTCGTCGCAGTCGATCGGCGCCGCCTGTCCGTCCGCGTCGACGTCCACGGCGGGGCAGCCTTCGTCCACGCTGCCATCGACGTCCTCGTCGAGGCCGTTCTGGCAGATCTCGCGGTTCGTCAAGGCGAAGCCGGGATCGCAATCGAGGGCGGGGGCCTCGCAGGGGCCCATCATCCCTTCCATCGAGTCGCAGGACGGCGTGCCGTCGGAGTCCTGATCCGGACCGCGGCACTCCGGCACCTCGTCGACGAGGACGTTGCAGTTGTTGTCGATCCCGTCGCAGACCTCCGGGAGGCCGACCGCGCGCATCGCGTTCATGTCGTCGCAGTCGCCCGAGCTGGTGTCGACGATGCAGGAGCTGCCGACCAACATGGTCGGGAGGCCGGTGCCCGGATCGATCGGGGAGCAGCTCGCGTCGTCGATGCAACGCTCGCCGCGTCGGTCCATCGGGACCTCGGTCTGATCGCGGCAGCGGCGGCAGACCTGATCGCCGTCCCCGTCCATGTCGCAGCAGTTGTCGAAGCCGTCGCAGTCCTGGTCGATGCCGTCGTTACACTGCACCGCCGTCTCATCGACGCCGGGGTTCACCATCGGGTTCGAGTCGTCGCAGTCGCAGCCCTCCGTCTGGCCAGGCGGGCACGCGTTGCTTCCGTCGCCGTCGCGATCGGCGCAGAGCTCGTCCTGACCGTCGCAGTCCTCGTCGATCATGTTCATGCAGATCGTCGAGGCGCCGGGGTGGATGCTCGGGTTGTCGTCCGCGCAGTCTTGCGCCTGCGTGATGGCGCATACGTGGAGGTCGCCTTCGACGCACGCGCGCGTGCCGCCGCTGCCGTCGGGCTCCTTGCAGATCGCGAGCCCGTCCGACACGTACGTGTCGCCGTCCGCGTCGAGGTCGGCGATCGGTCCGACGAGGACCGCCTCGTCTTCTATGGATCCGCTCACCGCGTAGCACCGCGTCGCGACCAGCAGGTCGCCGTTGCGCGCGTGACCCACCACGTGGACCGAGATGAGCGCCTCGCCCTCCAGCACCACCGCGACGCGGATGTCGTCGGAGTCGGTGACCGGGCGATCGGTGACCACGCGCGGCGGTCCGATCCCCTCGATGGAGCTCACCGTGACATCGATCGAGTCGACCGGGATCTCCGCGTGCAGCGTGAGCAAGACGGAGTGCGATCCTCCGTCGCAGCCCGCGAGGATCGCGGCCGCGATCCCGCTCGCCCATAGCACTCGATCGGCCCGGAGCACCGCGGCCAGCATAGCACTTCGGCTCGGACCGAGGCTCCGCATGCCGTCGGACGCCGAGGCGACGTCACAGCGCGCTGCGGGCGCTCGGCGCGAGCATGCGGTTCGCGCGGAGGGGAGGACGTGCGACGTGGCGGCGCGACGTGGCCGCGCGATGTGGCGGCGCGATGTGGCGCCGCGATGTGGCGGCGCGATGTGGCGGCGCGATGTGGTAGTGCGAGGCGGGCCGGTCATGCGACAGTCCGGGAGTCCGCTGATGATCTGCTGCCCGATCCCCATCCTCCTCCCAGCCCACGTCCTCGGCCGAGCCGGCCGCGATCCTGGCCCGGAGCCGGCCGCCTGATGCTCGGCGGAGGATGGCTCGGCTATGTCTACGTCTTCGCGGGGTGCGCGGTGGTCATCGCCATCCTGCTCGCGTCCACCGCTGGGCTGTACGTCTACTCGCGGACCCGGCGGGGTCGTGCGACCGAGCCACGGGTGCGCGTGACGAGCCTGGGTCACGACGCCGGAGGCGATCCGGAACCGCCCGATGTCGGCTGAGCCGGAGGTCGACAAGACGCTCCTCGATCTCGGCTGGGACCGGATCACCCAGGCGCTCGCGGAACGGTGCCGCGGTCCGCTCCGCGAGAAGCTCACCCACGCTCCGATCGCCGAGCGCTACGAAGACGCGGAGCGCGCGCTGCGCGAGGCGGCGGAGGCCTATCGCCTCGCCGAGCTCGGCGATCCGATCCCGCTCGATGGGATCAAGGACGTCGCGCGGTCGCTCGAGCGGGTGGAGCGCGGAGGCGATCTCGACGGGCCCGAGCTTCGTGCGCTCGCCAGCACGGTCGGCGCGGCGCGCGTGCTCCGCCGGTTCCTCTCGCGCCGACGCGCCGACGCGCCGTCGCTCTTCGAGGCATACACCACCGATCCCACGCTCGACGATCTCGCGGACGAGCTCCATCGCGCGATCGAGCCGGACGGCACGCTCAGCGACTCCGCATCGCCCGAGCTGGGCCGGCTGCGCTCCGAGATCGCAAACCTCCGCGCGCGGATCGTCGCGAGGCTGGAGCAGCTCCTCCTCCAACACTCGGATCTCGTGCAAGACCGCTTCCACACCTTGAGGGAGGGGCGCTACGTGGTGCCGGTGCGCACCGACGCCCACGATCGGCTGCCGGGGATCGTGCACGGCACGAGCGCGAGCGGGGCGACCGTGTTCGTGGAGCCGCGCGCGGTGGTCGCGCAAGGGAACCGGCTGAAGGTGGCCGAAGCCGAGCTCGAGCGCGTGGTGGCGCGGATCCTCGCCGCGCTGAGCGCTCGCGTACGCGAGCGGCTCCCCAGCCTCCTCGCCGCGCGCGCGGCCCTCGATCTCGCGGACATGCGGAGCGCGGCCGCGCGGCTGGCTAGCGATCTGCGCGCGGTGATCCCGGTGCTCGAGCGCGAGCCTCACATGCGGCTCGTCGACGCGCGTCACCCCGCGCTCGTGCTCGACGGCGTCGACGTCGTGGGCAACGACCTCGAGATCGCCTCCGGCGCGGGGCTCGTGGTCTCAGGCCCGAACGCAGGGGGGAAGACCGTCTCGCTCAAGCTGATGGGGCTCGCGGCGCTGATGGCGCGCGCCGGTCTGCCGATCCCTGCCGCCGAGGGCAGCCGCATCGGGTTCTTCGAGCCGGTCCTCACCGACATCGGCGACGATCAGTCGCTGACCACGAACCTCTCTACGTTCTCGGCGCACATCCGCAACGTGGTTCGCGTGCTCGATGCGACCGGGTCGAGCGCGCTCATCCTCTTGGACGAGCTCGCGACGGGCACCGATCCCGACGAGGGCGCGGCCCTCGCGTGCGCGGTGCTCGACTCGCTCCTCTTGCGCGGCGGCGCGGTGGTGCTGACCACTCACTACGAGCGTCTGAAGGTGATGGGCGCCACCGACGATCGCGTCCGCAACGCCTCGGTCGGGTTCGACGTCGCGGAGATGGCGCCGACGTTCCGCGTGCGACACGACGCACCCGGCAGCTCGAGCGCGCTCGAGGTCGCGGGCCGCTTCGGCATGCCGCAGGTGATCCTCGATCGGGCCCGCGCGCTCATTCCCGACGACTCGCGGAAGAGCGCGGATCTGTTGAGGCGGCTCGAGGAGCGCTTCGTCGAGGTCGATCGCGAGCGTGCGGCGGCGGAGGAGGAGCGCGCTCGCGCGAGCAAGCTGCGCGAGGAGGCGGAGCGCGCGCTCGAGGAGCTCAAGCGTCGCGACAAGAAGAAGCTCTCCAGCGAGTCCGAGGCGATCCTCGCAGATCTCCGCCGCGCCAAGGCCGAGCTCAAGGAGGCGCGCCGCGCGCTGCGCGCGGCCGAGCGACAGGACGAGGCATCGCTCGCCAAGGTCCGCGAGCAGATCGACGCGGTCGACAAGACGGCGCGCGCGATCGAGGTGGAGGAGGTCCCCGAGCCGCCCGAGGCGAGCGGCCCGCCACCCGACACCGTCACGGTGGGGCAGCGGGTCTACGTGCCGCGCCTCCGCAGCGAGGTCGTGGTGACGGACCCGCCGTCGAAGGGTCGCGTCCGGGTCGCGGCGGGGCCGGTGCGCCTCTGGGTGCAGCTCGACGAGCTCCGCGTCTCCCCGGCGAGCCCGCCCGCCGCGCCGAAGGAGTCCCCGCCCGCGCCCGCGCCATCGACGCAGAGCGCGCCGGACGTCCCGGAGCGGCGCACGAGCGACAACACGATCGACGTGCGCGGGATGCGCGTCGAAGACGCGCTGTCGATGACCGAGGCGTTCCTCGATCGGATGTTCGGCGCGTCCGAGCCGGTGGGGTTCATCCTCCACGGGGTGGGGAGCGGTGCGCTGCGCGACGCGGTGCGCGACCACCTCGGCAAGCACGCCTCGCAGTACGTGAAGCGCCTCCGCAACGGGACGGTCGAAGAGGGCGGCGAGCGCTGGACGGTCGTCTACTTGAAGTGATTCGTTCAGCGTGGGCACGCGCGATGTGCGAGCCTCGCCGCGGTGCCCGATCGTCGACAGCGGATGTTCGCGCTCCTCTACTTCGCCGAGGGTGCGCCGATCGGCTTCATCTGGTGGACGCTCCCCACCGCGCTCCGGAGCGCGGGCGTGCCGGTCGAGTCGATCACCGCGCTCACCAGCCTCGTCGTGTTGCCGTGGGCGCTCAAGTTCGCGTGGGCGCCGCTCGTCGACGCGCTCCGCGGCCCACGCTTCGGGCTGCGCGCGTGGATCGTCGTGGCGCAGGTCCTGATGGCGCTCTCGCTCGTGCCGCTCCTCTTCGTGGGGGAGCTGGCGAGCTCGCTGCCCATGCTCACCGGGCTGTTGGTGGTGCACGCGCTCGCCGCCGCGACGCAGGACGTCGCGATCGACGCGCTCTCGATCGCGACCGTGCCCGAGGAGGAGCGCGGCGCGCTCAACGGGTGGATGCAGGCCGGGATGCTCGTCGGTCGCGCGGCGTTCGGCGGCGGCGCGCTGCTCTTGGGGAGCGCGCTCGACCCGAGGTGGATGGTCGGCGCGATGATCGCCGTGCTGCTCGCCACCTCGATGCTCGTCCTCCGCGCGGACCTCGTCGAGGCGCCGCCCGAGCCCGGACGGGGGCGCCGCTTCTTCCGCGAGGCGCTCGCGATGCTCGTGACGCCAGGCACGTGGATCGCGTTCGCGTTCGCGCTGTCGGGCGAGGCGACGTTCAAGGGGGTCGGCTCGGTGGTCGGTCCGTACCTGATCGACCACGGGATCGCACAGGAGACCGTCGGCGTGTTCTTCGGTGTCGGCTCGGTGAGCGCGATGGTGGTCGGAGCGCTCGTGGGTGGGCGGCTCGCGGATCGCGTCGGACGAAGGCGCGTCATCCTGGCGGGGCAGCTGACGATGGCGATCGCGGTGGTCACCCTCGCGTGGGTGGGCGAGGCGCGGTCGCTCCCCGCGATCGGTTGGGCGGCGCTCGCGACGTTCTATCTGGGGGTCGGGCTCTTCACCGCAGCGAGCTTTGCCATGTTCATGGACATGACGGACCCGCGGATCGGCGCCACCCAGTTCAGCGCGTACATGGGGCTCACCAACGCATGCGAGGCGTGGTCCACCCGGGCGGTGGGAGAGGTCGTCTCGCGCTCCGGCTACGGCGTGGCGTTCACGATGGCGGCGGGGCTGGGGACGCTCGCCCTCGCTCTGGTCCCGTGGCTACGCCCTCGGGATTACGGATCCCAGACCTCGTAGTGCGGCTCGTCCGGCGAGGTGCCGGCCGGCGGTGACGACGATGCTCCGCTCGCCTCTCCGGCGCTCTCGTTGCCCGCCGAGCTGCGCCGAACGCCGCGCCGTCGCGGGGTCACCGGCTCGACCGTGGGGGCCGGTTCGCGCTCGAGCGCGACGTCGACGATCGGCGCGCTGCCCGGTCCGATCTCGACCTGCCGCGCGAGGTAGCCAGCGAGCTGGACGGTCGCGCTGACCGGTCCCGAGGACACGTCCACGTCGCAAGGTGCATTGCCGACGAGGCTGCCGTTCACCCGCACCTCCGCGAGCGGTGGTGTGCTGCGGACGATGATGCTGCGCGCGGGCACCGGCGCTTGGGTCGGCAGGCTGGGCACCGCCGCCGTCGCGACGGGGGGCCCACCGCTGACGCGATCGGTGGCCGTCGCGTCGCTCGGGCCGCTGCCTACCACGAGCGCGATCGACGCGCCGAGCGCGAGCGTCACCACCGCCGCGCCGATGATCAGCGGCACCCGCGGGAGCTCGCGGAACGCCGTCATCATCGCGCTCGGCCGACCGTTCGCGAAGCGCTCCGCCTCCTCGGCCACGTCGGGCAGCGCGGCGGCAAGCGCGGACTCGAACTCGTCGGCGCTCCCGAAACGATCCTCCGGTTGCTTCTCGAGGGCGCGCGCCACCACGCGCTCGAGGCTCCGCGGGATCGGCCGGTCGGGCGCCGCCCGGCGCACCGGCACCGGCTCCTCGCGGATGTGCTTGGCCATCACGACCACCGCGTCGTCGTCGAGGAACGGCGCGTGACCGGTGAGCATCTGGTAGATGAGCACGCCGACCGAGTAGAGGTCGCTGCGGTGATCGAGATCTTTCCCCTGCGCTTGCTCGGGCGACATGTAGCGCGGCGTCCCGAACACCGTGCCCGCCTGGGTCTCGAGCTGATCGAGCTTGTCGTCCTCGCGGAACACCTTGGCGATCCCGAAGTCGAGGACCTTCACGACGGGGCGCGCCTGTCCCTCGACGCGCGCGAGCATGATGTTGTCGGGCTTCAGATCGCGATGCACCAGGCCCTTGCTGTGCGCCTCGCTGAGCGACCGCAAGATCTGTTGCGTGGTCTCGATCGCCTGCTCGATCGGCGGCGTCCCCTCGCGCTCGATCCACGCGGTGAGGAGCTCGCCCTCGAGCAGCTCCATCGCGAGGAAGAGGTGGCCGTCGTCCTCGCCGAAGTCGAACACCCGCACGGTGTTCGGGTGCATCAACAGGCTCATCGCCTTCGCCTCGCGATGGAAGCGCGCGACGGTCTCGTCGTCGGTGATGAGCTCCTTCTTGAGGACCTTGAGCGCGACCGGACGATCGAGCCCCGCCTGATCGGCGCGGTAGACCGTCCCCATGCCGCCGACCCCGATGCGCTCGCGGACCGCGAAGCGACCGGTGACGTTCTTGCCGAGGAGCGGATCGCGTCGGCTCGCCGCGTACTCCTCGGCGTCGAGCAGGCGCGCGCCGTCGCGCTCGCACGTGGCGCGACCACGCGCGGGGTACGCGGTGCGGCAGGTGGGGCATATGCGCATCGCCGGCCTTGGCGGCGAGTTTATCACGGGGGTTTAGGGCGGCATCCCGACGGGACCGAAGATCTCCCGCGGCATGCAGTGCATCTGGTAGTGCCCGTGGACGAAGACCGGGCGGCACTGTTCGGTTCCTGCGCAATGCGAGTCGTCGCAGCAGGCGGCGCGGCATCGGGCCCGGCTGGGATCGACTCCGGGGCCCTCGCCGCGTGGCCCGACGCAGGTGTAGTCGCGGCAGTCGTTATCGCTCGCGCAGGTCGCGCCGCCCTCGCCGCCGGTCCCCGACCACACGCAGATCGGCACGTAGTCCGATCGCCCGGCGCTCGGGACGGAGGCGTAGTCGCAGCTCGGCGGCGGGAGCGCTTGGTTCGTCGGGCAGTCGGAGGCGGTGCCGCACGGCTCCGAGCAGCGTCCGCCGACGCAGAGCCCGGTCGGGCACTCTCCGTTGCTCGAGCAGTTGTGCCGATAGCACCGGTTGCCCATGCAGTTGCCGCGGACGCCGGCGAAGAAGTCGTCGCACGAGTCGACCCAGGTGCCGCCGACTCGGAAGAGCGAGCACGAGCCCGTGTCGCGCGGGGCCAACGGGGCGCCGCACGAGAGGCTCAGTCGGTCGGCCTCCTCGTACGCGTCGTCCTGGGTGAGCACGCACTCCTGGCCCGAGCACTGGGTCGCCACGTGGCAGATCGACGGCGTCGGCACCCCATGGGCTCCCATCGCCAGCACGGGGTTCGGAATGCACAACCGTGCGCCGCTCCCCGACGCCCAGCACGTCGTGTCGTTGCCGCATGCGCTGTTGCTGCAGCACGCCGTCGAGCAGATCCCCGTCGCGCCGCCGACGTGGGCGGAGGTGATCCGTCCCGCACCGAGCGGTGCGCAGAGACCGCTGACGCACTCCGCGTCGAACGCGCACGGTGAGCCGAGCGGCTGCGGCGTCGTGCATGCGCCGTTCATCACGTTGCAGACCATCCCACCCGTGCACGCGCGATCCGGGTTGAGGCAGGTCATGTCGATGCTGACGCACACCGGCGGCGTCGCCGTGGCATCGCACGTCTGGATCGCGGAGCACAGCGCGGGGCGGCTGGTACAGTCGACCTGCTCGCAGACGCCCGTGATCCCGTTGCACACCTGCGTGTCGGCGTCGCACTGCCCGGATCCGTCGACCGTCATCGGGTTGCAGTCGTTGTCGAGCCCGTCGCACACCTCGGTCGAGGCGTCGGTGCTCGGGTGCACGTTGGCGCTGCGATCGTCGCAGTCGAACTCCGTCGGACCGGTTCGGCATCCCGTAAACGTGTCCCCGTCCTCGTCGAGGCCTTCGTCCACCACGCCGTCGCAGTCCTCGTCGAGACCATCGCAATCTTCATGGACGGTGTCGTCCAGCTCGTCGATCATCTCGTCGCAGTCGTCGTCCATCCCGTTGCCGCAGACTTCGCGCTGGCAGTTCGGCATGACCTCGATGCACTCGCCGATCGTTCCTTCGGTGGGCAACCGACAGCGCCACTCCGTTCCGTCCGCCGCGCCCAGCTCCGCGCACGGGTCGATGCCGTCCACGACCTGACAGCGGCGCGTCTCTGGGACGTCCGAGCCGACGAGCACGGAGCACCCCACGAGCCCGCTCACCACCGGCGCGAGCAGCGCGATCCGCAGCGAGGACCTCGCCATCAGAACGTGACTCCGATCCCCAGCGGGCCGATCGCGATCGTGGTCGTGGGCTCGGCGGCGGCGCTCGGCCCGTCGTCGTCTTCGTCGACCGCGCGGAGCGGCGCTCGCTCGACGGTATGGTCGCGAAGGAAGTAGACGAGGAGCGACGCGATCACGAGCGCGCCGCCTACTCCGAGGCAGACGTCGGCGCCGATTCCGAGGCTCTGCGCCGTCGACTGCGCGCTCACCTGCTGCGAGAGACTGCCGTCGCGGCCGAGGACCCAGCCGTCCACCGCGCTGCGTTGAGCGAGGGCGAGCGCGCCGAGCGTCGCGCCGAGGACGACGAGCGCGCCGCCGCCGACCAGCATCCCCCAGAACAGCCCGTCGGCGACCCCGTTCTCGCGCACGAGCACGAGTCCGGGGAGCTGGAGCAGCGGCGCGACCTCGCGCGGTGAAGGGCGGGCGCGAGGCGGACCGTTGCTCGCGGCGGCTCCTTCGAGCCGGCGGATCGTCGCGGCGGCGCGTTCCTGATCGCGCGCCTGTTGTTGCGGGAGGAGCTGCTGGTACCGCTCGTATTGCACGAGCGCGCGGGCCGGCTGTCCGAGCAGCTCGTAGACGCGTGCGAGATTGTAGACGAGGGTCGGCGAGTCGGGGTCGAGCATGAGGGCGCGCTCGAGATCATCGGCCGCCTCTTGGTAGCGGCCGGCCTCGTAGTTCTCGCGCGCCGACGTATAGAACTGCACGGCTTCTGGCGGTGTGCCCTCGTCGCCCTGGGCCTCCGCGAGAGGTGCCCACGCCAACAGCCAGACGAGGACGAACGCCGCGTTGCGCGCGGCCCGAGCCGGGGACGCCGTCACGCGCACCACGTTACCGAGTCGGCGTCTTTCGAGCTAGACCCTCGCGATCGAGATCACGTCGGGCGCACGGCGATTCGCAGCACCTCGGCGATCAGTGCGGCGTCACGACCTCGGGGAGGAGCGCCATGGGCGCCCCAGCGCCGACGTGCCGGAGCGTCATCACCATCGCCAGGGCGGCGCGCAGCTCCGGCGCGACGCGCTCCAGCGCGATGCTCGCCTCTTCCGCTGCCACCGGATCGCCGGCGGTCGCACCGAGCCCGAGGAACGAGAGCACGTAGTCGAGCAGCGTGCTCGGGCGCTGCGGCACCACGAAGAAGTCGACCTCGGGCCCGACGCCGGCTGCCTGGCGCGCCGCTTGGAGCGCCGACGAGAACCCTCCGAGGTGATCGACGAGCCCGTTGTCGATCGCCTGATCGCCCATCCAGAGGCGTCCGCGCGCGATCGCGTCGACCTCGCGCACGCTCATCCCTCGGCCGCGCGCGACGCGACGCAGGAACGACCGGTACCACTCGCGCACGCTCCGCGCGAGGACCGCGCGCTCCTCCGCGGTGAACGGCCGGTACATCGAGGTGGCGCCGGCATGCTCACCGCGTGACAGCGTCTCGAGCTCGACGCCGATCATCCGGCCGAGCGGCGCGAAGTCGACCTTGCCGAACCACACGCCGATCGACCCCGTCATCGTCGTCGGGTCGGCCCAGATCTCGTGCGCGGGCGCGGCGACGTAGTAGCCACCGCTCGCCGCCACCGCGCCGAGCGACGCGATGACGGGCTTCCGCCGCCGCGCGCGGAGGACCGCGCGGTAGATCTGATCGGAGGCGAGCACCGAGCCGCCGCCGCTGTCCACGCGCAGGACGATCGCGGGCACCGCGGGATCGGCGGCGAGCCGATCGATCGCGCGCGCGATGGTCTGACCCCCGCTCGCCTGAATCCCGATGAGCGGGATATCCACGTTGTCTCCGTCGACGATCGTCCCGTCGACCACCACGACGCCGATGCGCGGCTGGTTGCCCCATCGCTCGGGCATGCGCCACGGCTCGCCGGCCTGACGCGCGTAGCTCCCACCGAACCCGGTGCGGAGCTCTTCGTCCATGTCGTACTCGTCGGCGAGCGCCTCGACGAGGTGATGATCGAGCGCGCCCTGCGGAAGGAACGGGCCCTCGTCGATGATCGCCTCGAGGTCGGCTTGCGTGATGTCCCGATCGCGCGCGGCGTCGAACACCATTCGGCGGTAGGCCCAGTCGAGGATGCTCTGGCGCTGGCGTCGCGCGTCGTCGCCCTGCGCCCCGTTCATGTATTGCTCGATCGCGCTCTTCCAGCGACCGATCCGCACGAAGTCCGCGCGGACCCCGACGTTCCGGAGCAGCTCACCGAGGTGATAGATCTCGCTCGACACGCCGCTCACCCGCACGCCGCCCGCCGGGTCGACGAGGATGCGGTCGGCGTTCGCGCAGAGGTACCACTCGCTGCCCGACGCGTCGTCGAGGTGGCAGACGACGGGCTTACCCGCCTCCTGGAGTTGATCGAGCACGATGCGCATCTCCTGCGCGTACGCGATCCCGATGCCGCTGCCGCGCGGGCGGAGCAACACCCCGACGACGCGGTCATCGTGAATTGCGCGCTCCAGCAAGCGCACGTATGCGAGGATCCCGCGCGCGCCGATCCCTCCGATGCGGAGGTCGAGGACGTACTGGCCCTCGGGGATCCCGCGGCGGGCCGCGCCGTCGAAGCGTCCGGCCACGTACCAGCCGGGCGCCTCGTCGTAGCCGTCGCCGAAGCGCACGCCGCCGCCGACCCCGTACTGGCCCCAGTCGACCGCGAGGCCCGCGGTGCCGCGTAGATCGGGTGTCGCGCCGTCGAGCCCTTGGGCTTCGCCCGCCGCGAGGAGCCGCCCGATGAACGGGATCGTCACCTCGGCCGAGAGCCGCGCGCCGATGCGGCCACGTTCGTCGATCGCGCCCGACGCGTCGAGCGTGAGCGTGCGATCGCCGAACGGGCGGATCGCGGTGCCGAGGAGGAACGATCGAGGAACGTACTCCGCGCTCGCGCCGAGCCGCGGCCCGACCACGTCGCGCGCCATGAAGCTGAGCCCGAGCACGTCGATCGGCCGCCAGCTCGCGGCGAGGTCGAGCGTGGTCACGCCGTTGAGCGCGACGTCGCCCGACGCGAGGAACCGCACCGCGGCGCCGAGCGACAGCGCGTCTTGCGTCTGCCACGCGAGCGCGAGCGAGACCATCGTCCGCTCGGACTCCAGCGTGGCGGGCGTCGGCCGCACGCTATCGACGCTGAGCCCCGCCGCGATCCCGAAGAGGATCGGCGTCGCGGCGTAGAACCCGTCGCCGCGCCCCACGAGCGCCTGATCGTCCCCCGCGTCGGAGTGCACGTACGCGAACCCCCACGACTCGAGGAACGCCATCGCGGCGGGGTTGAGATCGATCGACTCCGGCCCGTCCGGCGCGGTGAGCGAGTAGCCAGGCAGCTCCACCGGCGAGGTCGCCCGCGTGTACTGCGCGCGGGCGGGCTGTGGCACGAGCACGGCGAAGAGGAGGAGCAAGAGCGGCGATCGCCAAGTCATGCGGGACGGACGATAGCGCCTCGGAGTGCGAGGCACGCGGGTTTCCGGATCCGGTCGGTGAACGGAGTCGAGAGAGAGAAACGGAATCGGACACGGAACCGGAATCGGAATCGGAAACGGAATCGGAAACGGAATCGGACTCGGACTACTCGGACTCGGACTCGGAAACGGAAACGGAATCGGAATCGGAATCGGAATCGGAAACGGAATCGGAAACGGAATCGGAAACGGAATCGGAAACGGAAACGGAATCGGACTCGGAATCGGAAACGGATTCGGACACGGACACGGAATCGGTCACGGGCACGGAAACGGAATCGGTCGGGACCGAATCAGACGCCGATCAGAGACCGGTAGCCGCGTTGCGCCGGGGGCTCGCGCCCTCCAGCTCGGGTGATCCCGCGGCTCGCCCGCCGGAATCAGATCGAACGGTACAGTTGCGCGGCGTACTGTCCGCGTCCGCGCACCACGCGTAGCTCGATCCGGTACGCACCGCTCGTGGCCGGACAGATGGGTCGCATCTGTCCGACGTGCGGTTGTCGGTCCTGCGTCGTGTCGCGCTGCAGGAGCACGTTGCCCGGATCGTAGACGCGCAAGTCGAGATCCTCGATCGATCCCTCGCCGAGCGCGACGACCTTGTAGCACCAGCCAGGGTGCATCACGGCCGTGAAGTCGCGGGAGCTCCCCGCATCGCCTTCACCGCGGAGCGCCTCGCCCTCGCGGATCATGAACGACGCGACGTCGGCCCCGCGCGCTCGGAGGGCGGCCTCGAGCTCGTCCGCCGGCGGTGTCTCCGGCGGAGGCGTCACCTCGTCGTTCGGCGGCGGCTCGCCGATGATCGCGTCGCAACCCGCCGCGAGGAGCGCGAGGCTCGCGGCGAGCGCGAGCCCCGCCGCGATCCTCACGCGTCGGGCGGGTCGGACCATCATGGGGCCGAGTTCTGCACCATGACAGGCATGTTGCGCTCGTCGCGCGACCCGTCGCCGAGCTGTTGGCTCGTGTTGAGGCCCCAGCACCACACGCTGCCGTCCGCGCGGATGGCGCACGCGTGCGAGTTGCCCGCCACGAGATAGCTCGCGTCGTCGATCGTCTCGACGCTGACCGGCGCGGGGCTGCAGTCCTCGTTGACCGTGCCGACGAGGCACTGCATGCCGTGGTTCGTCATCCCGTCGCCGAGCTGGCCGTGCGAGTTGAGGCCCCAGCAGCTGATCGCACCCGTCGCATGGAGCGCGCAGGTGAAGTCACCGCCGGTCGCCACCTGGACGATGTCGGTCATCCCCGTCACGTCGGTCGGCAACGGGTAGGCCACGTTCGTGTCGGTCTGACCTACCGCGCCAGCGCGGTTGTCTCCCCAGCACGCGAGCTGGCCGCTCGCGCCGCTCCCGCGCACCGCGCAAACATGGCTGCGCCCTGCGTCGATGTCCCGCGTCGCGCCCAGCAGGCTGCCCGCCGGATCGCCGACCTCGACGGGGACGTTGCTGCAGTCCCAGCTCGTCATGACGTCGATCACGCACGTCTGATGTGGGGTCGGTCCGTCGCCGAGCTGGCCCTCGCGGTTGCGGCCCCAGCAGTAGACGGCGTCGGTGGTCCGCGCACAGGCGAACTCGTTGTACGAGACCGCGAGCTCCTGCACACCGGAGATCGCGGAGCCGCCGAACATCGGCGTCATGGGCGAGATCTCGATCGGGCTGAACGTCCCGACCCCCAACTGTCCGCGGCCGTTGTCGCCGGCGCAGAAGAGGTCGCGGCTCGCGCCGCGCGCGTAGCAGATGTTGCTGCCGGCCACCGAGAGGGTCTCGACCTGATCGACCGAGTCGAACAGTCGTTCGGCCACGCGCAGCGGCTCGGGCATCCCGCCGCCGACCGTGTTCACCACGACGTTGCTCCAGCACCAGATCTCTCCGCCGCGCAGCGAGCACGTCGACGTGAAGCCTCGCGAGGTCACGAGCGTGGCGTCGTCGATGAGCGGGCGCGCCCCACCGTTCGCCCAGCGCACGTTCACCGGCGCGCCGCTGCAGTCCTCGGGATCGCTGCCGACCATCGCGCAGTCCATGTGGAGCGCGCGGCCGTCGCCGAGCTGGAACTCCTGGTTGCGACCCCAGCACATGACCTCGCCGTTCGCGCGTACGCCGCACGTGTGGGCGATCGCGGCGTTGAGCGACACGAACTCGCACCCTGCGCCGTTGCACCCGCTCGGTCCCGCGTCGGTGCCCGGTCCCGCGTCGGTGCCCGGCCCCGCGTCGATCCCTCCGCCCGCGTCACGCCGCCCTGCGTCGCCACCCCCGGCGTCCGTGCCTCCGTCGTCGCCGCACGCCGCACACAGCCCCGCCGCGCCGAGCGCGACCGTCAAGGTCCAAGCGTTCCTGATCGTTCCCATGGTGCCCCTCGTTGAAGAGGCGAACCCTAGGCTGGGCCCCGCCTCCGAACAACCGAAACGTAGCGGTCGAGGCTGGTACGGTGCGCCCCGTGCGGCGCCACGAGAAGGCATCCCGGATCCAGACGATCCTCGACGAGCTCTACCCCGAGCCGCCGATCCCCCTCGTTCACGCGAGCCCGTTCCAGCTCCTCGTCGCGGTCGTGCTCAGCGCGCAGACGACGGACAAGAAGGTCAACGAGGTCACCCCCGCGCTCTTCGCCGCCGCGCCGACCCCGGAGGCGCTCGCCGAGCTCGGGCGCGAACGCATCCTCCCGTTCATCCGTCAGCTCGGGCTCGCGCCGTCCAAGGCCAAGTCGCTCGAAGGGCTCTCGCGCGGGCTCGTCGAACGGCACGCGAGCGAGGTGCCCGCCGACATGGACGCGCTCGAGGCGCTCCCCGGCGTCGGACACAAGACGGCGTCGGTCGTCATGTCGCAGGCGTTCGGCATACCGGCGTTCGCGGTGGACACGCACATCCATCGTTGCGCCGCCCGCTGGGGGCTGAGCGACGGCTCGTCGGTGGTGCAGACCGAGCGCGACCTCAAGCAGCTCTTCGCGCGCGAGCGGTGGAACGACGTCCACCTCCAGATCATCTACTTCGGGCGCGAGCGCTGCCCCGCCCTCTATCACGACCTCGCCTCGTGTCCGATCTGCGGGTGGGCGGCCACGAAGAAGCGCATCGCGGAGGAACGTGCGGTGAACCTCGCTCGCCGCAAGCGAGCTTGACGGCCGCTACGGGGTGCACGCCGCGAGCACCGCGCAGTCGCGCTCGTCGGATCCGTCCATGCACTGCGGGAACCCATCGCAGTATCGCCCGACGGGCCAGCCGCCGCGCAGCTCGCAGTCGACCTCGGGTGGGCAGCCCTCCTCGTCGCGCCCGTCTTCGCACTGAGCCTGCCCATCGCAGCGCGGCGCGTACCGACACGCCATGTCCGGCGGGGGGCAGCCGGCCTCGTCGCTCCCGTCCGCACAGTCGTCGACCCCATCGCATACGTCGTCGACGTCGACGAGCGCGCCGTCCGTACACCGGAAAGCACACTGCTCGTCGCACGCTCGTGGTAGCGCGATCGTGTCACCGCACACCGCGGCCCGGAGCGAGTCGCAGTCGGCAGTGGTCAAGCAAGACGCGTAGCACTCGTCGGGTGCGTAGAGACGGCTCGGGAGCCGCCCGATGTTCCCGTCGCCGAGGATGCCGCACTCCTGGAGTCGACGTCCCACGCGGAGCTCGCCGCTCGTCGCGGTCGACGTCTCGCACCCCGCGGCGAGCACGACGAACGCGACGCCGAGGGAGCATCCGAATCGGGAGGATGCAGACCGCATGCGCTCGCGTTCGCGCAATCCGCGTGCCGCGCGAGGGCGAGACCGAAGGGAGCGATCACGCCCGGCGCGCTGAGTCATCGTGTGTCATCGCCACGCGCGAACGGGGCGGTTGGGCTCGGCATCGTCCGTGCATCCTCGGAGCGCGGAGGTCACCCCCGATGCGTCTCACCCCCGCTTATCCGGCCCTCGCGCTCGTCGCCGGCCTCGCGCTCGCCCCGTCGGACGCCGCGGCGTGCGGCGGCTTCTTCTGCAACTCGGCCCAGCCCGTCAATCAAGCGGCCGAGCGGATCGTGTTCGCGCGCGGCGCGGACGGCTCGGTCACCGCGGTGATCCAGATCCAGTACCGCGGACCCTCGGAGCGCTTCGCGTGGATGCTCCCGGTCAACGGGTCGCCGACGATCGGCGTGTCGTCGAACCTCGCGTTCCAGCGTCTCCAGTCGGCGACCAACCCGCAGTACATCCTGAACACGACCGTCGAAGGCTCGTGCCGCGAGAGCGACTTCTTCGCTTCGCCGCAGGCGGGAGGGGCCTCCGACGCGAGCGCGCCGGCCGCGGACGCGGGCGCCGGCTCGGTGACCGTCCTCGATCGCGGGAGCGTCGGTCCGTACGACTACGTGATCCTGGAGGTCGATCCGGCCGCGTCGGACGTGACCCAGGCGGCGGTGGATTGGCTCCACGCCGAGTCCTTCGACGTGCCGGAGACCGGCGCGGATCGCATCCGCGACTACCTCGAGTCCGGCATGAACCTGCTCGCGTTCCGCCTCACCAAGGGCAACGACGCGGGCTCGATCCGGCCGGTCACGATCGGGTTCGGGAGCGGCCTGCCGAGCATCCCGATCCGTCCCACCGCGCTCGCCGCGACCGACGACATGGGCGTGATGGTGTGGGTGCTCGGCGAGCACCGCGCGGTGCCCGTCAACTATCTCTCCCTCGAGCTCAACGACGCGCTCATCAACTGGCTCAACCCGAGCTCCAACTACAACGACGTGGTGACCCGCGCGGCGAACGAGGCGGGGGGGCAAGGTTTCGTGACGGAGATGGCCGGCGCGGCGGGACCGCTCGCTCAGACGATCTACCCGACGTGGGAGGCGGACAGCTGGGCGTACCTCTCGACCACGGACTGGAGCGCAGATCACGGCGGGCTCCTCCAGCAGGCGCTCGGGACGTTCGGTCAGCACGACGGCATGCGTGACGTGCTCGCGTCCACCGTGCCGCTCCCGGCCGGGGTGTCGCGCGACGACTTCTTGAGCTGCCCGTTCTGCTACGCGTCGTTCAGCGAGGCGCACATCGACGGGTTCGATCCCGCCGCGTTCCTCGCCGCGATGCGCACCCAGGTGATCGAGCCGCACGAGGCGACGTCGCGTCTGTTCTGGCAGAGCCCTTACGTGACGCGCCTCTACACCACGATGAGCGCGTGGGAGATGACGCTCGATCCGATCTTCGATGAGAACGCCTCGCTCCCCGCCGTCTCGACCATCCACACCGCGGACCGCGTCATCGAGTGCTCGCCGAGCATCGATCGGTTCGACGCGCCGTGGCGCATCACCCTGCCGAACGGCTCGGTCGTGCGCGGCGCGGGGAACACCTGGCCGTTCTCCATCACGGGCGAGGTCCCGGCCGTCTCGGTGAGTCGGCGCGTGGGGAGTGACGGAGTCGGGCGCATCGTGACCGACAATCGGCCGGCCATCGAGCAAGCGATCCGCACGCAGAACGCGACGGTCCCGGTGGTCCGCCACGCCGGGGGCTGCAGCGTGAGCCGGGCCACCGCGCCCGGGCTGCCGGGCTTCGCGCTCGTGGGGATCGCGCTCGGATGGGTGCTCCGACGTCGTCGAGGTGTCGCGTGAAGCTGGCCCCGTCGACCGTGCTCGCGGCGGTCGTCCTCGTCGGCTGCGCGGCGAGCGAGCCGCCCGTCCCCGCGAGCCTCGAGCTCGGCACCGGGTCGTGGCGGTTCGAGCCGCTCACCGACGGTGACACGGTGCCGCTCATCCACGGCGCGCAAGGCGGCTATCACATGTGGACGAGCGTCCGCGTTCCGGGAGTCGATACGGAGTCGCTGCAGCTGACGATCGAGCTCCAGCCCGCCGACGAGAGCGCGCCGGTCCAGCGCGACGACCTCGGCGTGTTCCTCGAGCCGCCGGACGACGAGGGTGTGCGCTCGGCGGTCGGGCTCACGGCGATCTTCAACGACCCGGGCTGCGCGGTCGGCGCGCTCTATCGTGTCAAGGTATCGACCACGCTCGACGACGGCACGATCCTCTCCGACGAGCGCGACGTCATGATCGACCCGGGCACCGAGCCTCCGCCCGCGTGCGGCACGATCATCGAACCGCCCGGCTGACCTCACGCGGCTCTTTTGCCCCGCGCCCGCTCTCTTGTTAGCACCCGGACCGGAGGCGCCGGATGGGAGCACGGGAGATCGGACGACGGGGTAGGTGGCTCACGGCCGCGGGGCTCGCCCTCGGCCTCGCCGCATGTGGAGGAGGCGACACGGCCTCGAGCACCGGCGCGGCCACCGAGCAGCCGGCCCAGCCGACGGCGAACGATCCTGGCTCCGCCGATCCGAGCCCGAGCGCGGCGGCGCCGGCCAGCGCGGACGTCCCCGCCGACCTGCCGAACGGCCTCCTCCTCGCGTACTCGCAGTTCCCCGTGCAAGGCGGGCAGATCGTCCCGCAGCCGGGGCCGGCGCGCCTCGAGATCCTCACCCGCTCGGGCGGCGAATGGCACGTCGACGCGATCGAGGATCCCGACAGCAACGTCTTCCACAAGGCGTTCGTCTACACGCCACCGGGCGAGCCGCCGGGCATCGTCACGCTCGGTGGGACGAACGCGCGCGTGAAGCTGTGGCGGCGGACGAACGGACGATGGACGTCGACCACGCTCTGGGCGGCCGAGTTCGGCGGGCGCTTCAATCGCATGCGCGACGCGGAGGTCGCGGATCTGTTCGGCGATGGCCGCCCCGCGATCGCGGTGGCCACCCACGACCAAGGCGTCGTCGAGATCCTGCGCCCCGGCCACGATCCGCTGGAGCTCGATCGCACCGCGAACACGTTCATCCACGAGATCGAGATCGGTGACCTCGATGGCGATCACACGCTCGAGGTCTATGCGACGCCGAGCGAGCCGAACGACCTCGATGGCGGCGAGCAGACGGGGAGCGTCGTGCGCTACGTGCCGCGCACCGGCGCGGGGCATCAGGTCGTCGCAGACCTCGGTCACCGTCATGCGAAGGAGATCTGGGTCGGCGACGCAGACGGAGACGGTCGCGACGAGCTCTACGTCGCCGTCGAGGCGCGCACCGAGGGACAGGACCCGAACGTACGGATCGTCGAGCCGGTGGAGATCCGACGCTACGAGGCGGGCACGCCGGCGAACGCGGGCGCGGTGATCGCGCGGATCGACGATCGGCTCTGCCGCTTCCTGACCGTCGGCGACTTCGACGGCGACGGACATCGCGAGATGATCGCGGCCGCGTTCTCGAGCGGGCTCTGGCTGCTCCGGCCCGGGCGCGACCCGAACGGCGAGTGGTCCATCGAGAACATCGATCGGCAGTCGAGCGGCTTCGAGCACGCCTCGCTCGCGACCGACCTCGACGGCGACGGACGCGACGAGCTCTACGTCGCAGCGGACGAGCAGGGCGAGGTGCGCCGCTACGTCTGGGTCAACGGACGGCCGCGCCGAACGGTGATCCACCGCCGGGACGTCCCGCGCTCGCGGATGACGTGGAACCTCATGCCGGTGCCGCGCTCGCTCGTCGAATAGAGCGTGTATCCTCCGCGGCGATGAGCCATCGCCGAGCCTCTGCAACGAAGCTTGTCCTCCTCGCGTGCGCTCTCGCCGCGTGCGGTCCGAGCACGCCGCGGGAGCGGATCGTCTCCGATCCGTTGGATCCGACGGACGGTGAGGAGGGCGACGTGATCCTCCCCGAGCTGCGCCAGATGGGGCAGCTCGCGCCGGGCCGCTATCTCTTCCGCGCCAGCGCGGTCGGCGCCGACGGTCACGGGCTCGTGCCGGTGCAGCTCATCTCGAACGACCCGGACTTCTTCGTCGTTTCCGTCGACGGAGGCCCACACCGCCAGGTCGCGCACGAGGCGGGCTGGCCGATGGCCTGCCTCCGGTCCGCGCTCGACATCGAGGAAGCGGCGTTGCGCTTGCACCTCGACGTGGGCGCGCCGGTGCTCGTGCTCGCGTCCTCGCGGGGCGGCGCGCGGATCTCGATCGGGCTCGACATGGAGCACTCGCGCGTCGTGCACCCGACGTCGATCGACACCGAGAGTTGCGACGAGCCGGCGCCCGCGACGCAGGCGGGACGGATCGCGAGCGTGGCGGCCGGGGACCGCGCGTGTCTGTTCGCGGATCAGGAGACGCTCGACGAGAGCGTCGGGCTCGCGGTCGAGTCGGGGCTGCCCGCCCGCGTCCGCGAGGAGGACGGGGAGTGGGTGAACGTCCGCGTGGAGGTCCCGGGCGGCTACGCGGCGGGGTGGATGAGCGCGGAAGCGTTCGAGCGAGGCTCGCCGAGCGTCCCCGAGAGCTGGGACCTCGCCGCGATCGGCGGTGGGCGCTGCTTGTTCCCCGGCCGCTCGAACGCGGAGGCCCACACCGACGCGCTCGAGCTCCACGAGGATCCGAACGCACCGCCGATGATCCCGCCCGAGGCGATCGAGCGCGTGCTCCGGCAAGGCGAGACGCAGATCCGCACGTGCTACGAGGCGCGCCTCAACGAGGTCCCGGATCTCAGCCTGACGATGGAGATCCTGATCCTCGTCGATCCGGACGGACACGTGGACCGCGCGGAGGTGACGCGCGGTCGTACCGCGGATGACGCGTTGACGCGGTGCGCGCTCGATGTCGCCCGCCGCTGGCGATTCCTCCCGCCGCGCACCGGCGCGGTGACGCTGCGACGGAGCTTCGAGCTACGCCCGCCGCCCGCGACTCCTTGAGTCGCGTTCAGAAGACGAAGCCGCCGCGGAGCTCGTGGTACGTCTCGATCGGATCCGTCTCGAGGCCGAGCTCGAACGTGTAGCCGATCTCGACGAGACCACCGAGCAGGAACGTCAGGCCCGCGGCGGGGCGGACGACCCACTCGTCGCCGGAGCCCGACGGCGTGCCGCGCGCGACGGTGCCGATGTCGTTCTCCTCGATGATGTCGATGCACGAGTCGGTGTCGGACGGCGTACACCCCGGCCGCACCGCCACGCGTCGCGACGAGGCTCGCTGGTTCATGATCATCGCGCCGAGCTCGGGGACGATGTAGAGCGTGGTGAGCCCGAAGACGTCGACGAAGAAGCGATAGCCGAGCATGGTCTCGACGCGGACGATGTCGCGGCTGTGCTCGAGCACGTCGCCCATCGGGTCGTCGATGCCGCCGGTGAAGAGACCGACGCGGTTCATCCAGCTGATGCGATCGAAGAGCACCGCGCCGAGCGTGAGGTAGCCGCCCCCGGCCGCGCGCCCGGACTCGTCGAGGATGACCGCGGCGCCGATCCCGAGCGTGAGCCGCATGCTCCCGAGGAACTCCGACGGCTGACCCGCCTCGCCGATCAGCTCGTCGGCGCGATCGATGCGCGCCACGAGCCCGAGGTCGGCGCTGAGGAGCCCGGCGCCCGTGATCATGCCGAGCACGTAGCCCTCGCAGTCGACGAGCGGCCCGCCGCTGTGATCGGCGGTCAGCGCGACGTCGGCCTGGATCCCGACGTCGTTGATCGCGCCGATGTGGCCCTGCGAGATGGACCACGTCAAGAGACCTTCCCCACGTTCGCCGAGCGCGCGCCGCGCGGCCGCGAACGGGTGTCCGATCGCGACGACCTCCTCACCGAGGATCGGGGCTGGGCTGTCGCGCCGAGGTAGCGGGCCCACGCCCTCGATCGGCTCGCGCAGCTCGAGGATCGCGAGGTCGAGCTCCTCGTCGCGCGCGAGCAGCAACGTGTCGTGCGATGATCCGTCCTCCGCGATCACGGTCGTGCCTTGGCCCCGGCTGATCACGCTGAACGCGGTCACGACGTAGCGATCGGAGTGGTAGACGAAGCCCGCCGCCCACTCGTTGCCGCTGCGCACGCGCACCACCGACCGCGCCGCGTTCTCACGCGCTCGCGCCCCGCACTGCTCGCTCGTCGCGAGGCGTCGCTCGAGCGCGGCGACGCGCCCGTTCAGCGGGCTCGGCGGCGGCACCGGGGGAGGGCGCACCGGCTCGAGAGTGTCGGGCGGCTCCTCGACGACGTCTTCGCCTTCGGCGTCGTCCTGTCCCTCCGGGCTCGACATCGCGGGCCCGGTGCCGTCGTCGTCGGTCGCCTCGTCCGCCTGCGCGTGAGCGCGCGTGCCGGGGACGAGGGCGGATGAAGCGATGAAGAGCGAAGCGATCACGAGGGCGGCGAGCTCGCCGCGCGGGAGCGTTCTCAAGGGTTCCTCCGATGTCGGGGGGCGGCGCCGCAGGGATACGAGCGGGGATACGAGCGAGGTCGCTCCGCGGCTCGGGCGTCCTACATGGTGCCGAGGATCTCGTCGAGGTAGTCCGGATGGTCGTAGCAGAAATGCGTCGGCGTGAAGCCGGGCAGTCCCATGCGCTCGCCGAGCGGCCGGTCGCCGCCGGAGTCCATGAGGCAGCCGTCGCCGTCGAACCCGTTGTGGTACGCGGTGGGCGAGCCGTACGGCTGCGCCATCCCGAGGCTGTGTCCGAGCTCGTGGGAGGAGGTCTCGCCGACGATCGATCCGAGCGCGTCGATCGCGCGCCGCACCGCGGCGACGCGATCCGGATCGCCATCCCCGTTGACCTCGTCGCGCGTCGCCGGTCGCTCGCGCACCGGTCCGAACACTTCGTCGAACAGCGGCTCGGGGCTCGGCGCGCCGGGCGGACGGTCTCCCGCGAAGCCCGGGTTCTCCGACCAATACAGGAACGACTCGACGAACACGCCGCCGAAGCCGGGGTAGCCATCCAGCTGCGTCTCCGCGTTCGCGCCGCCGATCTGATCGAAGAGGCGCAGGTTGCCGATGTCCTTACCCGGGGTGTTGTCGTAACCGAACAACCCCGAGCCGTTCGGATCGGGTCCGCCGATCTCGAGCACCGAGTACGCCGTGCGCGAGAAGTCGTCGGGCTCCTCGAAGCGCAGGTCGACGTTCCACTGCGCGTAGATGCCGCGCATGCGTTCTTGCACCGCGAGCTCGATCTGATCGCGCGCGTTGTGCAGCCCGAAGCGCACGAGGCTGCCGTAGAAGCCGGGGAGGAACCGCACGTAGACGACCTGTCGCACCGGGCCGAGCGAAAACCCGAACGGCACCTCTACCCCCGTGAGCTCGACCGTACCCGCGATCGCGATCGGCGTCGCGGTGCCCATGAACACGCCGCGGGCGTACCCGAACAGCGAAGCGACGAGCGCGTCGCGACGCGCCTCTGCGTCGACGATCAGCTGCACCTCGTTGCCGCTGATCCAAAGCGGCACGATGTCGGTCGGTCCGAACGCCTCGCCGGTCGTCGCGCCTTCTGGCGTAAATGTTCCTTGCACACGCAAGATCGTCGTCTCGTCCGGTCGGTCGGCGCCACCGAGGAACCCGGCCCCGCTGATCCGGATGATCTGCCCCAGCGACGCGGTGGTCGGATCGAGGCCGAACAGGTCGGGCGGGTTGAAGTGCAGCGTCGTGTCCACGCTCCGCGAGGTCGAGGTCGCGCCGGACACGAGCGCGGAGGTCAGCTCGACGGAGCCGTCGAACGTGCCCGGCATCGGACCGCCGATGTCGGTGGTCAGCCGCACCAGGCCACGCGAGCGATCGGTCCGCTCCATGAGCGTCACCGCGATCGAGGTGTCGACGGAACGGCTCGGGCCCGCGTCTTCGGTGAACGTCCCGACGAAGTGCGCACGAAGATCGCCCTCCGTCGGCGCGATGTAGCCGTCGCCGGTCAGCTCGATGACGTCGTTGCGGTGCACCTCGCCCTGCGGTACGTCCGCCAGCTCGATCGCGAGCGCGTCGGCGATCTCGAGCGTGTAGGGGAACGGCTCGGAGTCGCCGCTGTCGCCGCGCACGACCAGCCCGACCGCATGGCTCCCGGTGCCCAGCCGGCTCACCGCCTCGTCCGTGATCGAGAAGAAGAGGCGACCGTCTTCGAAGTCCATCACCGACGGCAGCGTGGCGATGTCCGCCGATCCGTCGACGATGCGGAGCCGCGGGTCGGTCCCCACCGTGTCGAGAGCGAGGCCGCGCACCACGAGGATCGAGCCCTCGAGGACCGGGGTCGGCGCCTCCACGCCGAGGATCACGGGCCGCTCGACGCCGGCGTCCGACGGCGCCGGAGCGCCGTCGCAGCCGAAGAGGGCGAAGGGAAGGGCGAGAGCGAGCCAAGCGCGGAACGTCGCGTACACGGCGTCGATTCTACGTTCCGTCGCGCGAGGATGCAGGTGGCGCCGTGAAGGCGGGCCTCCCTCGGGGTTCTTGGTATTCTCTCCCGAGCGCGAGGAGCCGATGCGACGACTTGCTTTGGTAGTGGTGCTGGTGGCCGGGTGCGACGGCGGGGGAGGGCCCACCCTCGAGGACGTCGCGCCTCAGACCGTCCGGGTCAACGAGGAGCTGCGCCTCAGCATCGCGATCGACAACCCGACCGGCACCGCGGTGTCGCTGCGCGTGCAAGATCCCATGCTCCCTGCGTTCGAGAGCGTCAGCCGGATCAGCACCGAGCCGGGAGGCGCGATCTTCCGATGGTCGCCGCTCTCCAGTCACGTCGGCTCGCACGAGCTCGTGTTCGAGCTGACCGATGGCGGCTCGCACGTCTACGACAGCAAGACCGCGGTCATCGAGGTCTTACCCTCCGAGGACGCCGCGCCGGTGTTCGTGCATCCGGGCCCGGGCGGCACCTACGACCTCGAGCGCGACCCGTGCGTGCGCGTCGACGTCGAGGTGCGCGACGACGACTCGGCCGACGTCGCCATCGACTCTCGCGCCGCGCTGCCCGAGCGCGCGTCGCTGAGCGCGGCGGGCCCGAAGCGCGCGAGCTTCGACTGGTGCCCGACGCCCGATCAGGTCGCCTCGTCGGAGCGCTGGACGATCCAGCTCGTGGCGAACGATGGAGATCACCCGGCCGTCGAGCACGACTACGTGGTCGTGCTCCGTACAGGAAACAAGGAAGGTTGCCCCGGCGCGAGCCCCGCGATCACCGTGACGTCGCCTGCGATGGGCGAAGCGCTCCGGAGCGGGACCACCTATCCGATCGAGGTCACCGTCAGCGACGACATGGGCCTGCGCGATCCGCCGCTCCTCTACTACTCGACGACCGAGCCGGCCGACCTCGCGATGCCGGATGTCACCCAGTTCGACCAGGTCGAGTTCCAGGACGACGACGGCGGCGCGTTCGTGGCGCGCATCCCGAACCTCGGGCTCGCCGAAGGGGCGATGCAGGAGGTGTGGTTCCTCGTCAGCGCGACCGACAACGACGATCCGAACGGCAGCTCGTGCGACCACCGCACCGACTCCGCGCTGACGTCGTTCTTCGCGGTGGGCGGTCCCCCCGCCGACGGGAGCCTCCCGGCGTGTGACTTCTGCAGCAACTCGACGGAGTGTGAGTCCGGCATCTGCGCGGCGACCGCGGCCGGGGGGCGCTGCGTCGACTCGTGCTCGGGGGGCGGCGCGTGCGCCTCGGGGACGTGCGGCGCGACGGTCACGCGCGAGGGGGCGACGCGCGCGGGGTGCGGGCCCACCAGCGAGGTCTGCATGGGCGGCGGCGGCGGCGGCCCGTGCACGAACGACGGCTTCGAGCCGAACGACAGCACGAGCGCGTCGTTCCCCTACACCGCGGGCCTGAGCGGACAGATCTGCGAGAACGACGACGACTACTTCTCGATCTCGGTCGCCCGGGGCAGCCGCGTCACCGCGGTGCTCGACAACTTCGTCAGCCTGGACGGCGATCTCGACCTCTCGCTCCGCCGCTCGGACGGAACCATCCTCGACACCAGCGCCGGCGTCTCGAACAGCGAGACGGTGGAGTACTGCAACGGGGGCACGACGGAGACGCTCTACGCGCGCGTCACCGGGTACCTGCGCGCGCAGAACTCGTACGACCTGACGATGACGGTCGCGCCGGACGCGGCGATGTGCTGCATGGACGACACGAACGAGCCGGACGACACGCGGATGACCGCGCGCTCGATCACGTTCGGTGCGCCGGTGTCGGGCACCGCGACGGCGTCGTTCGATGGCACGGTGTGCGCCGGCGACTCCGACTGGATCGCGATCCCGATGATGGGCCCAGGCCGCATCGAGGTGGACCTCGTGTTCGTCGACGCCGACGGCGACATCGACATCCGCTTGTTGAACCCGAGCGGCGCCCAGATCGCGAGCAGCCTGTCGTCGACCGACGACGAGAGCCTCGGCGTCGACGTGCCGGGCGGCGGGACGTACGCGCTCGAGGTCTCGCTGTTCGGCGCGGGCGGCAACGACTACCTCGGCGAGGTGCGTCGCATCACCGGCATGGGTTGCACCACCACGCGCGACTGCCCGCTCGACACGGTGTGCAACGCGGGCTCGTGCGTGTCCGACGTCTGCACCGGCTCGTCGGCGTGCCCGTCGGGACATCTCTGCCAGTCGGGCGGCCCGGTGCCCGCGGCGAACCGCTGTGGCCAGACGTGCACCGTCAACTCGGATTGTCGCTCGGGCGAGGCGTGCAAGTGGAACGTCGAGGGGCGCGCGTGCGGGCGAAGCGGCAGCGGCCAGAACGGCGACAGCTGCCCTGCGCTCTCCTCGTGCGGCGGCCAGCGCGCCTGCGTCAACTACACGGGCGGCTACTGCGCGCGCGTCGGCTGCACGTCGGGCGCGGACTGCGAGAACGGCACACCGGCGACGCACTGCGTGAACATCCGGGGCCAGAACGTGTGCGCGCTCCACTGCGTGGGTTTCCCCAGCCCGTGCCGCGAGAGCGAGGGCTACACGTGTGAGCTATTGCCCTCGATCAACGATCGCGACGGGACCCCGAACCGCTTCGTCTGCGTCCCGCCCTAGCGGGCGGCGAGCCGCCCCGCTCCCCTTGTCCGTCCTGCCCGCAGATCGAGCGCCGTGATGAGTGCGCGAGGCGCGGAGACCCACGCGACGGCGCTCCCCCGCGCCGAGCGCGCGCTCCGCATGTTCTGCCTCCTCCTCGCGGGCGCCTCGCACTTCGTATGGCTCGCCTCGCTCGACGCGGTCTTTGGTACCTCCGAGCTCGCGCGCCGCGACTGGTCTGCGTTCCGCGCGGCCGGCGCGCTCGTCCTCGACGGACGTGCGTCCGAGCTCTACCTGCCGCGTCCAGGCGGCTTTCCGTTCCTCCATCCTCCGGTCGTCGCGATCCTCGCGGCGCCGTTCTCTCGTTTCGGCGACGTCGCGTTCTACGCCGGCACGATCGGCCTCGCCGCGGCCGGCCTGGTCCTCAGCGCGCTCGCTCTCCATCGCATCGCGCGCGCGCGCGTCGACACGCCGACGCTCCTCGCGCTGGCGAGCGCGCCGTGGATCGTCGCGCTGATCCTCGGCCAGCCCATCGCGCTCGCGCTGGCCGCGTGGCTCGGGGGTCTCGCGCTCCTCGTGCGTCGCCCCGCCCTCGCCGGCGCGACGTGGGGGCTGTGCGCGCTCAAGCCGACGCTGCTGCCCGCTCTCGTGCTGTTCGCGCTCGTCCACGATCGTCGCGCGCTCGGCTCGCTCCTCGCCGTCGCCGCGAGCGTGCTCGCGCTCGGCCTGGTGCTCGGCGGCGACGTCTCGCTCGCGTGGCTCGCCGCGATGGCGCGGGAGGCGGCTCCCGCCGCCGAGTCGTGGAAGCAACATACGTTGTATGCGCTCCTCCGCGCCACGCTCCCGAATCCGCTCGCGTCCACGCTGTGGGCGCTCGCCGCGCTCGGGCTCGGCGGTTGGACATTGCGAAGCGTGGCGCGAGGCAGTGCCGGTCTCCGGGAGCTCGGATCGCTCGCGCTCGCGACGATCGCGTTGAGCCCCTATGCGTACGACTACGACGCGCTCGTCCTCGTCATCCCGTGTGCGGCGCTCGCGCTCGAGCGTGAGCGCTACGCGCGAGCCGCGTGGTGGACCACGGTGACGATCGCGGGGCTGACCGGCGTCGCGCAGTACGCAAGCTTCGTGTTCCTGCAACGCGGCCCGCCCTTCACCGGCGCGTTCGCGGCGGCGTGGCTCATCGCGGAGCTGGCGACGAGCCCCCCGCGTCGCCGCGCGTTTCCGCGCCGCGTGACCGACCCCCTCCCTCCGTGACCGTCCCCCTTTCCCGGTTGCACACCGTCGACCCTCGACCGTCCGCCGTCGCGCGTCGCCCGTCACCCCAGCAGCGTCGCGACGATCGCGAGCACCGCGGGGACGCCCTGGAGCACGAAGATCGTCCAGCGAACGGTGACCGCGCCGACGATGGCCATCGCGACGATGAACACGAGCAGCGCGAGCACGGTGCCGGGTTGTCCCGCCCATAGTGCCCAGCCGAGCACCGTCGCGACCCCGGCGTTGTACGCGCCCTGATTGAGCGCGAGCTTGCGCGTCTTCTCCGTCGCGTCCGCGTCGTAGCCGAAGCGGCGCGCCATCTGGGTCCACCCGACGCTCTCCGCCAGGCCGAACGAATAGTGGAGCAGGATCACGAGGCAGGTGGCGGCGATGGCGATCATGATGCGCTCATCCTGCCTCTTTTCGGGGCTCTGCGTTAGCGAAGAGCGCGGACGCGATTCGTTCAATCCTGATACGAATCCGCATGGACCTCGCGCTCTACCAGGCGTTCGTCACCACCGTCGCGCACGGCAACATCACCGCGGCGGCGGCCGAGCTCGGCGTGTCGCGGCCCACGCTCAGCCGCCAGCTCGCCGCGCTCGAGGCGGAGCTGGGGCTCGCGCTGCTCCATCGGACGACCCGCTCGGTGAAGCCGACCGCGTTGGGGCGCCGCATCTACGAGCAGGCGCGCCCGCACCTCGACGGCCTGGCGCGCCTCGAGGTGAGCGCTCGCGACGAGCGCGAGGGCGTGCTCGGCACGCTGCGGGTGAGCGTGCCGCCCGTGATCGCCGACGAGATCGCGCGCGTGCTCGTCGCGCTGCGTCGCGAGCATCCTCGGCTGACCGTCGAGCTGCTCGCCGACATTCGTTGGGCGGACCTCCGCTCGGACGGCGTCGAGGTCGCGCTCCGCGCGGGCCGCGTCCGAGACCCGGAGCTCGTCCGTCGCAAGCTCGGCGCACGCGACGTCTACGCCGTAGCGTCGCCGCGCTACCTCGAGAAGCACGGTGCGTTGCGTGTCGCCGAGGATCTCGCGTCGCACGACGTGTTGCTCGGGATCAGCCCCGAGGGCGAGCCGCAGCGCACCTGGCCGCTCCGCGACGGAGGCCGAGTCACGGTGAGCGGCGGCTTCGTGTCCGACGACCAGGTCGGGCTGATGGCGGCCGCGGAAGCCGACGGAGGCATCGCGCTCGTGAGCGAGGTCAGCGCCGCGCGCGCGATCGCGGCGGGCCGCCTCGTCCAGGTGCTCCCCGACCTCGTCGGCGCGCGCCTCGTCCTCTACGCCGTCCACGCGCAGCGCCGACGTCAGCCGGCGCGCGTCCGCGCGTTCATCGACGCGCTGGTGAAGCACTTCGCGAAGGGCCCTTGGCGCTGATCGATCAGCGGACCATCGGGTTCGAGAGCTCGATCGGCAGGCGCAGCGACAGCCGCGAGAGCTCCGGCGCGAGGTCGTCGGGAAGCGGTGAGAACGGCGTCGCCGCGCGGATCGCGGCGAGCGCTGCGGCGTCGATGTCATCGAAGCCGCTCGTGCGCACGAGCCGCGGCGCACCGACCAGCGTTCCGTCACGACGCACCGTGATCGCGTAGATCGACGTGCCCTGATCCATCGCGAGCGCGCGCTCGCGCGGGAAGCGCAGCGCGTCCTCTACGCGGCGACGGCTCTCGAGGAACCATCGCCGATAGCGCGCGTCGCTCGTGTCGAGCGCGTCGAACGATCCGTCGCCCGGCCCATAGGCGCTCGCGCGCCCGCCTTCGGCGCGCGATCCGCCGACCCCCGCGCTCCCGCCGCCGCCGACCCCGCCGCGGCCCGGGCCTTCCTCACGCCCCGAGTGCGCGGTCGACTCCACCCAGCTCTGCATCATCTGACCGGCGAGCAGCTCCGCGTCGGTGTCGTCGCGCACCTGCGAGTCGCGCTCGCTCGTCTGCGTGGCGGCCGGCCCGCGGTCGACGCTGGGCCTTCCCATCGCAACGTCGGCCGCCTCGCGGTGCTGCGCACCCTGGCCCTCTAAGATCCCGCGCCCCGGGCTCGGCGCGCTCGTGCCGCGGTCGGCCGTGCTCGCGCTGACGCCGCCGCCCACATGGAGCGCCGATCCGCCGAGCGCGCTCGACGCCGTCGGCCCGTGTCCGCTCGCGCCGGGATGCGCGGTCGACGGGGTCGCACCTTCGACGCTCGCGATCGGCGCTACGCGCGCGCCTGCCGTCGCGTCGGTGGCGGCGACCGGGCGGCGCTCGGGGTGCTCGCCGTGCCCGCTCGCGAGGAACACGTCGTCGGCCGGGTTCGGGGTCGCGCGCCGATGCTCGAGGGTCGCGCGCGAGCGCGCGGTGCGGATGCGCTGCGTCTGCGCGGCGGCGAGGTTGTTGAGCGGGGAGTCGAGCAGCAAGATGTCCTGCGCCCTGTCCATCAGCAAGATCGCTTGCGCGGCCCCGCGCGCGTCGCCGCCCTGTCCGCGCTCGCGGCTGTCGAGGTTCTGCGCCGACGCATGCCCGCCCGCCTCGAGCGGATCGGCGGAGCTCGGTTGAGCACCGCGCGCCGGGGCGCCGAGCACGCCGTCGCTCATGCCCTCGGGCACCATGTCGACCTCGTAGGGGGCGTCCGCCGCGTCGACCATCGGCGTCCGCGGCGCGCTCGGCAGCCGCATCAGCACCAGCGCGACGAACGCGTGCGCGCCGAGGGAGAGCACCGCCCCGAGGAGGATCGGCGAGCCTCGTCGGATCGCGCGAGGGCGGGCGCGGGTCGGGGTCGAGGAGCCGTCTGGGATCGGGCCGGTCACGGGAAAGACCCGCTCAATGTACGGCGATCACTCCTCGTCTTCACCGCGGCGGTCGGTCTCACCGCTCGGGTGAGACGCGGCGGGCGGCCCTTCCGGCTCGCCCACGGGGACATCTCCTCGGACCTCGCTCGCCTCGCCCGACCACGCTGCGCTCTCCGGCACCGCGATCGGCGGCCCGAAGAACACGCGCAGCGAGACCGCGAGGCCGGTCGCGAAGAGGAGGATCGCTCCCGCGTGTCCGGGGGTGAGCCCGAAGCCCTGGGTCTCGACGATCCCGTAGCCGCCGTCCTCGGTCACGCCGATCCAGAAGCGCGGATCGCCGCCCGGGATGTCCGTCGCGCGGAGGAAGTCGAGCCCGAAGCGCACGGGCGCATAGAGCAGCGGCAGGATCGCCATGAAGAACCCTCGGGGCTTCGGGGTGCGACCCAGCCAATAGAACAGTGGGATCATCGCCAGACACCACATCGCCTCGTAGATCCCGAGGTCGTGCCGCACCTGCCACGGCGGAGTCATGCCCGGGATCTCGTAGTCCTCTACCGCGAGGAAGAAGTCGGTGACGCGCCCCGGGTGATCGTGCGCGACGGAGCAGCCGAGGCGGCCGAACAGCCAGCCGAACGGGAACGAGTACGCGCATACGTCAGCGAACGGCAGCAGCGGCATGCGCCGATGCAGGCTCCAGATCACGCCGCCGACGAACGCGCCGACGAACCCGCCGAACGACGAGAGCCCGTTCCACAGCTCGAGCACGAACACCGGCCGCTGGACCACGAGATCCCAGTGATAGAAGACCGCGTCGAGCATGTGCCCGAGCACGAACGCGGCGATGAACATGTAGCCGATCATCTCGCCCATCACGCGCGGGTGGATGCCCTCGCGCTTGGCGCGCGCGGTCCCGATCTGTGCGCCGACGAGCACGGCGAGCGCGACGAGCACGCCGAACGGGTGCACCTCGAGCTCGTGCGGCCACGACTCGGGCAACCCGCCCGGAAGCGGGATGCGGAGCGAGTCGGGCCGCCAGAAGGGGAGGTAGAGGAACGGCACGCGCGGGGCTCATACCACGAGCCCGAGCGATGCGCGGGCTCAGCCCCGCGCTCAGCCTCGGCGCGTCACATCCCGCAGCCGGTGTTCCCCGACGACTCGACGCAGAAGCAGCTGCCGCACGACGTGCTCGATCCGCGCACGCGCCAGCGTCCGTCGCAGCACTGGTAGCCGGCCGAGCACGCCGTGTTGGCGTAGCGACCGCCGAAGCTGTGCGTGCAGCTCGCGCCGGATGGCGGGGAGGGCGCAGGCGGAGGCGTCGATCCACCCGCCGAGCAGCCGACCTCGCCGGTCGCCTCGACGCACGCGCAACCGCCGCACGCCGAGCTCGATCCGCGCACGCGCCAGCGTCCGTCGCAGCACTGATATCCGGCCGAGCAAGCGGTGTTGCCGTAGTTGCCGCCCGCGGTGTGCACACACGATCCACCCGACGGGGTCGGCGTGGGGGTCGGAGTCGGGGTGGGCGTCGGCGTCGAGCCGCCGCCGCGCGCGATGCGACGCAGGTCGTCGAGCCGCGTGTAGAGGAAGCTGCCCGGGCACGAGGTGCTCGCACCGGGATGATCGCGGTGACCCTTGAGCGTGCTCGTGCTCACCGAGATCCCGTAGAGCGAGGCGAGCCGACCGAGGAGCGCGCCGCCGGCGTTGATCATCACCTCGGGCGGCGTGGTCGGGCCCATCCCGGAGCAACCGCTGTTGTTGAAGCAGCCGACGAACGCGACGCCGATGTTGCCGGTGTTGTTGTTCGCGACGTGCGCGCCCAAGAGATCGAGCGGGCGACCTTCGTAGATCGATCCGTCGATCCCGACGAGGAAGTGGTAGCCGACGTCGCACCAGCCGCGCGAGTCCATGTGGTAGTTCTGGATGCCACGCACCTGCCGGCCCGGATCGGAGCTCGGCGTCACCGTGTAGTGCACCGCGAGGCGCGTCTTGTTCGCGTCACGCGCGGTGCAGCGGGTCGCGCGCGCGCCCCACGCGGAGCGCGAGATCACACCCATCGCCGAGAGCTCGCTCCGCAGCCCCGCGCTGGAGCTGCCGAGCTCGCCGCTCGCCGACATCTCGGGCTCGGGCGAATAGAGCAAGCCCTCGTCGTCGGGGATGACCGCGTCCCATTGGAGGTGCGAAAGGTGATTTGCGGCCTCGACACCGATCCGCAGCTCCGCCGAGTCGGCCATCATCCCGAGCTCCGCGATGCCGACGTAGTGATCGACCTCGCTCCACGTCACCGCGACGTCGATCCACTCGCCGACCTCACCGCCGCCGGTGAGCCCTCGCGCCTGCATGCGCGGCATCGCTCCCTCGGTGTCGAGCCCGAGGAACACGCCGACGCGCGTCGCCCCCGAGTCCGTATCGAGGCGCGGGCTCACCACCCAGTCGCCGTCGGCGCGCCATTGGATGATCGTGTCGACATCGACGCGAACCTCGTTGCGGTCGTGTCCGTCCGGGGTGGAGGCTCCCTCCGCCGCACACCCGGCCCCGAGCGCGGCGGCCATCAGCGCCGCGGCCATCCCCGCGCGGAGGGTTCCTCGGATCGCCTCGTCAGCTCGCATCGTCGTCTCCCGGGTCGTCATCGACCGAGAGCTTCCGCACGAGCCGTGCCGCTCCGTCGCAGCGCGCGCTCCCCGCGGGCTGCGGACTCGGTCCCGCGCCTACGCGGGGCCGCGCGCGTGCGCAGAGCGCGTGCAGCGTCCAGCTTCTGGACGGGGCGTGGATCTGCTGCGGACTCGAGATCGCGGCGGTCGGCGCCTCAGCGGCAGCCGCCCACGCCCCAGTCGACGCGCACCATTCGCTCGTCGCTCGCGGATCGCATCTCCGCGTCCGTGACCTCGCCGCGCATGAGGAGGTCCTCGCCGATCGCGTCGCCCGGAATCGGGATTTGGAGCGTGAGGCCGGCGAGGTCCTCGTAGCCGTCCGGACCGTCCTCCAGCGACGCGCGCACCACGAACGGTGCGCTCACCAGCACGTCGTCGCGCACCCGGGTGAACGAGAGATCGATCAGCATCCGCGTCCGGGTGAGCCCGCGCGTGCGGATCGCGGTCCAGACGTGCTGCGATCCCTGGCAGCCGCTGACCAGGTCGAGCGTGTCGCCGTCGCCGAACTCGTGGAACGTCCCTTCGCCGACGCCGAGCACGAGCAGCGGCTCCTCGTCGACGCATCCGGCGAGCGGGAGCGCGAGGAGCGCCAGCGCGAGCGTCCACGATCGCATGCGGGAGGTGTCGCTCAGTCGACGTCCTGCATCAAGGTGAGCATCTGCTCCGCCTCGATGAAGCTCGTGACGCGCGCCGCCTCGCCCCCGTGGCTGTCGTGCATGACGACGAGCGGGAGGCCGCGCTGGTTGTACTGCGCGAGGAGCTCGCGACCGCGCGCGACCTCCGGACCGGGGCTCAGGTCGACGCGCACCGGGACGAAGCGCTGCCCCTCTTCGACGATGCGGCGATCGCTGAACGTGTTGCGCTCGAGCTCCTGGCACGCCTGGCACCAGTTCGCGCCGAAGTCGACGAGCAGCGGGCGACCTTCCGCCTCGGCGAGCTCGCGCGCCGCCTGGTAGTCGGTCATCCACTCGATCTCGGCGCCGTCCGGCAGCGGCGGCGCGGCGTTCACCCAGAGCGCGACGATCAACGCGCCGACGCTCGTCACGAGGATGCCGCCGATCTTGCGCGCGAGCTGGAGCTTGCTCACGCCGTAGGTGCTCAGGTGGATCGCGCCCATCCCGAGGCCCGCGATCACGAGCACGATGCCGAGGCCGAGATAGATCGCCGTCTTGTGGACGAGCACGTGGCCGAGGTCGAGCGCGTTGTTGACGAGGAAGAAGAGCGCCGGCACGACGAGCACGAGCCCGAAGAACGACTTGATCTTCTCCATCCAGGCGCCGGACTTCGGGAGCCCGATCGCGAACGTCCCGACGAGCCAGGTGAGGAGCCCGAGGCCGGCGCCGAACGTCGCGAGCGCGATCGCCCCGAAGGCGAGCGAGCCGGTGGTGCCGATCCACACCAACAGTCCGCCGAGGATCGGTCCGGTGCACGGCGTCGCGATGAGGCCGCCGACCATCCCGAGCACGAACGCGCCACGAAAACCGACGCCGCCCATCTGCGCGAGCTTGTTCTGCACAGACGAGGGCAGGCGCAGCTCGTAGACGCCGAACATCGCGAGCGAGAGCGCGAGCAGGACGACCGACATACCGACCCAGAACCACGCGTTGCCGTAGAGCGCGGAGTTGTCGATCTTGAAGAGCGCGAACGGCATCCCGATGGCGACGATCAACGTGATGAGGCCGAGCACATACATCGTCGAAAGTCCCGCTGCGTGCAGCTTGGATTTCGCTTGCGACGCGCCGAACACGCTCACCGTGATCGCGATCATCGGGTAGACGCACGGCGTCAGCGACGTGAGGAGACCGCCGAGGAACACGAGGCCGAGGGCGACCGCCCAGTTGCCCTCGCTCAACGCGGTCTCGAACGGGCGGGTCAGGTCGGCCAACCAGTCCGCGTGCGCCGTCGGCGCGTAGGCGAGGACGACGGCCGCCGCCAGCGCAGCGGGCGCGAGGCCCCCGAGGATCGTGGTGAGGTGCTTCAGTCGCCGGGCGTCGCGCATGCTCATGGGTAAGCAACTATAGCGCCCGAGCCGCGGGTCGGGATCCTCTCCGCGTGTCCCGATGAGAGGAGCGCTCTTCGCTCCGTTTCGGAGCCAGAGAGACCCCTTCTCGGACCGCCTCGTCGATCCGCCGGTCGGGGGCTCGGACCCCCAACCCCGCTCGCGCCAGGGGGCGAGATCCCCCGAAAACGGAGCGAAATCGCGGTCAAATGGCCTGATCTCCTCGGAGCCCGGGTGTGGAACGGAGCCTGCACAGCTTCCAGCGGGTTTCGCATGCTGGGTTGGAGGCACGCATGAATGAGTGGTTGAACAAGGCACGACTCGCGCGAGCGTTGGTCGTCTGCGGCACGGCGCTAGTCGGGCTGGCGGGCTGCGGCGGCGAGGGTGTTGGGGAATCGGTCGTTCCGAATCTGGAAGCGATCGTGTTTACGGGGGTGGCGTTCGAGAACGCCGACTTCTCGCACAACGTGACGCACGGGATGGGACAGACCATCGACTACGACGGGTACGTGCCCGGCGGCGGTGTCTACGTCCTCTCGCCTCCGACTCCGGACGGCGAGCTCCGCAACCTGACGGAGGAGTTCGAGGGCGTCGACGTCAACGGCCTCGACGTCAGCTTCGACGCGACCCGCGTCCTCTTCTCGATGCGTACCGCGGACAGCCGCACGTACAACATCTACGAGGCGAACATCGACGGGAGCGGCGTCCGCCAGCTCACGTTCACCGATGTCAACAAGTTCAACCCCATCTACGTCCCGGGCAACCGCGTCGCGTTCAACACGGCCGAGCCCTACACGGAGATGGGCGTCCGCGCGAACGAGTACACGCACGGACGGAACGTGTCGCAGATCGCGATCATGGATCTCGACGCGGGCGAGGCGAGCACGCTGCTCTGCTCGCAGAACCTGTCGAACACGGTGCGTCCGTTCCTCCTCTCGACGGGTGAGATCGGGTACTCGCGGTGGGAGCACCTCGGGCCGGTCAACGACGTCAAGCTCTTCCGCATGGCGCCGGACTGCACGAACATGGTCGCGATCGCGGGCCAGCACGGCAAGCCGGGCAACAGCCTCGTGCAGGCGCAAGAGGTCCCGGGTCGCCCCGGTGAGTTCACGAGCATCGTGACGAGCCGCGAAGGCACCATCCAGGCGGGCGCGTTGCTCCGCATCGACTCGCGCGCGCACGACGCGGCGGACCCCTCGCTCGTCATCGACGAGCAGGCGTCCGAGTTCGTCAACCTCACCCCCGACGTGCCGACCGGCATGGGCTCGCCGCCGAGCGGCGTCGGCCGTTACCGCGACCCGCGCTCCATCCGCGACATCACCGGCAACGACGACCACTACCTCGTGTCGTGGGCGGACGGCGACGTCAACGAGCGCAACGAGCTCGCGGAGACCGCGCCGAACTTCGGCATCTACCTCTTCGACGCCCAGAGCGGTCAGCGCACCCTCGTGTTCGACAACCCGAACCAGTGGGAGCTCTACGCGCAGCCGGTCCGCCCGCGCGAGGAGCCGCCGGTCATCGGCAGCCTCATCGACCGCCCGGCCGCGACCGAGCCGGCCATCCTCGGCTCGATCGACATCACGCAGACCTCGTTGACCGAGGGCATCGGCGGCGCGCAGTTCGACGGCACCCCGCTCGGACAGGCGCTCCAGCAGGCGACCCGCGTGCGCATCATCGAGGGCTTCTCCTCGGAGATCGGCGCGGTCCGCGAGTTCGGTCTCACGATGCACGAGGGCGCGGCCATCCTGGGCGAGACGCCGGTCCAGGCGGACGGCTCGTGGCGCGCGGCGGTGCCGGCGTACCTGCCGTACCACCTCCAGCCGATCGACCGCTTCGGCCTCTCCATCCGCAACCAGCTCCTCTGGATCCAGGCGATGCCCGGTGAGACGCGGAGCTGCGGTGGCTGTCACGCGGCGCGCGCCGAAGTCGTCCAGCCGCGGAACGGCCCGCAGACGATCGCGCAGCAGATCGGTCCCGACATGAGCACCAACGTCCAGGCCATCGCGGACCGCCTCGAGCTTCCGTGGGCCGGCTCGACGACCTCGGAGAACATCCAGGACGTCCTCGACCGCAACTGCGTCAGCTGCCACGACGGTGGCGGGGCGGACCCCTACGCGGGCCGCAGCTACCACGTCGAAGTGACCACGATGGAAGGCGAGATGCTCGAGTACGACATCCCGTACCTCCTCCTCACGGACGAGCCCATCGAGGTCTACTACGAGAACGAGCTTGTCGCCTACCCGGCGTCCTACGTCACGCTGCTCTACCCGTCGGCCATGATGGGTGACTCGATGGCGACGGGCGACGTGCCCCCCCAGTGGGTCATCCCGGGCGCTGCGCGTGAGTCGCGGCTGAACGAGGTCGTCAACGTGACGGCCGAGAACGACCCGACCGAGCTCGCCTGGGCCTCGCGCCCGCTCCACCCGGAGAACGTGGGTGGCGCGGCCGTGACCCGCGACGACCGCATGTCCCTCATCCGCATGTCGGACCTGGGCGGACAGTACTACTCGCGCCGCAACGTCACCGGGGCTCCGGGCTACTGAGCCGAACGGCGGAAAGAACAGGAGAACCAACATGAAGTTGCTCAACCAGACCCTCTTCGCCGGACTGCTCCTCTCCTTGGCGGCGCCCGCCGCCGCCCAGGAGCGGTTCGTCCCCTACGACGTCGTCAACGGCGAGCTCTCCGAAGGGACCCAGGCCCCCTCGGTGGCTCAGATGGAGCAAGCCATCCTGACGGCGTCGCCGACCCGCCTCCGGGCGACTCTCGAGTACGGTGAGCGCGTCGAGTGCCATCGCTGCGTGCCGCTCCTCCAGGCGGCGCTCTTCGACAGCAGCGACGCGGGCGTGCGCGAGATCGCAGCGTGGTGGTTGCGTCGCCGTCCGTTCGGGCTCGGCGCGATCATCCACTCGGTCCGCAACGTGCTCGCCACCGACGCCGACGCGGTTCGCCGCGCGCGTGCGGCGGAGGCGCTCGGCATCTTCCGTGTCCCGCAGACCGTCGACGCGCTCATGACGGCGCTCGACGACCCGGACGCGGGCGTGCGCACCGCGGTGGTGAACGCGCTCGGCTACATGAACACGCCGGCCGCCAACCCGGGCATCATCCGCGCGTTCTCGGACGTCGATCACAACGTCCGCGAGGCGGCGGTCGCCCAGGTGCTGCTCGTGAACGGCTTCAACGGTCACGAGGAGCTCATGGGTCTCCTCGCCGATGAGGACATGTACGTGCGCAGCCGCGCGGCGAGCGCTCTCGGCGCCTTCCGCACCGAAGCGGCGGTCCCCGCGCTCGTGTCGCTGCTCAGCGATGGCAACATGCGGGTTCGTCAGCAGGCGGCGTTCGCCCTCGGCCGGATCGGAACGGCGGAGGCGCGCGCGGCGCTCAACGAGGGTCGCGCCCTCGAACAGGATCGGCTCGTGCTCGACGCCTACGACTCGGCGCTCGCCGTTCGTCGCTAGACGTCACTCGGGAAGAGGCCCCCGCACGAGCGGTTGGTGAGGGGATGGATGAAGGCGCCCGGGGGGACTCCTCGGGCGCCTTTGTTTTTGGTACCTTTGACGTCGTGGAACGGGTGGAACGATGACAATGAAGCATGTGATCGCACTAGGCGGCACGGCCCTCCTGACGTGTGCCGTGGCGGCGGGTTGCCAGCAGGCCGATGAGCCGGAGTTCTCGTTCTACGAAGAGCGGATCGCGCCCACGCTGACCAACGGATGCGCCCGCGGTCCGTCCGGCGGCGCGTGCCACCTCCCGCTCGATCAGGGCATCGCGCTCGGCAACCTCGACATGACGAGCTTCGATTCGCTGATGCGGCGCGACGACGTCCTGGTGTCGTACGGCCCGTACTCGGCGCCGCTGCTCCTCCTCAAGGGCGGCGACCCGATCGACATCCAGGTCGAGACGTTCGACCCCGCCAACCGGTTCATGCGCATCACCACCGCGATCCAGCACAACGCGGGGAGCAACATCGATCGTGGCTCGCAGGCGTACTCGCGGCTCAAGCAGTGGCTCGAGTCCGGCTTCCAGCGCAACGGCGTGCCGAACGAGGAGCTCGCGGTCAACGACGGCGAGTGCCGAAGCGGCGCCGGAGATCACCCGCTCTACGATCCGGGCCTCGCCGATCGCTTCCCCGCTGCGTTCGATCGCTTCCGCAACGAGGTGCAACCCGTCTTGCACGACACGTGCTCGGGCTCACGCTGCCACGGCTCGGGCATCGCGGACTTCTACCTGAGCTGCGGCGACAACGACGCCGAGGTCCGCTGGAACTTCTGGGTCGCCGTCCAGCACGTGACCGTCCCCGCCTCGACCTCCGAGATCCTCCGCCGTCCGCTCAGCACGTTCCGAGGTGGCGTGTTCCACGAGGGGGGCAACGTGTTTGCCTCGGCCGAGGATCCCACCTACCAGATCATCCGCGGCTGGGCCGACGACCTCGTCGCCACGAGCCCGGAGGCGCTCGACCCGCCGGCGGGGATCTCCGAAGGCTTCGAGTTCTTCGTCAACCGCGTGCAGCCGGTGCTCGTGCGCAAGGGCTGCATGTTCCTCAACTGCCATAGCCCCTCCATGTTCCACGAGCTCCGGCTGCAGGGTGGGGCGCAGGGTCACTTCTCGCGCGTCGCGATGTACCGCAACTACCACGCGTCGCGGCTCTTGCTGGCGACGGACGCGACCGATCCGAACGAGAGTCGGATCATCGCGAAGAACCTGTTCACCACCGCGCGGGTGAGGGGGAGCCAGGGCCTCGAGCACCGCGGTGGCCCCTTGCTCGAGGACTTCGGGCTCAACCCCGACAGCACGTTCAACTCCGCGACCCCCGACGACTGCGTGGGCGTCGACGCGGACAACGGCGACCTCAACTCCATCCCGGCCTACTGCGTGCTCGTGCGCTGGCACGAGATCGAGCGCATGTCCGAAGCAAACCTCGACACCAACGCGCTCAGCGCGATCGTCTGGGTGTCGCGTCCGACCGGGGTCGGCGATCCGCGTGACTTCGACACGTACCGCCCGGGCGCCGATCTGTTGATCGAGCCGGCGAGCACCGACGCGGCGGGCAACCTGATGCCGCTCGGCGCAGGCAGCAGCCTGCTCGGGGGATGCGGTCTCTCCGCGGCGAGCGCGGACGTGCGGAGCCCGGCGGTGAGCTGGGACGGAACCCGGATCGCGTTCAGCGCGCGGTCGAGCGCGACCGAGCCGTTCCGGCTCTACGAGATGAACGTCGACGGCAGCGGGTGTGCGCCGCTCGCGGGCGCGAACGCGTCGATGGCGGAGGCGAACGGCATCCGCATCCACGACTTCGATCCGACCTACGCGCCCGACGGTCGCATCGTCTTCGCGTCGAGCCGCGGCAACGCGGATGGCGACATCCTCGGCATCGCCGGACCGACGCTCACGCCGGCCGCGCTCCAGCCGAACGCGAACCTCTACGTCTTCGATCCGGCGGGAGGCGAGGTCCGTCAGCTCACGTATCTGTTGAACCAAGAGATGATGCCCGCCTTCATGACCGATGGCCGGCTCATCTTCACGGCGGAGAAGCGCGGTCTCGACTTCCATCAGCTCGCGGGCCGAAGACAGAACCTCGACGGAGGCGACTACCACCCGCTGTTCGCTCAGCGCGGCTCGGTCGGCTACGCGTCCGCCACCGAGATCGTCGAGCTGCTCGATCGCAACCTCGCCCTCGTCGGCGCACCGATCGATGCGGCGGACGGCGGTGGCGAGATCGTCGTGATCAACCGCTCGATCGGACCCGACCAAGACGACCGGGATCCGGCGGATCAATACTTCTTGCACGCCCAGCACGTGGTGAGCCCGAGCGGCGTGTTCCGTTCCCCCGCGGCCTTGCCGACCGGCCACATCCTCGTCTCTTGTGACACCGGGGCGACCGATCCGCGCGCGGGTGGGTTCGACTACGAACTGTGCGATCTCAACCCCGACACCGGCACCGCGACCCGCGTCGGCGGGGCCTCGGGCCGAGCGGACATCGAGGCGGTGCCCGTGTTCGCGCGCGCGGCGCGCGACGTCTTCACCTCTCGGCAGGACGAGGCGAACGGCTCCACCCACGTCGAGCCGGGGCAGACCGACGCCCAGGTCGAGGTGGTCGACTTCCCGCTCCTCGCGACGCTGCTCTTCTCGAACACGCGGGTCGGTCGACCGATCGACGACCGCATCCAGGGCTTCAACGTGTGGGCGGAGTATCCGCCGATGCCCGGCGATGCCGCGAACACGAACGACTCGATGGGCTCGTATTACCTGCGGCGCGAGATGGCGGGCCACGTCGGTCTGAACGGCGACGGCTCGGCCAACTTCCGGTTCCGCGGCGGCCTGCCGATCGTGCTCGAGCCCACCGACGCGACGGGCGGCAGCCTCTCGTTCCCCGACGGCGCGCCGTTCACCGGCGACATGGTGCAGCGCGAGCAGATGCAGTTCTACCCTGGCGAGCGATCGCACCAGTCGTTCCGGCGCGTGCTGTTCAACGGGCTTTGCGCCGGGTGTCACGGATCGATCTCCGGCCGCGAGCTCGACGTCGCGGTCAACCCAGACGTGCTGAGCTCCGCCTCGATCGCCATTTCGAACGATCAGGCGCCAGTGAACGTGGGTCCGGGGCTTTGACCGTCCGCGTCGCCTCCTCGTAGTATCCGCGCGTGCCGTTGCCGCCTCTGTTGATCCTGGCCGTGGTCAGCGGCATCGCGGCCGCCGTCGCGGGTCGGCACGAGCTGCGGCAGAGCCCGCGACCGATCTTCCTGACGCGGACGTTCTCGTCCTTCGTGGGCTTCGCGCTGCTCGTGCTCGTGCCGATCTCCGCGTACTTCTACGTCTTTCACGGCGACTGGTTCCTGCTCTACCTCTTCGACGTGACACGCATCCCGTCGGCTCTCGCGCTGATCGGTTTCCTCCTCGAGGCCGTGCTCGGTGCGCTCGGGTTCCTCGGGGGCGCGATCCTCGTCCGCAATCAGCGCGAGACGATCGCGCTCGGGGTGATCGGCGCGTTCGTCGTGGGCGGCGCGGTGAGCGTGTTCTTCTACTACGACCGCCTCGCGCAGGTCGGGACGTTCGCGCAGTTCCACGGGCAGTCGGGGCAGTTCGGGCTCGAGCCGTTCGAGAACGGATCCCTCATCACGGGAGGCTTGGTGATGGGGGCGATCGCGCTCCTCGGTCTGGCCGCGTTGCTCGGCCGGCTCTGGATGGCGGGCCGAGCCCGCTGACGACCCTCCGAGGTCGCCCCTGCGGAGTTGACCGCGAGGGTCCGGCTTGATAGCGTCGCGCCGATTCTCCCCCACTTTCCGAGGGGATGGAGCACTTCGGGGCGTGTTGCTTTCCTCCTTCGGTCGAAGTGGGCGCGGTTCGCGGCGGACGGGACATCGCCTCGTCGCGCTGGTCGTGCTCGCGTCCGCGCTGTCGATCCTCGGCGCGTGCGGCCCGTCGCTCTACACGTTCAACATCATCCCCGCCTCGCAGGCGGTAGAGCAGGCGCGCGAGGCCAACGCCGCCGAGCACGCGCCCTACGAGTACTTCTACGCGCAGTCCTATCTCGACAAGGCGCGTGAAGAGGCGGCGGAAGCGAACTACCAGGACGCGATCCGGTTCGCCGAGCGAGCGAACGAGTACGGGACCAAGGCGCGCGACATGGCGCGCCGTCGCATGCGCGAGATGGGTCGTTGACGCTGCGCGCGTGGAACGTGCGCGGCGACGGGACGGGCGTTGCGCTCGCCGCGATCGCGTTGGCCATGTCCATGACCCTTGCGGGCTGTGGTCGCGCGGCCACGTTGCAGGGTCGCGTCGACGGCCTGCGGGACATCGTCCAGCAGGCGGAGCGCAACGGCGCGTACCGGTGCGCGCCGCGCGAGCTCGCGACGGCGCAGGCCAACCTCGACTTCGCGGAGACCGAGCTCGCGCAGGGCAACCTCGATCGCGCCGAGGAGCACTTCGTGCTCGCCGAGCCGAACGGGCGCGCCGCGTTCCGACTGAGCCCGGCCGCGCGCTGCGCTCCGCGCGACGTCGAGATCGAGAGCCGGCCCGGCGATCGCGATGGCGACGGCATCCTCGATCCCGACGACCAGTGCCCCGACGATCCCGAGGATCGCGACGGCTACGAGGACGAGGATGGATGCCCCGAGGATCAGGACTCGGACGGCGATGGGATCACGGATCGCCTCGACGCGTGTCCGGTCGAGCCCGAGGACGCCGACGGCTACCAGGACGACGACGGTTGCCCCGAGCTCGACAACGATCTCGATGGGCTGATCGACACCAGCGACCGCTGCCGCGACGAGCCCGAGGACCGCGACGGATTCCAGGACGCCGACGGCTGCCCGGACCTCGACAACGACGGCGACACGATCCCCGACTCGACGGACCGCTGTCCGAACGAGCCCGGCCCGCCCGATGAGGGTGGCTGCCCGCGCGTCTACCAGGACGTCGAGGTCACCTCGACCGGCATCGTGATCCACCAGCGCATCTACTTCGAGTACGACCGCGCGGTGATCCGCTCCATCTCGTTCCCGATCCTCAACACGGTGGCGCAGGTCATGCGCGACTTCCCGGACATCACGGTGGAGATCCAAGGTCACACCGACGACCGCGGGAGCGACGAGTACAACCTCCGCCTCAGCGGCGAGCGCGCGGCGGCGGTGCGTCAGTACCTGATCCAGCAGGGCATCGCTGCGAACCGCATGACCGCGCAGGGCTACGGCGAGGCGCGACCCATCGACACCAACCGCACGCCGGCCGGTCGCGCGGCGAACCGGCGCGTCGAGTTCGTGCGCACCGATGCGACTGCGCAGCGGTCGCGCCAAGAGCAGGCCGTTCCGTGACGTTGGCGTGTCCGGGTGTCACTGTTCGCCGCGGCCAACCGTCGCTCCACTGCCGAAAGGTCGATCCGATGGCCCGACTGAGAGGTCCCCTCACGCGCGGTTCCCACGCGCACGGTTCCTACGCGCACCGTTCGTGTGCGCACCGTGTCCTGCTCGCGCTCGCCGCCGTGGGTGCGGTGTCTGGTGCCGCGTCGGGTGCGAGCGCGCAGGCGCTTCGTCAGGTCCTGGACCTGAACCGTCAGGGCATGGACGCGTACATGAACCTCGAGCTGGAGCAAGCGCAACAAGCGTTGCAGCAGGCGCTCCAGGCGGCGCAGCGCGGTAACGTGACCGGTGCGCCGCTCGCGCGGACCTACCTCAACCTCGGCGTCGTCGCGGTCGGTGGGTTCGGCGACAACAACGCGGGCATGGACTACTTCATCCAAGCGATCCACGCCGACTCCTCGATCCAGCTCGACCCGCTCACGTCCACGCCGGACATCCAGCAGATCTTCAACCTCGCGCGCAGCCGCGCCGGTGGGGGTGGAGGAGGCGGCGGAGGCGGCGGCGGCGGAGGCGGTGGAGGCGGCGGCGGAGGCGGCGGCGGAGGCGGCGGCGGCTCGTCCGGCTCTGGCACGCTGTCCCACGATCCGATCCCGGAGCAGACCGGGCAGACCGCCGTGCCGGTCTACATCGAGATCCCTGGCACCCCGGCGAACGTGTACCTCTACTACCGCAGCCACGGGATGCCCGACTTCCGCCGCGTGGAGATGCAGTCGATCGCGGGCGGCTGGGGCTACGAGATCCCTTGTTCCGACGTGTTCCAGCCCGCGGTCGAGTACTACATCTCCGCGTTCGCCGAGGACGGATCCCCCATGGGCTTCGCCGGCACGCAGACCGATCCGGTGAGCGTTCCGATCGTCGCGTCACGCAACGGGCCGGCGCCGTCGTTGCCCGGTCGTCCTCCCCCGCAGCCGTGCGGGGAGACGGAGTGCCCGCCCGGGATGGAGGGCTGCGCCTCGAGCGGCGGGACCGGCGGCATGGGCGCGACCTGCCGCGACAGCTCGGAGTGCTCCTCCGGCCTCATCTGTGACGACAACTTCTGTGTCATCGGAGAAGGCGGCGGCAACAACGGGAACAGCGGGGACAGCGGCGGCGACAACGACATGCCGCACTTCTTCGTCCACGTGGGCGGCTCCCTCGGCCTCGGCGTCGCGTCCTCGGGCATGCAGGCGGACCGCTTCCCCGACGACTTCAACGATCCCCCGCCCAACCTCGTGCAGGGCGGCACGGGAGACTGTGGTCTCTCGCCGGACTTCTACTGCGTCCGCGTCGCGCAGGGCGGCGTCGTCCCGCATGGCGGAATCCGCATCAACGTCGGCTACTACATCCTCGACTGGCTCGGCATCAGCGTGTGGGCGCGCTTCGCCCCCGAGTCCGGGATGGGGGATCACGCGTTCTATCACTTCGGCGGCCGCGCCGAGATCCAGGTCACGAACCCCGCACCGACCGGCATCCACGCGAGCGTCTTCGCGGGCGGCGGCTTCGGTCAGATCCAGATCCGGCCGCCCGGCAACGACGTCATCCACAACGGGACGCAGGTCCCGGCGCCGTTCATCATCAGCGGTCTCGGCAACATCTCGTTCGGTGGGTACGTCGGATACCGCTTCGTGAAGTACTTCGGGATCGTCGCCACCGCGGACTTGATGTTCCAGGTGCCCACGTTCCTCTTCAACCTCGACCTCACGGTGAGCCTCGCGGCGAGCTTCTGAGGTCGGTCCGATCAAGACGGTGAACGACACGCTGCTCAGCTTGTTCGAGCGGCAAGTCCGGTTGCGGCCCCGGGGTCCGGCGCTCCGGTATCGCTCGGGCGGCTTCTTCCGGACGCGGTCCTACCGGGAGTGGTACGACCGATCGCGTCAGCTGGCCGCCGCGCTGATCGAGCTGGGGGTGAACGAGGGCGACCGCGTCGCGATCCTCGCGAAGAGCTCGGTGCGCTGGGTGGAGATGGACCTCGCGGTCCTCTCGGCCGGCGCGATCACCGTGCCGATCTATCCGACGGTCCGCGCCGACACGGTGCGCGAGATCTTGAAAGACAGCGGCGCGAAGGTGCTCTTGGTCGAGGACCCGGTGCAGCTCCGCCGCGTCATCGAAGAGCCGGGGGCGAGCGCCGACCTGGTCGCCGCGGTCGTGCTCGAGCCGGTCAGCCGCCTCGTGCGGCCCGATCCCTCGGGGCGTCTCGACGTCTCGCTCGAGGATCTGCGCGCGGATGGCGTGACGCTCTCCACGCTCTCGTTCAACGCATTGGTCGAGCGCGGAGCCGCGCTGCTCCCTCGGTCCACCCGCGAGCTCGATCGCCGGCGTGACCGCGTCCAGCCGAGCTCGCTCGCCGCCATCTACTACACGTCGGGGACGAGCGGCGAGCCCAAGGGCGTCATGCTCACGCACGACAACTTCGTGTTCGAGAGCGAGACGCTGGCCGGTGTGTTCCCGATCGGGCCGGACGACGAGCAGCTGTTGTTCCTTCCCCTCGCGCACATCGTCGCGAAGATCACGATGATGCTCCAGCTGCGGGTGGGCTTCGTCACGAGCTTCTCGGACGGGATCGAGCAGGCGGCGGACGACTGTCGGGTGGTGCGCCCCACGTTCCTCGTCGGCGTGCCGCGCGTGTTCGAGAAGGTCGAGGACTCGATCGAGGCGTGGCTCCGCGGGCGAGGCGAGGCGGAGCAACGCGCGTTCGCGTGGGCGCTCGAGGTCGGTCGCGAGGTGCACGCGCTCTCGCAGGCAGGACGTCAGCCCAATGGGCTCCTCCGCATCAAGCACGCGAGCGCGGAGCGCCTCGTCTATTCGCGCATCCGCGAGCGCCTCGGCGGACGGATCCGGTTCATGCTGAGCGGTGCCGCCCCGCTCGAGCGCCGTACCGCCGAGTACCTGAGCGCGCTCGGCCTCCTGATCCTGGAGGGGTACGGGCTCACCGAGTCGACGGGGGCGAGCACGTTGAACCAGCCTGGAGCCAACCGCATCGCCACGGTCGGGCGCGCGCTGCCGGGGGTGCAGGTCACGCTGGCGGAGGACTCCGAGGTGCTCTTGTCGGGGCGGAGCGTGACGCGCGGCTACTGGCGCGATCCCGACTCGTCGAGCGCCGCGTTCGATGATGACGGCGCGTTCCGCACCGGCGATCTCGGTCGGTTCGACGCCGACGGCTACCTCACGATCACCGGGCGCAAGAAGGACCTGATCATCACGGCGGGTGGAAAGAACATTGCGCCCCAGCGCATCGAGCGCCGGCTCGCGAGCAGCCGGTACATCGATCGCGCGGTCGTGATCGGGGACCGTCGCAAGTTCGTCGCCGCGCTGCTCCGCCTCGATGTCGAGGCGGTGTCGCGCTGGGCGGAGGAGAACGGCCTGAGCGGCGACTACGCGGCGGTGGCGCGGCATCCGAAGGTCCACGCGCTCGTCGCGAGCGAGGTGGAGCGGATCAACGAAGGCCTCGCGCAGTACGAGACGGTCAAGCGCTTCGACGTGATCGACGGCGACCTGAGCGTCGAGGACGGAACGTTGACGCCCACCGGAAAGGTCCGGCGCGCCAAGGTGGCGGAGCGGTACGCGAGCGCGATCGATTCGCTCTACGAGGGCGTGACCGCGGACCTCGCGGACATCGGCTGAGCTCCCGTCGACCGCTGTTCGGCGCGCGGGCTACACCGTGCGAGCTACACCGTGCGGGCTACACCGTGCGCGTGGGCTCGCGCAGACCGCAGCGTTGGCGGAGCGCGTCCGCTTCGGGCGAGACCCAGAAGCGGCAGAGGCGGGTGACCATCGGATGCGCCACGAGCTTTGCTCCCGACAGATGGGTGAGGTCGCGCTCGTACTTGTGGAGCACGTCGAGCACGGCCAGGAGATCATCGGCCACGACCAGCGCGATCCGGTTCGCGCTCGTGACGATCGCCTCCACGAAGTGCGCGAAGTCCACCGCCTGCGACTGGACGTACGCGCCGCAGCGCTCGTCGAGCGTGCGCCGGTTCTTGCGCGGTAGGCCCTTGTACGTGCGCTTGCCGATGTCCTCGAGGATGTCCTCCGACGTCAGCCCCGAGCCGAAGCTCGGCGACGCGCGGCGCGCGACCGACGCGAGCACGATCTCGATCTCGCGCGGCGTCAGCCGATCGACCGCGTAGAGGCCCACCGCGATGTTCGACATCGCACGAGCGAACGCGAACGTGCGCTGCGCCTCGCCCATCTCTGCGATGGGAGCCGGGAGCATGATCGCGGGCGGCTCGTAGAGCTCGACCGAGATGCCCTTGCCACGCGCGCGATGGAGGAACAGCGAGAAGTCGCCGAGCCCGAAGATGGACGCCACGCGCTCCGCCGCGGCGCGCACCGGCTCGCTCGAGCGCGACGTGAGCCGATCGCGCGAGGCGACGCCATACGCGTCGAGGTCCGGCGGATAGAGCTTCGCGATCCCAGGTGTGAGCAGCCGGAGCAGCTCGCAGAGCGCCTCGGTGCGGCGGATCGGATAGAACGCCTCGATCAGCGCGGCGTCGAGCGCGCCGGGCGCGGCTGCCCCGGGTCGCGATGGGTAGCGCGCGATCTCCTCGCGTTCGGCCGGAGTCGCCTCGCCGAGTGGGACCAGCGGCATCAACGCGCGCCGCGCCGCGGCGAGATCCCCGGCCGCCTGGAACGTGGTCGACAGCTCGCGCCACAGCACCGGGTTCGTCGTGTGGTCGTGGAGGATGCGACGCAGCTCGTTCGCCGACTCGGTGTGGTTGCCGGCCTGACGCATGTTCACCGCGAGGAGGCGGCGCATCTCGACGTCGGTCGGCTGCTCGCGCACCGCCTTCTCGAGCTCCTCGACCGCGCGGGCCGGACGACCCAGCTCGTCGGAGAGGATCCGCGCCACCTCGAGCCGACCCGCGCGGCGCCGCAGCGGATCCGACGCCGTGTTCAGCCACGCGCGGAGCGCCTCGGCATGAGCCTGCCAATCCGCCTTGTCACGGATGAGCGACTTGTGTCGCTCGACGCCGCGACTGTCCGGGCCCTCGAGCGCCACCGCCTGCAGCGCCGCACCGCGCGCGGCGTCTCCGTCACCGCGCTGATCCTGAACGTTGCTGAGCATCACCCAGGCCGACGCCTCGTCGGCGGGGTCCGCCGCGACCTCCACGAGGCGCCGCAGCGTCTGCGCGGCCTTGTCGGGATCGCCGGTGCGCGCGCTGAGGTGCGCGAGCCGCGCGAGCGCCTCGGGGCTCGCCTCGTCGAGCGACAGCACCGCTTGCAGGCTCACCCGCGCGCGCGTCGGATCGTCGAGGTGCTCGTCCCAGATCATGGCGAGCTTGAGGTGCGCCTCGAGGAGCAGATCGTTGTCCGGGGCGAGCGAGACCACCTTGGACAAGAGCTCCGCCGCCTCCGCCCAGCGCGCATGCCGTACGTGGAGCTCGGCGAGCTGCCGGAGCGCGGGGACGTGGCTCGGGTTCTCCTTGAGCACGCGGTTCAACGACGAGACCGCGGCCGCCACGTTGTTGAGCATGTCGGCCTGCAGGCGCGCGACCTCCATCCAGAGCGAGGCCACGCGCTCGGGCGACTGCGCGCTCCCCGCGGCGCGGCCCAAACGATCCGCGGCGCGCGCTGCTTGTCCCGACGAGAGCAGGAGCTCGGTGAGCCCGGCCGCCGCGTCGGCGTCGTCGGGCCAGAGCTCGAGCGCGCGCTCGTAGTCGCGGAGCGCGCTGCGCGAGTCGTCGAGCTGACGTTGGCTCGCCTGCGCGGCCCGCACCAACAACCGCGCCGCTCGGTGCGGCTCCGGCGTGACCTGCGCCTCGCCGCGCGCCGCCTCGACGAGCGCCGCCGCGTCGCCATGCGCGAGCGCGACGCGCGCGAGCCCCTTTGCCGCGGCGATGTTCTCCGCGTCGGAGCTCAGCGCCGCGCGATATGCGTCGAGCGCGCCCCCGTCGCCGAGCGACTCGAGCGACTCGGCGAGCCGCGCCTGGTAACCCGACGCCAGCTTCGCGTCTCCCGCGCTGAGCGCGAGGCGCTGATCGATCTGCGCGAGCAGCGCCCGGTCGTCCGACGCGAGCGCGAGTGCCTCGAGCGTCTCGAGGGCGGCCGGATCATCGGGCGCGAGGCGCAGGATCGCCTCGTTGATCTGGCGCACGTCCGCCTCGTGCCCGGACGCGCGCGACGCGAGACGGCTGAGCTCGCGCAGCGCCGTGATGCGCGCGCCGGGATCCTGGAGCGCGCGAGCGAGCGAGCCGTAGATCTTCGCGAGCGCGTCGTGGCGCGAGAGTCGTCGATACAGCTGCTCGAGCGCGAGCAGCGCTTCGAGGTGCGTCGGGCTCACCTCGAGCGCGCGCTCGTAGCACGACGCGGCCCGCCGCGGATCGCCGAGCGCATATCCGAACAGCTCGCCCGCGCGCACGAACAGGCTCGCCGCGGCGCGCTCGGCCGCCGGATCATCGCCCGCGTCCGCCTTGGCGAGCGCGCGACTGCCGCGCTCCTCGAGCTGATCGGCGAGCCGTCGCCACGCGCTCTGCGAGGCGCGGAGCCGCTCCAGCGCATCGTTGGCCGGCGGATAGCCGGGGACCGCCGCGAGCGCCGACTCGAACGCGCCGGCCGCACGATCCGGCGCGTCGAGGTGTTGCTCGTACACCTCCCCGAGTCGGTACGCGGCGCGCGCGCGCGCCATCGGATCGGAGAGGCCGTCGAGCTCGAGCTCGAGCACCAACACGAGCTCGCTCCAGTCCCGCCGCGCCGCGAGCCGTTGCTCGAGCGCGACGAGCGACGGACGGTGGCGCGGCTCTGCGTCGAGCGCGCGGCGGTAGCAGTCGATCGCGCGCGCCTCGTCGCCGATGCGTTCCTCGCAGAGCTGCCCCATCTTGTGGAGCAGCGGCGCGGCGCCGACGCCCCTGGGATCGAGCGCGAGCTCCGCCTCGTAGAGCTCGAGGAGATCGTCCCAGCGGCCGGTGCGGTGGTAGATGCGCCCGAGCCCGGCGAGCGCGGGCGCGTAGCGCGGATCGATCTCGAGGATCTTGTGGTAGCGCTTCATCGCGCCGTCGGTGTCGCCGAGGCGCTCGTCGAGGATCTCCGCCGCGCGATGCAGCAGCTCGACGATGCGCCCGTCGTCGTGCCGAAGGTCCGCCTCGCGCTCGAGGGCGTCGACCAGCTCGTCGTGGCGACCCGCGCGCTCCGTCGCCCGCTGGAGCGCATGGAGCGCGCCGAGGTTGCCCGCGTCGCGCTCGAGGATGCGCCGGTACACGTGCGCGGCTTGCTCGTGCTCGCCGAGGTTGTCCTCGTAGATCGCGCCGACCTTGAAGAGGTGCGTGATCGCCGCTTCGCTCTCCGCCGCCTGCTCGATCGCGCGCTCGTAGAGCTCGATCAGCGATCGATGGCGACCGGTGTCGCCGTAGAGCCGGCTCAGCGCCTTGAAGCTCACCGCGAGCCCGGGCGAGAGGCTCAGCGCACGCGCGTGGTGCTTCATCGCCTCCTCGCGATCGTCCTTCTTGACCTCGAGCACCTCGGCGACCCGCGCGTGCGCAGACGCTCTCCGCTTCGCATCGGCCGCGTGGTTCGCCTCCGCGAGGTGCATCGCGATCATCGCGTCCCACGCCTCGGCCGCTTCGTAGAGGCGCGCGAGCGCCTGCAGCGTCGGGACGTGCGTCGCATCGAGCGAGAGCGCGCGCTCGAACGCGGTGCGCGCGTGCTCGGGCTTGCCGAGCCGCTCGTCGAGCAGGTTGCCGATGCGATGCCAGAGCGCGAGCTGCTCGCCCTTGTCCTCGGTGGCCTCGCTCAGCTGCGCGAGCACGTCGATGAGCCGCGCCCACTGCTCGCTCTGCGAGAGCATGCTCGCGAGCTCCGAGAGGATGAGCGGGTCGCGCGGGGTCTGTTGGGCTGCGGCCTCGAGCGCGGTGATCGCGTCGTCACGGTTGCCGAGCCGCTCCGCGTGGAGCCGGCCGATCCGATAGAACGCCAGCGCGCGCTCGCTCGGGTCTTCCGTCGCCTCGGCGCGGCGCGCGAGGACGAGGGTGAGGTCACGCCAGCGCCGCTGCGCGTGACAGAGCCGCTCGAGCGACTCCAGCGCGCTGCTCGCGCTCGGATCGATGCGCAGCGCGGTCTCGAGCAGCTCGATCGCGGCCTCGACCCGCTGCTCGCGATGCTCGAGGACGCGCGCCCGCTCCACGATGAGCGCCGCCCGATAGCGCGCGTCGCTCGCCACCGCGTTCGCTTCGCGCTCGAGCGTGCGCGAGAGCTCGCTCCAGCTCTCGCTCGCGCGATCGCGCTGCTCGATCGCCTTGAGGACGCTGATATCCGTCTTGTCGAGCTCGGCCGCGGTCCGATAGACGCCCTTGGCCTTGTCGGCGTCGCCGAGCGCGTCCTCGAGGAGCCGGCCCTTGGCCAACAGGAGCGCTGCCTTCCGCCGAGAATCGGCGGTGATGCGCGCCTCGGCGTCGAAGAGCCCGAGGGCGCCGCGGTAGTCCTTGAGCGCGATCGCGGTGCGTCGCGCGCCGCGCAGGCTCGGCAAGTGGTCTTTCTGGATCGAGAGCGTCTGCTGGTAGTTGGCGTGCGCGATCTTCGGATCGCGGAGCAACGTCTCGTGCAGGCGCGCGAGCTCGTAGCTGAGCCGCGCGCGGCGCGCGGGATCCTCGGCGTGCGAGAGCTCCTCGTTCCACGCCTTGGCCATCTCCTTGGCCGAGTCGACGAGGCTCACCGGTCGCACCGACTCGCGGTCGACGACGAGCGTCATCATCTCTTCGTCGTCTTCGTGCCCGAGCGGAGGCGGGCGACCGTGCTGCGTCGACGTGCGCTTGCGCGGCACCTCGATCGACGGCGAGGACCCCCCCGGCACGCCGAGGCCGGGCGGTCGTGCGGGTGGCCCGGGAGGCTTGGGCAGCGGGGGCGGCACGCTGCGCGTGGTCGTTCGCGCCGGCGGGGCCGGGGGAGCGGAGGTGCGGTGCGGAGACGCGTTCGACGGCGGAGGCGGCGGCACGCTCCGACCGGGCGGCGGTGGAGGCAGCGTCGCGGTCTTCATGCTCGGCGGCGGCGGTGCCTTCGGCGGCGGCGCGAGCGGGTTGATCGCGGGGCGCTTCGCGGGGAGCGGCGGCGGGATCGACGAGACGGTGGCCGGCGCGTTCGTTCCACCGACCGGCGGCAGCATCGGCGCAGGCGGATCGTCGGCGGGGATCGGCGCCGCGACCTCGTCCTCGAGCTCACCGAGGAGCTTGTCCAGCGTGTTGTCGCGACGCGGCGGCTTCGCTTCGGAGAGCTCGCTGACGTCGACGTCCATCGTCTGCGTCGCGGGATCGTCGCTGTCGTGGACCATGCCGCTACCGGGGGCCCACGATACGCGAATCGCCGGAGCGAGCCCAGGAGATCCCGGCCGCGCGAGGTCGGCGAACAGCGGGACGGGAACGTTCCACGGCCCGCGTCGAGGGTCCTAGATCGAGTCGAGGATGCGCGCTTTCGTGCGCTCGTACTCGGCTTCGTCGATAAGCCCGCGCTCGAGCAGGCTCCGCAGCTTCTCGAGGCGCGCCGCGAAGTCGCCGTCGCCCGCACGCTCCGTCGGCGCGGACGCGCCCGCCTCGTCGCGCTCCTCGGCGACCGCGCGCGACGCCGCTTCGCGCGCCTCTACCGCGCGGGCTCGCGACGGGTCGAACACGTCCTTTGCGCGCTTCACTTCGGCGTCGTAGGCCCGCTTCATCTCGGCCCGCGACAGGTCATGCCGCGTGAAGTGGAGCTTGGCCACGGCGCCGATCGCGAGCGTCGACGCGAACATGAACGGCGCCGCCATCAGCCCGCCGAGACCGGGGAGGATGATCTTCCCCGCCGTCATCGCGATCCGCGAGCCCACGAGCGAGAGCGGCGCCCTCGCGCTCCCGGATCTCTATGAGCTGCTCCCGCGCGGCGAGACGGTGATCGCCGGCACGGGCGCGCTCGCGCTGCGCGCCGCCCTCCGCGGTGGATGGACCGCGCCGGACGGCTCCGACGGAGGCTGGATCGCGTGCGAGCTCACGCTGAGCGCGGAGGCGATCCGGTTGCTCCTCGCGCGCCCCGGCCTCGAGCTGCGGCTCCCCGTCGACGGGCTCGCGGTGAAGGCGACCATCGATCCGGACCGCGTCGCGTGGTCGATCGCGCGCGTCCGCTTCTGGGACGGAGAGCTGACTTCGAGCGGAACGTGGGAGCTCGCGAATCGCGCGCTCGAAGCGGAGGTGCGCGCGCGGGGGATCGAGGTCGGATCGTTCCCGCTGCGCGATGGAACGTTCGTTGCCAAGTGGATCGAGGGCGCGCTCGACGCCGACGCGAGGCTCGTCCGGCGCGGCGACGGACCGCTCTCGTGCGAGGGCACCCTCGCGCTCCGTGAGCCGGAGTACCCGATGCTCGCCGAGGTCGCTCCCGCGCTCGCGAAGTACGGGCTGTCCGGCCTCTCGACGAGCGGCAACGAGCCGCTGCTCGCGGAGGTGCGAACCGTCGACGCCGGCTGGGCGTTCTCATCGCTCACGGCGGGGACTCCGAGCGCCCGTGTCCGCGCCGACGCCCGGGTGGAGAGCGGATCGCTCTTCGTCGATGGCGTCGCGCTCGCGCGCGAGGGCTTCCTCAAGTCGAGTGTGCTCCTGCGCCTGCCCGCGGCGATCACGGGCGACCTCGCGATCCCGTTCGTCATGCGAGGACCGCTCGCGTCACCGCGCTTCAGGGCGGACTTCGCCGGCACGCTCGAGCGCTTGCTGGTGGACAGCGGCATCGACGCCGGTCTCCGCGAGATCGGAGGTGCGATCGACCACGTCCTCTGCGTACGTCCAACCCGGCGGAGCAGCCGTCCCCCGCGCAGCGCGCCGTCCCGAGGCGGCTCGAGCATCGAGGGGCTGGTGCGCCGCGCCGCGTCCGGTATCGACGAAGACGCGTGCATCGAGGCGCTCCTCGATCGCGGTCTCATCCCCGACGAGATCGCCGATCGCATCGAGGACGCACGCGAAGCGGCCCGGCGCCGCTGACGCGGGGCCGGGCCGTCCGGATCGAACCGCCGCGATCAGGCGGCGGCGTTGAGATCGATCTGCGTGATTCGCTTCTTCAGCTTCTTCTTCGCCCGCGCCTCGAGTTGGCGTGCGCGCTCGCGAGAGACGCCGAGCTCACGGCCGAGCGCCGCGAGCGAGACCGCCTCGTCCGCCATGTAGCGCTGCTCGACGATGTAGCGCTCGCGACGATCGAGCTCCGAGAGCGCCTTGCTGAGCGTCTGCTCGAGCAAGCTCTGTTGCTCGTGGTCGATCAGCTCCTTCTCCTGCGACACGTTGGCCTCATCGACCAGCGCGTCCTGGAGCGTCGCTCCCGAGTCGTCGAACAGCGGTGCGCTCAGCGACACGTCGCGCGAGTCGAGCCGACGCAACATGCCTTCCATCTTCTCGGGGGTCACCCCGAACCGTTCGGCGAGCTTCTCGAGCCGCTCGTGCGGATCGGACGTCAGGTTCGCCACCTTCGCGCGCTCGCGGCGCAGCCGGAAGAACAGCTTGCTGCGGAGCGGGCCCGAGCCGGCGCCCACCATCGTGGTCGACTTCACCACGAGGTCGAGCACGTACGCGCGAATCCAGTAGCCCGCGTACGTCACGAACCGCGTGCCGCGGTCGGGATCGAACTTGTCGACGGCCATCATCAGGCCGACGTTTCCCTCGGCGATGAGATCGCCGATCGGGATGCCGTAGCGCCGATACTGGAGCGCGACGGCGACCACGTAGCGGAGGTTCGCCTCGACGAGACGGTCCGCCGCGTTGCGGTCTCCCGCGCGCGCCTTCACCGCGAGCTCGTGCTCGTCCTCGCGGGAGAGCACGGCGAACCGGCGGGCTCGCTCCATGTACCGCTGAACCGGGTCACTCATCCTCATGGTGTCCAACTTTCTTCTCGCTCGCCGGCGGGGGCCACCGACGAACATAACGTTACGTAACGTTGAACGGTGACGGAGTCAACCGCGCGTCTCGTGCTCAGGACCGTACGAGCACCATCTGAAGCTGCTACGCGCGGGTCTGTGAAGAACTGTGAAGTGTCCGCGGCACCCTTCACGAATGGTCGGGATATCGCCCACACATTTCGTAACGGGAGGATTTACGGACGGAAACGCGCACGACACGCAAATCTGCGAGGCGCACCACGCGCCGACGCCGCCCCGACCGTCAGGTCGACGCGGCGTCCGCGTGCGGGCTCAGGCAGCCTCGGGGTGAGGGAGCCTCGGGATCAGGCGCTGAAGCTGGAACCGCAGCCGCAGGTCGACTTCGCCTGCGGATTGAGGAACTTGAAGCCCGCCCCATGCAGGCCCTCGACGTAGTCGATGGTGGTCCCGTCGAGGTACTGGAGGCTCATCATGTCGACGTAGAGCGGGATGCCCTCGCTCTCGAACGTCGTATCGAGGTCGGTGGTCTCGTCCTCGAAGAAGAGGTCGTAGCTAAAGCCGGAGCAGCCACCGCCGATCACGCGGACCCGGAGGCCTTGCCCTCCGAGGTTCTCCGCGGTGCGGATCTCTTTGACCTTCTCGCCGGCCTTCGGAGTCAGATCGATCATCGCCGCGATTATAGGCCGCGCAATTCAGGACCGCAATCGTCCTATTTCGTCGCATCCCCGACGATCGCGACGATCGAGCACGGAGCGGGACGGTCGAGGCGCGCCCCGATCTCCGCGGACGCGCGCTTCACGTACCCGAGCGCGACCCAGCCGCCGCTCGGGTCAGGCGCCGCGCTCGTCACCGCGCCGAGCGCGGCGTCGTCCTTGGCGAGCTCGCCGCCCACCTCGAGCGGACCCTCGGCGTGCAGCTGGACGAGGCGCCGCCGCAGCTGGCCGCGGTTCTGCAGCATGCACACGACCTCCTGACCGAGGTAGCAGCCTTTCTCGAAGCTCACCGCCCGATCCTCGAGCCCCGCTTCCTGCGGATAGCTCGACTCGTCGAAGTCGACCCCGTAGCGCGGGATCCCCCGCCGCACGTGCGCGAGCGCCCAGGCTGCGTCGTCGATGGGGCCGCCGCCGAGCTCGGTGGCGCGGCTCGTGAGGAGCGCCGAGACGGCCTCGCGATCGCCCGGCGCGCAGACGACATCGCGGCCGTCGGGGTGGAGCCGTGGGGCCGCGAGCACCTCGCAGCCGGGGAGGTCGCGCGTGATCGCCGCGGCCGCCGGTCCCTGCACGGTCACGATCGCGCGGTCGTCGTCGGAGAGCTCGACGTCCTCCATCACGATGTACTTCGCCAAGTGCGTGCGGAGGGCGTCGCGCCGATCCGCGGGGACCGCGATCCGCAAGGCGTCGTGCGTCGTCGTGCTGACCCATAGATCCGAGAGGATCCGCCCCTTCACGTTGACCGCGAGCCCATAGGCTGCGCGGCCTGGCTCGAGGAACGCGAGCTGCTGCGTGATCTGACCGTTGAGCCACGCCCTCGCGTCAGGGCCTGACGCCAGCAAGCAGGCCACGTCGCGGAGGTCGCGTACCCCTGCGCTCGACTGAATCGGATCGCGGTCGGTGGAGTCCATCGCGCGATCGCATCCATGGGCCGTGAAGCTCTGGCGGGCAAGTGGCGCAACGCGCGTGAACCCGCGTTCTCAGGATCGCTGGCGCCTCGCTCGTTGCGCACCGTGGGCGCCGTGGCTCGCTCGTTGCTAACTTCGTCTCAGCGCCATGCATCGCCCCGCTCACGACACTCCGCCCCGCACCCGCCCGCGCGCTCCCGGATGCGCGCTCGGGCTCGCTCTCCTCCTCGGCCTCGTCCCGGCCCTCGCCTCCGCGCAGGACTTCGACGCGGCGGGGGAGATCGACATGCTCGCCCGCATCAACGCGATGCGCGGCGCAGAGGGCCTCGGTCCCCTGATCCGCAACCCGCAGCTCGACGCGGCGGCGCGCGCGCACTCGTCGGACATGGCGACGCAGCAGCAGCTCACGCACGTGTCGGACAGCTCCGGCACGCCGGCCGACCGCGTCCGCGCGGCGGGGGTGAACGCGGCGTCGGTGTCCGAGAACGTCGCGCTGCACCAGACCGCGGCGCAGGCTCACGAGGCGCTCGTCGGCAGCGAGGCGCACCGCACGAACATGATGTCGCCGACGGTGACCCACGTCGGTCTCGCCGCGCTCCGTACCGAGCGCGGGGTGTACGTCACGCAAGTCTTCGCGTCGCTCGCGCCGGCGCCGTCGGCCGCGCCGCCGGCCCCGCCTCCTCCCGCTCCGCCGCCGCCGGCGGTCGCGCCCGCTCCGCCCGCCGCGCCCACGCTTCCGCCGTTCAGCACCCAGACCCCGGATGTGCAGACGTCACCGCTGCCACCCGTCGCGGCTGCGCCCCCGGCGACGCCGAGTGCGACGTACCAGGTGCAGCAGGGCACCAACGGCACCGTAGTGATCCAGCGCGAAGGCGCGCGCATCACCGCGTACTGGGTCTACGGCAACGGTCGCTGGTGGTTCTACCCGTACCCGACGAACGCGATGGCGGGCCAGCAGCTGCAGGCGGACGTCTCGGTGCAGGGTCCGCCGCCCGGCTTCCCCGCCCATCCGGACGGTGGGCCGACGGCGATGGCGCCCCCGATCCAAGGGCGCGTCGTCAGCCCGCCCCCTTATCGCCAGGCGCCGATGTATCAGCCGGCGCCGCCCCCGCCCGGGCGCACCTACTCGGTCCAGGTCGCCCCGGGCACCGCGTTCTATGCGGTCCCGCCGCCTCCGCTCGTCGGTCAGCCGACCCGTGCGTGGCGCCGCGCGTACCGCCGGTGGGAGCGCGATCGCACGCGCTGGCAGCGGCAGCAAGACGCGTTGCGCCGGCGCTCGTTCTGAGCGCTCGGTAGTCGTCAGGGCGCGTCGCGCTCGAGCGTGCCGGCGACCACCGTCACCACCTCGGTGCCCGCATCGATGCGGAGCGCGCCGGACGACTCGTCGAGCCCGATTAACCGACCGCGGAGCTCGCCCACGTTTACGCGCTCCCCGATCCACGCGAGCCGAGCGGCGATCTCCTGGATCGCTGGAGCGGGGCCCTCCGCGACGAAGCGATCCACCTCCGCCTCGAGCTCCGCGAGCACCTCGGCGAGGATCTCCGCGCGCGCGTGGCGCCGACCGCTCGCGATGTGGACGGACGTCGCCGTGCGATCCAGCGGCGGATCGAACCGGGCGCGGTTCACTCCGATGCCGATCCCTACGATCGCGCTGCTCGCCCGCGCGCCGACCGAGCTCGTCTCGACGAGCAACCCCGCGCACTTTCGCTCCTCGATCAGCACGTCGTTCGGCCACTTCAGCCGCGCCTCGATGCCCACCCGCTTCGACAGAGCGCGCGCCACCGCAAGCCCCGCGCACAGGGTGAGCGGGGGCAGGCGCGCCGGCGGGACGTCGAGCCGCAACACGATCGAGGCGTAGATGTCCTCGCCGGGCGGCGAGCTCCAGCTCCGGCCGTGACTGCCACGACCCTTGCGTTGTGCGTTCGCCACCACCACGTGGCCGTCCGGGCACCCCGCGTCGGCGGCGCGCCGCGCGTCGTCGTTGGTCGAGTCGGTCTCGTCGAGGACGACCAACGAGCGGCCGAGGCGTCGGGTGGTGAGCCGCGCCGGTAGCTCGTCGAGGTCGCTCGGTGCGATGCGGTTCACTGCGACGTGGCTCACTGCGACGTGGCTCACTGCGACGTGGCTCACTGCCAGTCGAGGCCGAGGTCGACCGCGCGCGCGGAGTGGGTCAACCCGCCGACGCTGATCGCGTCCACGCCGGCCGCCGCGATGCGAGCGACCCGCTCGAGCGTGACGCTGCCCGACACCTCGACGAACGCGCGACCATCGATCTTGCGCACCGCTTCGACCAGCGTCGCGTCGTCGAAGTTGTCGAGCAGCACGATGTCGGCGCCGGCCGCGAGCGCTTCGTCGAGCTGATCCATGCCGTCCACCTCGCACTCGATCTTCGACGTGTGCGGCGCGTGCGCGCGGGCTCGCTCGATCGCGGCGCGGACCCCTCCGCACGCCGCGACATGGTTGTCCTTGATGAGGACCGCGCTCGAGAGATCGTCGCGGTGGTTGTGCCCCCCGCCGCAACGCACCGCGTAGCGCTCGAGCGCCCGCAGGCCCGGCGTCGTCTTGCGCGTGTCGGTGATGCGCGTGCGGCTGCCCGGCGGTAGCGCGGCGACGAGGGACGCCGTCTTGGTGGCGATCCCGCTCATCCGCTGCACGAAGTTGAGCGCTACGCGCTCGCCCTTGAGCACCGGGTTCGCGCGCCCGTGCACCACCGCGGCGATCTCGCTCGCCGCGATGCGTGCGCCATCGTGCGCCTTGGCCTCGATCTGGATCGTCGGGTCGACGGCGTGGAACACCGCTTCGAAGAGGCGCAGCCCGGCCAGCACGATCGGCTCTCGCGCGCGTAAGACGCAATGCGCCGGCACGTCGAGCGGGACGGTGGCGTCCGTCGTCACGTCGCCGCGCCCGAGATCCTCGAGGAGCGCGCGCTCCACCTGCTCTCGCACCACGATCTCGGGGAGCGGCGGCAGCGTCGTCATACGCAAAGTTCCTTCCGTTGCATGGTCACATCCAGGTCTCCACCCTCCACCCGCGCTGACGGGCGAGCCGCGAAAGGCGGGGGTCGGGGTTGATCACGCGCGGCTCGCCGACCGCCTCGAGCATCGGCAGGTCGGTCACGCTGTCCGTGTAGAACGAGCTCGCGGCGAGGTCGACGCCGCGCTCCTCCGCGTAGCGGCGCGCGGCGTGCACCTTGTACGGCCCGTAGCAGAGGGGTCCGGCGAGGCGACCGGTGAAGCGACCATCGGTCACCTCCATCTTGCTCGAGAGCACGTCCGACACGCCGAGGATGCTCGCCACCGGCTCCGCGATGTAGGGCGACGTCGATGTGAGGAGGACCACCGGCGTGCCTTCGCGCTGATGACGCGCGACCTCGGCGCGCGCTTCGCGCGTGATGTGCCGATCCATCTCCCGCCGCACCCACGTCGCGCACTCGTGACGAAAACCGTCCTCCGCGATGCCGGTCAACGTCTCCGCCGCGGTCTCGCCGATGCGCTGTACGTCGAGCATCCCGAAGCGATAGAGCGCGCCCCACCAGGTCGCCTTCGCGAGCATCGTCGCGCTCATCGTTCGCTGCATCACCCGCCAGCGGACGTAGTGGCTGCTGGTGTTCACACGCACGAGCGTCTTGTCGACGTCGAAGAACGCGGCGCCGGTCATGACAGCCGCCCTCGCTCGAGGAGCTCCGCGAGCACGTTGCTCATCGCGTGGAGCAGAATGGCCGCTCCGATCCCGCCGCGCCACGTGCGCAGGACCCCGAAGAGGAGCCCTGGGAAGAACACGGCGAGCCGCGCCGGGTTCGGGATCGAGATGTAGTGGATGACCGCGAACAGCGCGGCCTGGAGCACGATCGCGTAGACGGGGAACGCGACCCCACCCACCTCGAACCATCCGCGTCCGCGCGCGGATCCGTCGCTCGCGCGCGTCTGCACGAACCCGCGGAAGAAGGCTTCCTCGGGGAGCGCGACGACGACGAGCTGGGTAGCGATGAACGCGCCGAGCTCGTCTGGAACCACCGCGTGGAACGGCATGCTCGGCCGGTAGTACAGCTGGAAGCCCACCACGAACGGCGGGAAGATGAGCAACGCGACGCCGATCGCGACGGCGCTCTCCTTGAGCGCGAGCGGCAGCGCGGCGATCAGCGCGCGTGCGAGATCGTAGATGCCCAGCGGTCCCGCCGGTCGCTCGTCGTCCACGTCCGGCGGCTCGAGGACCCCGGCGAGGTCGATCCCGAATCGACGCATGCCGTTCGGCTCGCGCCGCGCGAGCTGGACCGCAGCGAAGAGGAACAGCCCGCCGATCAGGAGATGCTCGTAGCCGCCCATCCCCGGCAGCAGCCGTGGCGCATACGTGATCGCAGCGGTCGCGGCGCACACCGCCGCATAGACGAGGCCGATCTCACGGAGCGACGCGCGCGTCACGGCGCCACTGATAGCAGACGGAGCGCGTGCGATCCCTCCTACCCGACTTCGGGCCCACTCTTGACCTCCAGGGATCGAACGCTAACCCTCCGCGCTTCGCCTTCGCCTGCCCGACGACACGATGACGACCTTCCCCAGCTCGATGCGAGACGGAGCGCGCGTGATCCTCGGGGTGCCAGCGTGATCCCGGAGGACAAGGTCGCCGAGATTCGGGCGCGCACCGACCTGCTCGCGATCGTGAAAGAGCACGTCGCGCTCAAGCGCGTCGGCTCGAGCTACAAGGGGCTCTGCCCGTTCCACGGCGAGAAGACGCCGTCGTTCCACGTCCACCCCGACCGCGGGTTCTTTCACTGCTTCGGCTGTCAGGTCAGCGGCGACGCGATCAGCTTCCTCATGCGCATCGAGGGGCTGTCGTTTCCCGACGCGCTGCGCACGCTCGCCGAGCGGGCGGGCATCGAGATCGAGGCGATGGACTCCGAGGGCGAGCGAGCCGCCCGCGAGGCACGCGCGCGCCGAGAGCGGTTGCTCGCGGTGGTGGAGTCCGCCGCAGGTTTTTTTGTGCAGATGCTCGACGAGCATAGGTTCGGACCCATGGCCTTGGCCGAGCTGGAGCGCCGTCGGATCGAGCGGGCCACCGCTGAGCGGTTCCGCCTCGGCTACGCGCCGCACGGCTGGGACGAGCTCCAGAAGCACCTCGTCGCGCGAGGTTACCCCCTGCGCGATGCCGAGGAAGTCGGCTTGCTCGTGCCGCGCAAGAGCGGTGACGGTCACTACGATCGCTTCCGCCACCGGCTGATGTTCCCGGTCTCCGATCAGCACGGGAAGATCCTCGCGTTCAGCGGTCGCGCGCTCGCGCCCGTCGAGGCGGAGGAGCGCGAGGCGCCCGCGAAGTACATCAACAGCCCCGAGAGCGCGCTCTACAAGAAGGGCGAGATCCTGTTCGGGCTCCACGAGGCGCGCATCGAGCTTCGAAAGCGCGAGGTCGCGCTCTTGTGCGAAGGAAATTTCGATGTCCTCGCGCTCGCGCAGGCCGGCTTCGCGAACGTGGTCGCGCCGCTCGGTACCGCGTTCACCGAGCTCCAGGCCAAGCTCCTCCGGCGCTTCGCGACGACCGCGGTGCTCCTCTTCGATTCCGACGCGGCGGGCCAGAAGGCGGCGCGCGCGGCCCAGCCGCTCCTCGCAAAGGCGGGGATCGCGGGCAAGGTGGTGACGCTGCCGGCCGGCGACGATCCGGACAGCTACCTGCGCAACCGCGGCGCCGAGGCGATGGGCCGCCTGATCGATGAGGCGCCTCCGATCGTCGAGTGGCTGATCGAGACGTTCGCCGCGCAGGCGGGGCGCGATCCCCACGCGCGCGCCGAGGCCATCGAGACGCTCGGCCCCGTCATCGCGTCGCTGGAGAACCCGGTCGAGGCGCGGCTCTACGTCGAGCGCGTCGCGCACGCGTTCGAGGTGAGCGACGTCCGCGCGGTGCGCGAGCAGCTCCACAAGGGCGCGCGCGCGGCGGGGGCCGGTTCGCGCCGCCGAGGTCCCGAGCCTCCGCCGACCGCGCGACCGGCGGGGTCCGCGACGAACGCATCGACGCCGAGCCTGCGACGAGGTCCGCGACCGACCCCGCTGGAGCTTCAGGTCGTCGGCGCGTTCCTCGATCAGCCCGGCCTTCACGCGTCCGGCCTAACGGAAAAAATCCACGAAGTTTTGACGGGTCAGGATCTTCGCGCCATCTTAGCCACCACGGCGCGCTGGGTAGGAGCGCGTGCGGTCAACGCATCGGAGCTCCTCGCGGCGGACTTCCTCGCTCCACACGGCGAGGATGCCCCGATCCGCAAGTGGCTCACCAAAAGGCTTGCCGTTCAAGAGTTCGCGGATGAGGCGAGCGCAGCGCGCTTCGTCGAGCGGGCTATCCCCAAGTTGGAGCACGAACGGGTCGCTCGTAGAAACAAGCGCTTGAAGAGAGATTACTTGGAGGCTAAGCGGGCGGGCGACGATTCGCGCGCCGACGAGCTGATGCGCGAGATGTCGGAGCTCTTCAAGAGCGCCCGCCGCCCGGCAAAGGGAGCCTGACCGTAGGTGGGAGTGTCGGTGAGGGCGTGGCGCAAACACGGACGAGCAAGCGGTAGAGACGGATCGGTCGCGTGCAGCAGACGGGACGAGGGGTGACGATGGTGGACAAGAACGCGGGGCGAAACGGCAGGGGAGTCGCGCGCAAGGGAGCGTCGAACGGCGCGGCCCGAGGCGCGACCTCGGCGCGGGCGCTGACCGCCGCCAACGGCGACGACGATCTGGACGGTCCGATCAACGGTGAGGCCCACGCCGACGAAGGCGTGAAGGCGAAGCCGGAGAAGACCCGACCCGCGCGCACCAAAGACAAGGGCAAGGACAAAGAACGCGGCAAGAAGGAGCTCAACATCCTCGTCGAGCGAGGCCGCGTCCGAGGGTTCTTGACCTACGACGAGATCAACGAGGCCCTCGCGTCCGAGGTGACCTCCGATCAGATCGACGAGCTGATGATCAACCTCGGCAACGAGGACATCGAGGTCGTCGACCATCCGAACAACGCGAAGGTCAACAAGCAGAAGAAGGTCCCCGAGGCCCGCGCCGACCGCAAGAGCAGCTTGCCGCCGAGCAGCGACGACGGGATGTACACGAAGAGCAACGACCCGGTCCGCATGTACCTGCGGAAGATGGGTTCCGTCTCGCTGCTCACCCGCGAGGGCGAGGTCGAGATCGCGCGTCGCATCGAGCAGGGCGAGGACAAGATCTTCGAAGTGATCATGAACAGCCGCGTCGGCGTTCATGAGCTCATCGAGATCGGTGAGCAGGTCAAGCGCGAGCGTCGCCGTCCCAAGGACGTGCTCAAGGTCTACGACACCGAGACCACGACCGAAGAGGAGTACCGCGCCACGATCGTTCGCGCGATCGAGCGCGTGAAGCGCCTCGAGGGGCAGAGCAACAAGCTGCGCGAAGAGCTCGCGGCGACCCGCAAGGCGTCGGACAAGAAGGACATCGTCGGCCAGGTCGAGAAGCTCGATCGCGAGCGCTGCGAGGCCGTCCGCTCGATCGGCCTCAACAAGAAGACGATCGACCGCGTGGTGTCGTCGATCAAGGGCTACATCCGCCGCATCGAGCGCGCCGAGGCGCTCATTCAAGAGTGCGAGCGTCGCGCGGGCGGCAAGGACGAGAAGGGCATCAAGAAGATGCTCAAGGACGTCCAGACCAACCCGAACGTCTCGCGCCGCATCCAGCGTCGGCTCGGCCTCACCGCGGATCACCTCCGCGGGATGCTCGACAACATCGCGGAGTCACACCGGCAGATCAAGAAGGTCGAAGAGGACATGGGCCAGCCAGCCCGCGTGCTCCGTCAGACCTACAAGGATCTGCACTTCGGTGAGCGGCTCGCGGAGCGCGCGAAGGCGGAGCTCGTCGAGGCGAACCTCCGGCTCGTCGTCTCGATCGCGAAGAAGTACACCAACCGCGGCCTTCAGTTCCTGGACCTGATCCAGGAGGGCAACATCGGGCTCATGAAGGCGGTGGACAAGTTCGAGTACCGCCGCGGCTACAAGTTCAGCACCTACGCGACGTGGTGGATCCGTCAGGCGATCACGCGTGCGATCGCGGACCAGGCGCGCACCATCCGCATCCCGGTCCACATGATCGAGACGATCAACAAGCTGATCCGCACGCAGCGCTATCTCGTGCAGGAGCTCGGCCGTGAGCCGACGCCCGAAGAGATCGCCGAGAAGATGGAGATGCCGCTCGACAAGGTCCGCAAGGTCCTGAAGATCGCGAAGGAGCCCATCTCGCTGGAGACCCCGATCGGCGAGGAGGAAGACTCGCATCTCGGTGACTTCATCGAGGACAAGTCGGTGGTCAGCCCGATCGACGCGGTGATCAACAACAACCTCGAGGATCAGACGCGCCGCGTCCTCAAGACGCTGACCCCGCGCGAGGAGAAGGTCCTCCGCATGCGCTTCGGGATCGGCGAGAAGAGCGATCACACGCTCGAAGAGGTCGGCCAAGACTTCGAGGTGACCCGCGAGCGCATCCGCCAGATCGAGGCGAAGGCGCTTCGCAAGCTGCGCCATCCGAGCCGCAGCAAGCAGCTTCGCCCCTTCATCGACTGATCGGCCCTCCCTTCCCGCGCCTTGCGCGGGCCCCCGCGATCGCGTCCGCGCCATCCTCGCGCGCGGCCGATCGCGTGGCATGCTCAGGCCGCTCACGGGCCCATAGCTCAATTGGTCAGAGTCCCCGGCTCATAACCGGGTCGTTGCTGGTTCGAGTCCAGCTGGGCCTACTCGTTCGGGTTCGGCGCTTGCGCGCGCGCGGGATGCGATGTAGGCACGCGTGCGTCGAGCCCACTGTCGACACCGAGCGTGGAGGACCGAGCAGGGTGCAGGACAAGCTGAGAGCCTTGGTGCGGCTCGCTGAGATCGACGCGTCGGCGCGTCACCTCGACGAGCAACTCGCGGGGATTCCCGAAGAGCTGGAAGAGCGCCGGTTGGCGGTGGGCAGCCTCGAGGCGCTGGTGGAGGGACAGCGCAATCAGCTGGAGGAGGCCAAGCGCCTGCTCGCGGCGCAGGAGGCCGACCTCAAGGCGCGCAACGACAGCCTGAGCCGCGCGCGCGGGAAGAGCGCGAAGGCGCGCAACATGCGCGAGGCGCAGATGGCCGAGCGTGAGCTCGAGCTCGTGCGCCGCTCGATCCGCGAGGGCGAGGAGGAGAAGCAGCGCCTCGAGGGGTTGGTCAATCAGATCAGCGGGATCCTCGACGCGCCCCTCAAGGAGCTCTCCGACCAGAAGGCGGCGCTCGCCGAGGCGGAGCAGAGCAGCGAAGGAAGGTTGTCAGCCCTGCGCGCCGAGCGGTCCGAGCTCACCAAAGATCGCGATCAGTATGCGACGCAGATCCCGAAGGAGATCTACCGACGCTACGAGCGCATCCGGCCGAAGCTTCACCCCACCGTGGTGGAGGCGGCGGACGGCGTGTGCCAGGGGTGCCGGCTCGCCATCGCGCCGCAGCTCTACAACCAGATCATCCGCTGCGACGACTTCTACCAGTGCCAGGCGTGCACGCGGTTCCTCTACTACCCGCAGAGCTTGCTGTAACTCCCGCCGCTCGCGCCGACCCGCTGTGCGGGTCTTTGCTCCCGGCTCGGCGCTCGCTTCGCTCTCACTCCCGCCGCTCGCGCCGACCCGCTGTGCGGGTCTTTGCTCCCGGCTCAGCGCTCGCGAGCTCCCGCCGCTCGCGCGCGAACTCGTCCTTGCGTCAGACGTAGCTGAGCCAGCTCGGCTCGGGGACCTCGACGCCGCGGACGACCTGGAAGTACCGATCCTGGACGCGTGCGGTGACCTCGCCGCGCTCGCCCTTGCCGATCGTGCGTCCGTCGATCTCGCGCACCGGGGTGATCTCCGCCGCCGTCCCGCACATGAAGACCTCGTCGGCGATGTAGAGCTCGTCGCGCGCGACGCGCCGCTCTTGGATCGAGAGGCCCATGTCCTTGATGATCCGGATCACGGTGTCTCGGGTGATGCCGCCGAGGATCGAGCTGCCGAGTCCCGGCGTCGCGATCTTTCCGTCGCGCACCCAGAACACGTTCTCGCCGCTCGCCTCGCTGACGTAGCCCTGACCGTCGAGGAGGATCGCCTCGTCGAAGCCCGTGCTGAGCGCCTCGCGCTTCGCGAGGATCGAGTTGACGTAGTGGCCAATGATCTTGCCCTTGGCCATCAGCATGTTGACGCCGGGGCGGGTGAACGAGCTCACGCGCGCGCGGATGCCCTTCTTCATGCCCTCCTCACCGAGGTAGGCGCCCCACTTCCACACCGCGATGCAGACGCGCGTCTTGTTCGTCATCGCGCCGAGCCCCATCGCGCCGTCCCCGAGGAACACGAGCGGCCGCAGGTAACAGCTCTTGAGCCCGTTCGCCTTCACGGTCTGTAGGCACGCGTCACGGATCTGCGCGCGCGTGTACGGGATCTCGAGGGTCGAGATCAACGCCGAGTCGAACAGTCGACGCACGTGCTCGTCGAGCCGGAAGATCGCGCTGCGGCCGTCGTCGGTCTCGTAGCAGCGGATGCCTTCGAACGCGCCCAACCCGTAGTGGAGGGTGTGCGTGAGCACGTGGACCTTCGCCTCGTCCCAAGGGACGAGCGCGCCGTCCAGCCAGATCGTTTCGACTTTGTCGACCATCGGTGCCTCCGCGCCGGATCCATAGCACACCAACCTCCGGATCCCGTCCACCCGATCTGCGGAACGGCGCGGATCCGCTCAGGGATCAGCTCGCGCGGAGCGCCTTGAGCTCGAGCTTCGCCGCGCGGTGAGATGGCTCGAGCTCGAGGACCCGCGCGTACGCGCGCTCGGCGTCGGCGCGACGCTCCGCGAGGGCGAGCAAGCGCGCGCGCAACAGATGGGCGGCCGCGAAGGAGGGGTCGCGGAGACACGCGTCCTCGAGCGTCGCGAGCGACGTCTCGCGCAGCCCGTGATCGTCGGGCGCGAGCGCGCACTGGACGTAGACAACGTGCATTGCGAAGCGCGCTTCGTCGGGGCAGAGCTCGGCGGCGGTGCGGAACGAGTCGAGCGCGGCGTCCGGCTTGTTGCGGTCCAGCGCTTGGAGCCCGCGCCGGAAATGTCGCTCGGCGCGGAGCTGCGCCTCGACCCGCGCGTCGAGCTGAGGGCCGCTCGGCGCCGGCGCGCCGTCGACGCTCGGTGCGTCCGGCGCGTCGACCTCGCCTAGGCTCGACTCGTCGGCGCGCGGCTCGACCGAGGGCTCGTCGCTCGCGGCGAGAGGGAGCGGCTCGATCGGCGACGCGAGGACGCGCGTCGACGCGGAGCGGTCCGGCTCGGAGCGAGGGTGGGTCGTGGCGTCGTCGTCCACCCACGGGGGCGCCGGTCCCCGAGGCGCGTCAGCTCGCTCATCGTCCTGGTGCGTGCGCGCAGCGACCGCGGTGCCCGCCTCCGATCCGTCCCGTGCGTCATCGTTTGCGGGGTCGCCGGAGAAAGGCTCGTCGCTGGAGCCGTCCTCGACGCGGCGGCTGTCCGAGCGGTCGATCGATGCGGCGGCCGACACTTCGCTCCGTGCGAGCACCTCACTCGAGAGCGCCGCGAGTCGAGCGCGCTCTTCGGCGCGTCCGGCGGCCTCGTCCTGGACGAGCGTCGCGCGCACCTTCCCGAGATCGAACGTGTCGGACCGTCCCGACTCCGGCTCGGCGTCGGGTTGGCCCCCCTCGGCCTGCGCGAGCGTCGCGCGCAGCCTCCCGAGATCGAACGTGTCCGACGGGCCCGACGTTGCCTCCTCCGCGTCGCCCGCGGTCGGCGCGGGGATGGGGCGCGGCTCGCGCGGGGTGTCCATCTCGCGGCTGCGCGGGGGAGGTCGGTCCGACGTCGGCGCGGTCGGCAACGTCGGCGCCGGCGAGGTGGGCGCACGCTCGCGGCGCGCTCCGTCGTCCTCGAGGGGCTCGCGCCGCGGTCGGAGCGGCTCGATCTCGAAGCGAAGGGCGTCGAGCGCCTCCATCGCGACGAGCAGCTGCGCCGCCTCCCCCGCGTTGCCCGACGCATCGAGCAGCTGTTGCACCGTCTTGGTCCCATCGGCGAGCCGCAGCATCTCGCGCAGACCCGGACCGTAGATCTCCATGCGCACGAAGCGCACGAGCGCGCGCGCCCGTGGGATCACGAACCGCCGTCGCGCGGCGCCGAGCATCTCGAGCGCCTGCGGGGGCGGCGTGGAGAGGCGGGTGCCGCGGAACGCGATCTCGGCGAGCCCCATCTCGAGGTCGATCAGCTCCGACGGAACGGGACGGTCGAACGTGAAGCGGTACGAGCCGCGCACCCAGAAGAACAGGTCGAACAGCTTGAGGCGTAGCTGCTCCGCGAGACCCTCGGACAGCTCGACGGGCGAGATGGCGCCCATGCGCATGAGCACTTCGCCTTGTCGGCCCTCGCCGCGCCGCACCGCCTCGATCGACTCCTTGAGGGTAGCCGGTCCGATGCGGCGCTGGCGCTCGAGGACGTGACCGAGGCACTCGCGGACGACGTTGCTGCGCACGTGTACCGGTACTCCGGAACGAAAGTAGACGATCTTGATCGGCTCTGCTCCCGACGTCGTCTCCCGCTCGTCCGGCGGGTGCACGCAGATCAACGCCCCGGTGGCTCGGCGATCCGCGAGGTGACCCAACACGCGCACGAACCGCACGTGCGCGAAGCTCCCCATCACCTCCGAGGCGGACTCCTCCCTCGCGATCCGCTGAACCTCTTCGCCCTCCTCCTCGCCGAGCGGATCGGAGAGCTCCCATCGTTCGCGCGACTCCTCGTCGTCGAGGGTGGTGTCCTCCACCTCGATGGGCTTGGCGCTCTCCGACGGCAGCGAGACGCCCGACGTCTCCTCGCTCGCCGCGGGTCGGGCCTCGCTGGTCGGCGAACGCATCCGCTGTGCATGCAAGAGCGCTTGCTCGGGGCTGAGCACGCGGGTCTCCGCGTCGTGCGGCCGCACCTCGGCCGCGCGCGAGATCATCTCGGCCACCAGCTTCGGCTCGATCACGCCGACCCGCGTCGCGTACGGATCGATCGCGTTGGCGAGCGTGGCGAGCGCGCCGTCGGGCGGCTCGCCCTGTGCGGTGAGGATCAGCCGCGCGCGCCGGCCTCCTGGCATCCAGCGGATCGCCTCGGCCGCCGTCACTCCGTCTCGCCCGCCGAGGTCGTAGTCGATCACCACCACGTCGGCGGGCTCCTGGATGAACCGGTCCATCGCGCGCTCGCCGCTCGTCACCACCACCGCGTCGAGCCCCGTCTCCATCACCGCCGCCGCGAGGCGCGCGCCGATCTCGGGATCCGCGTGCACGATGAGCACGCGGCTCATGCGCGATCGTCCCCGTGAGCCGGATCGCGCCACGGTGGGCCCGCGTCGACCGGTCCGATCCGCGCCTCGAACAACGCGCGGGTCGCCGTCGTCACCCTCCGGTACTCCGCGTCGAGCGCTTCGGCGCTGCCGAGCCCGTCGCGCGCGCGGATCCCGAGCGTGCGCGCCACGTGTGAGCCGGTCCGGCCGCGTGGCTCGAGCTTCGGGTCGCGGTGGGCGTCATGGAGTCGCAGGCTCTGCTCGACGCCGCGGAGGAATCGATAGGATTGGACGAGGCGATCCTCCTCGTCCGCATCGAGCACGCCTCGTTGCCGGAGGGCGCGCGCCGCGTCGAGGGTGCACGGGCTCCGGATCGGATCGCGAGCGAGTTTCGCCCGCGCCTCGAGGGAGCCATCGTCTTCGTCGCCGCCGTGCCGCATCTGCAGCCACTGCACGAGGAGCTCGACGTCCACCAATCCCCCGTAACCGAGCTTCGGATGGTATCGATCGGGACTCTCGCCAGCAAGCTCGCGCTGGAGCCGCGCCCGCGTGTGTGCGAGCTCGGCGCGGTCGGGGGCGCCGCGTTCGTAGGCCAGGTGTGCGAAGCACGCGGCGATGCGCTCCTTCAGCGCCGACGTACCGTTGAGCGGCCGCGCGCGGATGAGCGCCTGGCGCTCCCAGTCGGCGGCGCCGCGCTCGTGGTAGTGCTCGAAGCTCGCCAGCGACGCGACGAGCGTCCCTTGGCTTCCGCTCGGACGCAGGCGCGTGTCGGTCTCGTAGCCGCGGCCCTCGCGGTCCGCTTGCTGGAGCATCCGCATGGTTCGTTGCGCCGTGCGCGCGAACAGCTCCGCGTAGGTCGTCACGCTGCCGTGGTGCTCTACCTCGCCGTCGTGCTCGTAGAGGAAGAGCAGATCGAGGTCGCCGCCGAAGCCGAGCTCGCGACCGCCGAGCTTGCCCATCGCGACCACCACGAGCTGCGCGTCGGGGACGCCGTAGCGCGCGCTCGCCCAGTGGGTCGCCGCCTCGAGCGCGATCGCGATCTGCGCCTCCGCCAGCGCGGACAGCAGGGACGTCGCGACGTCGAGATCGATCTCACCGCCCACGTGCGCGAGCCCGATCTGGAGCGTGAACGTCCGACCACGCCGCCGCAGCTCCCGCACGAGCTCCTCCGGCTCGCCGCGCGTCGCATCGTCCGACAAGACCGCGTGTGATCCTACGATCTCGTCTTCGGACGGCGCGCCGCTCGAGAGCACGAGGTCGACGTCCTCGGGGTGGCCGACGAGCGCGGCGCCGAGCGTGCCGCTCGCCCCGAACAGCCCGATGAGTCGGCGCAGCAGCCCAGCGCGCTCGAGGAGCAGCCGCTCGTACGGCCACGCGCCGCCGAGGCGCTCGAAGAAGTCCGCGGTGAACGCCAGCGCGGCGTCGACGTCGGCCGCCTCGCGCAGCTCGTCCATCAACGCGCGGCCGAGCGCGGGGGTTCGCTCGCGGCTCACCGCGCCGAGGGGAGCGAGCGCGCGCCGTCCGAGCCGGGCGAGCTGCGAGGCGGCCGCGTACGGGTCGTCGACGTCGAGCCGACCCTCGATCGCGTGCGCGAGCTCGTCGACCGGCGCCTGCGCCGCCACCGCGTCGAGCACGTCCTCGAAGAGGTGCGGCTTGGCCGCGGCGTCGCTCGGCTCCAGCAGGGTCGCGAAGAGCGCGCTGACCTCGGCGCGCTGCGCACGCAGATCGTCTTCGAACGCCGCTGCGTCGGGGTAGCCGAGGCTCTCGGCGAGCGCCTCGCGCTCCTCGCCCTCCGGCGGCAGCTCGTGCGTCTGTACGCCGCGGTACGCGTGGATGCGGTGCTCCACCCGGCGAAGGAGCGCCCACGCGCGCTCGAGCGTCGACGCCTCCCGATCGGTCACCAGCCCGCGCGCGCGCAGGCGCGCCAGCGCCTCCAAGGTGCCTTCGACGCGGAGCTGCGGGTGCTGTCCGCCGAACACCAGCTGCAGGGTCTGGACGAAGAACTCGACCTCGCGGATGCCGCCGTGGCCGAGCTTGATGTCGCGCTCCGGATCGACGCTCAGCTCGCGGCGCGAGCGTTGCAACATCTCGTGCATCGCTTCGGCGAGGCTCGGATCGACCGCGCGCCGATAGACGAAACCCGACAACGCGTCGAGCACCTCGCGACCGAGCTCGCGGTCGCCCGCCACCGGCCTCGCGCGCAAGAGCGCCGCGCGCTCCCACGTGCGTCCCCACGTCTGGTAGTAGCGCTCCGCGCTCGCCAGCGAGTTCACGAGCGGACCGCGGCTCCCCTCGGGGCGGAGGCGCAGGTCGACGCGAAAACAGAACCCGTCCTCGGTCACGTCGGAGAGCGCCTTCATCGCGCGCTGCACCGCGCGCGCGTAGTGCTCGTGGATCGTGCGCTCGCCCGCGCTGCCGTCGTCGGTCGAGTAGAAGAAGACGAGGTCGACGTCGCTGCCGAGGTTGAGCTCGAGCCCGCCGAGCTTCCCCATCCCGAGCCCGGTGAGCCGCGCCGGCCGTCCGTCGGACTGCATCGCCGGACCGTGTCGGAGCTCCTCGCTCCGCACGCACGCGTCGAGCGCCGCATCGATCACCGCGCTCGCGAGCCACGCCATCTCGCGGCTCGTCTGCTCGATATCGGCGAGGCTCAGGATCTCGCGCAGCGCGATGCGTACGAGCGCGCGGTGCCGCACGTGGCGCAGGCCGCGGTAGAGCTCGGGTCCGTCCACCGGCGCGGGGCCCAGCGCCTCGGCGAGCGCGGCGCGGATGGTGCCCTCGTCGCTCTCGAGCTCGATCGGCCGCGCGAGCAGCGCGGTGAGCGCGCTCCGATCCGCGGCCAGCAGTCCGAGGAGGGCGGGGGCATGCCGGGCGAGCAGCCGCTCCGCCGCCGCCTCGTCCAACGCTCGCTCGCTCCTCTCCGTCACCGCAGTAAAATCCAGTGATTATGAGGGCTTAAGTGCGCATGCGCGGGCTCTGGCTCGCCGGTTGACGCTCCCTGGGTCGTAGAGTACAACCCCGCGGCCCTGGCGGGTGGGAGCCCGAAAAAACGGCCTCCCGCTGTCCATCCCCGCCGTCGGCATCCGCTTCGCTTTTGCCGCCGGCTCAAATAACGCACCGTGCCTCGGGGTTAGGACGGGCTCCGGTCGGAGCCCGACCTCGGACGACTCGCCTTCGGCGACCGTCGGAGCTCGCGGGCGCCAGTCAGGTCTCCTCATGATTTCGCTCGCGACGATCTACACCACCCTCATCGAGCTCCTCCTCTTTCTTCAGCCTGCGCCCAGCGGCGGAGGAGGAGGCGGTGGCGGCGGCGGAGCGGCCGCGAGCGGCGGCGACGCCGGCATGAGCTGCACGCTGCAAGCCGGCTTCATGGCCGTGATGCTGGTGGTCTTCTACTTCCTGCTGCTGCGTCCCGAGCAGAAGCGGCGCAAGGAGCAGGAAGAGATGCTCCGCAGCATCCGCAAGGGCAGCAAGGTGCGGACCGGCGGCGGGATCCTCGGCGAGGTCGTGAGCGTCCAGGAGGACGAGGTCATCCTCCAGATCGCCAAGGGCACGCGGATCAACGTGCTGCGCAGCGCCATCTCGACGGTGGTCGGCGCTGGCGCCGCCGCATCGGGAGCGGCGAGCTCGACCTCCGACAAGAGCGCCAAGGACGAGGGCGCCAAAGACAAGGAAGAGCGTGACTCCTCGGCGAAGAAGGACGCCGACGAGGCGCGCGACGGGGCCTGAACCATTATGGACAGAGGTTGGTACTTTCGCTTCGCCGTCGTGTTGGCGGCGATCATCGGGGGTTTCGTCGTCCTCTGGCCGACGCTCGATCGGATCGAGGTGCTCGAGGCGCCCGAGTGGATCCGTGAGCGCGTAGACCGCCAGATCACGCCGGGTCTCGACATCCAGGGCGGTCTCCGCCTGATGTACACGGTCGACATGGATGCGGCGATCGAGGATCGCCAGCGCGCGCGTGCGCAGCAGATCATCCGTCGGCTCGGCGAGAAGCTCGACATCGTCGACGAGGGCGAGATCCCCGACGAGGAGGAGCTCGCCGAGATCCGCGGCCGCGTGAGCGCGCGGGTCGGGTCGGCGGAGTCGCGCCGGGTTTGGTTCACGTTCGGGGAGTCGGACGACGCCGCGAAGCTCGACCACGACCTCATCGGCAACTTCAGCGATCTCGCCGAGGTGAACCGCGGCACCCTGCGGATGCGGCTGACGGTCGAGCAGGTGGAAGGCGGTTTCCACATCGCGCCGAACGTCGTCGAAGCGATCGGCGACGGGAGCGCGGCGCTCGCGCGCGCGGAGGCGGAGGCGCTGATCAACGATCGGCTCCAGGGCTCCGAGCGCATCGTCGCCCGCGACACCAACGGCTTCCGCGTGAGCGGCTCGACGAACCGATTCAGCGATCTCGATGTCCTCGAGATCCACGCGGTCGGCCTCCAGCTTCGCGAAGAGAGCATCGCGGAGCTCCAGGAGGTCGCGGTCGAGCAGGCCAAGGAGACGATCAAGAACCGCATCACCGAGCTCGGCATCTCGGAGGCGAACGTCCGCGCGCGGGACATCGACATCAGCGTCGAGGTGCCCGGCGCGAACGAGAGCGACTTCGATCGGATCCGGCAGATCATCAGCCAGACCGCACGCCTCGAGTTCAAGATCGTCGACGACGGCAACGACTGGTTCCGCGAGGTCGAGCTGCCCGACGGGTTCGAGCTGCGCAGCGGAGGCTCCGTCTCGATCGGCGGCGGTCGCAGCGCGGTCGACCGCTTCGTGTTCACCGAGGGGATGGGTCCGTGCCCCGAGGGGGAGAGCGGCACGACGACGCGCGAGGGCGTGCCGCAGTGCAGCGGCCGCGTGCGGATGGCCGCGTTCATCCGTCGCCTCGTCGCGGACGGCCGCGTGCCCGAGGGTCGCGCGCTCTCGATCGGGCGGGCGGACACGGACCGGGACGAGGACACCCCGCCGACGGCGGAGCCCGACGCGTGGCGCACCTGGCTCCTCTACGAGCAGCCGCCGAACGGCTCGGATCCCGTGGGCGGCGAGCACCTCGAGGACGCGTCGGTCGGGACCGACCCGCAGTCCGGTGAACCGCTCGTCCTCTTCTCGATGAAGACCGACGGCGCGCGGCTGATGGCCGAGCTCACGCAAGGCAACTTGCAGCGCCGCATGGCGATCGTCCTCGACGACGAGGTGAAGAGCGCGCCCAACATCCAGAGCCGCATCTCGTCGCGCGGTCAGATCACGCTGGGCGGCTACCTCGACTACAACACCGGCCTCAACGAGGCCAACGACCTCGTCATCGTGCTCCGGGCCGGCGCGCTGCCCGCGCCGATCATGCCCCAGAACGAGCAGCTCATCGGTCCGACGCTCGGACGTGACTCCGTCCGGAGCGGCGCGGTGGGCGCCCTCGTCGGGATCGGTCTCGTGCTGTTGTTCATGGCGCTCTACTACGAGGTCGCGGGCCTCGTGGCGGACGTCATGGTGGTGGTGAACGTCTTCCTGCTCTTCGCGGTGATGGCGTTCTTCAACAACGACCTCACGCTGCCCGGCATCGCAGGGATCGCGTTGACCGTCGGTATGGCCGTCGACGCGAACGTGCTGATCACGGAGCGCATCCGCGAGGAGCTACGCCTCGGAAAGAGCGCGAGAGCGGCGGTCGACCAAGGCTTCGGCCGCGCGTTCTGGAGCATCTTCGACAGCCAGCTCACGACGTTCATCGCCGGCGTGGTGCTCTATCAATACGGCAGCCCGGAGATTCAGGGCTTCGCCAAGACGCTGATGATCGGGATCGTCACGTCGCTCTTCACCGGCGTGTTCTGCTCGCGGGTCATGTTCGATTGGATCGTCCGCGGTCTCCGCGTGTCGCGCCTGAGGGTTGGTTGAGCCATGGAGTTCTTCAAGCCCGGTCGGGTGATCGACTTCATGCGCCATCGGCGCATCTACATGACGGTGAGCTTCGTGCTCGTCGCCGCGTCGATCGTCGCGCTCTTCTTCCCCGGTCCGAACTACGGGACTGACTTCCTCGGCGGCACCGAGATCCAGCTGAGCTTCGAGGGCGCGGTGCCGAGCGCGGACCTGCGCGCGGCGCTCGCCCGCCTCGGATACGAGGGCGCGGACGTGGTCCCCGTCCTCGAGCAGGAGAACGCGTACATGATCCGTACGCGCGACTTCTCGACCATCACCGAGGAACAGGCCACGCAGATCCGCGAGGCGATCACGAACGCGATCGGCGCCGTCGACGGAGTCGCGGTTCAACAGATCCGCTTGCCGGAGGGCAGCGACAAGGTCCGCGTGCAGCTGACGGGGGAGATCGATCCGTCGGTCATCCAGTCTGCGCTCGAGTCGATCGACGTGCGGGTGGTGGACGTGTCCCGCTTCGGGAACCCGGGATCGAACACCTACGAAGTTCGACTCGCCGGCGTCGCCGACGAGCTGATGGACGGCCTGCGCGAGGAGTTCCCCAACGCGCAGCCGCGCACGCCGGACCGCATCGAGCGCGTCGGCCCGCGCGCGGGCGCCCAGCTCCGCGAGGCGGCGATCAAGAGCCTCCTCTACGCGCTCGCGTTCATCATGGTCTACGTCGCGTTCCGCTTCGACCTGCGCTTCGCGCCGGGCGGCGTCATCGCGATGGCCCACGATGCGATCATCACGGTCGGCGTGTTCGTGCTCCTCCAGAAGGAGTTCAACCTCACGATCATCGCCGCGCTGCTGACCATCGTCGGCTACTCGATCAACGACACCATCGTGGTCTACGACCGGATCCGCGAGAACATGGGTCGGTTCCGCGACAAGTCGTTGTACGAGATCATCAACATCTCCACCTCGCAGATGCTGTCGCGCACGATCATGACGTCGGGCACCACGCTGCTCAGCGTCAGCGCGTTCTTCATCTGGGGTACCCCCGTCATCCGTGACATCAGCTTCGCGCTGTTCATCGGCATCCTGATCGGCACGTACTCGTCGATCTACGTCGCCGCGCCGCTGACCGAGTGGATGGACTCGCGGTTCTTCCAGAAGGCCAAGGCCCGCGGCCGCACCGCCCGCGCGCGCGAGCGTCGCAAGGCCTGAGTCGCGCTCGGATCGCGAGGGTGCGCGACGCGAGGGCGTCGGTCGCCGATCCGCGCGTTCGAGCGCGCCTGGAAGGACGAGTACATCGCGACGCACGAGCGTGCCCGTGGTAGCGCGGGACCGCGAATGTTCCGAGGAGGCTGGCCGCGAAGGAGCGGAGACCAAGGCCGCGACGAACCGAGTCGCGCGAGCTGCGAAGAAGCACGCCTCACGGTCGCCAATAGGAAGGCCGTGAAGAAGCGCAAGAAGGCGTGACCCTCGGCGCTCGGTCGAGAGCGCGATCGCATCACCGGGTTCCGTCAGTCGCGCCTCGCGCCACGCGTCCGTCGGAATCATGGGGGTTTTGCTCGATTCGACGCCGCGCGGGGCGGTTTGCGCTGGTCTCTACGGTGGCGATCGCTCAGGGTCGCCGCCCATGGAGCACGGCACGAGCCCGCGTTCGGACGTCGCGCTGGCGACCCCGGCAGAGCGACCGGACGAGGACGACGAGGTCGTCGAGACGACGCTCCATACCCTCGAGGGCGGTGCGCCGGTCGCCGGAGCTCCCGACGCCACCACGCCTCAGACGAGGGTCTCGGCGGTCGGCACGCGGCGGGCGATCCGGGTGCGCGAGGGCGACGAGGCCCGCGCTCGTGAGCTCGGCGCGCGGGTCGGCATCGGCCCCGCGGCGGCGCAAGTACTGTTGCATCGTGGTGTCGAGGCGGACGAGGATGCGCGCGACTTCCTCGAGCCTCGCCTAGCCGGGCTCACGCCTCCGGATGCGATGGCGGATCGCGCGGTGGCGTCGGAGCGGCTCGGCCGTGCCTGCCGCGCGAAGGAGCGCATCGCGGTGTTCGGCGACTACGACGTCGATGGGACCACCAGCGCGGTGATCCTGAGCGGCATCCTCGAGCGGCTCGGCGCCGATGTGCGGCCCTTCGTGGCCAATCGGTTCGAAGGCGGCTACGGCTTCTCGGATCCCGCGCTCGATCGCGTGCTCGAGTGCTCGCCGCGGGTGATCGTCACCACCGACTGCGGCTCGAGCGACCACGCGCGGATCGCGCGGGCCAAGGCGGCGGGGGTAGACGTGATCGTCGTCGACCACCACCTCGTGCCGACCGAGACGTTGCCCGCGCTCGCGTTCCTCAACCCGCACCGGCCCGACTGCGGCTTCGCCTACAAGGGGCTGTGCAGCGCGGGTCTGGCGCTGAGCGTGGGCGCGGCGGTCCGCGCGGAGCTCGGTGCGGACCTCGATCTGCGTCCGTGGCTCGACCTCGTCGCGCTCGGCACCATCGCGGACGTCGCGCCGCTCGACGGGGACAATCGGCGCCTCACGAAGGCGGGTCTTCTGCGGCTCGCGTCGCCGCACGCGCGGCCGGGGGTCGTCGCGCTCCGGGAAGCGGCGCGGGTGCGCGCGGGCCACCCGATCGGCGGGGTCGACGTAGCGTTCCGGCTCGCACCGCGTCTGAACGCGGCGGGGCGCCTCGGAGATCCGGAAGTGACATTGCGCCTGTTGGCCGCGCGCGAGATCCACGAAGCGCGGATGCTCGCGGCGCGGATCGAGCAGATCAACCAAGAGCGCAAAGAGATCACGCAGCGCATCACGTTCGAGGCGATCGAGCAGGTCGAGGCGATGTATGGCCCGCGCGTCGAGGGCGGCATCGTCGTCGCGCACGACGGATGGCACCGCGGGGTGGTGGGGATCGTCGCGGCGCGCCTCGTCGAGCGCTTCGACGCGCCGGCCGTCGTGATCGGGATCGACGACGGCGTCGGACACGGGAGCTGTCGCACGCCGGACGGGTTCTCGATCTACGACGCCGTCGCGCGCTGCCGTGCTCACCTGTCGAAGTTCGGCGGGCACGCGGCGGCGGCGGGACTGAGCCTCGACGCCTCCAAGGTCGACGGGTTCCGCTCGGATTTCGATGCGGCGTGCCGCGCGACGCGGGCTGCGCTCCCGCCGCTGGACGCGACGCCGTGGGTCGACGTGGTGATCGGCGAGGACTACCCGCTCCCCACGTCCGACGAGCTCGCGCGGCTCGAGCCGGTGGGCGAGGGCAACGCGGAGCCCCAGTTCCTGCTCGAGGGGGCCGAGGTGCTGAGCGTGGACGTGGTCGGCCAGAACCGCGGCGGGTCCGGCTCCGGACACCTGAAGATGGGTCTCCGCATCGGCGGCAAGAACGTCACCGCGTTCGGTTGGGAGATGGGCGACCTCGCGTCCGAGGTCGGCCGACGTGTCGATGTGTACGGCAGCTTGCGCCCCGATGCGTGGCGCGGTGGCGACGCCATCGAGCTGCGGATCCGCGGGCTCGTCTGACGCGGCGACCGTCCCCTCGGCCTCCGGCGTCGGGCGTTACAGGTTGTACTTCACGATGCAGTAGATGGCGCGCACGCCGTCTTTCCAGCCGATCTTCTTGCCCTCTTCGTACGAGCGGCCGGAGTAGCCGATGCCGACCTCGTAGATGCGGATGCCTTGGCGCTTCGCGAGCTTCGCCGTGATCTCCGGCTCGAACCCGAAGCGCTCCTCTTCGATGTCGATCCCGTCGAGCACCTCGCGGCGGAAGACTTTGTAGCAAGTCTCCATGTCGGTGAGGTTCAGGTTGCTCAGCATGTTCGACGCGAGCGTGAGGAACCGGTTGCCGACGTAGTGCCAGAAGTAGAGGACGCGGTGCGGCGCGCCGCCCATGAAGCGCGAGCCGTACACGACGTCGGCGCGACCGTCGAAGATCGGGATGAGGAGGACCGGGTACTCGTCCGGGTCGTACTCGAGGTCCGCGTCTTGGATGATCAGGACGTCCCCCGTCGCGTGCTGGAACCCGGTGCGGAGCGCGGCGCCCTTGCCCTGGTTCTTCTCGTGGAGGACCACCCGCACGTCCTCGTCCTTGTCGAGGTCGGCGAGGATGTCGCGTGTTCCATCCGTCGAGCCGTCGTCGACGATGACCATCTCGATCGTCCACGGCGGGTCGCTGACCGGGCCGTGGCGCGCGGCGGACTCGCGCACCCTAGAGACGAGCTGGAGCAGCGTGTTCCGCTCGTTGAAGACCGGAATGATGACCGAGATCCGCACGCGGGCCGGATTAGAGCACAAAGGGCCCGCGAGACCAGGGCCCCGCGAGACCCAGCTCCTTCGGGTCGGTGAGCTCGCGGCTCAGCGCCCGGTCCACTCGGGATCGCGACGCTCCACGAACGCCTCGAGGCCCTCGCGCGCGTCCTCGGTCCCGAGGATCTCGAACAGGCGCTGCTCGAGCCAGGGCAGCGCCTCCGCGAGTCGCATGTCGGCTTGCGCATGGAACGCGGCGAGCCCGAGCCGCATCGCGGTCGGCGACTGCTTCGCGAGCCGCGCGGTCAGCTCGGCCACCGCGGCGTCGAGCTCCGAGTCGGGCACCGCGCGATGCACGAGCTCGATCGCCTCTGCGCGCGCGGCGTCGAGCTTCTCGCCGAGCAGCATCATCTCGAGGAGGTGTCGGCGCGACACGACCCGCGCGAGCACCGCCATGATCATCATGGGGAACAGCCCACGCTTGATCTCGGGCGTCCCGAACGTCGCGCTCGCACCGGCGATCGCGAAGTCGCAGCTCGCGACGAGCCCGAGCCCGCCGCCCATGGCGACCCCGTTGACGCGCGCCACGGTGGGCTTGCCCAGCGTGGTGAAGCGCAGGAGCAGATCCGCGTAGCCGCCCTTCTGCTCGAGCTTCGGCCCCTCGCCGCCGCTCATCTGCTTGAGATCGCCGCCCGCGCAGAACGCCTCGCCCGCGCCCGTGATCACGACGGCGCGCACGCTGGGATCGTCCTTTGCGTCGTCCAACGCCCAGAGGAGCTCGTTCACCATCGCGGGCCCCATCGCGTTCTTCCGCGCAGGGTTGTTCAGCGTGAGGGTGACGACCGCACGGTCTCGAGTGACGGCGATCGACGCATAGCCGCGATCCTCCATCTAGAGCCTCGCCGCATCCCGACCGAGCACGCCCGCGCCGCCGCCCCGCCGTCCTCGTGCTCGTGCACGTGCACGTGCACCTACCCGTGATCGTCCACGTACACGAGAGCGCCGACAGTCACTCCCGAGTCGACCAGACCCACCGCGCATCAGTGCACCGCGTCCGCCGCCAGGTGCCCTACGTCCTTGGCCGCCTCGCGCCCGGCCGCCAGCTCGCCGAGCCGCAGGATCTGACGCGCCTCCTCCACGGTGGCCGGCTGCCGGCCCACATCGCGGGTCATCCGCGCCGCGACCTCGACCATCGCGCCGTTGCTCGACGCCATCTCGCCGTTCGGCAGGTACAGGTGATCCTCCAGCCCGGTCCGGATGTTTCCGCCGAGCACGAGCGCGGTGCCGAGCATCCGCCAGTGGCAGTGGGAGATGCCGATGACCTCCCACTCCGCGCCCTCGGGCATGATCTTCGTCTGGAGCTGGAGCGACTCCACGCTCGGCGGTAGCCCGCCCAGCACGTTGACGATGAACGAGAACTGATACGGCGGCTTGAGCACCCCCATGTCGAGCAGCGGCCAGACCCCAGCGTTGTGCCCGGTGTCGAAGCACTCGAGCTCGGGCTTCGTGCCGGCCGCGTTCAGCGCCTCGAGGATCCCGATGATCTTCTGGTACGGGTTCGGGAACACCATGTCGAAGACGAACTTCTTTTGCGACTTCGAGTACTTCGAGTAGTTCATGGTGCCCATGTTGAGGGCGCCGATCTCGGGCTTGGACTCGAGGACGTAGCGCTTCTGGTCGTCGATGTCGTCGAGCAGCGTCCCGGTCGAGAAGTTGAGGATGATCGGGCAGCGCGCGCGGATCTCCTCTTTGATCTTCGCGAACGTGGCCGGCGAGAAGGTCGGCGAGCCGTCGTCGTTGCGGGCGTGGAGGTGAACGACCGAGGCGCCCGCGTCGTACGCGCGCTTCGCCTCGTCCGCGATCTCGGCCGGCGTGTAGGGGATGGCCGCGCACTGCTTGCGGTTCGCGAGGACGCCGGTGAGGGCGCAGGTGATCACGACCTTGTCGTCGAACGCCATTTTCGAAAGCTCCCGGTCCTGAATCATCGTGCCCAGGGGCGACACAGACCCGTGGGCTAGCCTGCCCGCGCCTGTGCGGGGGGGCTGCCCGAGTGACGCTAGATATTCGTTCAGGGCCGGACCCGCAAGGCCGGCAGCGTCCGGTTGCTGGGGTTTGCAATGGCGTATAAGGTCCGGCCTTGAATTCGAGCCGGCGGCAAAGCGGAGCGGAGCCGACGGCGGGGTGGAATTTCCCGCGAGGGGCTTCCCACGAAGGGGTGAGGCGGAGAATGCAGCGAACTGGCTTGGCCGCGGTGTTCCTCGCGGCGATCTTGGCGGTGCAGGCGGTGGACGTAGGGTCCGCGTCGGCGCAGTGCCCGATGGGCGCGCCCCTGTGCAACCAGGTCGGCGCGGACGGCAAGGGCATCCTCGCCGGAGGCATCCTCGGCGCCGAGATCGGCTTCATGATCCCCGCCATCTTCGTCGGCGCCGGCGTGCGCGAGTTCGACGAGGCGTGGGCGTTCATCGTGTTCCCCGTCGCGTTCGCGGCCGGCGGCGCGGTGGCCGGGTACTTCGCCCTCGAAGACCCGACCACGATGGACGCGGCGGGCATGGTGACGCAGCGCGGCTTCCCCGAGGTCGCGGTGGCGCTCCTCGCGGTGAGCATCGCGCTGATCGTGCCCACCTTCGTCGGCGTGCTCGCGCTGACCGCGTACAACCCCGGCGCGACCGACGACGGCGGGCAAGGCGCGTCCGGCGACGAGGACGCGGCCGACGAGGACGCGGCCGACGACGGCGGCGGCGACAGCAACGACGCCGTCCGCGACGAGTCGAGCGACGAGACGGCAGCGGCGATGCGCCGCGTGCTCGCCGGTGGGCCGGGCCTCTTGCGCTTCGACCATGGCCAGCCGCTGCTCGGCGTGCCGATGGTCTACTCCTCGCCGACGTTCACGCCGGAGGAGCAGCGTCGCGCCGGCCTCAACGGCAACGCGCAGGACCTCCACGTCCCGGTCGTCAGCGGCGTCTTCTGAGTCGTCTGAGTCGTCGCGTCGCCGCGCGCGGTCAGCTGGCGGCGGGCGCGACGAAGAACGCGGTGCGGTAGTAGCGCAGCTCCTCGATCGACTCGAGGATGTCGCCATGCGCACGGTGGGAAGCCTTCTTGCGCGGGCGCGCATCGAAGGTGCCCGGCGCCCAGCGTCGCGCGAGCTCCTTGATGGTGGTCACGTCGACGTTCCGATAGTGCAAGAAGCCGTGCAGCGTCGGCATGTACTTGACGAGGAACAGACGGTCCTGGTGCACCGAGTTGCCGGCCAGCGGCGCGGCGCCCTCCGTCGCGTGCGCGGCGAGGAACTCGAGGGTTTGGCGCTCCGCGTCGGCGAGGCTCGTGCTCGACGCGCGCACCCGATCGGTGAGCCCCGACGCGCCGTGGTGCCGCTGGTTCCACTCGTCCATCGCCTCGAGCACCGCGTTCGGCTGGTGGATCACGAGCGACGGACCCTCCGCCACCACCGTGAGCTCCTGATCGGTGACCACCGAAGCGATCTCGAGGATGTGCTCGCGATCGGGATCGAGCCCGCTCATCTCGAGGTCGATCCAGATCAGGCGTCCGTCGCGGGTCTCGTCGCTCATAAGCTGCACGCGAGGATAGCGATCCCGGTGCTCGCCGTGTGCGATGTCGCGACGGCGGACAGCCCGCGGCCGTCGGTCGCCGCGCTCGCGTCGTCGATCGTGTCGACGAACGGGGTGATCTCCATGCCCGTGAAGCTCGCGAGGGTCGTGCTCAGGTCCGCGCTGACGAGCGAGAGGGAGATCTCGAAGCCGTCGAAGCGCACCACGGCGAGCCCGTCGGCTACCTGGAAGAGCTCGACGGTCCGTCCACCCGTGCCCGTCGGCGCGGAGGTCGGCGGGCTCACCGAGCTCGGCGTCACCATCACGAGGGAGTGATCGAACGCGTCGCGATAGGCCGCGACCACGTGTCCGTCTCCCGACGCGAGCCCGCCGGTGGCGAACGCGCCCGAGAGACCTTGCTCGCCCACGCGCGAGCCGTCGGCCGGATCGAAGAACGCGACGGTGACCGGGCCGTCCGTCACCGCGACGGACGTTCCGTCGGTCGCGAGGCGCGGCGGGACGCTGCTCGGGCGGAGCGCGAGGGGCGCGCTGGGATCGTTGGAGCGAAAGAGCCACCGCTCGCCGCCGGGGGCGCGATCGTAGACGACGAAGACCTGACCGGCGAACGCGAGCGCGTCCAGCGCGAAGACTCCGTCGGTCCCGATCGGGTCGGGCCCGACCCGACCGCTCCCGTCCGCGAGGAACGATGTCAACAGGGGTGGACCGTCTCCACCGGTCACGACGTGGATCGTGGTGCCGTCCGACGCCGTCGCGATCACGCGCGTGCTCGGGTCCGGCACGTCGATCGTGACCACGTCGGGCGATGGCGCGCCGGCTTCGTCGACGCGTCGCGCCGAGATCGCGCGGATCGCGCCGGCGCGGAGGCCGACCCGCATGAATCCGTCGCTCAGCCCGACGAGCTGTCCGCCCTCGACGCCGTCCTCGATGCCGCTCACCACGATCCCGCTCGCACCTTCGTCGGTCGTCCCGTCGCAGTCGTCGTCGCGCCCGTTGCATCGCTCGGCCGCGTCGGGGAACACGGCGGAGTCGAAGTCGTCGCAGTCCTCGCCGCAGGGCGCGGGCGCGACGCGATCGCCATCGTTGTCGCGCGCCAGCCCGCCCGTCACGCATTCGCCGGCGACGCACACGAGCCGCACGCACATGTCGGTCGAGACGCAATCCACGTCGACGAGACAACCGCCGGTCGTCGCGGGGAGCGTGCCTCCCGTCGGCGGTGGCTCGCGGCCCGTACATCCGCTAAATTCGTTGCCCAGGCCGAGCGCTGCGATCGACAGCCCCAGCACGACGCGCGCGGCGAGCGAGACGATCGGGCGCCGGGTCATCACCGACAGCATAGCCGAGACCCGCGCACCGCCGTGGCGCGCGGCTCGGAGCGGGGCGATACTCACCGCATCGCTGCCATCGCGCCTCATCGCTCGTCCCGCGTCGCGCGGAGGATCGCATGATGCTCGCGCGCGTCCGGCGCACGCTCGGCGAGCGAGGGTTGCTGCTCGGGGGCGAGCGCGTGCTCGTCGCGATCTCGGGCGGCCCCGACTCCGCCGCGCTGCTCCACGTGCTGTCCCGGCTCGCCCCCGAGCTGCGCCTCACGCTCTACGCCGCGTCGGTCGACCACGGCCTTCGCGCGAGCTCGATCGACGACCTCGCGGTCGCGCGCCGCCTCGCGGAAGCGCTCCACGTGCCGTTCGCGCCGCTCGCGGTGTCGGTCCCGGAGGGCGCGTCGCGACAAGCGAAGGCGCGCGAGGCGCGCTACGCGATCCTCCAAGAGCACGCACGCGCGATCGGCGCGGATCGCATCGCGGTGGGCCACACCGTCGAGGACCAAGCCGAGACCGTGCTGCTGCGCCTCGCCCGTGGGGCATCGCTGATCGGCCTGCGGGGGATCGCCCCACAACGCGACGACGGGGTGATCCGCCCGCTGATCGACTGCCGCCGGGCCGATGTGCGCGCGCACGTGGATCGGTTCGAGCTCCCGACCATCGAGGATCCGTCGAACGCCGACCCGCGGTACGCGCGCGTGCGGGTCCGCACGCGGCTGCTCCCCGAGCTCGAGCGCGAGCAGCCCTCGATCGCCGTGTATCTGGCGTCGATCGCCGACGAGGCCCGCGGAGTCGCCGAGTGGGTGGAGCGCGAGGTCGAGCGCCTACCTTTGGCGCTGGGCTCAGCCTCGCTCCCGCGCGCCGTATGGATCGACGCACCAGCGCCGGTCCGCCGGGCGGCGATCGCGCGCTGGCTCCGCGCCCTCACCGGTCGCCGCCCGAAGACCGCGCACCTCGACGCCGCGCTGCGCCTGCGAGGGGAGGGTGAGGTCCTGATGGGCGAAGGTTGGGTGCTCCGGATCGACGGCGATCGCCTCGTCGCGCGCCGAGAGCCGGACCGTGCCGAGGGTCGCTCGGCTCGCGCTCGGCCCGAGGGATCTTCACACTCCGGCAACACGGAATGAACCCGCCGACCTCACGCTTGCACCGATCTCGTGTGCCCTGCGTCCACCCTGTGGCCCGGACCGAGACCGGGGGCTCCCGGATCGGCCGCAACGGCCTCATATCATTGATGTTCCAGTATGCGTATGCTAGCTAGACAACGAGTCCAACCCACTGCGCGGCGCGCCGCCGAGGCGCGCATGAGGACCCTGTGAAGCAAAGCCACAAGACCCTTCTTTTGTGGGTCCTCCTGATCGTGATGTTCTTCGCGATCTTCCAGTTGGTGACGAGCGACGACTCGCCGCGGGAGGTCCCGTACAGCCAGTTCGTGACCGACGTGGAGGACGGCCACGTCGAGTCGGTGACGGCGCGGCCGGGCGAGGGCGCAACGGATTTTGAGTTCGTCTACATCGACAACGGGCACACCGAGACGCGCCAGACGATCGGTCCGCCGCTCGCCCAGGAGATCACCGACCTGCTCCGCGAGCACGACGTCCGGATGGACGTCGAGTCGAACGACGGCAGCGACTGGACGACCGCGATCACCATCTGGCTCCCGATGGTGTTCCTGCTCGTGATCTTCTTTTTCTTCATGCGCCAGCTCCAGGCGTCGGGCGGCAAGGCGATGAGCTTCGGCAAGTCGCGCGCGCGCCTGCTCAACGAGTCGCAGAACAAGGTGACCTTCGCCGACGTGGCCGGGATCGACGAGGCCAAGGACGACTGCGAGGAGATCATCGCGTTCCTCAAGGACCCGAAGAAGTTCCAGCGCCTCGGCGGTCGCATCCCGAAGGGCGTGCTCCTCATGGGCCCGCCCGGCACCGGTAAGACGCTCCTCGCGCGTGCGATCGCGGGCGAGGCGGGGGTGCCGTTCTTCAGCATCTCCGGCTCCGACTTCGTCGAGATGTTCGTCGGTGTCGGCGCCTCGCGCGTCCGCGACCTGTTCGAGCAGGGCAAGAAGCACGCGCCCTGCATCATCTTCATCGACGAGATCGACGCGGTCGGCCGTCATCGGGGCAGCGGCCTCGGCGGTGGGCACGACGAGCGCGAGCAGACGCTCAACCAGCTCCTCGTGGAGATGGACGGCTTCGAGGCGAGCGAGGGCGTGATCATCATCGCGGCGACCAACCGCCCCGACGTGCTCGACCCGGCCATCCTGCGTCCCGGTCGCTTCGACCGCCGCATCGTGGTGCCGCGCCCCGACCTCCGCGGTCGAGAGGGCATCCTCGCGGTGCACACGAAGAAGGTCCCGCTGGCGGAGGACGTCGAGCTCGACATCCTGGCCCGCGGCACGCCCGGCTTCTCCGGTGCGGATCTCGAGAACCTCGTGAACGAGGCGGCCCTGCTCGCGGCGCGGCAGGACAAGGACTTCGTCTCGATGAACGACTTCGAGCTGGCCAAGGACAAGGTCATCATGGGCGCCGAGCGGCGCTCCGCGGTGATCACCGAGGACCAGAAGGCGATCACGGCCTGGCATGAGGCGGGTCACGCGCTCGTCGGGTACTACTCGCCCGAGCACGACCCGCTCCACAAGGTGACGATCATCCCGCGTGGTCGCGCGCTCGGCGTGACGGTCAGCCTCCCCGAGGAGGACCGCCTCGGCTACAGCAAGACGCTCGCGAAGAGCCAGCTCGCATCGATGATGGGCGGGCGCGTCGCGGAGGAGCTCAAGTTCGGCGAGCTCACGAGCGGCGCGGCGAGCGACATCCAGAAGGCGACCCAGCTCGCTCGGGCGATGGTCACCGAGTGGGGCATGAGCGAGAAGCTCGGTCCGCTCCACTACGGCGAGAGCGGGCAGGACTCGTACATGATGGGCCCGCGCCTCTCGCAGCGTGAGTACTCGGAGGAGACCGCGCGCGAGATCGACGCCGAGGTGAAGCGCCTCGTCGACGACGGCTACCACAAGGCGAACGAGATCTTGACGTCCAACCGCGACCAGCTCGACGCGATCGCGGAGGCGCTGCTCGACCGCGAGACGCTCGACCGCGAGGAGCTCATCGCGATCATCGAGGGCAAGGACCTCCCGGACCGCAAGCCGGTCCGCATCCCGCGCTACTCGGAGAAGAAGGCGCAGCTCAAGGATCGGCGCAAGAGCTCGATCTTCCAGCCGCGCCCGCGCGAGGTCCCCTCCGGCGGGTGAAGCGCATGGCGACGCGCCCGACCCAGGTGTGGGGCATCCTGAATGTGACCCCCGATTCGTTCAGCGACGGGGGTCGCTTTCGTTCCGTCGAAGCCGCGTGCGCGCACGCCCGCCGGATGCTCGAGGAGGGCGCGGACGTCATCGACGTCGGCGGGGAGAGCTCGCGGCCACCCGGGAGCGTGTACGGCGAGGGAGCCGCGCCGGTGAGCGAGGACGAGGAGCGCGACCGGGTGCTGCCCGTCGTCGAGCAGCTGGCGCGCGAGGGGACCGTCGTCAGCATCGACACGGTCAAGGGCGGCGTCGCGGCGGCCGCGCTGGCGGCGGGCGCGCGCATCGTCAACGACGTTTCGGGGGGCTCCGACCCCGCGCTCCTCCGCGCGGTGGCGGAGGCCGACGCCGAGTTGGTGCTGATGCACAACCGGCTCGTCCCCTTTGAGCCAGTCCCAAAGGTGGACGACGCGGCGCGCCTTTACGACGATGTCACCGTGGACGTGAAGCGCGAGCTCCTCGCCGCGGTCGACCGCGCTCTCTTTGCGGGGGTCGCGCCCGAGCGCGTGTGGATCGATCCGGGGATCGGCTTCGCCAAGTCGGCCGCGCAGTCGATGCGGCTGCTCGGCACGCTCGACGCGCTGGTTCAAACACGGTACCGAGTCCTCGTGGGGGCCTCGCGCAAGAGCTGGATCGCGGCCGCGATGAAGGACGCGGGGCATCGCGAGCCGCGTACTCACGAGCGCCTCGCGGGGAGCCTCGCGGCGGCCACCATCGCGGCGCTCGCCGGGTGCGCCGCGGTGCGGGTCCACGACGTGGCGGAGACGGTGCAGGCGCTCACGGTGGCGCATCGATCGATGATCGCACGAGACGTTGCGTTGGGACGCGACGTGGCGGGGGCGCGGTGAGCGAGATCGTCTCGTTCTTCCAGTCGTTCTTCCTCGAGCGCGCGCTCCTCCGCGTGGTGCTCGACATGTTCGACATCGTCGTCACCGCGTACCTGTTCTACCGCGGTCTCCTCCTCATCCGTGGCACGCGCGCGATGCAGATGGGCATCGGGCTCTTGCTCGTGTTCCTCGTCTACACGCTCGCGCGCTACCTCGGCCTCATCACGCTGTTCAGCATCCTCGACACGCTGCTGACCTACGTGGTGATCATCATCGTCGTCCTGTTCCAGAACGACATCCGCCGCGGACTCATGCGGGTGGGCAACCAGCGCCTCTTCCGCCGCGGGCAGAGGGCGCGCGAGTCGCAGGTGATCGAGGAGGTCGTGAAGGCGGCGCAAGCACTCGCGCAGAAGCGAATCGGCGCGCTGATCGTGTTCGAGCGCGAGGCGGCGCTCGACGAGTTCATCGAGCAGGGCACCGTGCTCGACGCGGCGGTGAGCAAGGAGCTCATCTACTCGATCTTCGTGCCGAGCTACGAGAACCCGATGCATGACGGCGCGCTCATCATCCGCGATGGTCGCGTGTGGGAGGCGGGCGTGTTCCTGCCGCTCACCGAGAAGCGCAACATCTACCGGAGCTTCGGGACCCGGCATCGCGCCGCGATCGGGATCAGTGAGGAGACCGACGCGGTGGTCGTCGTGGTGAGCGAGGAGCGCGGCGCCGCGAGCCTCTGCTTCGGCGGCAACATCGTCCCCGACCTCGACACCAACATGCTGCGTCAGACGCTCATCGGTCTCTTCGAGAAGCCCGGAGCGCAGAAGGAGCCGAAGGAAGCGCCGGTGAAGGCCTCGCAGTCGCGCGAGCGCGCGCGCAAGGCGAAGGAGTCGACGACCAAGAGCGAGCCGCCGATCTCCACCAAGAGCACGCCGCCGATCCCGCCGCCGTCCGACGCGGGATCCGAGCCTGCAGAGGAGCAGGTCCCGTGAGCACGGCGTCGCGCGCGACCGGCTTCCTCAAGGGAGCGTTCACCGAGAACCTCGGGCTGAAGGCGATCGCGCTCATCGCGTCGCTCGGGCTGTTCGTGATCGTCCGCGGCACCGAGGACGCGCAAACGAGCGTGCCCGTCGAAGTGGTCGCGCTGCTCCCGCCGGTCTCGAGTCAACGCATGTTGATCAGCGAGATACCCGACGAGATCCGCGTCACCCTGCGGGGCTCGCGCGCGGTGCTCAACGCGGTGCGGCGCGATGGCATGACCCCGATCCAGATGGATCTGCGTGACGTCGAGCAGCCGTTCTTCTACTTCGAGCAGGACGAGCTCGAGATCCCGACCGGCACCACGATCGTGCAGATCGCGCCGGCCGCGGTGCCGCTCACCTGGGTGGAGCGCGCCGAGCGCCGCGTGCGGGTGGTGCCGACCATCGAGGGCCAGCTCGCGCCGGGACACGTGCGGGTGAGCACCACCGTCGAGCCCGGGCAGGTAGAGGTGCGCGGCGCGAAGTCCGAGGTCGACCGATTGAGCACGGTGGGTACCCAGACGATCGACATCAGCGGGCTCGGGGCCGGTCGTTACGAACGATCGGTGCCGCTGACCGCGCTCCCCGACCACGTCAACTACGTCGACTCGGTGTCTGCGGTGGTGGTGATCACGGTCGAGGAGGAGGTCGGCAGCCGCGAGCTCGCCGACGTCGACGTGGCGGTGGTGGGCGGAGCGGGGGTCACGGTGCGACCGGAGACGGTCACGGTGACGTTGTCGGGTCCGCGCGCGCGGATCGACGAGCTCCATCCGCGACGCGTGATCCCGTTCGTCGACGTGAGCACCCTCGACCCCGCGCGCGGCGCGCAGCCGGTGCCGGTGTCGTTCCGTCCCGTGCCGGACGGAATGAGCGTGAGCGCCGAGCCGAGCGAAGTCCTCGTCGTCCCGCCTCGCTGACCTCGACCTGATATGGTCGGTGCATGGCTGACCTGACTGACGACGAGATCCGCGCCGCGCAGCACGACGTGCTCGCGTTCTGGTTCGATGAGCTGACCCCGAAGGACTGGTTTACGAAGAACCCCGAGCTCGATGCGCGGATCCGTGAGCGATTCGGGAGCGTGCACGCGGCGGCCACGAAGGCAGAGCTCTCGTCGTGGCGTGACACGCCGGAGGGCCGGTTGGCGGAGATCATCGTCCTCGATCAGCTCTCGCGGAACATCTTCCGCGATCGCCCGGAGGCGTTCGCGTCCGATCCGCTCGCGCTCGCCCTCGCGCAGGAGGCGATCCGCGGCGGCTTCGATCGCCAGCTCCCCGAGGAGCGTCGCGGCTTCCTCTACATGCCGTACATGCACAGCGAGTCGCGGCGTGTGCATGAGACCGCGTTGACGCTCTTCAGCGGCGAAGGCCTCGAGTACGAGCGCAAGCACAAGGCGATCATCGATCGGTTCGGACGCTATCCACACCGCAACGCGGTGTTGGGGCGGCCGAGCACGCCCGAGGAGCTCGCCTTTCTGAGCGAGCCAGGCTCGTCGTTCTGAGCGTCAGCTCTTCGCGAGCTCCTGCTTGGCGGCCTCGATCACCGACTGTGCGTAGGTCTTGATCGCCTTCTCGTCGTCGCCCTCGACCATCACGCGCAGCTTCGGCTCGGTGCCCGACCAGCGCACCACCACGCGGCCGTCGCCCTTGAGCTTCTTCTCCACCGTGCGGATCGCGGTGAGGGTGACGGGCATGTGCTTGAGCTCGCGCCGCTCCTTGAACGTCGCGTTGACGAGGATCTGCGGCATGCGCGTCATCGCGGCGTCGGCCAGGTCGCTGAGGGGCCGCTGCTCGCGGAGCACCAGCGCGAGGAGCTGGAGCGCCGCGACGAGGCCGTCGCCGGTCGACGCATGGTCGAGGAAGATCATGTGGCCCGACTGCTCGCCGCCGAAGTTGAAGCCGCGCTTGCGCATCGCCTCCACGACGTAGCGATCGCCGACCGCCGTGCGGACGACCTTGCCCCCCGCCTTCTCGACCGCGCGCTCGAGCCCGAGGTTGCTCATCACCGTGGTGACGAGCGTCTTCTTCTTGAGCGTCTTCTCGCGGAGCATCCGCGCCGCGCAGAGCGCCATGACCACGTCGCCGTCGACCTCTCGGCCCTTCTCGTCGATCACGATCACGCGGTCCGCGTCGCCGTCGAGCGTGACCCCGAGGTCGGCCTTGCGCTTGAGCACCTCGCGCGCGCACGCCTCGGGGTGCACCGCGCCGCAGCTCTGGTTGATGTTGTAGCCGTTCGGCCGCACGCCGATCGGGATCACCTCGGCGCCGAGCTCGAAGAACACGAGCGGCGCGACCTTGTAGGCGGCGCCGTTCGCCGCGTCGACCACGATGCGCAGGCCGTCGAGGCTGAGCTCGTCGGGGAACGATTGCTTGACGAACGTGGTGTAGCGACCGGGCGCGTCGTCGAGGCGCAGCGCGCGGCCGAGCTGCTTGCCGGTGGGGCGTCGCTCATCGATCAGCGTGCCCTCGATCAAGCGCTCGAGCTCCTCCTCGTCCTCGTCGGCGAGCTTGAAGCCGTCGCTCCCGAAGATCTTGATCCCGTTGTCGTGGTACGGGTTGTGGCTCGCGCTGATCACCACGCCGGCGTCGGCCCGCATGCTCGTCGTGAGGTGGGCGATGGCCGGGGTCGGGAGCGGGCCCGTCAGGTACGCCATCCCGCCTTGGCAGATCACGCCCGCGCTCATCGCGGGCTCGAAGAGGTAGCCGCTCCGCCGCGTGTCCTTGCCGATCACGATCCGCGGCTGGTGCTTCACCTTCTTCCGGATCTGATAGGTGACCGCCGCGCCGATCCGGAACGCGATCTCGGGGGTCATCGTGCCCGCGTTCGCGAGCCCGCGGATCCCGTCCGTGCCGAACAGCTTTCTCGCCTTGCGCCGCGTGCTACCCGCGGCGGGCGCCCCGATCGAGCTCTCTCAGGGCTCCCAGAGGAGATCGAGGCCGCCGTTGTCGAGCGGCTCCCTCGTCCCGCGCTGGAGGAAGCTCTCCGGGAGCCCCGCCTCGACCGAGATCCCGCCGCCGACCCCACCGCCGCCCGACGACGTCCCCGCCGCGTTCGTGCCCTCCGCCGCCGCCGCCACGAAGCCTTCGATGTAGAGGCCGGTCACGACGCCACGGAGAAAGTCGGGGATGAGGTCGTCGGCGGTGAACCCGACGCGCACGCGCGTGCCGCTCAGGCCTTGGGTCTCGATCGCGAGCATCGGGATCACGTCGCCGAACTCCTGGCGAAGGGTCAGCGTCAACAAGCCCGCGGCGAGGCCCGACACGAAGCTCGACGCTTGGTTCGCGGCGTCGCGGACGTCGCTCGAGCCCTGGCGCGATCCGCCGCCGACGAGGAGGCCGATGATCTCCGCCTCGTCGCTCGACTCGGTGGAGCTGAAGCGGACGTCGGGATCCTGCAGCGTCCCGCCGACGTCCACCGTCACCGTCGCGCCGCTGCGCCCGGGGATCTCGTACACGGCGAGGATGCGCACCTCGGGGTTCAGATCGGTGCCTCCATCGAACGTGATGCGCCCCGGCCGCAGCTCGAAGCGCTTCCCGAAGATCTCGAACGTCCCGCGCTCGATCTCGGCCGAGCCTTCGATGCGGAGGTCCGGCTCCTCGTACGTCGCGGTGATGTCGGCCGTCAGCTCGGCGGCGAAGTCGTTGCGCCGCACCCAGAACGGATCGCTCGCGTCGACCCGCACCTCGACGGGGTAGCTGTCTCGCTGCGGTCCGACGAGCAAGCGCTCGGAGCCGACGACCAGCACCTGCGGATGGAGCTCGAGCGGTTGGAGGCTCGTGGCGGTGCGCTCGGGCAGCCGCACCGTGAAGTCGTGAATCTCGAGCGCGGACAACGTGCGCTCGTCGTGGATCTGACCTTCGAGCATCGAGCTCCCGGTCAGCCACGCCAGCACCATCCCCTCGCGGCGCACCGGGAAGGAGCGCAGGCCGATCGACACCGCGAGTTGGCGCGGGATCACGCCCTCGAAGCTCACGTTTCCGCTGATCAGCGCCTCGCCGCCCGAGTCCAGCGCGCGGAGCGGATGCTCGTACGGGAACACCACCTCGTCGCCGAGCAGATCGATGTGACCCTCGATGTTCGAGAGGTGCTGGCCGAGGCCCTCGATCTGCACGTGGCCTTCCGTGAGGTCGAGCGCGCCGGTCATCCGAATCGACTCCCAGGGTCCCTCGAGCTCCACGTTGCCTTCGAGCACCGCGTCTCCGGTCACCACGCCGGGGATGAACGTGAGCACCGGAGCCGCGTGCACGTTCGCAAACCGGTTCCAGCTGCGGATCACCGCCGTCTCCTCATAGCCCGGCAGGAGCACGCCGGGCTCCCACGTGACCGGCACGCGCACGCGCGAGATCAGCTCTCCCGGCGCCGGCGCGCTCGCGCTGCGGCATTGCTCGGGGTCGGTACCCGCCTCGCCGCTCAGGCCGAGGATCGCGCACGCGGTGAGCGCGTCGCGCTGCTCGGTCGAGCCGGCGCGCACGTTGAGGCGGAACGACTCGCTGAGCGTCGGCGCCTCGTCGGTCGCTCCGGCCGACTCCCACAGCCGCAGGTCCGGGATGTTCAGGATCGTCCCGACCACCGGGTGGCCCGTCAACAGATCTTTCAGCGTCGCATGGCCGTACACGCGGCCCTGTCCGTACGAGCACGCATAGGGGAGCTCGCCGAGCTGGATTCCGTCGATCGTCGCGCGCACCTCGGTGGACGGCACCTCGGTGACCTCGCCATCGGTGATCCAGCGCGAGAACGGGAGCTGGGCGTGGAGCGTGGCGTTCAATATGGGTTGGCCATCGGTCGAGAAGCCGCGCACCGTCCCGTCCGCCTGCTCGTGGTCGACGGTGGCGCGGAGCATCACGTATGGGCGGGAGCGAGCCGAGCAAGCCTCGTCACTCCCGAGATCGACGACGCGCGCCACCGCCGCGATGTCGGCCGACTGCCCGGTCCGATCGCCGTGCGCGGTGATGCTCGCGCTCGCCGCGATCCCCGCCGGCATGCTCGCGTTCAGCGGCGCCGGGTACGCGTCGAGCCGGCGCGACGCGATGCGGATCGAGGTCGACCACGGCGCCGCGTTGAGCTCGCGCCAGAACGCCTGGCGCGTGTCGGGCGGATCGGTGACGTCGATCGCGAGCTCCGCCTCGCCGCTCACGAGCTCGCCGATCGAGTCGGCGACCCACAGCCGCTCGACGCGCAGGCGCCCGTCGCCGTAGTGGAGGTGCGCCTTGGCGCGCAGCGGATCCCAGCCGGGCAGCGCGATGCCGTCGAGGACGAGCACCGCATCCTCCACCCCGGGATCGCCGCCCGTCCCGTCCAGTCGGATGGAGGTGGTGATCCGCCCCACGATCGGCAGATCCGCGCCCGCGAGCTGCGCGATGGAGAAGACATCGAGGTTGTCGGCATCGAGCGACAGATGCGAGAGGTCCGCGTCCTCCGCGATCCGGCTGGGGTCGCGGAGCGCCTCGCGCGTGAGGCCGATCGGTCCGTGCGCTTGGAGCTGACCGCGCTCACCGAGATCGACGTTGATGTCGGTGTCGAGCGTCTCGCCGTGGAGGTCGAGCTCGACGCGGCCGGTGATCCCCTGCATGCCACGGTAGCTGCCGTCGCTGATCTCCGCCGTCAGCTCTCCTTGTGGGTGTGTATCGATGTCGCCGTCGATCGTCGCGTGGCCCGTGACCTCGCCTCCGAGCCCGGCCAGCGCGTCGGGCGCGAGCCGCTCCCAGCCGTCGAGGCTGAACCGCGAGAGATCGATCTCGAGCTCGTCCTCTCCGTGGAAGCGATAGATGCCCGTGGCCGTCACCCGCTCCGAGCCAGCCTCACCGCCCGCCCGTGCGGCGTGCGGCCGCTCGAGCTCGAGCCGGCGGATGCTCAACGACTGGCCGTTGTTCACCGTCAGCGCGACGTGACCCTGGTACGGCCGTCCGTCGCCGAGATCGATGCTCGTCTCGCCTTCGTCGAGCGTCACCGTCTGTTCCGTGATCCGGACGCGACCGCTCACGTCGAGCCGGGTGCGCGTGGCGGGGTCGTTGCTCGACGCGGTGACCCGATAGCCGCTCGCGCCGCCTCCGTTGACCCCGATCGTCGCGTTGCCGAGCCGCAGCCCGCCGATGTCGAGCCCGGACGCCGAACCCTCGGCGCGCACCTCCGGCGCGGGCATCCCGCCGGACACGTGCCCGCGCACCGTGAGGCTGTCCGCGCGCACGCTCGAGTAGCGCGCGTGCCGGAGGGTGAGTCGCCCGTCGACCCGCAGGCTCGTCATCTCCTCGTCGGCGCGGATCGTGAGATCCGCGTCGAGCGCTCCGTGCGCCTCCGGCGCGTAGCGGCGCACGTTCGGGTCGCGCGCGATCTCCGGGACGCTCATCTCTACCGCGACGTCGAGGCTGCCGTCGTAGCCGACCGTCCCGTGCCCGTTGGCTTCGCCACCCGCCACGGTGGAGTCGAGGTCGGTCACCTCGAGGGCGTCGTCGCCGATCGTTCCCTCGAACGTGAACCCCGGGATGACGATGTCCTCATAGCGGAGCGGGGCGACCTCGCCCTCGATCCGTCGGACCGGCTGGCCGGTGACCGCGTCCTCGTCGAGCGTCAATGTTGCGTGCGTGCCGATACGCATCGCGGGTGCGTCCCGCACCAGTCGATCGAGGTGGTAGTCGCCGTGCGTCCACGCCTCGAGCGTGATCGGTCCCTCGCTCGGGAAGTGACCGCGGCCGAGGATGCGGCCGCCGTCGGACGTTACGTCCGCGCGCAGGCGGAGGTCGCTCACCGGTCCCGACATCCGCCCCGATCCGCGGAACGTGCCGGTGAGGCTCTCGAGGCCGGGCGCGATCTCCATCTCCGCCAGCGTCTCCATCGACACCGGCTCCGCCTCCACCGTCAGGTCCATCTCGATCGGCGCGTCTTCGGACGTCTGCCAGACGCGCACCCGCGCGCGCACGTGGTCCTCGCCGCGGTGGGCTCGCGCGAAGAAGTCGGCGCCGTCCGTCATGTCGGTGTTGAAGTGGCCCACGATCCGATCGATCGGCGTACGGCCCTCGTAGGGCCCCGTCATCTCGCCGCGGCCGTCGAAGATGCGGAACACCACGGAGGACTGCGCCTCCACTCGCGCCTCGACGCGCACGTTCTCGACGCGCAGGCCTTCGTAGCCGGGCACGTCGCCGTGCACGAGGACATCGTCGAGCACGATGCCGTTCACGATCACGCGGGGCGGCTCGCCGCCGCTGCCGTCGTCCGGGCTCGGGTTCGCGAGGAGGAAGGACTCGACGAGGGAGACGTCGTCGTCGTCCTCCCCGCTCGTGTAGAGCGTCACCTCGCCGCCGTTCGCGCGGACCTGATCGATGTAGATCGTCCCCCCGAGGAGCGCGCCCCAGTTGGGCCACGCGGCGAGGCGCGACAGTCGGATCACCTCGCGCCCCTGCGGGTCGCGCACGACCACGGCGCGCGCGACGATCTTCTCGTAGCTCACGTTCTGGAGCTCGCCGATCTCGAGCGTGCCCTGGATCTCCCCGTTCAGCAGCTGGGTGGCCGTCTCGATCGCGACGTAGCCGGCGAGGTCGGTCTGGAGATGGAACGCCACGCTGACGAGCAGCGCGAGCAGCGCGACGAGCACCCAGAGGACGCCCCGGCCGATCCGCTTGAGCCATTCCTTCAGAACGACTCCCCGATCGTGAGATGGAACGCGCCGGGGATCGCGAGATCGCCGATCTGGAAGTAGCTGCTCCGCGGACGGCACCCGGACGCCGAGTCGTTCACGCAGTCGGGCGGGAGGGTGCTGTTCTCGCCGACCACCATCGTCTGGTCGGGGCGCACCGCGATGTCGAGCCGCAGCGGTCCGATGATCGTCTGGTAGCGGACGCCGAGGCCCACCGCGAGCTGGAGGTGGCTCCAGCGCCAGTCGACTCCATCCTCGCCGGGTCGCTGGCGGTTGACGTCGCCGACGTCGGCGAACGCGACGAGGCCGAAGTCCAAGCTGATCGGGATGCGCACCTCGAGCGAGGCGAGCCAGAGCCGTTCGCCACCGGAGATTCGCACGGGTCGTTGTCGCGCTCCGAGGCCGTTCCGGAGGTCTTCGTCGCTCGGCGCGACGGTGACGTACTCCTGGGTCGTGTCGCCGAGCAAGCCGGGCAAGAACCCGCGGTTGCTCGAGGCGCCACCGCCGGTGAGCTGGAGGGCGGGCGGGCCCAGACGTTGGAACTGGTAGACGCTGTTCTCGAGCAGGCGATCGTGGTCGTAGTCGAACACGTGCATGAGCCCGAGCTGGAAGCGCGCTGCCACGACGATGCCGGCGAACAGTGGGACGTATCCGCGAGCCTCGGCGTTCACCCGGGCCATCGTCCAGGTGCTGAGGGGCTGGAAGCCCTGCTGGCTCGTCACCGAGAAATAGGCGCCCAGCGTGGGCGCGCGTGGGTCGTCGCGTAGATCGACGCGGATCGTCTCCTCGATCCACGAGGCGTACGTCTCGGGGAGGCGGTCCTCGGGGAGGATGGGCTGGCGATCCGTGGGCAGGAAGTAGTTCACGTGCGCGAACAACCCAAGATAGAGCCGATTGTCGAAGAACGTCGCCTCCGGCCCGAGGAGCGCGTCGAGATCCAGGCGGAAGAAGTTCGTGAACGGCATGGGGCCGAGGTCGGCGCGGGTCTGCCCGATCATGGTGAGCCAGCGCGCCCCGAGGAACGCAGGCCAACGCGCGCTCCCGTTCACGAGGACGCCGAACGGGCTCGGCTCGGCCGGCACGAAGCTCAGGAACGGCATGTTGAAGATCAAGCGCGGCCGCACCTCGATGCGCGCGCGGATCATGTTGTCGAGGAAGTTGCGGTCCTCCGCGGTCAGCGCGAGGTGGAAGTCCCATTGCGCGGCGTTCTGCGCGGTCGACGTCGTGGTGACGGTCCCGAACGTGACCGACTGACCGGCCTGGAAGCCGCCGCCGAACCCGATGCGGTAGCGCCGTCCCGGCGTGACCTCGATCAGGATGTCGACCGCCTCGTACCCCTCGCGCACGCGCTGCGGTGGATCCGCGCACACGCGCGGGCCCTCCTGGCTGCGCTCGTGTCCGAGCTGCGCGCTCGTGTCCTCGCGCAGCTCGGGGACCTCACCCTCGGTGTCGCGCTCGGCCGGCGTCGGGGCGTCGTTCCGCTCGGCGCCTTCGGGGTGCACCTCGACCGCGCCGAGCACGCCGAGCCCGTAGAGCGCGCGCTGTGCCTCCTCGAGCGCCACGAAGCTGAACGGCTCGCCCGCGTCGAGGCCCGACACCCCGAGCATCGGCTGCGCGGGCAGCGAGCCGTATCCCACCACGCACACGCGCCCGATCACGTTGGGACGCCCGGCGTCGACGGTAAACACGACGTAGGCCTCGTGTCGTCTCACGTTGACCTTCACGTCGCCGTCGACGCGCGCGTGCGCGTAGCCCGCGTCGGCCAGTGCCCGCACCATCCTTTGCTTGGTACGCTCGTACAGGATCTCGTCGAACGGGTCGCCGCGATCGAACGGGAGCTCGCCGCGGAGCGCCTCGCGCATCCCCGAGGGGAGGGCGTCGATGCCGCGCAAGCTCATGCGCTCGATGAGGACCGGCTCGCCCTCTTCGACGCGGAAGCGCACTTGCACCTCGCAGTTTCCTTCTCCGTCCCCGCAGCCGATCCCACCGCGATCGATCGTCCGCGCGCTCTCCGGCCGGACCTCGGTGCCGGTGACCTGCGCTTCGTAGAAGCCGTGCGCGCGATACCAGCGCACGATGCGCTCGAGGTCGCGCTCGAAGACGTTCTCGTCGAACAGCGGCCACTCGGTGAACGGCCACGCGAACGGCTCGATCAGGATGTGGCGCCCATCGAACGGGGGCTCGTTGCACGACGGCTGACCGCGCAGACCGATGTCGATGCCGAAGTTCGGGCGTCGCTGCGTGCCGAGGCACGCCATGACCGACTCGTCGTCGAGCCGCTCCGCCCCGTCGATCTCGACCGACTCGACGCCGTAGCGGCCCGCCGGGATCTGCTGCGGGGTGGACGACAACCCGAACGCGAGGTTGGTGCCCCAGACCCCGAGCTCGTCGTAGGCGAAGCCGAGCGAGCGGTCGAGGTTCGCCAACGTGCGCAGCTCGGCGAACAGCTCGATCGACGTGCCCTGGATGCGGTAGGTGCCGCGGACGAACGCCTCGAGCGAGAGCTGCTCCTGGTTCGTCTCGAAGGTGGGGTTGAACACCGCGCGGAACCGGAGGCCTCCCATCACGTTGTCGTGCCGGATCGCGATCGCGGCGTGGGTATCGATCGTCGCGTCGAGGTCGAGCGCCGCGCTCTCTGCGACCTCCTGCGGCAGGAGGTCGACGTTGGTCATCGGGTCTCCGGTCCGGGTGGAGATCATCAACGCAGGTTGCGCGCTCGCCTCGATGTAGAGGAAGTCGACGGGGACGAGCTGGAGCTGCAGCGTGCCCACCACCGACACGCGATCGGCGGCCCAGAGCCAGAGCTCACTCATCCCGCGGATCGCGCCGCCGTAGAACTGTGCGTAGCGCGCCTCTTGCGAAGTGAGGCTCGCGGGGATGCCGACGCCGCCGCCGAAGCGCAACCGCCAGCGCTGCTCGCCGACGATCCCGACGCCGCTGATGAACGGGTTCGCGGCGGCGCCGTGGTCGCCGTCGGTGATGCCGATCGGGTCGGCGCCGAAGTCCGTCCACGCCCAGCCCGCGGTGAGACCGAGCTCGAACACCTCCTCGAGGACGAGGCCGGTGCGCAGGAGCCCGGAGATCGATCCGACCCGTTGGTCGCTGCGCCCCGCCGCCCAGAAGCCGATGTCGCCGGCCGCACCGGTTCGCGGCACGAGATCGAACCCGCTGCTCGACGGCGTGTCCCACGCCGGCTGCGCGAGCGCCGTGACGGGGAGCAGGCTCGTCGCGGCGGCGCAGAGGAGCGCACGCGCCAGCCACGCCGACCGCATCCTCGTCCCTTCCAGCTACTCCACCGCCACGCGAACGGTGAGGACCGGGCAAGACGCGTGGCGCACGACCCGCTCGGCCACGCTCCCGATGAGGAGGTGGGCGAGCCCCGTCCGGCCGTGGGTCGACACCACGATGAGGTCGGTGTCTTCCTTCGCGGCGTAGCGGCAGATCCCGTCGGCCGCGCTCGCGCTCACGATCAGCGCCGTCTTCGTCACGCTCACGTCGGCGAAGTGCTCGCGGAGGATCTTGTCGAGCTCCGCGTGCACGGCCTTCTCGAGGTTGCCCTCCTTGGTCGCTGCGTTTCGGAGCTCCTCACGGTCGGCCGCGATCGGCGCGAGGGGCGAGGGGTCGAGGACGTGGCACACCGTGACCTTCGCCCCGACCTCACGCGCGAGCTCGGCCGCTTTGCGGATCCCGACGAGCGACGCAGGCGAGAAGTCCGTCGCGACGAGGATGCTCTGGGTGATCGACATGGGAGGGGAACGTAGCGCATTTGCGAAGCTCTGGAAAAGCCGAGTGCGCTTCCCGACTCAAGGCTCGAGGGGCGTCGCGGACGGATCCTCGAGCGACAAGGGGCCTTGCGGCGCATCGGCGAGCCGCACGTGCCCGTTCGCATCGGTGAGCCCGACGAGGACGGAGCCGTCGGCGAGGCGGAGCGCGATGGTGCGATCGGTCAGGAGCGACGTCCCATCCGTCTCGTAGGCGAACACGTCCGCGATCGCGCCGCGCTCGACCGGACCGGGGCGCGCGCACGCCGCCGCGACCTCGGGCAAGAGCGGCTCGTCGGCGCACGCGGCGAGCGCGCTCCGCACCGCGGCGGGCTCGATCCGAGACGCCTCGCCGGCCGCGTGGGCCCACCGCGCAGCGCCGATCCGCACCACCGCGGCGTGGGTGCGGCCGAGCCAGGAGAGCGGGCTCACCCCGTCGGGGCATGCCGGCGCGCGGAGCGCGGCGAGGGCGGTCGCGACGTTGGCGCGCACGAACGGATCGTGGCTCGCCGCCAGCGCGCAGAGCGGGGGGAGCGCGGTGTCTGCGTCGAGCACGTCGCGTTGCGCCATCCGCGCGAGCGAGAACGCGGCGGCGGCGCTCGCCGGCCAGGCCAGGCCGGGCGCGCGCTCGAGGAGGCGAGCCGCCTCGGCCGGGCCTCCGTGCTCGCCGATCCGCGACGCGGCGACCGTCTGGAGGCGCACGCTCGGCTCGTCGAGCAACGCGCTCAGCGCCGCGCGGGCGCGCTCCCCCTCGAAGCTCCCGAGCGCGTTCGCGAGCGCGGCGCTCCTGCGCGGTCCCGCCCGATCGAGCTCCGCCACGATCGGCGCTTCGAGCGAGGCGGGGTGCCACGCCGCGACGGTGTCGAGCGCGCGCGCGGCGAGCTGCTCGTCGTCGCTGCGCACGGCCGCCAAGAGCGCGCGCTCCGCGAGCGCGGAGGTCTCGCCGTCCAGCGTGCTCGCCTCCGCGAGGCGCGGGAGCGCGTCGGTGAGCGCGAGCAACAACGCGTGTCGATCGGTCGGTCGCGGATCGCGTAGCCGCTGGAGCAGCGTGCGCACCGTCGCGTCCGAGGCGGAGTGCCCCACCGCGTGCGCCGCCTCGAAGCGGAGCCGAGCGTCCCGATCGTCGAGCAGCCCCGCCACCGCGCTCGCGCCCTCCGGATCGCCGATCGCGCCGATCGCTTGCACCGCGGCCAAGCGCAGCTCGGTGTCGGGGTGGGCGAGCAACGCGCGCAGATCGGGCAGCGCGCGGGCCGCGCCGACCTGGCCGATGAGCCGGACCACGAGCGCCCGTTCCTCGGGTCGCACGTCGCCGAGCGCGGCGAGGAGCGGATCGGCGGCCCGGCCGTCGGGCGGCACGCGCGCGAAATGCCGGAGCAGCGCCTCGAGCACCGCGGCGCGAATCGCGGGCTCCTCGCGGCGGAGCCACTCGAGCAGCGGCACGAGCGCGTCGGGCGAGCCCGTCGTGCCGAGCGCGCGGACGATCACGGGGGGCTCCCCGCGTCCATCGCGCAGCGCGGCGAGCAACGCGGGCGCGGCCTCGGCGGTCGACGTGTACGCACCGGCGAGCTCGATCGTCGCCGCGAGCTGCGTGGCGAACGAAAGATCCGTTGCGGTGTCGAGCGAGGCGGCGAGCTGTTGTACGAGCGCGCGTCCCGCCTGGCCATCGCCGTGGCGCGCGTCGCGTCGCACGTGCTCGACGATCGTCTGCGTCGCGATCGCGCGGGTCGCCGGCCGGGTCAGCGTCTGCGCGAGCGCCTCGTGCGCGTCGTCTCCGGGGATCTGACCGAGCGCCGCGGTCGCCGCGCGGGCCGCCCGACCGTCGTCGCCGAGCGCGACGCTCATCAGCGGCCGCACCGCGTCGAGCGCGCCGATGCGGCCGAGCGCGGCGATCGCGGTGAGGCGCGTGTCCGGCGAGCTGTCCCGTAGGCCCTGGATGAGCGCGGGCACCGCGCGCCCGTCGCCGAGGTCGCCGAGCGCGGAGTACACCGCCGCCCGCACCTCCGGTGCGTCGTCGCGCGCTCGGCCGACGAGCGGGACGACCGCGCGCGGATCCGCGAGGCGGCCGAGCTCCGTCGCGGCGTCGACCCGCACCAGCGGCTCCTCGTCGTCGAGGCGCCCGAGGAGAGGAACGATCACCGCGTCGGTCCCGATCGAGGCGAGCGCCTCGACCCCCGCGCGCCGCACCCCCGCGCTCGCGTCGCCGAGCATCCGCGTGAGGTGCGGGATCGTCTCACGCTCCCCGATGCGTCCGAGCGCGCGCGCCGCCGCGGCGCGAACGTCGGCGTCCGGGTCGTCGAGCCAGTCGAGGAGGCGAGGGATCGCATCACGCAATCGGACTTGCCCGACCGCGTCGGCCGCCTGCGCGCGCACCCCCGGATCCTCGTCGCCGAGCGCGCGGAGGAGCACCGCCTGGACCTCGCCCGCGGGATAGCTGGACAGCTCCTGCACCACGTCGCGGCGAACCGCCGGATCCGGATCGTCGAGCGCGTGCGAGAGCCGAGCGAGCCGTCCCTCCCACTCGAAGCCGAGGCAGCTCAGCGCGAGGAGGACGACGACCCAGCGCGGCGTGCGCTTCACACCCCGCGTTGTAACCTCGCGCCGTGGGTACGTCACGTGGGGTCGAGACCGGCGACGGGGTCGACGCGCCGTCGAGCAGCGAGCCGTTTCACTCGCGGACGGTCGAGACGCGCACGCTGCGGATGCACGTCCTCGAGGCGGGGGAGGGCGACGACCTCGTGCTGTGCCTTCACGGCTTCCCCGAGCTCTCGTACTCGTGGCGCCATCAGCTCGCCCCGCTCGCCGCGTGCGGCGTTCGCGTGTGGGCGCCCGATCTCCGCGGCTACGGACGCACCGAGCGCCCCGGCCGCACGCGCGACTACGCGATCGAGGCGCTGATGGAGGACGTCGACGCGCTCATCGAGGCGGCCGGCGTCCCGCGCGCCACCGTCATCGCGCACGACTGGGGTGGCCTCGTCGCGTGGCACTTCGCGATGCGTTACCCCGAGCGCGTCGCGCGGCTGGGCATCCTCAACATCCCGCACCCGCGTGTCTTGCTCGATCACCTGATCGGGCCGCAGTTCGGGGCGCTGCTCTACGTCTTGGTGTTCCAGCTCCCGGGCGTGCCCGAGCGGCTGCTCAGCGCGAACGAGCACCGTCGGATCGAGCGCGCGTTCACGAGCATCGCGGTGGACCCCTCACGTTTCGATGACGCGGACCTCGAGCGGTATCGTCGCGCGGCGGCGGAGCCGGGCGCGCTCCGCGCGATGCTCAGCTACTACCGCGCGTACGTGCGCGGTGGCGGGATGGTGCGCGAGCTGTGGCGAGGCATGCCGAGGATCGAGGCGCCCACGCTGATGATCTGGGGCGCGCGCGATCCCGCGCTGCTCACGGTCTCGACCGAGGGCACGGAACGCTACGTGCGCGGCCTGACCAAGCGCTTCATCCCGAACGCCTCCCACTGGGTGCAGCAGGAGGCGCCCGAGACCGTCAACGCGATGCTCACCGCGTGGCTGCGCGGCGAGCGCGTGCCCGAAGCGAGCGAGCTCGGCTGAGCGGCGCAGCGAGGCTTGCGATTAGAACAGTCCGCCGAGGAGGATCTCGCCGCCGATGCGGAAGTGCGACGAGCTCGACGCGGGGGAGACCGGGCTCGCGAAGGGGACGCTGGCCGCGCCGCCGGTCACGAGCCAGTGGAGCACCGTCGAGCGCCCGAACATCGTGACGAGGCCGGTGCGCGCGAGCGCGGCGACGCCGCCGTCGATCCCGTTGTAGAGACCGCCGCCGCTGATCCCGAACTCCCACCACAGCCGGATCGCGAAGGGCACGTAGAAGTTCGCGTCGACGGTGCCGAGGAACGCCGCGCTCACTTCATCGTTGGGCGCGCCGTAGCGCACGAGGATCTCGTTCGAGATGCCGAGCTGGATGTCGTCGACGATGAAGAGGCCGACGTACGGTCGGAGGCTCGCCCACAGCTCCGCTTCGTTGCCGGAGAAGTACCCGCCGCCGCCCACCTCGAGCACCGACGAGGCGCCGTACGGGACGGGTCCGCCGACGCCGGCCTGCTCGACGACGTCGACCTCGACCTCTTGATCGAGGGTCGGCTCGCGCGGCGGTGGGGTGGGGTCCTGGGTGGCCGTCGCGATCGACGTGTCGTCGTCGGTGATCGGCTCGCCCGGCTGCTCGATCTCGTTGCGCGAGGAGGCGCCGGGGGGAGCCTGCGCGGCGGTCGGCGAGGCGACGGTCGAGACGCCGGCGAGCGCGAGCGCAGCCGTGAAGACAGAGAGCAGGCCGACGCGCCGGAGGCCGCCGCAATGCATATTGCGATCATCCACGCGTCACCGGATCACGACGTCGCGGCCGCCGGCGTAGTACCGCTCGACCGCGATGCTGCCGTCCTCGGCCTCGGCCTCGAACGAGACGTAGGTGCGCACCGTGTACTCCCCGGGATCGGGGAACGCGCACAGCGCGACCACGCGCAGCTCGTGACGCTCGCCGGGTCCGAGCTCGGGGGCCGGCCCCGGCTCACCCTGACGCGCGCAGGCTGTGCGCTCGCCATCCGCGGCCCACACGTCGAACACGACGCTGGCCTGCTCGACGACCGCCGCCTCGTCGCCGTCGTTCGTCACCGTCACCCGCGTCTCGAACGCCCTGCCGCCCTCCTCGACCGGCGCGGGTCCGTCCACGCGCACGGTGAGAGACGGGTTGTCGAGCTCCGGGAGATGCGGCGTCCAGTCGGCGCCCGCGATGGGCTCCGCCACCGGCATCGGGTTCGGCGGATCCTCCGCGGTCTCCGTGTTGGTCGCGCGCGGCTCGGCGGCCGGCGCGGTTTGTCCCCCGCCGCACGCGCACAGCGCGAGCGCGAGGAAGAGAAGGAGAGATGGGCTCTTCATGACGAGCTTTGCTCATCAAGTCCGATGCCACGCGGCATTTCGACGCGGGGGCCGACCCGCTGCGTCGATCCGCCACACTGTGCGCGCCGCACCCGTGGCGACCCCGCGCTCAGTCCGAGAGATCGACGTCGGCCATCCAGATCGAGCCCTGGGCGGATCCCGCGCCCGGCCACTCCACCTCGAGGCTCGTGAGGTGCGCGACGTCGAGGCCGGGCGCGCGCGCGAGCATCGCGGTGAACGGAACGCGGAGGGTCGTCAGCACCTCGAGCGCGAAGTTGCTCGGATAGCCGTGCGGCAGGCGCCCGACCTCGGTGAGCGGCACCTCCGCGCTCGTGCCCGCCGCGTCGCGCACGCGGATCACGAAGTCGTGCTCCGTGATGCCGTCGTTGATCGTGGCGAGGCGCGACGCGAACCGCATGGACACGGCCGGGTACGCGCTCGCGTCGAGATCCCCGAGCGCCATCGTCACGCTCGCCGGCGCGTCCTGCCACGCGGTGCGCACCGCGCCCGTCACGTGGTTGAAATTGCCCCGACAACCTCCCGTGCAGCTCAACGCCGCGATCATCCCCGCGTACGTGTTCGCGCCGCCGAGCTCGTTCGTGTTCGGTGCTCCGGTCCCCGCGAAGTCGTCGACGATCCGCCGACCGCCCGCCGCGTACGACCAGCGGAGATCGAGGCTGCGCCCCGCCCAGGCGTTCAAGAGCGGCGGGCTCGAGGGGAGCATCGTGCGCTGGTAGTCCGGCACGAGGACGCCGTCGTTGGCCGCGCGCAGCCAGTCCGAGAGGACGATCTCCAGCATCCCGCGCTGCGCCGGGCCGCCGACGAGGTTCGCGTTCGAGCACGAGCGCGCGATCTCGGCGTTGTCGTCGAAGCGCCACTCGGTGTTGAAGAAGTTGTGGTTGGCCCCGATGTAGAGCACCTGCGCGCGCGGCGTGGCGCTCGCCGGGATGAGCCCGCGGTCGTACTGCCGCATCCCCTCGAGCGTCGCGACGTCGCCGTCGCAGCCCGGGAGGAGCACCGCGAAAGGAAGGTCGCGAGGCGCTTGGTCGTGATAGTCGGTCGGTCCGATGGCGAACACGCTCGCGAGGCTCACCCCCGCGATCGGGCTCGCTTGGAGCGCGGCCGGCGTCCCCGACACCGCCTCGCCACCGCGCGAGTGCCCGACGAGCGACACGCGCGAGAGATCGACGGCGCCCGCGAACGTCGTGCCGAACGGGGCCCCGCCCGTCGTCGACCACGTCACCCATCGCCGCAGGTGCTCGAGGATCAGCGCGGTCCGCTCGGGGATGAAGTCGTTGCGGCAGTTCAGGGCGTTGGCGCTCACGCTCGCGGTGACGTAGCCCTGGGCCGACAGCGTCTCTTGCAAATACACGTAGCCGGCCATGTTCGGCGTGGTGGTCCGACCGGTCGAGGTGCAGTCGTCCTCGGTGCGGGTCTGGCACTGATCGTCGCCGCTCGAGGGCCGACAGTTGCCGTGGTTGCCGTGCATGAAGAGGACGAACGGGTAGGGCCCCGACGTGAGATCCGTCGGGTAGCGGACGACGGCGCGCAGCGCGGTGGCGAAGCCGACGCCCGGCACCGACTGCCCCATCGAGTGGTACTCGTCCGCTTCGACCGACAGCGCGCGCACCGGGTCGGTCGCGCCGCCCTCGTCGGTCCCCGCGAGCGCGACGAGCCGGTAGTACGCGACGGGCGAGGGCATCTCCGCGTCGGTGTACGTCTGCGTGCCGACCGCGACGGTCCCGAGCGCCGTCCATGCGCCGGCGAGATCGGTGGCGCGCTCGAGCCGCAGCTCCGTGACGTCGTCGCCGTAGTCGTCGCTCCACCCGAGCGTGAGATCCGTGGTGCCGTCGCCGGCTCGTTCGGCCGACACGATCCGCAGATCGCTCGGCGGCCACACGTCGAGCACGGTGATCTGCCAGTCGCAGGTGCTCGTCCCGCCGGCGTCGTCGGCCGCGGACACCGCGACCGTCGCGACGCCTCGATCCGTCGGCAGCGCGCCGATCGTCAAGGTCACATCGTCATCGCACGCGTCGGTCGCGCTCGGCGGCGCGGGATCGATCGGATCGCCGCGCTGCGCTCGGAGGACCCGCGCGTCGTCGCAGCTCAGCGTCGGCGGCGTCGCGTCGGTGATTCGCACCTCGACCGTGCAGCTCAGGGCGGCCCCGCCCTCGACCGGCGCGTCGTATCGCACCACGTGATCGCCGACCGCGAACCCCTCGCTCGGCGCGTCGGAGCTCACCGCGCCGATCGCGCCGTCGGTGCACGACTGTCGAACGTCGGGCGCGTCGATCGTCACCGCGGTGAGTGGCGCCTCGCACGCGCGCTCGATCGCCGCCGCGCACTGGAGCGCGTTGGGCTGGTCCACCGCATAGCGCACGGTGAACGTGCACTCCGCGCTCGCGCCGCTCGGCGCGGTGGCCACGCACCGGCCGCTCGCCGCGCTCCCGGGCACGAACGTCGACCCGTTGGCCGGCGTGCACACCACGGTGGCCTCCGACCCGTCGCAGGTCGCCACCTGGGTGTCGATCGAGAGCGTCGCGCCTTCCGTCCCGATGCAGCCGAGGTCGACCATCTCCGGGCACGACAACGCGGGTTGATCGGGTGCGACGCCCGTCATCCCGCACCCCGCGTCCGGGACGCTCGGTCCGTCGCACGCGATGAGGGACATGTACAGCAACGGCCCGAGGAGGGCCCGCCTCACGGGGCGCGCCTCACCAGTCCACCTCGAGCGCGGGATGCACGACCACCTCCTGCCCGGCGCGGTCGCCGTAGCGCACGATCACCGGCTGACCCGCGGGCAGCGACTGATGATCGGCGATGATGAACCGCAGCGTGTCGGGCGTCGGGTACTCGTAGCGATGCAGCACGAGGTTGCCGATGTGGAGCTGGGGGTCGCGCGCGCGCACCGGCACGAGCCGCGCGTCGAGATCGATCGCGACGGGCCGCACCGCCTGCACCATCGCGCCGCGGCCGTCCTCCGCCTCCTCGACGTCCTCGAGCGGATGGAGCGCGAGCCGCGGTCGCGCGCTCTCCGGCGCCGTGGGGTGGACGGCAGGGTCGACGCTGCCCTCCTCGTCGGTGCGCGCCGCCTCACGCGATGCGCGCGTCGAGCCCGCTTCGTCCTGTCGGGTCACGCCCTCGCTGCCCTCCGCCGGGCGCTCGTGGCTCTCCGCGCCCGCGCAGCCGAGCGCGAGGGAGAGCGAGATGACCGGAGCCCAGCGCATGGGGTGAGCTTACGCCAACCCGATCAGTTGCGCCCGAACTGCTGGAACGCGCTGAGGAGCGTAAACGCGCGTTGCGCTTCTTCTTCGGTGAACGAGGCGTGCACCGCGAGCGTCTCACCGGCGCGGGTGATCTCCGCCTCGCGGATCGGCCGATCGAGCCCGACGGCTTGGACGAGCATCTGACCCGCGTAGAAGTCGCGCTCCCCGACGAAGTAGCTGCGCGCCGCTTCGGCCTCTTCGGCGGTCGGGTAGCGCCCGCTCGCCGTGATGTGCACGCGCCCGCGCTCCGCCGGATCGTCGGCGAGCGTCGCGTCGAACGCGTCCGGCGGGTGCTGGATGCGCGAGCGCGTCCGATCGGTGAGCGACGACGCGGTGACGGTGGCGATCGTGCGCTCCTCGAGCGCCAGCGCGGGCTCGTAGGACGCGGTCGGATCGCCGTCCGTCTCGCGGCGCAGCCGATGATCGTGCGCGACCGCGATCACGCGATCGAGCAGCGGCTCGGTGGTCACCACCAGCTCGTCGTCCGCGGTGATCACCACGAGGCGCGGCGGATCGATCTCGGCCGGCCACTCCGCGACGTCGAATCCGTCGACCTGCCGCCATGCCGGGCGCGTCCCGCGCGAGACGGACATCTCCAGCACGGCCTGGCGGATCCGTTCGGCGCCGAGGTGATGGCGGACGAGCAGGATCGAGTCGTCGGCGAGGGTGCCGGGCGCCGTCGCGAGCACGCGATCGAAGTCGCGCACCGGATCGATCCCCGAGCTACCGAGCAGGCGCTGCCACGTCTCGTACGCGCGGAGCTGCCCGCTGATCTCCGACGCGAGCGATGACGTCCGCACGCGGCTCATGTCCACGCGCATCACCACGGTGTCGCCCTCGTCGACGTAGCTCCGCGGATCGCCGACCGGCACCTCGCGCGCGACCTCCTCGCCGCCGGCCGAGCCCGCGCCCGTCGCCTCCTCGGCGTCCGACTCCGATCCGCCGCATCCGAACGCGAGCGCCGCGAGCAGCGCGAACGCGAAGCCTCTCATCGTCGCCTCCCGATCATCCAAGCGAGCATCCAAGCGAGCATCCAAGCGAGTCCTCGAGCGCCCGTCAGACGGCGGAGGCGCGCTCCTCCTTCGCGACCTCACCATGGCGCTTCTCGGCATCGTCGACCAGCGAGAGCGCGACGAGGTGCTCGTACAGCCCGCCCGACGCCATCAACGACTCGTGCGTCCCCGTCTCCACGATGCGCCCGTTGTCGAGCACCACGATGCGATCCGCCTTTCGGATCGTGCTCAGCCGGTGTGCGATGATCAGCGCGGTGCGCCCTTCGAGCAGGCGGTCGAGCGCGCCCTGTATCGCCGCTTCGTTCTCCGCGTCGAGGTGGCTCGTCGCCTCGTCGAGGATCAGGAGGCGCGGATCGGCGAGGAGCGCGCGCGCGATCGCGATGCGTTGCCGCTGCCCGCCCGAGAGCTGCACCCCGCGCTCGCCGACCTCGGTCTCGTAGCCGCGCGGCAGCGATCGCACGAGGTCGTCGATCGCCGCGTCCTTGGCCGCCTGCTCGATCTCTTCGCGCGTCGCGTCCGCGCGGCCGTACGCGATGTTCTCCGCGATCGTCCCGCTGAACAGCGCCGGCTCCTGCGCGACCGTCGCGATCGCGCCCCGCAGCTCCTCGAGCCGTAAGCGCGACACGTCGGCTCCGTCGAGGAGCACGCGTCCGCGCGTCGGATCGAAGAAGCGCGGGAGCAACTTGACGAGCGTGCTCTTGCCAGCCCCGCTCCGGCCCACCAGCGCGACGGTCTCACCGGGCGCGACGGTGAGCGTCACGTCGTCGAGCACGGTCACGTCCGGCCGCGTCGGGTACGCGTGGCTGACGCCCTCGAAGCGGACCTCGCCCCGCCCCTCGGGGAGCGCGATGGGGCTCGCGGGATCGCGGATCTCGGGGACGGTGTCGATGATCTCGAACAGCCGGTCGGTCGCGCCGGCCGCGCGCTGGAGCCCGCTCCACAACCCCGCCAGGCTCCCGAGCGCGACCGCGACGAGCGTGGTGTAGAGCATGAACGCGGCGAGCGATCCCCCGGTCATCTCCCCCGCCGCCACCGCGCGCCCGCCGACCCAGAGGATGATCGCGACGGCGCTGAACCCCGCGAACGTCGCCGCCGACATGAAGAGGCCGCGCCAGATCGCGAGCCGCCGCGCCGCCTCGAACGCCGCCTCCACGCCGCCCGAGTAGCGCTCCGCCTCGTCCTCTTCGCGCACGAAGGCTTGCACCGTCTCGATCGCGGCGATCGCCTCCTGCACGCGCGCGCTCGCCTCCGCCAACCGGTCCTGCACCGAGCGGCTGCGCGAGCGGATCTTGCGCCCGATGAGCACGACGCCGACCGCGAGCGGCGGGACGACCACCAGCGTGACGAGCGTCAGCTTGACGTCCTCGTAGAAGAGGAGCGCGAGGCCGCCCACGAGCTGCACCGCGTTGCGCAGCGCGATCGAGATCTCGGTGCCGACCACGCCCTCGACGACCGTGACGTCGGAGGCGAGTCGACCGACCAGCTCGCCGCTGCTCCGCGCGTGGAACCACGCCGGCTCCAGCCCGAGCAACCGCGAGAACACGCGCCGTCGCAGCTCCGCCACCGCGCGCTCGCCGAGCCAGCTCATCTGATAGTGGCGGACCCACGTCAAAATCGCTTGCACGAGGAACAGCGCGAACAAGCCGAGCGCGATCTGGTTGAGGAGCGGGCCTGCGATCCCTTCGTCGACCGCGTAGCGCGCCACCTGCGGGTAGATGAGGCCGATCCCGCTCCCCACGAGGAGCGAGAACACCGCGAGCGCGAAGCGCCCCTTGTGGGGTCGCAGCACCTCGGTGAGCCGGCTGAGGCGACGAACGCCCGTCCGCCTCGGAGGGGCGGCCTCGGCGCTCGGGCGGGGCACCGCGCCGGGGCGCTCGGCGGAGACGACGGACGACACCGACGCCCACTCTGGGGTGCGCGGGGCCCGATGACCAGCCTCCCGATCCGCGCGCCCGGATCGGCCGTCCCTCAGGAGAGCGGCTGCGCCTCCCAGACCCGCACCAGGTGGCGCGGGCCGGCGCCATGCGGCGTCGAGTGGATCATGATCCGGGGCTCGAGCCGCCTGAAGACCGCGCACCCCGAGCCGACCTCCGGTTGGTCGAGCGCCTCCCGCGTCGCGGGGAGCGGCACGTCCGCGGTCCGCGACTCCTGGCTCGCCTCCCGACTCAATCCGCACGCCGCGCGCAGCCGCTGCATGAGCTCGGCGGTGCTCGGCTCGCCGCACGCGTCGCCCCCGTCGCCCGGCCCGCGCAACAGCTCGCTCGGCACCAGCTCCGACGGGGTCGCCCCGATCCCGAGCTCGCGTTGCGCGGCGCCGCACGCGGTCCCGCTCGGCTCCTCGCAGTAGAGGACGATCGCCTCCTCGGGCTCCTCGTCGCCGAGAGACACGGGCGGCGCGCCGTTTCGGTTCTCCTCCGGCGTGGGAAGCCCGTCCCCGCCCACCTCCATCGTGCGAGGGACGTTGCGTCGCCCCGCTTCGGTCGCGCCGCCGCACGCGACGAGCCCGCACGCGACGAGCCCGCAGGCCACGAGCCCGTACGCCACGAGCCCGCTGAGCGCGAGGCACGGCACGCGGCGATAGACCATGCGGCTCCCTAACACGCGCGCTCGGCTCGGCGCACGGATGCCCGTGAGCCGCCTCGCTGCTATCAAACCGACATGGCCGACGGAAGCCTCGACGACGACCCGACGGTCGAGGAGCACATCCGGTCGGCGGACACGGGCCCTCTCGTCAAAGCGGCTGCCGTAGTCCAGATGATCGCGGGGATCCTCGTCGCGCTCAGCGGCGCGCAGTTCTCCGATCGGGACTACTTCTATACCGAGGTCCTCAACCAGGTTCCGTACCTCCTCATCGTCCTCGGCCTCGCGGCGATCGGGTTCGCGGCGATGCAGTTCCGGGCGCGGGTGTGGGCCGGGATGGGCTCGGCGATCTTGGGCGTGGTGAACGTCGTCGCGATGGGCGGCTGGTTCGTCGCGCTCGTCGTGCACGGCGCGTTGATCCCGATGCCCCTCGCGGCGGCTGCCGCGGCGGGGTTGAGCGCGCTCCTCTCGATCGCAGCGGTGCCCCAGGTCTACAGGACGGCCCGGGCGCGCGAGCGGTTGGCGCGCGCCGGTCTCGATCTCGGGCTCTGAGCCAGGTAGCATCCACGGCATCACGGCTTGCCGTGGAGATGAGCTTGGAGCGCCGTACCAAGGAGCGATATCGCGTCTGGTTCCCGATGACGGTCTCCACCGAGGACGGTCAGGAGGCGACCGGCATCAGCTTCGACGTGAGCGCCTCCGGACTGCTCATGGCGTGCGTGGGCGCGCTCGACGTGGGCACCCGCGTACGCCTGACGTTCCGCATCGAGAACGACGCGGGCCAGCCGCACGTGGTCAGCGGCACCGTGCGCCGCGTCGAGCCGCACGCCGACGGACCGTGGCGACACCGCATGGCGGTGGAGTTCGACGCGCCGCGACCCGAGCTCGAGGCGACCCTCAAGACCGAAGCCGACGAGCCCGACCCGCGTGGCTGAGCCCAAGGGACCGAAGGTGCCGGTGCTGAGCGGGCTGTTCGCGGCGCGCGCCACCGACGGCCCGCCCACCCTCGATCGAGCGCGCGAGACGCTCGGCGGCCCCTGGGTCGGCGGCCCCGAGATCGGCGACGTCGTGCGCATCCACGATCGCGAGCGCCTCGGTGTGGTAGTGCACGCCGATTTGACGCACCGCGACGTGTGGATCGGCTCGGGTCGCATCCAGCGGGTGCGCGCCGACGAGGTTGAGGTCGCGCCCCGGCCCTCGCTCGATCCTCTCGAGGAGAGTCGCGATCGCGCGGAAGCCGAGCTCGACGCGGTCCTCGCCGACGTCCGCATCTTCGCCTCGCTCGAGAACGGCGCGCCGGTCACCTATCAGGATCGCGAAGGCCGCGCGCACGGCGGGACGCTGGTCGAGAAGCTCCGCTTCGGCGCCCTGGTCGGGACGCCCGACCAAAGGATCGTCGCGGTGAGCTTTCGAAGGGTCGCGCCGAACCCGCCGGATGCCCCCGACGCGTAGATATGCGACGGCCTCGATGGCCCTCCTCCTCGCCTTCGGCTGCGAGCTCGGCCGCGACTCGGCCGGCGACGAAGCGATGGATCTCGGCACCGAGGAGGAGGAGATCCCGTTCCCCACGGGTGGCGCCGCACGAGCGAACGCCCCCGCGGACCCCATGATCGCGCGCGTCTGTGCGGCGTCGGCGTGCAGCGACCGCTTCGCCACGGTGCGCGTCCACCTCGACGCGAACGACCGCCCCGCCGCGTACGAGCATCGAGGCGACCCGGGGAACTGCTCGCACCCCCCGACCTTCCTCTACGATCGAGACGCACAGGTCCTTGTCGTCTTGGCCGAGCACGAATCGCCCGAGGAGACCGCGCAACACCGAGCGGACTTCGAGCGCGCGCTCGAGGGCCTCCACCTCGGCCCCACCTACCCCTGTCCGGGGGACGGATGACGCGGCGGATGAAGCGTCCGCCCTCGCCGCCGTCGAAAGAAACCGTCATGCTGACGACGATGCTCCGACCTCGCTCCTGGCTCGCCGCGCTCGCGCTCAGCGCCGCCACGCTCGCCCTCGTGGCGGGTGCGTCCGCGGCGCCGAACGACGCCGTCCCCGCGCGCCCGCAGCCGCTCGTGATCGGCGCGCCGGCTCCGCCGATCCAGCTGACCCACATCAGCGGCGCCGCCCCCATCACGCTCGACGCCCTCGCGGGCCGCGTGGTCATCCTCGACTTCTGGGCGACCTGGTGCTCGCCGTGCCGCGCCGTCATGCCGGTGCTCGACGCGATGTACCAGCAGCGCAACGGCGAGGGCCTCAGCATCGTCGGCGTCTCGCCCGAACCGGAGCCCGCGATCCGCTCGCACGTCGCCACCCACCCCGTGCACTACACCGTCGCGCGCGACGCGGGCGGCACCGTGCGCGCGTACGGCGTCCGCGGCATCCCGATGCTCGTGGTCCTCGATCGCGGCGGCAAGGTCCGCGAGATCTTCACCGGCGTCGACCAGACCGTCGTGCAGCGCCTCGACACCCTCGTCACCGCGCTCCTCGCCGAGCCCTCGCCCTGACTCCGTTCTCCGACGTCGTCGTCGACCTCGTGCGGGTCGCCCGCCGCGCGGGCCTCCGCGTGAGCCCCGCCGAGACGCTCGACGCGATCGAGGCGGCGTCGCTCGTCGGTCTCGCGTCCAAAGACGACTTGCGTGCTGCGCTCTCCGCGTCGCTCGTCAAGCGCATCGACGACCAGCCGCTCTTCGAGCGCATCTTCGATCGCTTCTTCGAGGTGGGCAGCCGCAGCGGGCTCTCCCAGCGCCTCGCCGAGAGCGGCGCGACCGACGCGGAGCTGGCGGACCTCATGCGCCGCATCGCGGCCGGCCAGGTGGCGGGCGGCGGCGGCGCGCTCGCCGCGCTGATGCAGGGTGGGGCGGAGGAGGACGAGCGCCTCTTCGCCGCGATGGAGCGCGCGGGCGTGCGCGGCATGGTGAGCCCCATGCAAGTCGGCTTGTTCAGTCTCCGCACCCTCGAGGAGCTCGGCGTGCCCGCGGTCGAGCGCGACCTCGACGCGATCGGCGACGCCCTCGACCCGGACGGCGCCCTCGGTCTCATCCCTCTGCTCTCGCGCCAGCTCGACGCGCTCCGCCGCCGCGTGCGCGCCGAGGTGCGCGAGGCGTTCGATCGCAACAACCCCGAGCTCGCCGCGCAGAGCCGCGCCGCCCGCCTCGAGACCGCCGCGCTCGCCGCCCTCACCAAGGAGGAGGCGCCGCTCGTCCAGCGCGAGGTCGAGCGCCTCGCCCGCGCGCTGAAGGATCGCATGGAGCGCGCGCGCCGCCGTCAGCGCCGAGGTCGCCTCGACATCCGCGCCACGATCACCGAGAGCGTGCGCACCCAGGGCATCCCCGTGCGCTTGCGGTGGAGGAAGCGGCGCCGGGATCGCCCCGAGCTCGTCGTCCTCTGCGACATCAGCGACAGCGTCCGCGCCGCCGCGCGGTTCCTCCTCGTGCTCGTGTACGCGATGCAAGAGGCCTTCCGCAAGACCCGCAGCTTCGTGTTCGTCCGCGACGTCGGCGAGGTCACGCGCCTCTTCGCGGACCGCCCGATCGACGACGCGCTCGCCGCGGCGTTCCTCGGCGACGCGGTGCCGGTCGGCGCGAGCAGCGACTACGGTCGCGTGCTCACCCAGATGGTGGATCGTCACCTCGACGCGATCGGCCCGAAGACCACCGTCGTGATCCTCGGCGACGGACGCACCAACTACCTCGACCCCGGGCTCGATGCGCTGAGGCTCATCGAGGCCCGCGCCGCGCGCGTGGTCTGGCTCAACCCGGAGCCCCGCGCCTCGTGGGGCTTCGGCGACAGCGAGATGCTCCGCTACGCGCGTCACGCCGACTTCGCGGAGACCGTCCGCACCCTCCGCGATCTCCGCGCGGCGGTCGGCCGCCTCGTCCGTCAGCTCACCCGCTGAGCGGTCCGGGGTGTGCGCGCTCGGTGCGCCATCGCGCGAGACACCCGGCGGCCACGCGGCTATGCTCCGAGCAATACCGTGACACACCACTCCATCCGTGCAGCGCGACTTTCGATCGTACGAGCGCTCCTCGTGGCAGGGTCTGCCGCGCTCGTCGTCGCGTGCGGCGGCGGCGGCGAGGACGCCGAACCGACGTACGAGACGCACACCACCGAGACCGAGCAGTCCACCGGCGGTGAGTCGGTCATCGAGGACGAAGAGCAGCCGATGGACGGCGTGACCGACGACAGCGTGACCGACGACAGCGTGACCGACGACAGCGCGCAAGACGATGGCGGCTGAGCGCCTCCAGAAGATCCTCGCCCACGCCGGCGTGTCCTCGCGCCGGGCCGCCGAAACCTTGATCGAATCCGGTCGCGTGCGCGTCAACGGGCGCATCGTCACCGAGCTCGGCGTCAAGGCCGACGCGCACAAGGACAAGATCGAGGTCGACGGCAAGCGCATCGTCCGCGAGAAGCCGGCGCACTACGTCTTCCACAAGCCGCGCGAGGTCGTGGCCACCCTGAACGATCCCGAGGGACGCAGCTCGCTGGCCGAGTTCTTCGACCGCTTGCCGGAGCGCGTCTATCCCATCGGGCGCCTCGACTATCACACCAGCGGGGTCCTCCTCGTCACCAACGATGGGGAGCTCGCCGACGCCCTCTTGCATCCGGCCCGCGAAGTCCCGAAAGTTTACGTAGCCAAGCTGAAGGGACACTTGGACGTCCCGGAGCTGGATCGCCTACGGAACGGAGTCGAGCTGGACGACGGCTACAGAACCCGCCCTGCAGAAGTGTTCGTCGTGCGCGAAGAGCCGAAGAACACGTGGGTCCAGATCACGCTCACCGAGGGCAAGAACCGCCAGATCCACCGCATGGCCGACGCCATCGGTCACCCGGTCCAGCGCCTCACGCGCCAGTCGTTCGCCGGCCTGACCCTCGAGGGGCTACGGCCGGGCGACGTTCGACCCCTCACCACCAAGGAGCTCGATAAACTCAAGAAACAGTATTTGACACCCGCGCGCCGGGCCAAGGACACCGATCGTCGCGCCGAGCCGGGCGCGGACGACGCGGAGGCTCCGCCGCCCCGTCGCACCCCGAAGACCCCAAGATCGCGAGGACCGAGACGATGACGGACCATCCCAGCCTCGAGGCGAGCCTCGATGACCTCAAGTCCATCTACAGAATCCTCGTCCGCCAATACAGCGCGCACCCCGAGCTGATCAGCAACGGCTTCTTCCAGAGCCTGCGCGCGCTCCTCGAGAACCAAGCCCAATCCGAAGGCGTCGACCTCGACGACGAGAGCGAGTGGAACAGCTGGCTCCACGAGTCGAGCGACCCCGAGCCCGAGCCGACCCCGAGGCAGCTCCTCAACTAGACCCGCTCCTCGATCGACACTGCAACGCGTATTGCCGGTTCACGTCGCCGGTTCACGCCGCGCCGGTTCGCGCCGCGCCCCGAGAGTCACATCGGCGGCACATCGGCGGAGAACCCGCCGGCGTAGTACATCGCGCTCATCAGGTCGCCGCTGAAGAACCACACTTGCAAGTGGGCTTGCGGTGTCCCCATCGTCGGGAGCGCGACGCTCTGGAACCCGACGAAGTAGTCGCCCGGTGTCTCGGCCGGCCACGTCAGGTTGAACGAGTCGCCCGACCCGCCGCCCGAGCCCGACCAGTAGTCGTGCCCGAGGTAGTAGTAGATCCCCATCCCGCCGGTCGGCCAGTCCATCCGCCCGTGCCAGCGCGCGACCACCTCGCTCATGTCGGGCGCGCAGTAGAAGTCGACCGTCCCCGAGAACGACGTCAGCCCGCAGCGCTTCTCGAGCGGCATCGGCCCCCAACCGAACGGCGGGTCTTCCATGCACGCCATCGTCGACGACGACGGGTCGAACGTCAGCGACGATCCGCAGCGCGTATAGCCGTCGTATCCCTGGAACGACAGCTCGAGCTGTGCGCACGTATCGTTGTCGTAGCACTCCGGTCGCCGGCACGACATCGGGATGCCGCTGAAGTCGATCGGCCCCGTCCCGCATTCCCCCGCGCCGCCATCGCCGGCCACCGTTCCCGCGTCGGACCCGCTCGCTCCCCCGTCGGTCCGCGCTCCGCCGTCGGCGACCGAGCCGCCGTCGCTCCGCGCGCCCGCGTCGAATCTTCCCGCGTCCTCGCCTCCCGAGTCGGTCGGCCCGCCGCCGTCTCCGCACCCCATCGCCAAGCTCAAGCCCCACACCGCGAGGCCGGCCAAAGATCGCCAGCTCTTCATGCCCGACGCGAGTTGCGCTTCCACGCGCCGGCGTTCACCGCTCGGCCGCCGACTCGGCCTCGGCCTCCGCTTCGGTGTAGGTGTCGAGCTCGGCCTCGGCGCCTCGGCGCCTCGGTCTCGCGGCTCCGTCGTCGCTTCCACCACCGAGCTCGGGACGCGGGCTAGAGTCTCCGAGTGAGCCCGCGCTTCCGACGAGAGATGCGAGACTCCCTGCCCGCCGGGTTCGAGCTCCCTCGGGCGATCGGCGCGCTTTGCGATTGGATCGAGGATCGTGGGCTCCTCCTCCCGTCGGAGGGCGGCCGCGTCGGCGTGCTCTACCCGGAGGCCGACCTCCGCGCGGGATGGACGGCCACCCGTCGCCCCGGCGGTACCCGCATCGGGCTCGTCGCGAGGGGTCCGGAGCCCAGCGCGGCCTCGCTCCACGGAAGGACGGACCTCGCAAATCGTCTCTCCTTCTTCGCGGAGACCGGCGGTGACGGATCGCAGGCGGCGTTCTGGCTCGACGACGAAGGCACGCAACATATCGTGCACCTCGGCTCCGGCTCCGGCTCCATGATGGCCTGCGTCCTCGCGAACAGCGACATCGACTTCCTCCGACTCCTCGCGATCGGCTATGACGAGATCTGCTGGTCGGACGAGCTCGACCGACCCCCCAACGCTGCGGGCGAGCTCCACGTCGAGCCGAACGAGCCTTTCCGTGAGTGGGTGTGCACCACGTTCGGCGTCGACATCCCAACCCTCGGCGTCGAGATCATCCCGAACGTCGCCGAGTACGGCGACGACAGCCCTGACCCGTTCTGTCGGTGGCTCAACGCGGTCTGGGAGTTGAGCTAGCCGGAGGACGGATATCCCAACCGGGCACACCCGGAAGGAGACCCGCCGTGTTCCGAGCGCATCGATCGTGTTCGAGCCCGGTGCTCTGCGACGACGCGCGGAAGGGATCACTCCAGACGAACGACCGACGCCGACGCACCGAACGGACACCGCGCCCGCGAGCGTCGGAAGGAGCGACGCGCCACGCTGACGCCCATGCGCTCCATGCTCCGCTCGGTCCTCGCGCGCGTGAACCACGATCCTTTCACGGCTCCGCGCGAGCGCGCCGCGACGCGGTTGCGATCGCCCGGCCTGCCACGAGCCGCGGCTCGTGATCGGACGCGACCCAACGCGACACGTCGACGCCGCCCGCTCACGATCCGACACACACACTTCGTTGACCGATGGACCGCTTCGAGCGCCCGGACGGAAGCGCACGGCGCTAGCGTGACCTCGTCGCGTCGACGCGGCGAGCGACCCCGAGCTCGCGGGCGGAGAGCGCGACGACGATGACGATCTCGCCGACGAAGTACGCCGCGCCGAGCGGCGTGACGGTGTGCGCATAGACGATCAGCAGCGCGCTCGTCACCGCGCAGTACGAGAGGTTCGCGACCGCGATGAGACGGAGCGAGCCGGCCGTCGCGGTGCGGGTGAAGTGCCGGCCGAGCGAGAACGCGGCGAACCCGAGCGCCACCACGCCGAGGAGCCGGAGGCTGGCCACCGGGAGGCCGATGAAGGGCGCGAACGCGGGGAGCACCAGCCCGACCGACAGCGCGGTGAGCAGCGCGCCGACGCCATCGACGAGGAGGATCTCGGTGGACCCGAAGAGCGAACGCGACGTTGCGCGCACCGAGGGAGGCTAGCAGCTCGCGGCGCGTCGCACGCCTGGTCGGGACGTGAGACCCTGCGCACGCATGGGGATGCGACGATCGCTCACGCTCGGGCTCGCGTCGCTGCTCGCCCTCTCGGGCTGCGGATCGAGCTGCGCATCGGACGCGACCGGCGGTCCCCCCGCGCCCCCCTCGCGCCCGACCCCCGCGCCGACCGTGCCCCTCGATCCCGCGCCGCTGCCCGCGACCCCGCCTGCGGTCCTCGCCGAGGCCGAGGTCATCGAGTGGCCGGCGGGACGGATCGTCGCGCTCGACACGCTCGTGCCTTCGCTCTTCACCGAAGAGCTCTGTACCTACATCACGCAGCCGGGAGCGCCGCTCATCGCGATCTACGAGGACCGGATCGTTGTCGTACCCGCCGATGGAGCCTCCCCCACGCGCGCGTATTCGAACGAGCTCGGGTGTGGCGATGCGAGGGCCCTCACCCTGGCGAGCGGCGCGCTCGTCACGATGAACGACCACGACCTGGTCGCGCGTGAGCTCGACACGCTCGCGATCCGATGGCGCCGCCATATCGACCCAGGCGAGCCGGTCGGATCCGGCGACACGGTCGTCGTGACCACGTTCGGCGCGTGGCTCGGCCTCGACGCGGCGAGCGGGGAGACGCGCTGGGAGCACCGCCGCGGGGCCCGAGCCGAGGGCGTCCTCCTCGGGGACGTGCTCGTCGCTACCGTACGCAACGCGGTGATCGGCATCGCGGTGAGCGATGGGGCGGAGCGCTTTCGCCTCGCCGTCGAGCGCCCAGCGTTGCTTCGCGCGGGAGAGCGCACCGCCGCCGCGTTCGTCATCCAGAACGACGAACGTGAGATCGACTGGCGGACGCCGACGCTCGTCAGTGCGGACGGCACGAGCCGACGGCTCGACCTCGACGCGGAGCTCGCGTCGTTCCGCTCCCTCCTCGTCGATGAGCGCGGCGTCTATGCGATGGTCGAGGTCGCCCCCGATCGCGTGGAGCTGCGGCGCTACGACCAAGCGGGGGAGGTCGTAGCGAGGTCGCGCCCGTTCGACGTCTGGCTCGAGACTCCGTCGCTGGTCGCGATGGGGAGCGAGCTCGCGATCTTCGGCGCCCCGAGCGGCCTCCGCATCCTCGACGCGTCGACGCTCGCCGATCGCTGGGTCGAGTTCGAACCGACATCTGCATGGCTCGGGCCTCCGACGGTGTGGCAGCCCTCGCCGGAGCGTGCGCCGGTCCTCGTCGAGATCGGTCTGCGTTGGCAGCTGCTCCTCCACCTCGCGGGCTCGGCTGGGGCCCCGCGTCCGGTGCGCGTCTCGGGCACCCTCCGCTGCGACGGCCAGCCCGTCCCCGACACCGAGCTGGTGGTGGAAGACGTGGTGACGCGCACCGACGAGCGCGGTCGCTATCGCGCGAGGGCGACCGTCGGCGCGGCCGTCCACGTCGACGCCGTGCTTCGGGGCGAGGCAGGGCCCGGCGGCGACTGTCGGGGTACGCGGAGCGCTGACATCGATCGGAGGGCGCGCACCGCGGAGGTCGACCTCGACATGTCGACACCGGACCCGGTCTCTGAGCCTCCGACGCCCTGAGAATCCTCGACGTGGTCGGCAGGAGCACGAGGCGGCCGCAATTCGTCTATCGTGTGCAGATGTTTCGCTTCTACGACAGCGCCGCATCCGGCGACAACGTCGATCGACACATCGAGATGCGTCTCCTGGTCTTCCCGGGGGTTCACCGCTTCGGCAACAACGAGGATCGGCCGTTCGCGCCGGAGGACCTCGACACGTCCGGCGACGAGGAGATCACGCTCCGGCCGGGATCCACACCGCGGCCCATCCGACGCACGAAGCCGTTCGCTCTCGGGCTCGATCAGGACAAGCTCGATCTCGCGCTGGGGCGGCTGCGAATCCAGATGAACGCGTGGCGACGGCCGTTCGAGGTCAATGATCACGGCCGGACGATTCACTATCGGATCGACATCGATCTGGTGAAGAGCCCGGATCCGCGGCCCGTTCTGTACTGTGACCACCTCGGCCCCTACAGCGTCGAGTGGGTCGATCGAAGCGGCCAACCCGGGAGGAGGCACGCCTCGGTCGCCGCCGAGGCGAACGCGGGGGGCTTCGACGGAGTGGTCATCGTCTACGACAACCTCTTGAGCGACAATCCACATGCGATGTGCATCGCGGAGGATGGGCGGCTGACCGCACCCGATTGGCGCAGCTCCCCGATGAGCAGCTGCGCCAACCTCATGCGCGTGGACTACGACCGCGCTCTCTCGCCGGGCGAGCTCACCGCGGCGCACGAGCTCGGGCACATGATGGGCCTCGGCCACCATGAAACCGGCTCGCTCATGGAGTCGGCCGCGGGCTCGATGCGCGCGCTCTCCGACGCGGACCGGCTGACGCTGCACCAGGTCTGCGAGACGTTCGATGCACGTCGAGGCGTGAGGGGCACCCGTGCAGCGCGCGTCGTTCCATCGCCGGAGGCGCAGCCGCGTCATCCCGGCTCCTCCGCGCGTCCACCTCAGATCTACGTGTCGCGCCGATGAGCGGGATCGTCTCGAGTCGTTCTCGGCGCATCACCTCGGCGATGATCGCGTGGCTCGTCGTGAGCGCGAGTTGCGCACCTCCGCCCGCCGAGCTGCGACGCGAGATCCGTCGCAAACCGGAGCCATCCGTGATCCCGGATTACTTCTTCAAGCTCAAGGCGATGAAGCCGGGGCCGGCCGTCGAGTGTGATCGGTGGTCGGTGTCGAGGCGTGAACACGTCTTGCTTCACGTCGTCGGCGACCTCCAGGTCAGCGAGATGTGGAACGTCGAGTGCGGCGACGGACTCTTGGAGATCAGCCCCGGGGCGTTCTTCGACTACATCGCCAAGATGTTGATGCGCGTGCCCGGCGCGCGGAACTACCGGCTGAACGGCATCAGCGATCTGAAGGCCTCGGAGGTCACCGTCGCCGCGCTCTCCTATCCGGCAAACGACGAGCGACCGCAAGAGGGCTACGCGCTACGGCAGTGGCCGGTCGGTCGCGTGGGACCCGTGAGCGTCACGCGCGCGTCGATCTGGTACTACACCGTGCGTCACGACGGATACCGGCGGTTCGCCGACGACCAGTTGTTTCGAGGCGAGCTCGACTTCCACTGCCCCGACGGCACCGTCAGCGAACGTTGCGTTCACCTCCAAGACGTCCGAGCGCTCCCGCGTCGTTGACGACGTCGCCGATGGCTCGACGCGATTGCGTCGCCGCGGAGCGCTCACGTTCTGGCGAGCCCACCGCTGCGAGCGGCACGCGGCGCTCGCCGAAGCCCACCGCGTCGAGCGCCGGCGAGTGGAGTAGCCACGCGGACCCACCCCGGGGCGTGCGCCCGCGATCACACTCCGGCCGGCTCCGCCAGAACCAACGGACCTGGAGCGATGGCTCGACGCTTGCTCCCGCGGGCCGGCCATGAACTTGTCTTATCAGGCGCGCGTTTCACGGTCGGCCCTCGCCTCCGCCGGCTGGTACGGAGGGCTCGCGCTCGTCGTGCTCGGCCTCGCGGCGCTTGCGGTGGCGGCCATCCTCTGGGCGATCGGCGAAGACCGGGTCGGCCAGCTCATCTCCCAGGTCACCGGCGACCGACGGGTCTACTACGACGGGTTCACCGCGCTGCTCGCGATCCCCGCCGTCGCCTCGATCGTGGTCGGTGTGTTGTCGACGGTTCTGGCCCACGGCTTCGGGCACCTCTGGCTCGCGGTCGGTGCGACGAGCCTGACCGCGCGCATCGGGTGGGCGAAGGCGGAGGTGCCTCTCGCAGCGATCGAGGCCGCTCGCGCGATCGAAGCGCGCACGTGGCCCTGGGCCCCCGGTGACGCGCCGCCCCTCGCCTACGTCGTCCCGGGTGTCGCGCGCGCCGTCTGGATCGCGTGGCGCGAGGGAGAGCGACGTGGCTCTCTGATCGTCAGCGCGAGCGATCCGGAGGCGCTCGTCGAGGCGCTCACCGGAGCGCGCTCGGCGCTCGCGACGCCCTTCCGCGACGGCGGCGTCTCGAGCGAGCCCGCTCGCGTCGCGTGGAGCTTTCGCACGTACCTCCGCGGCGCCGAGCTGCTGACGCGCACCCGGAACTGGTGGCACGTCCCGGCGATCCTCACGCTGATCCACACCGTGATTTGGGCCATCTCGGCGGCGACCTGCTTCGGCCCGCTGCTCGCGCCGCTCGATCTCCTGATGTCCGTGTGGCTGCTGGGCTGGGTCGCCGCGGTCCAGCGAACCGCCACCGCGCCGGGCCATGAGCTGCCCCGCATCGACGTCGGTGGCTACCTCTCCGAGGGCTTTCGGCTCTGGGCCACGATGTTCGTCTGGAGCGTCCCCGCGGTCCTCCTCGGGATCACCGTCGGAGCCATCGAGCTCGGCTACGTCCTCGCGACGCCCGACGCCGATCACGGTTGGGTCTACGCCGCGGCAGCCGAGCTCGAGGTGCAGAGCTTCGCGGCCACGCTGTCTGCGATCGGGACGATGCTCCAGGTGATCACCGTGGTGCTCGCGCTGATCGGCCCGCTCCTCAACCTCGCGATGACGCGCACCGCGCTGTCGGGTGGGATGACCGGTGTGCGGCCGTCCCAGGTGCTCCCGATCCTGCGCGCCGTGCCCAAGGAGGCCTACCTCGGCGGGCTCCTCTGGCTCCTGGTCGGAGGCGCGGCGCACCTCGCCGGGGTCTGCGCGGCGGGCGTCGGGTTCTTCTTCGGGCAGGCCTGGTGGTTCGCCGCGTTCGGGATCTTCTGGGTCGACATCGATCGGCTCGCGCGGTGGCGAGGCGTCGAGGTCGCCAGCTCGGCGCGCGCGCAGGCGTTCTACTCCGCGTCCGGCGTCGCGACGTCGAGCGCAATGCCCGTCACGTAGGCGGTCGCCGTTGCGGCGCCGCGCGATGCAGCGACCGAGGATCGACGCGGGAGGCCTGTCTAGTTCTCTAGCGGCCTACCGTCTGGACGCTACTTCTTGGCCGCGTCGGCCTTCTTCGCGGCTTGCTTGGCGCGCCAGAGGGCGAGCTTCTTGCGGCGGCGGCGCTTCTCGTTCTTGCGGGCGGGACCGTCTTGCGGGCTGCTCATAGGGCGCCGAAGCTAGCTCCCGGCACCGCGCGGTGCAATCCACGCGTGGTCCGCGTGGGATCGAAGTCGCGGTCGCACGGACAGCCCCCAGCTCGAAGCTCACGAACGGGGTGCCCCAGGTTCCGACCTCGCTCGTGCCGATGACGAGCCCCGCCCCCTCGTCGCGCCGGGGTGGGGGCGGTTGCGTGGGGGACGAGAAGAATGTCTTCGACGGGTTTCCGAACGATCTCGGCAAGCTCCGGCTCTCGCTCGAGGTCCAGCGAAAGCCTCCGCGGATAGTTCGAACTATCGTCGACGCGTTCCGAAATCGATCCGGGATATCCGGAATTACCCTCGACGGTTTCGGAGAAACGATCCGGGATATCCGGAATTATGGTCGACGGTTTTCAAAATCGTCCCCGGGATATCCGGAATTATGGTCGACGGATTTTAAAATCGTCCGGGGATAATTCCGGATATCCCTGCGGGTTCTAAAATCGTCCGGGGATAATTCCAAATATCCCCGGAGCGCTCCGCCCGCCCCGAGACAAGCTCGATCTCGCGCCGCACGCGAAACCTCCCGCAGAGGGAATCGAAATCCGGCCAACGCGAAGAAGCCCAGGTCCGGGGGGGTCCAAGAGGACGTGGGCTTCAAGCAGAGTTGCGGGGGCCGCCGCCGCAGGGCCGCGCAGCGGCCCGAGGACCGCGCGCCGAAGGCGCGCAGAGGGAATCGAAATCCGGCCAACGCGAAGAAGCCCAGGTCCGGGGGGGACCTGGGCTTCAAGTAGACTTGCGGGGGCCGCCGCCGCAGGGCCGCGCAGCGGCCCGAGGACCGCGCGCCGAAAGGCGCGCAGAGGGAATCGAAATCCGGCCAACGCGAAGAAGCCCAGGTCCGAGAGGACCTGGGCTTCAAGCAGACTTGCGGGGGCCGCCGCCGCAGGGCCGCGCAGCGGCCCGAGGACCGCGCGCCGAAAGGCGCGCAGAGGGAATCGAAATCCGGCCAACGCGAAGAAGCCCAGGTCCGAGGACGTGGGCTTGAAGCAGAGTTGCGGGGGCCGCCGCCGCAGGGCCGCGCAGCGGCCCGTGTACCGCGCGCCGTAAGGCGCGCAGAGGGTATCGATATCCGGCCAACGCGAATAAGACCAGTTCCGAGAGGACG
>JBFWYI010000012.1:0-132135 GCA_050186575.1 Sandaracinaceae bacterium | reverse complement strand
GCGCCGCTCTCCGCGCAGGCGCAGCGTCTCGTCGTCGAGCGCATCGGCGATCGCCCGAGCTCGCTTCGCCGCCTCGACCGCCACGTCGCCGTCCAGTGTCCGCGCCAATAGTTGGAGCGACATCGCGCGCAAGCGTAGGTGTCCTCCGTCGCCGGCCGCCGCGACCGCGCGCCGGGCGTGCGCGCTCGCTTCGTCGCGCCGTCCGAGCAACAGCGCGCTCCAGCCGAGGCCGGAGCTCCGACGCACGCGAGCGAATGGCGGGCCATCGTCCTCGATCGTTTCGTAGAGCGCGTAGGCCGCGGCGTGGTCGCGGCGCTGCACGTTGAGCACCCAGCCGCGTTGGTCCACAGCGCGAGCGAACAGACACGCGCGGTCCTTCCCCTCGGGCAGGGAGTCGATCAGCAACGCCGCCTCGTCGAGCCGAGTTGCGGACGCCTCGGGGTGCTCACGCGCCTCGATGAACGATGCGACGAGGGCGCGCTCGGCGAGCGCGGCGGGCGGCGCGTTGCCCATGACGCGCGCGAGCTGCTCCTGCGCGGACGCGCGGTCCTCGCGGCGCAGGGCGACCGACGCGAGCCCGAGCGCGATCCACGCGCGAGCCGGGGACGCGATCACCGGTGGGCGATCCCACGCGCGCAAGGTGTCGAGGCACAACGCGACGGGCAGATCGGTGAAGCGAGAGTGGTAGTGGCCCATCCAGCGCAGGCGTGCCTCGACGGACGCCGGGAGCCCGAAGAGGTGCAGGCAGCGACGTCCCCAGGTTCCTCCGTCGGACTGCCCGCGCGTTCGGAGGCGACGGAGCGCGCGCTCGATGCTCGACGCATCCTCCACGTGGCCGCGCTGCGCGGCGAGACGATCCGCGGCGCCGGCAAGCGACCCGTGCTCGGCGGCCAGCCACGCCACGTACTCCGCCCAGTCGAACGGCTGTCCGGGATCGTGTCCGCGACTCGCGCTCATGCCTTCGTATCCTCGAAGAGCGTGGACCAGATGGCGATGGCGCGGAAGAAACAACTCATGGACAAGCCCTATCTCGTCGTGGACCTCGAGGCGACCTGCGATCGCGAGGGGATACCCATTCGCGAGACCGAGATCATCGAGATCGGAGCCGTGCTCGTGGACGCGGTGTCGCTCCGACCGGTCGACGAGCTCCAGACCTTCGTGCGTCCGTTGATCCACCCGCAGCTCAGTGCATTCTGTACGGAGCTCACCAGCATTCGGCAGGAGGACGTGGTGAGCGCCCCCACGTTCCCTGAGGCGATCGAGCGCATGCGCAGGTGGCTAGCGCAACGGGATGTGCTTTTCTCCTCTTGGGGCGAGTACGACCGGAATCAACTCTCGCGCGAGCGTCACCGACACGGTGTCACGCTGCCGTGGCGCAAGGCCCACTTCAACGTGAAGACCGCGTTCGCCGAGCGAATGCGGATGCCGGCGTGCGGGATGGCCGAGGCCCTCGCGCACCGAGGGTTGCCGTTGATCGGGACTCACCACCGCGGCATCCACGACGCGCGCAATATCGCGAGGTTGCTCCCGTTCGCCCTCGGCGTGCCGGACCCTGTGCCCGACGAAGGCTAGCGCGTCAGCGACGCGGGGCCGAATCCGAATCCGCGTACTCCGAATCTGATTCCGAATCCGAATCCGATTCCGTGTCGGATCCCCTGCCCCTGCCCCTGCCCCTGCCCGATTCCGATTCCGTGTCCTAATCCGATTCCGATTCCGATTCCGAGTCCGAGTCCGAATCCGATTCCGATTCCGATTCCGATTCCGATTCCGATTCCGATTCCGATTCCGATTCCGATCTCCTCAGCCGCACACCTCGACGCTGCGGTCGCTCGCCCCGCTGACTCGCCACCGCTCGTCCACCGGATCGACGAACAGCATGTGCGAGTGCCCTTCGACCTCGGTCGTCGTCAGCATGACGCGCTCCCCCCGCGCGAGCGCCGCCAGATCCGACGCGCCGACCGTGAAACGGTGATCCACCCCGCCGTGGCCGTGCCAGAACACGAGCTCGAGGGCGCGGCCCGCCACGATGTCGTCGACGTGGATCACGCCCGTGAGCGGGCCGTACCTGCCGTCGAAGTAGAGCGCCTGCGCGTTCGTGTCGTGGAGCGTCACGGTGCGCGCGCCGGGGCAGCCCGCGTCGGCGCCGCCGGTCGTTCCGGCGTCGACCCCGACCGTCGGCGGGCCGGCGTCTTGGCCGATCGGGGGCGCGCTCGTGCCGGCGTCGGCGGATCCACCGCCGTCTTCGTCGGGCGGCAACGTGACGTGCGGTCCTCCATCGCCGCGGCGACCCGCGTCCGATCCGTAGAGCGGCTCGGTCCAGATGCGTCCGTCGCAGCCGATCAGCGCTCCGCCGACGCCCGGCCCGACGAGGATCACGAACGCGCGGCGTCCGATCGAAGTGCGGTGACCGCCCATCAGTACGCGTAGTCCTTCCAGGGACCAGGGATCTTCCGGTACTCGGTGCCGGGGTGTCGCGAGGGCTCGTACGGGACGAGGACGCCGGCCGACACGAAGTCTTGCCTCATCTGTCGGTTGTCGTTGTTGAACTGGACGACGCGGCCGCTCCCGTCGACGAAGCGCTGGGTCGCGAACGGGTGCCACGAGAACGACTCGTCCTCGCCCCAGAGCTCGCCGTACGCGAGGATGTTCGGGTACCAGTCGCGGAACGGGCGCCCCGCGTCGCGGTGGCAGCGGCTGCACGTCGCCTCGTCCACCGAGAGGAACCCTCCGCTGTACGCGCGCGGGACGATCTGGAACGCGGCGTCGGTCGTCGGCGCGTACGTCGACAGGCTCCCTTGCGACTTCCACACCGCGCCGCGCGCGGACCGGAACGCCTGACGCATCAGCAGCTCGCGCAGGATGGAGTCGTCGCTCAAGCCCGGCAGCGGGTCCTCGGCGCCGTCGATCGGATCGAACGCGCCCGAGAAGTGCGTCGCGGCGAGGCGCGCGCTCCTGAGCGTGGAGGGATCGCGCGCGTGCGCGATGAGCGCGGTGATCTCCGATGAGCTCGCCCACTCCGCCCGCTCGGCGCGCGTCCGCTCGAGCGCCTGCGCGAACGACTCCGCGGTGGGGAAGGGCCGGAACACGTCGACGTGCCAGCCGTCGAGCTCGCGCACGCGCGTCCGGATCTCGAACGGCCAGCGCTGGCCGCTCGCGTCGACGAGGAACAGCATCTCCCCGAGCACGGTGCCGCGCGGGAACATCCACTCGACGCGGTGGGTGTAGCCGTTGGGATCGCGCTGCCAGTACACCACCGGAAGGATCGTTCCGTCGTCGCCGCGCGGGAGGCGCCAGAAGTCGACCACCGCGAGATCGCGCTCGGTGGAGCCCGCGGGTCGCCCGAACGGGAAGTGGAACACGCCGAACTGGACGAAGATCTGCTCGTGCCCGCCGGGCACCGCGAGGTTGATGAGGTTCGGGTCGATCGTGTTCGGCCGCATCCCGATCGGGGTCACCACGTTGTCGCCGAACGAGTCCTGATAGCCGGGGACGATCGTCGCGTGGTCGTAGAACATCGTGCTCGGGTCCTCGAGCACCCCGAGGAGCCACGCGTCGCCGATCGTCGGCGCGCGCTCGGCGAGGCGCATGAGCTCCGCGCGCCCGAGGATCGCGACGGGGCGCATCGCGTCGACGTCGATCGCGGGCCGACGCCCCTCGGGCGGAGGAGGCGGCACGTCGCCCGCGTCGGGTGGCGAGGTGCCGCCGTCGTAGCCCTCGGGCGGCCGCGACGATCCGTCGAGGAGGTGGACGTCGCGGCCTCCGTCCTCGCCGGGTCGCGCGCCATCGGCGCCAGGTCGAAGCGTGCTCAGCTCGCCCGTGCACGCGGTCGAGAGGACGGCGAGGAGCGAGCCCAGGATCGCGCGGGTGACCGTCGGCATGCGCCGGGCCATCGGCAAGGCGCGCGCCACCCGCGCTGCGTCCACGGATCGAGGACGGGTGTCACCCGGGCGAAACACCTCGCGCGCGAGGGTGTCGCCCCGCGGGTCCCGATCGCCGAGGTGGAACCCGAGGGAGCCGAGCTGCTACCACCCCACCCATGCGTCGCTCTTCGCTCTTGCTCGTCCTCGCGTGCGCGTCGACATCGATCACGACGTCCTGCGGACCCTCGTTCGCCCGCTACGCGGACTTCCCGACGAGCGATCGGATCCACCTCGTCACGCCGGCGGGCTCGCCGGACGCCGACGCGCTCGCGGCGCGCTTCTTCGCGCCGGACGCCGACCTCGCCGCGCTCGAGCCCGAGCTCGCGGCGGCTCTCCGCGCTTCGCCGCACGACGCGACGCTCCACGAGATGGCGGCGTACCTCGCGGAGCTCGACGGCGACGCGCACGCCGCGTGGCTCCACTGGCTCCGCGCGGCGGCCGACGAGCGCACGCCGTTCGCGTCGATCTATCTCGATCTGGCGCTGCGCTACGACCTCACGGTCAGCGAGCGCAACGCGACGATCGAGCTGCTCCGGCAGATGCGCGCGTCGCACCCGATGGCGTCGGTGCGCGCGGAGGCGTCTCTGCGGCTCGTGCGCTTCCTCGAGACGTATGCGCTGTTCGAGGAAGCCGATCGCCTCGGCGCCGAGCACGACGCGATCCGCGCGTGGATGGGGATCGGCGCGTTCGACAACGATCAGGGGCGCGGCTTCCTCGCCCCGCACGCGCCCGAGGAGGGGATCGACTACGCGAGCGAGCCGCGCGGCGCGCTGCTCGGCGTGCGATGGCGCGAGGTCACCGCGCTCGATCGCGCGGGCGCGGTCCAGCTCGACGACATGTTCACGCCGAACCGGTGGGCGGTCGGGTACCTGCTCACCCACGTGACCCTCGGTCGGAGTGAGGACGTCACGTTGCGCATCACCACGTCGACGGGGGCGCGCGTGTGGCTCAACGGCCGGCTCATCCTCAGCCAGGAGCGCCTCGCGCGCGCGGGGGACGACAACGTGGTGATCCCGGTGCACCTCGACGCGGGGTGGAACCGCTTGCTCGTGAAGTCGGCCCAGGACGACTCGGGCGACTGGACGTTCGCCGCCCGCTTCACCGCGCTCGACGGATCGCGGCTGGCTGGCCTGCGCGCCGATCGCGCGCTCCACGACGTCACGATCGAAGACGGCGCGAGCGAGGCCGAGCCGCCCACCAACCTGAGCCCGCTCGCCGAGGTCCTCGAAGAGATGGAGCCCGAGCTGCGCCGCGCGCTCCTCGTCCATCACGACGCCTCGCGCGGCGGCTTCGAGGGCGACGCGCTCTCGCAGGCGCGCGCGCTGCTCGAGCTCGCGCCGGAGCATCCGGCGGTGATCCTCCACGCCGCGAGCACGTACTGGACGAACGACGAGCTCGGGCAGGCGCTCGATCTCTTGAACGCGGGCGCGCAGCGGTTCCCCGATCGCGCGGGGTTCCTCAGCCAGCGCGGCGGCTTCTATCACGGGCGGGATCGGCACGACCGCGCGATCGAGGATCTCGAGCACGCGGTGGAGCTCCAGCCGAACGCGCGCTTCGCGATGATGGAGCTCGCGGCGACGTACCAGAGCCGCGGTTGGCGTGAGCACGAGTGTCGCGTGCTCGAGCGGGCGACCGGGCGCTGGCCGGACAGCGCGTGGGCGATCCGCGCGCTCGGCCACTGCCTCCAGCAACGAGGCTATCTGCGCGAGGCCGAGGCGCAGTACCTGCGCTCCGACGCGCTCGAGCCGGGCAACGCCTGGAACCTCGAGCGGCTCGCCGCGTTCGCGCGCTGGCGGCTCGATGACGACGAGGCGCTCCGCGCGCGGCGGCGCCTCGTCGAGCTCGCGCCGTGGAGCCCGAGCCACACCGTCGGGCTCGCCGACGAGCTGCGGATCGCGGGCCAGCGCGACGAAGCGCGCGCGCTCTATCGCGCCGCGTCGGAGCGCGATCCGGTGTGGTCGGTGCCGTCGCATCGGCTCGGCACGATGGCCTTCGAAGACGGCGACGACGCGGCGGCCCTCGCGGAGTGGACGCGGGCGCTCGAGCGCGACCCGGACAACGGCGCGCTCGCGGATCGGATCGACGCGCTGCGCGGCGGCGAAGAGGAGGATCCGGATCGCCAGCGCATGCCCGACGACGAGGCGATCGAGGCGGCGATCGCGGCGGAGGTCGAGATCGACCCGGGCGCGCAGACCGTGCTCTTGCTGGACGACGAGGTCACGACCGTGCAGCAGGACGGCTCGGCGACCCACCGCGTCACCCAGGTCAGCCTCGCCGCGACGACCGACGGGCGCGACCAGCTCATCCAGAACTCCGTCCCGCGGAGCGCGCGGATCTTGCGCGCGTTCAGCGTCGGACCGGACGGCGAGCGCCAGGAGGCGAGCTCGATCCGCGGCGGCTCGATCCGCTTCCGCGGTCTCGACGTAGGGAGTCGTATTGCGCTGCAATACATCTGGCACTCTCCGCCTCCCGCGTTCCTCCCCAACCACTTCGTCTCGAGCTGGGTGTTCCAGGGCGTGCATCGTCAGCTCGGCGTCGCGCGCTGGGTCGTGGAGCTGCCGCGCGGGCGCGAGCTCGCGATCAACATCCGCGGGCCGATCGAGCACACGGTCACAGAGGACGCGGAGCACGACGTGCACGTGTTCACGGCGTCGGGCGTGCCGCCGATCGTGCCGGAGCCGGCGATGCCGCCGCTCCGCGATCTGTTGGCGACGGTGACGCTGAGCACGCTCACCGACTGGGGCGAGTACGTCGACTGGGAGCGCGCGCTCCTCAGCGAGGTGTTCGAGAGCAACCGCGATCTGCGTCAGCTCGCCCAGCGCCTCACCGAGGGCGCGACTACGCCGCGCGAGCGGCTCGATCGGATCTATCGCTACGTCTCGCAGGAGATCCGTTACCAGCAGGACTACGAGGACACGATCGCGGGCGTGCGACCGCACAGCTGTCCGGTGGTGCTCGAGCGCGGCTACGGCGACTGCAAGGACAAGGCGGTGCTCATGATCCTGCTCGGCCGCGAGGTCGGGCTCGACATCCGCTTCGCGGTCCTGCGCACGCGCGACGCGGGCGAGGTGCTGCGCGACGTGCCCAACCAGCAGTTCAACCACGCGATCGTCTACGTGCCGACGCAGGAGGGGATCGACGGCGAGCTCTTCATGGATCCGACGACCGACGGCCTCGACCTCGGCAACCTCCGCGACGACGATCAGGGCGCGCTCGCGCTGGTGCTCGATCCGACGAGCGGCGAGCACGCGTTCACGCCGATCCCGTTTCAGGGCCCCGAGCTCACGTTCTTCCGGTGCGACCTCGAGCTCGAGATGCGATCGGCGGACGCGGCGGACGCGACGGCCCGATGTCGCGTGCGCGGGGCGGCGGCGTCGTCGTTCCGGCGGGTGATGCGCACCGAGGAGCGCGCGTCGCAGCTCCGGCAGAACCTCGCGAACGGGCTCTTCCCCGGCTCGACGGTGAGCGCGTCGAGCGCGGAGCACGTCGGCGACATCGAGCACCCGCTCGAGCTCTCGCTGACCCTCGACGCGTCGGCCGCGATCCAAGCCGACGGATCGATGCGCCGCGTGCGCGTGCCCGCCCCCAACCCGCTCGGGCAGCTCACGCGCCTCGAGCGACGGCGCACCCCGCTCGCGCTGGGCGCGCCGCAGAGCGCGCGCTACGCGATCACGTTCAACGCGCCGCCCGGCGGTCGCATCGTGAGCACGCCCGACGACTTCGAGATCGAGCACCCGTGCTTCTCGATCTCCCGCCGCACGAGCGCGCGCTCGCGCGAGTCCGCCACCGTGGTCGTCGAGTTCGAGCGCACGTGCACGATGATCGCGCCGGACGAGTACCCCGCGCTCCGCCGCGACGCCCAGCGCGCGTCGACGCAGCTCCAGGCCGACGTGGTGATCGCGCCCGGCCGCTGAGGCGCTGCCGTTTTGTCAGCCGCGCGGCGGCTCGATGACGCGATGGCAGACTCGGGACCTCGGCGCGCAGGTGGCGCGCGACGTTGTCAGCGCTGCGAGGGCTGGCACGCGCGCTGCACTAGAGCGAAGTCGGTCCGGTCACGGGGAGCGCCAAGCACACCCCACCTTCCCATCCTCACCCAACCCATCCCACCCCACCACAGGCTCCCCGTGACCGGGCGCCTCCGACGACTCCTGACGAGCGAGCGTCACTCGTCGTCGCCGGCGATCGCTTCTTCGATCGCGGCCGCGAGCTCGACGTCCAACGCGGTGACGCGTCCACCCGCGTCGTGCGTAGTCAACCAGAGTTGCACCGTCTTATAGACGTTGAACACCTCCGGGTGATGGTTGCGCTGCTCGGCCTCGAACGACATGCGCACGAGGAAGCACATCGACTCGCGGAAGTTCGCGAAGACGAACTTCTTCGTCAGCTTGTCGTTCTCGAAGCGCCAGCCGGGGAGGGCCGCCAGGGCCAGGTCGATCGCGTCTTTGTCGAGTGGCTGCGTCACGACGCTGTCTTATCACGCGGACGTGCCGGCCTGCGACACGACGCCCTCATCGAGCCCGCGTGTACGAGCGACCGCGTTACGAGCGACCGCGTGACGAGCGACCGCGTTACGAGCGACAGAGCGCCCAGCAGGAGGCGTCGGCCTCCGCCGAGCAGAAGCCGCTCACCAGCGCGTTGACGCAGTCCTCCCAGCTCTCGACGTCGGCGGCTTCGTCCCCCGGAGGGGGGCAACCGAGCCAGGGAGGCGAGGCCATGCACGCGTCGAAGTCGAACAGCGACCCTGGGGCCTCCGGATCGCAGGTGGCGTCGGTGTCGCCGATCACGTCCACCGTGAAGCGGCAGAGCTGCGCCGTCTCCCCGTGATCGAGGCCATCGAACGGCTCGGTCGGCTCGAGGTTGGACGTGGGCGCGCACGCGCCGAGCGCGAGGAGGAGCGCCGTCGCGATCGCGCGGAGCGGCATCGGATCGACGCGCACGCGCGAGGTATGCCCGGGACCGAGCCTCCGCGCATCCGCTCTCGCTGAAACCCCCGCGGCACTGTCTACGCGGGGGCCGCGTGCTACCTTGACCCGACCGCGATGACCGACGCCGCACGACCGAGCGCCGCCGATCCCGGTGCCGCCGAGCCCACCCTGGTCGGTCGCACGCTCGAGGGACGCTTCAAGATCCTCGAGCGCCTCGCGGCGGGCGGGATGGGCGTGGTCTATCGCGCCGAGCAGATGCCGCTCGGGCGCACCGTCGCGCTCAAGGTGCTCGAGGCGCAGAACCCCACGGTCGACGAGAGCTTCTCCAAGCGCTTCATCCTCGAGGCGTCGGCCGCCGCCAAGCTCGCGCACCCGAACACCATCGTGGTGTTCGACTACGGCAAGACGGCTGACGGTCTCTACTTCCTCGCGATGGAGTACCTGCCCGGCGACACGCTGAGCAAGCGCCTCGCGACGGACGGTCCGCTGGCGCCGATCGACGCGATCCACGTGGCGCTCCAGATCGCGAGCTCGCTCCGCGACGCCCACGAGCAGGGCCTCGTCCACCGCGATCTCAAGCCGGGCAACGTGATGTTCGCGCCGCGCGGTGGGGACGCGCTGTTCATCAAGGTGCTCGACTTCGGCCTCGTGAAGATGCTCGGCGCGGAGGGACAGAACCTCCAGCTCACGCAGAGCGGGGTGATGATCGGCTCGCCGCGCTACATGGCGCCCGAGCAAGTCAAGTCGCAGTCCATCGACGCGCGCACCGACATCTACTCGTTCGGCGCGGTGCTGTATCACATGCTCACCGGCTCGCCGCCGTTCCCCTCGGGGAGCGCGTTCGAGGCGATGAACCATCACGTCTACAGCGCGCCGCGTCCGTTCAAGCAGGCGTGGCCGCAGTGCCCGGCGGGACCGGGGCTCGAGGCCGTGGTGATGCGCTGCCTCCAGAAGCAGCCGGACGATCGCTTCGCCACGATGGGCGAGGTGATGGACGCGCTCCGCGCGTGCGCTGGCGAAGCGGGGACGAGCGCGGCGATGGTCGGCTCGTATCTCACCGCGTCGAGCGGCTCGTCCGGATCTTCGCCGGGACGCACGGGGCCGTTGCTCGCGCCCGTCGCGCCGGCCGCCGCGCCGTCGTCTCCCTTCGCCGCGCCGTCGTCGGTGGCCGCCGCGCCCGCGCGCGGACCGATCAAGACGATGCGGTTCGACGTCTCGGAGCATCCGCCGCCGCCCCTCGAGGCCGCGCCCCCGGCGGTCAAGCCTCGTTCCAGCCCGATCAAGCTCGCGCTGATGGGCTTCGTCCTCGTCTTCGCGGCCGGTCTCGCCGCGGCGGCCGCGCTCCTCATCCCGGTGGGCAACGAGGATCCGGCCGACGACCTCATCGCGGTCGCGGAAGAAGGGCCCGCGACGACGTCCGAGCCGCCGCCCGTGCCCGAGCCACCGCCGATCCCGCCGACCGCGGAGGTGACGGACCGACGAGATCCCGTTCCTCCTCCGGATCCCGTGCCGCCGACCGTGCCGACGATGCTACGGAGCGATCCGCCCGGCTGCACCGTCCGTCGCGACGGGCTCGACCTCGGCGACGCGCCCATCCCGCTCCTCATCGAGCCGGGCGAGCGCTGGACGCTCGAGATCTCGCGCGAGGGCTACGTCACGCGCACGGTCACCGTCGCGAGCGGCGCCGAGCTCACCGTGCACCTCGACGCTGCGCCGGTGCGCACGCGCCCGCGCGAAGACGTGCCGGTCCCCGTGATCCGCCCGCTCGGCCCGTCGAGCACACCCTCCTCGCGGCCCCACACGCCGCGGCCCGATCCGCGCACGCCCGAGCTCGACAACCCCTGGGCGCGCTGAGCGCCCGGTGATCCTCGGGGCGCTCGGTGATCGCGCGCTCGCCTCGGTCACCGTGGACCGACGACGAGACCGGGTGGGTCAGCCGATCAGGGCATGCAGGCGGCCGACGGCGCGTCCGTCATGCCCGAGATGAACGCGCGGACCATCGCGACGCCCGCGGTGTGCACCTGCTCGGTCGCGAGCGGCGGCATCTGCATGCCCGTCATGCGCGACTCCATCCGGTACACGATGACGCTGTTGTCGGGATCGCCCGGCTTGATGCGACACGTGCGCCCGCCGAACGGCGCGGTGTTGATCTGGTTCACCGAGGTCGCGTAGGTCGGCGTCGCTTGCACCGTCGCCACGCCGGTGGGCAGCCAGAAGAAGAGCCCCCGGTTGCACGCTGGCGTGTGACAGACGCCCCCGCTGCCGGGGAGCGGCTCGTGGTGGCAGTGCCCGCAGTTCGCGTGCAGGTATCCGAGCGCGTCGACCTCCGCCGTCGTGCCCGCACCCGAGCTCGGGACGTCCGCGAGGGAGCGCGCGAACTCCGGCACGAGCAGGTTCTCGTCGAGCAGCGTCTCTAGCGTCACGCCCGCGCCGTCGTGGTTGAGCATGATGGCGCTGAACCCGTTGATGAGATCGCGCGTGCCGTTGTGGCACTGGACGCAGTCCGCGCCCTCGGGGATGTCGTGGTCGGTGCCGAGCACGTTGCTCCGGCGCTCGAGGCCCGCGTTCGTGACGTCCTCGACGTTGTACTGCGCCTCGTCCCACGCGTAGACGCGCATGCGCCACGCGGTGAGCCCGGTGCCCGGATCGGTCTTCTCGAGCACGCGCGTCTCGAGGCGCACTCCGCCGAGGAGGAACGTCTTGTAGAGGCGCGTCCCGACCGGGTACACCCAGTTGTCAGGGTCGGACGCGTCGATCGTCTCCCCCGGCGGGAGGTAGATGTACCGCTCCTTCTCGGCGCCGTCGGCCCACAGCGTGAAGCGCGGCTCGTACGCGCGGACCCCCGCCGCGATGACCGTGCACGCCGGGTCCTCGTAGAGCCCTGGTGGGCCCTCGCACGGAGGTCCCGCGTCGACGAGCGGCGGCCCCGCGTCGTAGCCGGCGTCGATCATCGGGGGCGGTCCGGCATCGGTGCCGCCCGCGTCGGTCCCCGGCTCGTCGCCGTCGTCGCAGCCCGCGGCCAAGCCGCAAAACAGGAGCGCGGAACCCGCCGCGGCCGACCACCGCGCGCGACCCGATGCGCTCGCCCACATCGTGCTCGTGGAAATCACGGGCGGGAGCATACGGCCAGCCGCCCGGCGCGCCCAGTACGAGAGTAACGGACCTGTACCGCACGGAGGTAGAAGGTCGCCCAGCGCCGCTGCTACCATCCACCGCGATGTTCTCCTCATCCCGCTTCGTGGTGCTCCTCGCGCTCACCACGGCGCTCACGCCGTGCATCGCGCTCGCGCAGGACGATGGACAGCCGTCGTCCGGCCAGGCCGCTTCGCCCAATCAGCTCGACGAGGCCGCGCGCCTGACGTTCGAGTCGGCCCGCGAGGCGTTCGCGGCCGGGGACTACGAGACGGCGCTCCAGCGCTTCCGCCAGGCTTACCAGCTGAGCGCGCGCCCCGGGCTCCTCTACAACATCGCGCAGACGCTGGACCGACTGCGCCGCGATCAGGAGACCGTCGACGCGCTGCGCCAGTACATCGAGGCGTACCCCGACGCCCCGAACCGGTCGGAGGTCGAGGCGCGGATCCGCGTGCTCGAGGACTCGCTGGCCCGCAGCGCGCCGCCGCCGGATCCCGAGCCCGACCCGGAGCCCGATCCGCAGCACGCGGTGGGGAACGGTGGCGATCACGCGCAGGGCGGCGATCAGTCGGGGGGCTCCGGGATCGGGATCCTGCACCCCGCGATCTTCATTGCGGTGGGCGGCCTCGCGCTGGTCGCCGGCGGGCTCTCGATCTGGACCGGGCTCACCACGTTGTCGCTCAACGACGACTACAACGCGGCGACCACCGCGAGCAGCGCGCAGGATCTCTACGATCAGGCGAACGGCTATCAGCTCGGCACCAACATCCTCCTGTTCGGCGCCGGCGGCCTCGCGGCGGTCGCGGTGGTGTGCGCGATCCTCACCGACTGGGACGCGCTGTCCGGATCGTCGGACCGCCGCGCGTCGCTCACGCCGATGTTCGCGGCCGGACCCGATGGCGCCGCGCTCGGCGTGGCAGGAGCGTTTCAGTGATCGAACCTCGATCGTTCGTGCGGCTCGCTCTCCTCTCGCTCGCCTCGATGGCGCTCGGCGGCTGCTTCGTGGTCGACGACGCGCACCTCCGTGAGCTGATGAACGGGGGCGACGCCGGCCGAGACGGCGGCGGCGGCTCCGACGGCGGCGGCGACGCGGGCGGCGGCGGCAACATCCTCAACGAGGCGTGCGGCGGACCGATCGCCGACTACTTCGTGATCCGCAACACGATGACCGACATCCACCTCGACACGCGCGGGCTGGGGAACAGCGTGCGCTCGCGCTGCGGCGTGGCGATGACCGGTCCGAACGGCTTCCTCGCGCTCGAGACGCAGGCCGGTCAGCAGTGGCACTTCCACGTCCAGGCGCAGGCGGGAGACCTCGACCCGCTGATCTACCTCCTCGACTCGACGTGCGACGCGCGCGACTGCGCGTTCAACGGCAACTACTGCAGCGGCATGGCGAACGACGAGCACTTCGCGTTCATCGCGCCCAACGACGGCATCTACTACCTCGGGATCGACGACGGAGTGAACGCGCAGGGTGGCGAGTACACGCTCGGCGCCTACCTCATCACGTGCGGCGACGGCGAGAAGACCCACGGCGAGCCCTGCGATCTCAGCGCGGCGGGCGGCAACTGCAACGCGCGTTGCCACCCCGATCTCGGCACCGCGACGGTCGAGGCCGAGATCGAGGCGAACGACAGCATCGTCGAGGCGAACCACGTCGTCTTGCCCGCGTCGAACTCGTTCGAGTTCTCCGGCTCGCTGACGCCCGACGGGTGCACGTATCCGGACGTCTACAGCTTCGAGGTGCGCACCGACAACTCGATGGTCAGCGTCGTCGCGCTCGACACGGCGGGCGATCCTTGCGCGGCGTCGTCGCTGACCGACGCGTTCACGCTCACGATCCGCAACGGCGAGAACGGCACCGTCATCGCGCCGACCTCGGAGGTCGGTACCGGCTGCGCGATCATCGAGCCGCGCGCGCTCAACTCGGGGACGTACTATCTGTGGGTCGACTACACCGCTCCGCTCACCGATCGCCCGGCCGGTTACAACCTTCGCCTCACCGTCGCGCCGTGAGCCCACCCATCTCGCGAGGCGTCCGCGTTCTCGTCACTGCGCTCGCGGTGGCGCTCCTCCACGCGTGGGCGGCGAGCCCCGCGCACGCGTTCGAGCCGTTCGCGTTCCTCGTCCCGTGCCGCGCGACCGCGGTCAACTCCACCGGGACCGAGCGTCCGTGCATCACGTGCCACAACAACCCGAACGGCGGCGCGGGCTGCATGACGCCGCCCTGCTTCAACCCGTTCGGCATGGCGTTCAACGCGAACGGCCGCGTGTGGAACGCGACGCTCGCGATGATGGACTCGGACGGCGACGGCTTCACCAACGGCGAGGAGCTCGGTGATCCTTTGGGCACGTGGAACGCGACGATGGCGTTCCCGATGTGCACCTGCCCGACGCGCCCCGGCTTCGACACCTTCACGCCGGCCGACACCGACGCGGACATGGACGGCTACTGCTGCCTGGGTCACGACACCGACTCGAGCGGCGACTGCCACGGGGCGGGGGAGCTCGACGGCAGCCTGGACTGCAACGACGCCGACGCCACCGTCCACACCGGGCGCGCCGAGGTGTGCACCAACGCGATCGACAACGACTGCGACGGCGACCGGACGCTGTTCGACAGCGAGTGCGCGATGGTGGTGGACCGCGACGGAGACGGCTACTGCCCGATGGGCATCGACCTGAACCGGGACCGCGACTGTACCGACGCGATGGAGAACACGTCCGACGTCGACTGCGACGACACCGAGGCGACGCGCTCGCCGGCGGCCGGGGAGAACTGCGTCGACTCGCTGGACAACGACTGCGACGGCGACGTCGATCTCGCGGACGCGGACTGCACGAGCGACGTCGACGCCGACATGGACGGCTTCTGCCCGATCGGCGCGGACACCGACATGGACGGAAACTGCAACGGTGTGGGCGAGCTCACCGCCGGCTTCGACTGCAACGACAGCCGCGCCGACGTGAACTCCGCCCAGATGGAGCTGTGCGTCGATGGGGTCGACAACGACTGTGACGGTCTCGCGGACGCCCGCGACGGGGTCGACTGCGGGGCGCTCTACGACGCGGACGGAGATGGCTACTGCCCCGTCGGTCAGGACGTGAACCGCAACGGCAACTGCGCCGACCCGGGCGAGGACGCGCTGCCGTCGGACTGCAACGACACGGTCCGCTCGATCAGCCCCGGCGCGATGGAGCTCTGCCTCGACACCGACACCGACGAGGACTGCGATGGGCTGGTGAGCCTCGCCGACCCGGGGTGCGCCGGCTACATCGACGCGGACGGTGACCACTTCTGTTTCGTCGGTGCGGACCTCGACCGGAACGGGGTCTGCACGGGCATGGGCGAGCAGGACGGGCGCGGGGACTGCGACGAGACGAGCGTCGACGTGCGTCCCACCACCACCGAGCTCTGCACGGACGGGATCGACAACAACTGCGACGGCAGCACGGACGCGGACCAGTTCTTCGTCTGCGACGACTATCGCGATCGCGATCGCGATCACTTCTGCTTCGTGGGGGCGGACCTCAACGGCGACTTCGACTGCGCCGACCCGGGCGAGCAGAGCGGCCCGACGGAGTGGACGGCGGCGATGGACCCGTTCTCGGACCCGATGATCTACCCGCTCGGCACGGAGGAGTGGCCGACCCGTTACCCGGGTGCGCCCGAGCACTGCCTCAACGGGATCGACGAGGACCTCGACATGCTGGTCGACGAGGCGGGCTACTGCCGGCGCGACGTCGACATGGATGGCGACGGTCACTGTCCGCTCGGCACCGATCTCAACGAGGACGGCGACTGCGAGGACGCGGGCGAGAACACCGCGACCACGGACTGCAATGACAGCAACGCGACGATCAACGCGGGTCAGCCGGAGCGCTGCCTCGAGCCGGTCGACGCGGACTGCGACGGCCTCGTCGGCACCCGCGACTCCGATTGCTTCCGCTACCTCGATCGCGATCACGACGGCGTCTGCGGCGTCGGCATCGATGACAACGCGGATGGCGATTGTCTCGACGCGAGCGAGCAGCGCTTCGGCGTCGACTGCGACGATCGCGACCCCGCGGTCAACAGCCGGGTCCGTGAGACCGCCTGCGCCGACGGCATCGACAACGACTGCGACGGCGCGATCGACTACGACGACTCGCAGTGTCTGTGTGCGTCGAGCACCGACTGCGACGACTCCGACCCGTGTACGTCCGACACGTGCAACGCGAGCGGCGGCTGCGATCACACGCCGAACCCCGCCGCCTGCGCGGACGCGGGGATGACGATGGCCGACGCCGGTCCGCCCACCACGCGCGGCGGATGTGACTGCCGAGCCGCTTCGGGCACCTCGCGGTCGCCGGCCGGTGCAGGTGTGCTCCTCCTGCTCGCGATGGCCTTCATCGCGCGGCGACGCGCCCGGAAGGGGGATCGGTGCCGCTGATCGAGTGTCCCGACTGCGGGCGCAAGGTCTCCGACCGCGCCGCGGTGTGCCCCGACTGCGCCTGCCCGGTCGCCGAAATCGTCGCTGCGCAGCGGGCCGACGCGGACCGCGAACGGATCGAGAAGTCGCGGCGGATGGAGGACGGCGCGGAGGTCGACTGCCCGAGGTGCGAAGCGCGCGGCTTCTACGCCGAAGACGGCGGTCACCTCTGGTGCGTGCCGTGCGAGCACAGCGGCCGCCTGCTCTTGGCGTCGGCCGAGGACGGCTTCTACGCGGTGGCCGCGTATGCGACGGAGCGTTTCCTCAGCGGTGAGCTCCAGCCGGGCAAGTCGGGGGTGGTCTTCTACGTGGGCAAGGTGCGGCCCACCACGCACCGCTACCCCGCGGCGTCTCGCAAGGAAGAGATCGATCCCAGCGACATCCCCTGGTAGCGAGCGGCTACTGCTCGGGCGGCGTCGGAGTCGTGTCGGGGGTCGGCGTCTCGTAGGTCAACGCCATATCCCCGTTCCAGTCGTGGGGCACGCAGACGCGGGCGTCCTCGCCGCGCGGGCAACCGTTCCGGCAGCTGCTGAGGCGAACCTGCTGGCATTGCTCGCCGCGCTCGCAGTCGGTGGTCTCCTCGCAGAACCGCTCGACCGGGTTTCCCCACCAGTGGAGCGAGACGATCGGGAGCCGCTCGCGGGCCTGCCACTCGGGCGTCGTGCGCTGGGAGCTGGAGTCGTCTCCCCCGCAGGCGAGACACAGAGCGCCGAACAGGACGACGACCAGGGTTGGGATCACTCGCTTGACCATGCGTTCCTCCGGTACCACGAAACCCCGGCTGGGCGAAAGCCGGACTCGGCGGGGCGGATGCCCACGAGGCAGTCCTCCCGGCCGACCGCAATTGTTCGGGACGGGGTGCGAGGTCGGCAAGAAAACCGAGCGCCCGATCGCACGAGTCGGTTTTCCATCTCGGCCGCCGTATGACACACTAGCTGGGCCCTCCGAGTGGTGAGGAGGGCTTGGAGGATCGATGGGCACCCGCACCTTCCACCCCCTCGCGGACCGACGCGCGCGGATCACTCCGGTGATCGCCGCCGCGTTGGCCACGCTCCTGACGGCGTGCGGCGCCGACATCGGAGAGCGCGGCACGAGCCTGGTGGTCGACGAGGGCTTCGTCACCGGCGAGGTCCTCTACGTGCTCCCCGACGTGTCGCAAGTCCCGTTCACCGCACGCGAGATCCAGGCGCTCGGCTTCGACGAGTCGCAGGCGATCCCGGTTCGCGTCGAGATCTTCGAAGACATCGCCGTGGCGTGGTTCGCGCCCGACGGAAACGCGCGCATCGGTCGCGAGTGGATCGTCGCGCTGTGGCGCGTGCAGCGCACGACGATGTCGCGCACGATCGCGGACGGTCTCGTCCAAAGTGGCGAGCCGTCGATCGTCGCCGCGCCGTCCACCTCGAACGCCACCTCGAACGCCGCCTCGAACGGGCACGACGCGACCGCCGCGGTGCTGGCGGAGGGCGTCGATGGGTACGACATCGAGCTGCGTACCGAGACGCAGTCGGCGGCCGAAGTGACGGTCATCGAGTTCCGGGATCGACTCGGTACGCCGGAGGAGCTCTCGATGCTCGAAGAGCTCTACCTCCATCACCCCGGTTGCTGAACGCCGCGCGTAACGCGCGGGTGACCAACCGGTTGCGATCGTGCCATGGCGAATGCGCCCATGGCGTCATCGTACGCCCGCGCGAGCGTGATCGTGTTTCTCCGTCGCGATGACGCTCGAACGAATCCGAACCCCTGCGATACACTAGACCTCCCGTGCCGCGTTCGCGCCGCGTCTGCCTGAGCTACCGCCCCGACTCGAGCTCCGAGCCGGTCGTGGTGCCGATCGGCGCAAACCCGTTTCGCATCGGCCGCAATCGCGAGGCCGAGCTCTCGCTCGAGTCCCCGCGCGTCTCGAAGGACCACGCGGAGATCGTCGCGCAGCCGAGCGGCGGGCTCGCGGTCCGCGACCTCGGCAGCCGCAACGGCACGTTCGTGAACGGCGAGCAGATCCAGGGGCTCACCACGCTCTCGGTGGGTGACGTCCTGCACATCGCGAACCGCGAGATCACGGTCGTGCTCGCGGAGGTCGAGGAGCGCGGGTACGACCAGACGTGGGCGGGCGACTCGGGCAGCGCGGAGATCGATCTCTACCGCGGGCTGCGCGATCTCTATCGCATCCTGACGGGCAGCCGCGTGAGCGCGGTGTTCCAGCCGATCGTCCGGCTCGACGATCGATCGACGATCGGCTTCGAGGCGCTCGGCCGCAACACGCTCAACCCAAAGGAGTACGACACCGCGACGCTCTTCCGCATCGCGACGGAGAACGAGAAGTCGACGGACCTCAGCCGCCTCATGCGCAACGTCGCGCTCGAGACGATGTGGCAGCTCCCGAGCCCGGGCGCGCGCGTGTTCATGAACGTGCACCCGCACGAGATGATGGCGACCGATCTGTTGGCCGAGCTCGAGCGCACCGCGAAGAACCTCGACGGCCGGACGCTCGTCGTCGAGATCCACGAGGGCGCGATCGCCGACCTCGGCCAGATGCGGGAGCTCCGCTCGGAGCTCGAGCGGCGCAAGATCGAGCTCGCGTACGACGACTTCGGCGCCGGGCGATCGCGGCTCACCCAGCTCGCCGAGGTGCCGCCCGATTTCCTCAAGCTCGACATGAGCTTGATCCGGAACATCGAGCGCAGCCCTGGCCGCCAGGAGCTCGTCGCCGCGCTCGTGCGCCTCATGGAGGACGTCGGGGTCTCCGTGGTGGCGGAGGGAGTCGAGACGGAGGAGGAGCACCGCGTGGTCGCGCTGCTCGGCTGTCACCTCGGGCAGGGCTACCTCTATCAACGACCCGATCTGCCGGAGCGGCTCGGTCAGCGCGATACGTCGCCTGGAGACTGAGCGTGGCGGGCGCAACGTCGCGTGCGTTCATCCAGGGCGCGGTCGCGCTCGGCCTGGCGGTCGTGCCGGCGCTCGCGCGCGCCGATGCGGTCGGGCCGTGTCCTCCGGGCTTCGACGCGTCGCACGCCGGGTGTCACCCGGAGTGGCCCGCGATTGGAGGGATGGCGCTATGCCTCTTCTTCGGGCTGATGCTCGGCGCGGGGCTCGTGGTGTTCTTGTCGCGGAAGTCGACGAAGAAGGACGGCCCGGGGAAGTTCTGAGCGGGGGGTGGGCAGGTGTAGCGCTTCGCCTTCGGCGCTGCGCTACACCGGGACGCCCCAGATATCCGTCGCATAATCGCGGATCGTCTCGTCGCTCGAGAAGCGGCCCATCCGCGCGGAGTTGAGGATCGATCGCTTCGTCCACGCCGCCGGATCGAGATAGAGCGCGTCCACCCGGCTCTGCGCGTCGAGGTAGGCCGAGAAGTCCGCGAGGTGCACGTAGCGCTCGCCGTCCGTCAAGAGCGCGCCCGCCACCTGGGCGAAGCGCGTCGGCGCGTCCTGGCTGAACGCGCCCTTGCCGATCGCGTCGATCACGCTGCGGATGCGTGCGTCGTTCGCGTAGAGGTCCTGCGGTCGATATCCGCGCGACAGTGTCTCTTGCACCTGCTGCACCGTGAGGCCGAAGATGAAGATGTTCTCTTCCCCGACCGCCTCCCGGATCTCGACGTTCGCGCCGTCCAGCGTGCCGATGGTGAGCGCGCCGTTCATCGCAAACTTCATGTTCCCGGTGCCCGACGCTTCCTGACCCGCGCAGCTGATCTGCTCGCTCAGGTCGGCGGCCGGGATGAGCCGCTCGGCGAGCGAGACCCGGTAGTTCGGGATGAAGTGGACCTTGAGGTGCTCCGACGTGTCGGGGTCGCGGTTCACCACCTGCGCGACCGAGTGGATGAGGTGGATGATGTCCTTCGCGCGCTCGTAGCCGCTCGCCGCCTTGCCGCCGAACAACACGGTGCGCGGCACCTCGGGGATCTCGCCGCGCTTGATCGCCTGATAGCGCGCGATCACGTGGAGCACGTTGAGGAGCTGACGCTTGTACTCGTGGATGCGCTTGATCTGGACGTCGAACAGCGTGTCCGGATCGAGCTCGATCCCGTTGTGGAGCCGGAGGTGATCGGCGAGCCGGACCTTGTTGGCCCGGTTCACCGCGCGCCAGCGCTCCTGGAACGCGGCGTCGTCGGCGAGGCGCTCGAGCGCGCTCACCTTCGGCAGATCGGTCACCCAGTGCGGGCCGCCCACCGCCTCGTCGAGCAGCGCGGAGAGCCCGGGGTTGCACTCCTTGATCCAGCGTCGCGGGGTGACCCCGTTCGTCTTGTTGCGGAAGCGCCCCGGGTAGTGGTGGCTCAGCTCGGGAAACATCTGCTCGCGGAGCAGCTTGCTGTGGAGCTCACTCACCCCGTTGACGCTGAAGCTCCCGACGATCGAGAGATGCGCCATGCGCACGTGACCTTGCGGGCGCTGCTCGATGATCGCCATGCGATCGACCTTCGACGGGTCCTCCGGGTAGCGGGCGACGAGGTCGTCGCGGAGCCGCCGATCGATCTCCCGGATCAGATCGAGCTGCCGCGGGAGCAGCCGATCCATGAGGTGCTGCGGCCACGTCTCGAGCGCCTCGGGCAGGAGTGTATGGTTGGTGTACGCGAAGCAGCGCTTGGTGATCGCCCACGCGCGCTGCCAGTCCATGTGCTGCTCGTCGATCAGGATCCGCATCATCTCGGCGACGGCGAGCGCGGGGTGCGTGTCGTTGAGCTGGAAGACGACGCGATCCGGCAGGTCGTCGAGCGACTCGAAGCGCGCGAGGTGACGGCGCACCGCGTCTTGGAGGGACGCGGAGACGAAGAAGTACTCCTGACGGAGCCGGAGCTCCTTGCCGGGCGGGCCGGCGTCGTTCGGGTAGAGGATGCGCGAGATGTTCTCGGCGAAGCCGCGCTGCACTACGGAACGATCGTGGTCGCCGGCGTTGAACGCGTCGAGGTCGAACTCCTTGACCGGGACGGCGCGCCAGAGGCGCAGCGTGTTCACGACCCCGTTCTGGTAGCCGGGCACCGGGATGTCGCACGCCACCGCGTAGACGTCGTCGGTCCCGAGCCAGGCGAAGTGGGTCCGCCCCGTCGCGTCCGTGCGCGGCTCGACGCGGCCGTTGTAGCGGACCGTGTAACGGAGATCGGTGCGCGCGACCTCCCACGGCGTGCCGTGCGCCAGCCAGTCGTCCGGGTGCTCGCGCTGGCGTCCGTCCACCAGCTCTTGCCGGAAGATCCCGTACTCGTAGCGGATGCCGTAGCCGACCGCGCCGATCCCGAGCGTCGCCATCGAGTCCATGAAGCACGACGCGAGACGCCCGAGGCCGCCGTTGCCGAGCGCGGGGTCGTCTTCGGCGTCGAAGAGCCGATCGAGATCGCGCCCGAGCGAGTCGAGCGCGGCGCGCGTCGCCTCGAGGATCCCGAGGTTGGTCAGCGCGTCGCGGAGCAGCCGTCCCGGCAGGTACTCCATGGAAAGGTAGTAGACACGTTTTTCGCCGGAGTGATGCTGGCGCTGGCGCGTGTGGTGCCAGCGGTCGGCCATCCGTGCGCGCGCCGCGTGCGCGACGGCGTGGAGCAGGTCGAGATCGGTGGCGGAGTGTTGGTCCCGCACGCGGACGTGCTCGAGATGATCGAGGATCGACTCGCGGATCGCGTCCTTGTCGAGCCCGAGCTCGTGATGCGGGATCGTGACGGAAAGCGTCATGGGGGCCGAGGATCGCCGATAGGGTGGGGCGGCGCAACGCGCGAAGCGCGCGTCGATACGGCGCCTCGAGGCACCGGATCTACGAAGACTTGCCGAGTCCTTCGACCCGGGCGAGCTCGTCGTAGAGGTACACGTTCGCGGCGATCGCCTTCTCGAAGACGCCGAGGTGCATCGACTCGTCGGGTCCGTGCGCGCCGGTCTCCGGATCCATGACGCCGTTGAGGATCAACGGCAGCTCCGCGAAGCGACGTCCGAACATCGCGACGAACGGGATCGATCCGCCCACTCCGATCGGGGAAAGCGGCTTGCCCCATGCAGCCTGGTACGCGCGATCCGCGGCGGGGAACGCAGGCCCCTTGGGCTCGTAGAGCCAACCGTCCCCGCCCCGCAGCTGCTCGACGCTCACGCGCACGCCTCCCGGCGGGTCGCTCACGATCGCGTCGCGCAGCGCTTGGAAGAGCGCGTCCGACGACTGACCGGGAGCGACGCGGCAGGAGAGCTTCGCCGACGCGGATCGCCGCACCGCGTTCTTCTCGGTTCCCGGCGCCGGGAACGTCGTCGACAACACCGTGATCGCCGGCTGCCGCCACGCCCACTCCGCCGGCGTCCGACCCTCGAGCGGCAGCGGCGCGACGTCGGGCAAGATGCGCGCCCCACGACGGATCACGTCCTCGCCGAGCGGCACGTTGCGGTACGCGTCGCGCTCGCGATCGGTGAGCTCGACGCGACCCACCGTGAGGCGTCCGTTCTGATCGACGAGCCGACTGACGATCTGCATGAGCGCGATGCACGGATCGGGAACGAGGTTGCCCCATAGCCCGGAGTGCACGTCGGAGCCGAGCGCGTCGCAGCGCACCTCGATCTCGAGCAAGCCGCGTAACGACACCGTGAGGCCCGGGACGTCGCTCGAGGGATTCTCGCAGTCGGTGAGCACCATGACGTCCGACGCGAACGCCTCGGGGTAGGCGTCCATGTAACGCTCGAGGTTCGGTGAGCCGATCTCCTCCTCGCCCTCGATCAAGAGGCGCACGTTGAGCGGGAGCTCGCCCACCTCCTCGAGCCACGCCTCGATCGCGGCGAGGTGGGAGACCCAGCCGCCCATGTCGTCGGCGGCGCCGCGCGCGTAGAGCCGCCCGTCCTTCTCCACCGCCTCGTGCGGCGCGGTCGACCAGGCTTCACCGGCGACGGGCTGCAGATCGAGGTGGCCATAGATGAGGAGCGTCGGCTTGTCCGCGCCCGCGCGCATCCGCTCCGCTGCGACCGCGGGGTGCGCGCCGTCGAGCTCGAGGAGTCGCGCGTCGTCCATCCCGAGCGCGCCCAGGTCATCGCGGATCTTCTCGGCGAGGCGACGCACGTCGGCCGCGCGCGAGGCGTCGCACGAGATGGCGGGGATCGTGAGGTACTCGGTGAGCCGAGCGAGGGTGCGCGAGTGGTTCTTCTTCGCGCGCGTGGCGACGTTCGATGCGGAGGTCATGCGGTGACTTTTTTGACCGAACCTGACCTTTCGCGCTACCCGAGATGAATCGGCGCGGCGTGGGCGAGACGCGGCGCGAGAGGGAGGTATCCATGTCCCATGCGGTCCGGCTGGCCGCGTGCACGGTGACGTGCGCGCTGTCGATGGTGACGAGCGGCGCGCGCGCCGTGGACGGGGCTCCGCTTCGGATGGCGGTCGGGGAGATCGGCGGCGCCGAGCAAGGCGAGTTGCGAAGCGCCTTGACCGACGCGCTCCGCGCCGATCCCGATCTCCGGCTGACCCCGCGCGCGAGCGCCGAGCTGGTGGTGTCGGGCTCGGTCCTGCGTTCGGAGGAGCGCCGCACCGAGGGTCGGCTCCGCGTCGACTGCGCGGTGTCGGTGATCGTGAGCGACGCCCGATCCGGAGCGATCCTCGCGATGCTCGAGGGCAGGGCCGGCGCGATCGGTGGGGAGCCACACGCGCTGCATCGGAACGCGCTGCGCGCGGCGGTGCGAGGCGCGCTGAGGCCCCTCCCGAGTCAGGGCCGCGCGCTCGCGCGGCGCTAGACGCCATCGTGCGGCGATCCCTGCGCTCGTGGTACGAGCGCCTCATGGTCCCGCGGTGGTCTCTCGTCGCGTGCGTGCTCGCCCTTGTCGTGGCGTCGGGCGCTCGGGCGCAGACGGCTCGGGCGCAGACGGACGGCGAGGCGGGGCCGACGCTCGCGTTCGGGGGCGACGTCCTCTACGACGCGCCGCTCCACTACCAGCTCGGCCATCGCGCCCGCACGGTGGGCCGCGAAGCGGCGCTGCGCGAGGTCTTCGTGGACCTCACGCCGCACCTCCAGGGAGCGGACCTCGCGGTCGTGAACCTCGAGGTGCCCATCTCCATGCGGTACCGCACCCGCGAGGCGGGCCAGGTCGGTCCGGTGTTCCGTGCACCGGTCGACTTCTTGACGGCGCTGCGCGAGGCCGGCGTCGACGCGGTCACCGTGGCGAACAACCACGCATACGATCAGGGCATCGCGGGCCTCGCCAACACGCTCGACGCGACGCGACGCGAGCGCGTCATGGCGATCGGAGTCGGAGACGACGCCGAGGCGGCGGCGGCCGCGCAGCTCTTCGACGTCGGCGGCGCGCGCGTCGCGATCGCCGCGTGGAGCGAGGGGTCCAACCATCGTCCGAGCCACGACGAGGCAGAGCGACCGCGCATCGCGTTCGTGTACGACGACACGATCGAGCGCTCGCTCGCCCGAGCGCGCCCGGAGGCGGACCTGGTGATCGCGATGTTCCACTGGGTGCGCGAGGACCTGGTGGAGCCGCGCCCGATCATGCGCGAGCTCGCGCAGCGCGCGGCCGACGCGGGCGCCGACCTCGTGATCGGCCACGGCACGCACCTGCCTGGGCAGACGGAGCGGATCCGCGCGCGCGACGGGCGCGAGGTGAGGGTCGTGTACTCGCTCGGCAACCTGCTGGCCGCGATGGAGGAGCCGGCCGGGACGCTCGAGAGCCGCGAGGTCGGCGTGCGCGACGCGCCGCTCGTGTTCGTACGAACGCGGCGGGACGGCGCGCGGCTCGCGATCACGGCGCTCGAGATCAGGCCGCACTGGATCGCGCGGCCGATGGGCACCGCGCCGTGGCTCGCGTCGGGGAGCCTCCCCGTCTCGCGCACCGTCGATCTCTCGGCCGAGCTGGAGCGGCTGCGCGCGACTGACTGCGGCGAGCCGTGCGCCCAGCGCGCCGACGCGTATCGCCGACGGATGGCGCTCACCCTCGCCGCGATGAGCGAGCGCGAGACCGGCGCGCCCGCGCCGCGGGTGGCGAGCGCACCGCGCGAGCGTCGTCCGCCCGCGCGCATCGACGCGCGAGCGCCGCCCGAGCGGATCGCCGCCGACGATCCGCGGCTGCAACCTTTCGTGCGTGGTACCGATCTCGGGGTCCGCTTCGATCGCGGGCAGGCGCGCGAGGCATCGATCGACGAACGCGCGCTGCGCTCACTGGCCGGGCTGCTGCGCGAGGATCGCGGCCTGCGCGTCGAGGTGACGGGCTACGCGACGGCCGACGAGCTCACCGGCAACGCAGGCCTGGGATCGCTCCGCGCGCGTCGGGTCAAGGGGCTCATCGCGATCCTCGGTCCCTCGCGGTCGCGCTTCGTCGTGCGCGCCGCGGTCGGGACGGCCGCGGTGCGGGTGCGTGTGACCCGCACGGGAAGCTGACGTCGCGCTAGCGGGTGAGGATCGGCGCGGTCATCAGCGCGGAGGGGTTGCGTCCGCTGATCTGCGAGACGCCGCCCCCGGGCAGCGTGCCCTCGCGGCTCCGGAGGACGACACAGCCCACTCCGCCGCCGCCGCCGCCGCCGTTGCCCGAGCCGCCGGTGTTCGAGCCGCCGATGTTGCCCTCGTCGCGCGTCCCCCCACCGCTGTCCGCACCGTCGGCGCCGTACAGGTTGCCGCCGCGACGGCCGCCCGCCGCCGGGTCGAGGAGGCGCGCGCCGTCCTCCCCGTCGTCGCCCGGCGAGCCGCTCGCGCTCCCCGCGCCCGCGCCGCCCGTGGTCGAGACCGTGGCGGTCGACGTCACCACGACCATCGGCGCCTCGAGGAGGATCGCGCCGCCGCTGCCTCCGCCACCGCCGGAGCCCCAGTTGAGGCTCGTCACGCCAGCGAGGCCTCCGCGTCCGCCGCCTCCTCCCGCGAGGATCGCGCCGTTGACGGTGATCGACCCGCGCGCGCTGATCTGGACCGCCCCGCCTCCGCCGCCGCCCAAGCCGACCGTCGACGTCCCGACCAGGTTGCCCGCGCCGAAGCCGCCGCTGCTCCCACCGACGAGCGGGATCAGCAAGTTGACGAGCGCGATGCCGCCGCCCATCCCGCCGTTGATCTCCGTTCCCCCGTTGCCGCCCGCGCCGCCCGCGCCGCAGAAGCCACCGCCCCCGCCGCCGCCGTCTTCGTAGGTCCCGGTGGTATGCACGCCATCTCGACCGGGCGAGATCCCGAGCGCGGCGCGCGCCGGACGTGAGCCGAGCGTCCCACCCGCGCCGAGGCTCTGCGCTGCGTCGCCGCTGCCGTACGTGCTCACGTCGAGGGTCCCGCCGTCGTCGATCTGCACGTCGTCGAACGCCATGATCACGAGCGGGTTCTCGCCGACCGCGCGCAGCGTCGCGCCGCTGCGGATGCGCAGCGTCCGGACCTGGAACACGCACACCTGGCTTCCGTCGCCCTGCGAGACGATCTGCGACATCGCCATCGTCGAGTTGCACGCGTCCGTGTCGAAGCCGAACCGCCCATCGCCCGCGAGATCCACGGTCGGCGCGTCCGAGCGCCAGAGGTCGGGCGCGACGTTCGACGGGATCATCTCGAGGCACCGCGGCTCACCGCCGGGCGCGCACCCGAGCATGCACGTGATCTCGCCGCCCATGCAGTTGCGCAATACGCCTTCCGCGCACGAGGCGACGCAGCCGCCGGCGTCCCGCATCGGTCCGCCGTCGACGCCCGGCCTGTCCGCGTCCATGCGCGCACCCGCGTCGCGGTCGCCCGCATCGACGCGAGGACCGCCGTCGACCAACACGATCCCGGGTCCCGCGTCGACCGGATCGCCGAGGAGCGTGGTGTCCGGGTTGATCACCGCGCTGCAGCCGCCCCACGCGAGCGTGCTGGCGAGCGCGATGCCAAGCGAGCGGAGCGGGACCGAACGGGTCATCCGGACATTCTGTCGGACGCCCGGCCGGCTGACCAGCGGCTCGCTACCAGGGGAGCGGCTCGCCGTTGGCGTGGACGAACCGGCCGCTCTCCTCGAGGCCGAGCTCGTCGGTTCGCTCCCAGATCATCCGCGCCGCTTCGTCGGGGCCCACGTGCCCGGTGCCGCCCGTCATCTCGGTCCGCACATAGCCGGGGTGGACGAGCTGGACCGCGATCTCGCGCCCGCGGACATCATGGGCAAAGGACGTTGCGGCCATGTTGAGCGCCGCCTTGCTCATGCGGTAGCCGTACGAGCCGCCGCTCGTGTTGTCCGCGATCGAGCCCATGCGACTCGTGACGAACACGACCTTGCCGCCGCGTCGGATCTTGTGGACGAGCGCCGCGCTCAAGAGCAGCGGCCCGATCGCGTTGACCTCGAGCTGCGAGCGGATGTCGTCGACGTCGAGGTCATCCAGTGAACCGCGGCGGAGGATGCCCGCGTTGTTGATGAGGACGTCGATCCCGTCCAAGCGCTCGGCGACGCGCGCGATCGCGGCGGGATCCGTGACGTCGACGCCATCCTCGACACGAACCTTGCGTAGTGCAGCGAGCTCTTCGGAGCTGCGGCGCACGATCGCGATGACCTCGTGGTCGTCGGCGCGGAGCTTGGCCAGCTGGAGGCCGATGCCTCGGTTCGCGCCCGTGATCACGATCTTCGCCATCGTCCCTCCGCTCGCTGCGCCGAGCCTGGGGCCGGGGCGGGGAGCGTCAAGCCGGCGGCGGCGGGATCATCGGGCCCGCGTCGGGCGCAGGCCCCGGCCCACCGCCCGCGTCGGGGAGCGTCGGTCCACCCGCGTCGGGGTTGCCCGTCATGCCGCCGCCCGCGTCGGGCATCGGAGGTCCACCCGGTCCCGCGTCCGGACCGCCCGGCGTCCCCGGACCCGCGTCGAACCCCGGCCCCGGCGGGCCGGCGTCCGGCAACCCGGGACCGCCCGCGTCGCGCCGAACCCCGCCGATCGGCTCGGCGATCCGCCAGTCGCAGGTGTAGGCGCTGTCGCGCACGACCGGTCGCGTCACGATCGTGATCAGCCCGCTCGCCGGGCAGACGATCCCGGCCGCGTGCGGACAGAGGCCGCTCCCGGAGTCGTCGTCCTCGACGACGATGGACGGATCGGCGTCCCGACACTCTTCCACTCCGAGGTTGCCGTTGCAGACGCGGATCACCGGATCGCCGCTGCACGTGCCGATCACCGAATTGTCGCACGCGACCGTGATGACCGCGTCGGGGCGGCACTCCACGGTGCCGTCGGGTCGGTGGGCGTTGCAGCCGAGGCTGAGCGCGAGGGCGAAAGAAAGAGGGAGGAAGCGATTCACGACCCGCACCTTATTACACGCCCGGCCCTCGACAAAGGTCCGCCGGGTGACGCGATCGGCCGCGCCACGTACAGTCCCGGCGTGGGAACGATCCTCGCCCCCGACGCGCTCCGGACCGACATGGTGTTGCTCGACGCGCGGATGGCCGCCGACGCGCGCGCCCGCTTCCGGGCCGGGCATCTCGAGGGTGCACGTTTCGTAGACGTGGAGCACGATCTCAGCGGCGACGCGAGCGATCCGTCCCACGGTGGACGACACCCGCTGCCGGCGATCGAGGCGTGGACGCGCACGCTCGGGCGCCTCGGCGTGACGCCCGACCGCACGGTGGTCGTGTACGACGAGGACGATGGGGCGAAGGCCGCGGCGCGCGCGTGGTGGATGCTCCGCGCGGTCGGTCACGACGACGCGTACGTGCTCGACGGAGGCCTCCGCGCCGCCACCGCGGCGGGCTGGCCGGTGGTGAGCGGCGAGGGCCCCGCCGACGCGGATGCGCCGCCGTACCCCGCCGATCGCTGGACGCTGCCGATGGCGGTGTACGAGGAGATCGAGGCGGCGCGGCGCGACCCGACCCGCGCGGTGCTCGACGTCCGCGGGCGTGAGCGATACGTCGGCGCGGTCGAGCCGTTCGAGCCGGTCGCCGGCCACATCGCGGGCGCGATCAACCTTCCGCTCGCGGAGAACCTCGACGCGCAAGGTCGTTTCCTCGATGCGGACGCGCTGCGCGCGAAGTACGAGCCGCTCCTCGGAGGACGCGCGCCGGATCGACTGATCGTCAGCTGCGGCTCGGGGATCACCGCGTGTCACACGCTGCTCGCGCTCGAGCGCGCGGGCCTCACCGGCGCGGCGCTCTACGTCGGCTCGTTCAGCGAGTGGTCGCGGCGCGGCGGCGAGATCGGGACGGGGGAAGAGCCCTGAGCGAGCTCGCGCTCTACGCGCTGCTCGCGTTGGGAGGGGTCGGCGCCGGCTTCGTGAACACCGTGGCGGGGGGCGGCTCGCTCCTCACCGTCCCCGTGCTGATCTTGCTCGGGATGCCCGCGACGGTGGCGAACGGCACGAACCGCCTCGCCGTGGTGACACAGACGCTGAGCGGCGTCGTCGCGTTCAAGCGCGCCGGCAAGCTCCACACCGCGGCGATCCCGAGCGTCGCGATCCCCACCACGATCGGCGCGGCGCTCGGCGCGGTCGGCGCGGCCTACGCGCCCGAGTGGCTGCTCAAGCCGGTCCTCCTCGGGACGATGGCCGGCGTGGCGCTGCTCGTCCTCCTCAAGCCCGACTTCTTGAAGGGACCCAAAGACGGCGAGGACGTGCCGCCTCCGCTCTCGTTGCGCGAGCGGCCCGCCGCGTGGCTCGGCCTCCTGTTCGCGGGCACGTACGGCGGCTTCGCGCAAGCCGGCGTCGGCTTCGTGTTGCTCTACGTCCTCGGCGCGATGCTCCGCTACGACGCCGCCCGCGCGAACGCGCTCAAGCTGACGATCGTCCTCGTCTACGGCGTGGTCGTGTTGGGGATCTTCGTCGCCGCGGGACAGGTCGAGTGGATCCCCGCGGCGATCCTCGCGACCTCGACGGTGCTCGGCTCGCAGCTCGGCGTCCGCTTCGCGCTGCGCGCCGACGGCAGGTGGATCCGTGGCCTGGTGTTCGTGGCGACGGTGGCCTCGTGCGTCGGCGCGTACTTCAAGGACTGAGCCTCGGGGCTGCCTCAGGGGCTCAGAACATCGCCGACCTCGACCGCGGTCAGCTCGGCGCTCGCGGTCTCGAGCACGTCGATCACCGCGTCGTGGCAGCGCAGCGTCGGGTCCCCCGCCGGCACGGCCCGCTCGAGCGCGACGACCGTCCCGTCCGGTGCGGCGTACGCGACGTCGATGTCGAACGAGACGCCGCGGTTGACGACGCAGACCTGTCCAGCCACCGGTGAACGAAGCAAGAGACCTTCCCCGGGCTCGAGCGCTTCGCGACCGCGCAAGCCTTCCATGCGCTCCGCCTCGGTGGTCGCGACCTCCGCACAGATCGCGACCGGATCGTGACCTGGCCCGACGATCGTCACGGCCTCGCCGGGACAGGCGCATCCCGCCGCGAGGCCGACCAGCAGCCACGCCCCTCTCGGGCTCAGAGCGAGCGCAGGAATGCGAGCACCGCCTCGCGCTCGGCCATCGACAGCGCGCCGTACGCTTCGGCCGCCGATCCGGCTTCGCCGAAGTGACGCGCGATCGCGTCCTCGATCGTGTCCGCGAGCCCGTCGTGCATGTAGGGCCCCGTCTGCGAGACGCCCCAGAGCGGCGTGGTACGGAACTCCCGGCCCGTCACGTCACCGTCGCCGATCCCCTGCTCACCGTCCGGCATGACGACGTGGAGGAGGAGGTCGCTGTAGAGCGCAACCTCCGTTCCATCCTCGGTCGTCAGCGAGCGGTGACAGGTCGCGCAGCCGATCGATTCGAAGAGCGCCTCACCCATGTCCTCGAGCGCGGGGTCGGTGCGCACCCGCGGGGGCGGCGCGAGGTGGGTCATGTAGAACGTGACCGACTCCAGCTCGTCGACGGAGATCTCCGGATCGGGGACGTCGTCGGTGTCGGTCGCGGAACCGAACGTCAAGCCGGGTTGATCGGGCAACGAGATGCCCATCTCGTTCGTCATGCCGTCGCGCGTGAACTCGGCGAGGCTCGGCACGTTGGCGCGCCATCCGAGCCGCCCCACGCGACCGTCGGCGAGGATGTTCGCGCGTCCGCGCACGCCATCTCCGTCGAGGTCGTCGGGATCCTCGTTCGCGAGGATCACGTCCTCGGGCACGAGGTCGACGAGGCCGAGCCCGAACAACGGAGGCGTCTGACGCAGCTCGAAGAAGTCGCTCGCCGCATCGATCGGCGGGCGCTCCCCCACGTGCGCCGACTGCCGATGCGCCATCGTGCCGCCGCTCGGCAGCATGGGCACTCCGTCGACCAGGATCGCTTGCCGCGTGACGTTGAGGTCCACCGGACCGGCGCCGCCGATCGCCGGCAGGCTGTGACACGCGCGACACGAGTCTCCGTTGAACCCCGGTCGACCGAGGCCGACGTGGAGGCCGAAGTCGCGATCGAACACGCGCCGCCCGCGCTCGAACAGCACCGCGTCGGTGCCCGGCATCGCGCCGCCGTACTCGCCCTCGGCGGGAGGGGGCTCGTCCACCGGGATGAGACCGGGGCTCCTCTGCGCGCGACCGCCGAGCGACTCGAGGAACGCGATGACGAGCCGGCGATCTTCGTCCGTTCCGTTCACGTACGCGTCGCGCGCGGCCTGCGCTTCTCCGCCGTGGAAACGGATCGCGTCGTCGAGCGTGTCCGCGCGCCCGTCGTGGAGATACGGCGCGACCGCCGCGATCCCCCAGAGCGGCTGGGTGCGGAACTCGCTCCCGCTCGCCTGCTTCATCTGGATGCCGTCCGCGAGGTCCGGGCCCATGTCGTGCAGCAGCAGATCGCTGTAGAGCGGGATGAGACCGCGCGGGCTCTCGAGCGTGTGCACGTGGCATCCGATGCAGTTCATCTCGTCGAAGATCTCGCGGCCGCGCTGCGTCTCCGCGGTCGGCGCGTCGGGCCGCGGCGCGGCGAGGAGCATCGAGAACGCGACGAGGTCGAAGAGATCCTGCTCGGAGAGCTCAGGGTCCATCACCGGATCGTCGTCGGTGATCGGCGCGGCCGGCGCCGCGACCTGCGCCTCGACCGATCCGCCGATGTCGTCCTCGGTGAGGCCCTCGCGCGTCGATGAGACATCGGCCGGCGCGCTGGGCACGGGAAGTTGCGCCTTGAGCGTCTCGGACAGCGGGTCGGTCGTGATCCCGATGTGGTTGAACAGCGGTCCGCGGATGAAGCCCTCCACCGACACCGTCTGCGACTTGCGTCCGAAGCGACCGACGAACGTCTCGTCGTAGTTCGGGCGCCCGCTGATCCCGTCGCCGTCGAGATCGTCGGGGTCGGCGTTGGCGAGGATCGACTCGCCCGGGATCTCGGCCATGAGCCCCGCGCCGAAGAACGGGATCGCGTTGCGCGTCGCCGAGACGTTGGTGCCTTCGGGGGTAGGGGTGCGACGCTCGGTCAGCTCGAATTGCGTTTGTACGCCGTTCACGCCGAGCGGAGCCTGCGGGAAGCCCTCCTGGTTCGCCGAGACGAGGAGGAAGTTCCGATAGCGCGGCGAGCTCCCGCCGAGCGTCGGCCGCTCGTGGCAGCTCCCGCAGAACGAGACGTTGTAGTGAGGCCCGATCCCCTCGTGCACACCGAAGTGATGGAGCGCGACCGCCTGCCCGCGCTCGAACGTCGCGCGTTGCTCCTCCGTCGCCCACGGACCGACCTCGCCCAACTCGCCGAAGATGTTGTCGGGGATCGCGGGCTCCGGCTCGTTCGGACATCCGGTCAGCGTGAGCGCACACAATCCGAGCGCGCATCGCGCGAGGCCCCACCATGCTCGTCCATTCACTCGTCGTCTCCCAGGATCCGGCTCAACGCCACGCCGGTCGCGTTGTCGGGGATCGCGATGTTGCCTCCGACGGCGTAGACGCGGCCGTCGACGCCGAACACGCCATGCAACTGGCGGTCCGTCGGTGTCGGTTCTTCGATCACCTCGAACGTCTCGAGGTCGATCGTCGCCGCGAATCCCCGCTGTCCCGCGATATGCGCGACGCGATCGGAGCGCGTCCACACCCCGCTCACCCCCGGGTACGGCGTGAGATCCTCGCTGCGCCACTCCGTGCCGTCCCAGTGGGTGACGTGGCCGTTCGTCAGCCCCCCGACCATCACGACGTTGTCCGGCCCGGTGCCGTACACCGCGCTGAAGTCGCCGAGCGCGCCGACGATCATCTCCGACCAGCCGCTGCCGTCGTAGTGGATGACCGCGCCGCCGAGGCCCACCGCGTAGACGTCCGTCGCGCTGCTCCCCCAGATCTTGAAGAGCGCGCGCGCGTTCACCGGGGTGAGGTCGGGCACCGTCTCCTCGGTCCACATCACCCCGTCGTAGTGCAGCAACGTGGGTACCGCGTTACTCGCGTCACGCGCGGTGCCGCCGACCGCCCAGACGTCGTTCGGGGTGGCGCCCCACACGCCCCAGAGATCCTGGGTCGTCGGTGAGTCCATCCGGGTCCACGCGGCGCCGTCGTAGTGGACGATCGCGCCTTCATATCCGACGACAAACACATTGTCTGGCGCGAACGCCACCACCCAGTTGAGGAGCCCGATCGGCGAGGGCAACGTCTGTGGCGTCGCGGTCGACCCATCGAACAGCGTGATGCGGCCGTCGGTCGGGCTGCCGCCCGCCGCCACGAGGGTGCCCCCGGGGAGGCCGTAGATGTGCATCACCCAGCCGCGGTCGGCCGCGCGGAAGGCCTCTCGCCACGTGTGGTCCTCGCAGCCCGACACGAAGAGAAGCAGGACGGCCGCGAGCGCGGCCGAGGCCGGCGAGCGAAGCGAAGGCATGGCCGGATCATAGCGGACGAGCCGCGCCGCGCAGGCGCGCGCGGTTCTTGACTCGCCCCCGAGACGAGACCCACCTTCCGACGCGCGCCGCCGGCGCGGACCCCTGGAACAGTAGGAGAACGCATGCGGAGCTCGATCATCCTCGCCCTCGTCGGCGCGTCTTTCATGCCGGCTCTCGCCCACGCGCAGTCGGATGAGCTCACCCCACCCGCCCCGCCGGCGTGGCTCACCCCGATCCCCGGCGGCATGACCGCGGACGACGCAGCGCGCCTCGCGGTCGACACCGCGCCGGCCGTGCGGAGCGCGGACGCGCAGGCAGACGCAGCGGAGGCCCGCGCCCACCAGGCGGTCACGATGTTCGCGCCGCGGATCGAATTCACGGGATCCTATACGCGCATCAATCACGTCGACTTGCCCCCCTTCGAGATCCCGGGGCTCGCCTCGGTCGACAACCCGTTCCCGCAGATCCTCGACATGTTCGCGCTGCGCGGGACCATCGCGGTGCCGGTGAGCGACTACTTCCTCACCATCTGGCCGCAGTACGAAGGCGCGGACGGGCTCGCGCGCGCGGCGCGCCATCAGCGGGAAGCGCAGCGACAGACGACCGCGATCAACGCGCGCGAGGCGTTCTACAACCTCGCGCGTGCGCGCGCCTCGGAGCAGGTCGCGCTCGCGAGCGTGGAGTCGATCGAGGGGACGCTTCGCGACGTGACGAGCCTGTTGGAGTCGGGAGTCGGCTCGCGCGCCGACGTCGCGCAGGTGCGGGCGCAGCTCGCGTCGGCGCGCGCCGCGGTGGTCGCGTCGCACGGCCAGGCGACCGTCGCCGAGCGCGCGCTGCGCCGGATGCTCCACATGGCGCCGGGGGCGCCGATCGAGATCGGCGAGGACCTCGACGCGGGCGAGGGCACCGCGGTGCCGGAGGAAGCAAGGCTCGTGTCGCAGGCGCTCGACGCGCGGGCCGAGCTCGCGGCGCTCCGCGAGGTGGTGTCGGCGCGCGAGTCGCTCCTCCGCGCGAGCATCGGGACCACGCTGCCGCGCATCGCGCTCACCGGGCAGTTCGACACGTCGAGCCCGAACCAGCGCGTGGTGCCGCAGACGACCGACATCTACACGACGTGGGCGGTCGGCGCGGCGGTGCAGTGGTCGCCCAACGACACCGCGGTGGGGGTCAGCCGCATCCGCGAGGCGGAGGCCAACCTCACGCAAGCGGAGGAAGACCTCGCCGCGCTCGAGGATGCGGTCGCGGTGGAGGCGGCGCAGGTGATCGCCGCGCTCGAGGCGGCCACCGAGGCGCAGGCCGCCGCGCGCGAGGGCGTCGCCGCGGCGCAGCTCGCGCTCGAGGATCGCAGCGAGATGCTGCGCGCAGGGATGGCGACGAGCACCGAGGCCACGACGGCCCGCCTCGCGCTCACCCAGGCGCAGCTCCAGCTGCTCGACGCGAGCGTCAATCGCCGCATCGCGCTCGCACGGATCCAGCGCGTCCTCGGCCGCGCCGCGCCTTGAGGGTGCCGCGTCGTCGCGCGCTCAGTGCGTCTCGGGGATCCGGAAGACCAGCTCGGGCTCGGTGAAGCCGTTCGCGAACACCGCGCCGATCATCGACACGGGCCGCATCATCGGGGTCGTCGCGTCCGTCACCACCGTGGCCTGACACGCGCGGTTCCCGCACACGAGCTGCGAGAAGCTCGAGAGCGCGCTCGTCTCGCTCGTCGACTCCTGGTGGCGCACCGTGAACGCACCGGTCGTCGCGGGGGGGGAGAGACCCTCGTCCGGATTGGCCGCGGCCGGCGCGTGCTGCACGCCCTCGATCAACGCGACGCCACCGCCACCGCCGCCGCCGGCCGGCTGCTCGGGCCCGTTGATCTGCGTCCACGTGACTTTCATTCCTTGACCGCGCGTCCACAGCTCCATCGCGAGCTCGCCGCCTTCCGCGGTGCGCGCGTAGGGGCCATCGCAGTCGATGTACTGGCCCTCGCGGCAGAGGTTGTAGACCTCCTCCCAGTGCTCGGTGAACGCGCTCCACGGGACGGCGGGGATGTTCCACGTCACCTCCGCGTCCTCGGCGAGCACCTGGTAGCGCGGCAGCGCCATCCACGCCTCGCGCGGGCTCTCGCCCGGCGTGCGCACGGCGAGGAGCACGCGGTGTTGGTTCGCGCTCTTCAGCGTGTTGAGCACCTCCACGAACGTGAGGTACGGCGTGTTCGCGTCCATGCGCAGCGCCACCCGCTCGCGCGGCGCGCCGCTGGTCAGCCGCTGGCGCAGCTTCGTGATGATGTGGTCGCTCACCTCGGCGTCGGCGGGCCGACCGCGCTCCATCGTGAGCACTTCGACGCCGTCGAGCCGCATGAGCGTCGGGCTGATGTCGAGGTGCGCGGCGCTCGTCGGGGCGGTCGCCTGGTTGCTGCGCGAGATCGGGATCTCGTAGAGCCCGACGATCGGCGTCTCGTCGATCGCCTCCGTCTCCTCGTCGTTCGACTGTCCGCAGGCGACGAAGGTGAGCGAGAGCGCCGTGGCGCTCAGCGCGGCGAAGGTGAGGGCGCGTCGGTTCATGGGGCGCGACGATACCCAAATCCCTCGCCGCGCGAAACGTGAGCCGAGGTCAGGGAGCGGACAGCCCGCTCGCCTGGATCGTGCACTCCGCGAACGGCTGGCCGAGCGGCCCGGCGCCGTCGGCCTCGATCCGATCGAGCTCTGGCGCGTCCGCACCCGCGAAGAGCACGCTGACCCGCGCGTACGCGTGGGCGGCCACCGTCACCGGGAGGAACCACGCGTCGGTCGAGGGATCCGTCTCCGTCGCCAGCGTCGCGCCCGAGCGATCCACGAACCTCGCGCGCGTCCGCGGTCCCGTCTGCACCGGCTCGTCCGACGTGTTGTCGAAGCGCAGCCACGCGCGGTGCCCGCCGCTCGGCAGGATCCCTGCGATCGGCGCGACCCGCTCGATCGAGTCGATGCGCACCACCACGTGCTCACACGCGTTCGATCCCTGTCCGACGTTCGGCGGGGGCGGCAGCGGAGCCTGCGAGCTCGGCGGCGACGGAGGCGCGAGGCCCGGCAGCTGCGGCATCGGCACGGGGATGGGTCCGCCTTGCGAGAACCCCTGGCCGAACGCGCGGAGCACGCCGCCCAACAGTGTGCCGACCTGCTCGAAGAGCCCCTCGAGCTCCGGCGCGTGGAGCTGACACTCGGGGATCGCGCGCTCGTCGTCGTCGGCGAGCACCTCGCCCTCACCCATCATCAAGAGGAGGCCCGGGCCGTTCTCCCCGCGCACCGCGAGCGCGCAGGTGTCTTCACGCCATGTCATCTCGTTGTGCCCATCGATCTCGAACTCGACGTCCACCGAGCCCTCCATCAAGGCAACCGATTTGACGGTGCCGATCTGGATGCCGGAGGCGATGACGGGCGAGCCTTCGCTCAACCCGGCGCCGTCGCTGACCCGAGCGTGTCGGCTCGAGCCGCAGGCGGACATGACTGAGAGCACGAAGAGCGCGGCGAGGTATCGTGCGGTCATCGCGCGGGAATCTAAGCATGTGGCGACCGCTCACAAACGAAACCGTCGCCCGCCTCGTCGATCCTGCGCGCGCGGCCCGCCCGCGTGGTAGTCCTCGCCGATGGCACGCTTCCCTCGCACGTCGACGAGCGCCCAGGGGTTGAGCGATCGCGTGTTCAGCCGGCTCGCCGCGCGCGCGGCCGAGCGCCCGGGCGGCGTCTACCCGCTCCACGTCGGCGACACCTGGCTCGAGCCGCTCGACGTCGCGCGCGCCGAGGCGCAGCGCACGAGCGAGCACCCGCGTCTCCACAACTACGCGCCGGTGCAAGGACAGCCCGAGTTGCTCACCGCGATCGAGGCGCACCTCTCGCGTCGCGGCGGGTGCCTCGTCGATGGGAGCTGCGTGCAGGTGACGAGCGGTGCGACGGCCGGGCTGAGCGTGGTCGCGGAGGCGCTGCTCGATCCCGGCGACGAGGTGCTCCTGCCCTCGCCGTTCTGGCCACTCATCCGTGGGATCATCAAGAAGCGTGGTTGCACCGCGGTCGAGGTCCCGTTCTTCGATCGCTTTCGCGATCCGGACTTCGACGCGGAGGCGGAGCTCGAGCGTCGGATCACCGACCGCACCGCCGCCATCTACGTGAACACTCCGCACAACCCGACCGGGCGCATCCTCGACGATCAGACGGTAGCCGCGATCGCGCGAGTGGCGGAGCGGCACGACCTCTGGATCCTCAGCGACGAGGTCTACGAGGAGCTCTACTTCTACGGGACGCCACCGACGCCGGTGTGGGCGCGCGCGGACTACCAACTCCGCACGGTGGCCGTGCACTCGATGTCGAAGGCGTACGGCCTCGCGGGCTCACGCGTCGGTTGGGCGCACGGGCCGCACGACGCGATGGCGGCGATCCGCGCGGTGCAGACATTCACGACGTATTGCGCCACCAAGCCTCTCCAGCTCGGCGCGGCCCGCGCGCTCGAAGAGGGCGCCGAGTGGCTGGGCGCGGCGCGTGCGCAGTATCGCGAGCTGGGCGAGCGCACCGCGGACGCGCTCGGGATCGATCGGCCCGACGGCGGCACGTTCGTGTTCTTCGACGTGGCGTCCCACTTGCGCGACGGAGAAGACGCGCTGGGTTGGCTCGAGCGCTGTCTCGACGCGGGCGTGCTGCTGACGCCCGGCACCGCGTGCGGCGTCGACTACGCGACGTGGGTGCGCCTCTGCTTCACGTCGGTGCCGCCCGAGGATCTGACGGCGGCCCTCGCGCTCCTCCGCCCGCTCGTCGGTCGTTGACGGAACGAAGAAAGGGTGGGCGCCATGGCGCACCACCCTCCATCGGTACGAGCTCGCGCTCCGCTCAGGTGCGGGCGGCCCAGAGGTCGCAGTTTCCGTCCGGGTTGATCGGACCCTGGATGACCTGGCAGCTGCCGCATTGTCCCGCGGCGCCCGCCGTGAAGAAGCGGCAGTCGGCGCACTTCTTCGCCGGATCGGTCGAGGCTTCCACGTAGTGCTGCGACGTGCGCGTCGTCTGCTGCGCGGGATTGAGCGAGGAAGTGTCGTTGCAGCTCAGACCGCCGCTCTCTTCGCCGCCACACGCGGCGAGCGCGCTCGGCGCGAGCGCCGCGGCACCCAGCACGGTCAAGGCGCGGCGCGCCGCTTCTCGTCGTCCCATCTTTCGCTCGGTCATGTGCTCCTCGGCTTCCTTCCCCGCCGGCGAGCGGTTGCTACCGCAGCATCGACGCGCGGGCGGGGTATCGTGGGGGCCCTCGGCCCCGACCTGGGGGTGGATTGGGGTCGCGCGCCCCCGAGTTCAAGGGCGGCGCGTGCATCCTCGCACATGGATGTCACGAGCATGTCATTTGCAGCGGCTCTTCCCATGCGGACGGGCGACTGGTCCACCCACGATCTCCCTCCCGACACCGAGCGCTGGGTCGCGCGGGCGGAGGACCTCTGTGCGGCGTGGCGCGAGTGTCCACGCGCGGAGTGGCTGGTCGAGCTGTGTCTCGGCGCCTCGCTCGGCCGCGCCGTGGTGGTGCGAGCCGCCGCAGGCGTGGTGGCGGAGGCGCTCGGCCAATACGGCGCCGACGGCGGGATCGTCGATCTGCGCGTGCATCGAGGGCTCGTCACGGTGCTCGCGTGGGTGGGCGGTCGCGCGAGCGCCAACGAGGCGTGGGCGGCCGCCTTCGGCGCGCTCGAGGTCGCCGACGCGCTGAGCCGCGGCGAGATCGGCGCGATGAAGCAGCAAGACGTCGCGCGCGCCGAGGCCGCGGCGCGGGCCGTCGCCCATCTCGCCTTCGCGTGCGACGAGGAGGCGGACGAGGTGTTCTACGCGCATCGCGGCTACCTCGCGAAGGCGATGGAGCGAGCCGCCGTCGTGATCGGCTCCGACGAAGCCGCCGCGGATCGCATGCGCGCCGAGGTGCCGCTCGCGCACTTCCTCCAGGCCGTCGAGGCGAGCGCCGAGCGACGGACCACCGTCCTCGAGGCCGTGGCGGCCGAGACGCCGGCGACCGACTCGTTCTACTGCTGACTCGCGCGGCGCGGATTCCGCCACTGGCGCCTCGCGGCGCGCGGTACGAGACTCCCGGCGTGTCGCTTCGGATCGAGCTCCACCCCGACATCGGTGCGATCGACCCCGCGGCGTGGGACCGGCTGACCGGCGACGACGATCCGTTCGTCGAGCACACGTTCTTGCACGCGCTCGAGCTCAGCGGCAGCGTCGGCGTGCGCGCGGGGTGGCAGCCCATCCACGTGACGGCGTGGCGCGGCGACGAGCTCTGCGGCGCGCTGCCGCTCTACGCGAAAGACGACAGCTGGGGCGAGTACATCTTCGACTTCGCGTGGGCGAGGGCGGCCGCGCAGATGGGGATCGCGTACTTCCCGAAGCTCGTGTCGATGGCGCCGTTCACCCCGGCCACCGGCAAGCGGTTCCTCGTGGCGGACGGCGACACCGAGATCGCCGAAGCGCTCCTCGCCGGTGCGCGGGCGGCGGCCGATCGGATCGAGGCGAGCTCCGTCCACCTCCTGTTTCTCACTCCGGAGGAGCGCGACCTCGCGGCGCGGCTCGGGTTCGCGCCGCGGCTCTCGATGCAGTTCCATTGGGACAACGAGGGTTACTCGACCTTCGATGACTACCTCGCTGGCTTCCGTTCCGCGAAGCGTAAGCAGCTCAAGCGGGAGCGGCGGCGCATCGCGGAGTCCGATCTCCAGATCGTCCTCAAGCCCGGCGTCGAGCTCGACGACGCGGACCTCCGCGCGATCAAGGCGATGTACCGCGCGAACTGCCTCGCGCACGGGCAGCACCCGTATCTGCGCCCCGAGATGTTCGATCGGATCCGCGAGCGGTACGCGCATCGCCTCCTCGTCGGGCTCGCCTATCACGGGGGTGAAGCGGTCGCGTGCTCGATCAACTTCGAGAAGGGCAAGCACCTCTACGGTCGCTACTGGGGCTGCCACGAGTCGCACGAGTTCTTGCACTTCGAGCTCTGCTATTACCGCCTCATCGAGCGCGCGATCGAGCGCGGGTACACGCACTTCGAGGCGGGCGCCCAGGGGTTCCACAAGCTCAAGCGCGGGCTCATGCCGAGCGAGGTGCACTCCGCGCACTGGATTCGACACCCGCGCCTCGCGCGCGCGGTGGAGAGCTTCCTCCCGGAGGAGGCGATGGCGATGCGGATGGAGATGGACGAGCTCGCCGAGCGCTCGCCGTTCCACCGCGGTCCTTCGAACGACGACTGACCGATCAGAGGTTCCGGCTCGCCTGCTCGATCAGGAACATCTCGAAGCGGTCTTCGTCGAAGCGCGGATCCCAGAACGGGATGTCGGGGAGCTCGGTCACGTGTGGGACGAGCGCGGGGTTCGACCACTCCTCGGCCTCTCGATCCGTGATGCGATCCGCGAACCGGAGGTCCGTCTCGAGCACGCGCTCGGTGAGCACGCGCGCGATGGCCGGGCTCTCCACCACGACCACGTCCTCCGAGTTGAGGCCGTAGCTCCGCGGATCGAGGTTGTAGGAGCCGATGATCGCGACCTCGTCGTCGAACGTGCCGAGCTTCGCGTGCAGCGTGCCCTCTCCGTGTCGCTCGCCGTGCCACTCGTAGACGCGCACGCCGGCTCGCATGAGCTCGCGGTAGCTCACCCGGCCGGCGTCGTTGATGAGGGGGATGTCGTTCGTGTCCTTGCTGTTGGTGAGCACGGTGACCTCGACGCCGCGCCGGGCCGCGCTCACGAGCGCGCGGAGGAGCTCGGGGGTCGGGATGAAGTACGCGTTCGCGATCACGACGCGTCGTTGCGCGGCGTCGATGCGCGCCCGATAGGCCTCGTCGATCCAGTGCTCGTGCACGCGAGGGCGGTTGCGGATGAACTGGACGCGCGCGTCGGTGACGGCCGTGGTGCGCACCTGGCGGGCTCGCATCCCACGGAGATCGAGCGCGCGCGGAGCGCTCGAGCGCCACGGTCGCTCACGACCGATCGACGCCGTCACCGCGGAGCGCAAGTTTGGGTGCACGTTGCGCCAGGCATCCCAGTAGATGTCCGACTCGAGGACGGCGGGACGCTGACCGCGGATCCGAACGAACCGATCGAAGTTCTCGTCGAACGCCCGCGCGATGTCCTCGACGACCGGTCCTTCGAGGTAGATGTCTTGGTCGCGCCAGATGAGCTCCGGCGTCGCGCCGCACCGCGCGTACTCGTCGCCGATGTTCATGCCGCCGACCACCGCGCGCCGATCGTCGATGACGAAGTACTTCTCGTGGTAGCGCTTGTTGCCCGCCGTCCAGTCGTCGAGGTTGATCTCGTTGACCCACTCGAGGAACAGCGGCTCGTAGCCGACGACGCGGATGCCCGCGTTCATGAGCTCGAAGTAGAGCATCTGCGCGTCGTAGTCCTGGAGGTTCGCATACGCGTCGACGATGACGCGGATGTCGAGGTCGGGGTTCTCGCGCTTGCGCGCGATGAGGCGGTCGGCGATGGCGGTGCCCACCGCGTCCGCCTTGAAGATGAGCGCTTGGATGCGGATCGAGTGTTGGGCCTGATCGATCAGGCGCAGTCGCTCGAGGTAGGACGCCTCGCCGTTGATGAGGAGCCGCGCGCGGTTCCCGTCTCGCGCCGGCGGGGGCGGCGTCGCGCTCTCGGGAGGAAGGTCCACGCCCGGCTCGAGCACGCGATCCGCGACGCGGCCGAGCGCGTCCTGGCCCTCGCGCGCCCGCTCGGTTCCGTCGGCGAGCACCTCGCGGCCGCGGTCGAATCCGCCTTGGACCGAGTCGGTGACGGCGGCCGGCGCGGTGTCGCAGGTCGAGCAGCCGGCGAGGAGGACGGTCAGCGACAGGGCGCATCGCACGCGCGGCATCGTGAGAGCGTGCCCCGTGCGCGCGCGCCTTCGCAACGGCGGCCCGAGGATCCGGCCACAAACGGGATGCCCCACGGAATTGGCGACCCGGCGGCTCCGGATGACGTAGCCTCTGATGGCGGATGCGTCGCGACAAGCCGGGAAAGCTGATCGCGGGGCGATACGAGCTCCTCGAGCCCGCCGGAGAAGGCGGGATGGCCGTGGTCTGGCGCGCGCTGACCCGCGGGGCGGGGAGCTTCGCGCGGCCGGTCGCGGTCAAGCGCATCCACGCCGCGAAGGGCGCCGATCAGCACTTCGTTCGGCTGTTCGAGGAGGAGGCCCGCGTCGGCGCGGACATGCACCACCCGAACATCGTCCAGATCATCGACTTCGGGGTCGACGACACCGGCGACTACTACCTCGTGATGGAGTGGATCGACGGTCTCGACTTTCATCAGTGGGTGCGCAGCTATCCGCGCGGCTTCGATCTCACGCCGTGGCCGCTCGTCACCGCGATCGGCGTCGAGGTGCTCCGCGGGCTCGCCGCCGCGCACGAGCGCGTGACGGCGGAGGGCGTCGAGAGCCCGGTGTTCCACCGCGACGTGTCGCCGTCGAACGTGCTGATCGGCACCAACGGGAGCGTGAAGCTCACCGACTTCGGGCTCGCGCGCGCGATGGATCGCGCGAGCATGACGCGGCCCAACGTGATCAAGGGCAAGCTCGCCTACTGCGCGCCGGAGCTCGTGACCGGCGCCAAGTCGAGCGCGCAGTCCGACATCTTCGCGGTGGGCGTGGTGCTCTGGGAGGCGCTCGCGCAGCAGCGGCTGTTCACCGGAAAGAACGATCTCGAAGTGCTGCTCGCGGTCCGCAAGGGCGACATCACGCCGCTCTCCGATCTGCGCCACGATCTGCCCGCGCCGCTCTGGCTCGCGATCCGCCAGTCGCTCGAGCCCGACCCCGCCGCGCGGTTCGAGTCGGCGCGCGCGATGTCGCGGGCGCTCGCCGCGATCCTCCACTCGCACCCGGAGCCGATCGACGCGGAGCCGATCGGCAAGAGCGTGGTGCAGGCGCGCCAACGGCTCGGGATGGTCGATCAACCGCCACGCGGACGCGCAGGGCAGAGCGACAGCGTCCACGATCTCTCGATCAGCGACGTGAGCTTCAGCGATCTCAACGTCCCCGACCCGAGCCTCGAGATCGACGTGACGGTCGAAGGGAAGGGGCCTCCGCCCACGCCGTCGACGCCCTCGCGGTCGAACCCGGTGCGCGGGCTCTGGTCCGGCGCAGAGAGCGGGCCCCGCAAGGATCCGGGCCCCGACTCCGACGGCTGACGTCGAAGAAAAAATGATCGCGACGCGGCCGGATGTCGATCCGGGCCGCCGTCGTTCGACCGCATCACGAACCGGGCGCCAGAGGGTGCGCCCCGAGGTGCCGACGGCACGAAGGAGAGCGTGATGAGCAAGGTGACATTGTTCGGGGTACCGGCGAGCAGCTACGTGCGGAGCGCGCGCATCGCGTGCGCGGAGAAGGGCGTCGAGCACACGCTCGAGACGGTGGAGCTCGGCAGCCCCGCGCACCGCGCGCGGCATCCGTTCGTGCGCGTCCCCGCGATGCAGCACGGTGACCATCGGATCTACGAGACGAACGCGATCGTCCACTACCTCGATCGGGCGTTCGACTCGGGGACGCGGCTGATCCCGAACCGCGCACTCGAGGCGGCGCGCGCCGAGCAGTGGATCAGCGTGTTGAACTGCTACGCGTACGACCACCTCGTGCGGCAATACGCGTTCGCGTACATCCGCCCCGCCGCGAACGGCCCGGATCGCGCGCGCATCGACGGCGCGATGGAGCTCGTCAACGAGGATCTCGATCTGCTCGAAGGGCAGCTGAAGGGGACGAAGTTCCTCGCCGGCGACACCTTCTCGCACGCGGACGTCCTCTGGGCGCCGGTGATCGGGACGATCGCGATGTTCCCCGAGGGCAAGGCGGCGGTCGGCGCGCGCGCGAAGCTCGGCGCGTGGCTCGGGACGGTGGCGAGCCGGCCGAGCGCGCGGTTCCTCGATCCGGAAGCGAAGTAGACGCTCGAGATCGACGGCGCCGCTACGAGCGGAACCAGTCGAGCTGATCGAAGTTGCTGAACGTCTCGTAGATCCAGTCGTAGCGAACCACGAAGTACGCGCAGGCCAGCGCGGTGATCACGAGCGCGATCGCCGTGCTGGCGCGCGCGGCCCTCAGCGCGTCGCGGTGGTGCGGCCAGACCTGCGCGAGCATGAACGGGGTGAGGAAGAGGACGACGGCGAGCGTCACCCAGACGCGGAGCCGGTTCCACACCACGGCGAGCATGACCTCGGACGGCACGACGTAGAAGTTGAGCGAGTAGAAGAGGAGCAGACCGACCAGGAGGAAGCCACCGAGCACGGTGGGCCGCTTCCACTCGTGCGCGATCGCGTCGCCCGCGCCGAGGCAGAGGAACGGATAGATCGGCGTGACGTACCAGCCGTACGTCCAGTTGCCGCTCGCGACGCCGATCGAGATCAGATAGACGAGCGGCATCACCGTGAGGACGGCGGTGTCGCGGAATCCTCGTCGCGCCGCGCACGCCGCGTAGCCGAGCCAGAGGAATAGGATCCAGCCGCGGCCCACGCCGTTGTGGTTGATCAGCGTCTCGTCGAAGAACCGCGGGAAGATGTTCCAATGGATCGCGCGGCCCGCCTGATGCTGTTGCGCAAAAATGAAGTTGTCCCAGTCGATCGCCGCGCCGTACACGAGGAGGAGCGCGCTGACCGCGAGGCCGATCCCCGCCACGAGCCCGAGCCACCGCACGCCGCGCCGCTCCGCCGCGACGAGCATGCCGAGCGCGGGGACCAGCACGGCGGCGGGCACCTTGGTGAGGACGCCGAGCCCCGCGAACGTCGCCGCGAGGACGAGGTCGCGCGTCTTCTCCTCGTCGCGCCATCGGAGGAAGAACAGGACCGTCAGTAAGAGCAGCGGCGTGAGGAGCGCCTCCTCTTTGATGACGCGCGTCTGCAGCGTGATCATCGGCAGCGTCGAATAGAGGAACGCACCGAGATAGGGCGCGGCGGAGCGCGGCCAGAGGCGGCTCCCGATCGCGATGAGCAGGATCGTCGACAACGCGGCGAGCGCGATCGGGACGAGGCGCGTGTGCTCGAGCTTGGCCGCTTCGAAGTTGGGCGCGCCGCCGAGATGGGCGGCCGCGCCGACGAGCACGTGGAGGAGCGGAGGGTGCTCGAAGTACGGCGAGATCACCATGTGGTGATCCCCGAACCGGCTCGAGTCGGCGCGCGTGATCCGCGTGCCGTACACGTCCTGCCAGAGCGACCAGCCGCGCGTCGTCCCGTCCTCGAGGAGCGAGTAGCCGTTCCACGTCGCGAAGAGCTCGTCCGCGTTCTCGCGGTACTCCGGCATGACGTCGTAGTCGTACGAGCGCATGCCGAGCCCGAGCAGCACGAGCGCCGCGCTCATCAGCACGCTCGCGCGGCGCCATCGCACCCGCGGCGTCGCGCCGATGCGCGCGAGGTAGACGCCGGCGCCGAACCCGAGGGCGAACAGGATCGCGAACGTCCACAGCCACGCCGGCGCCGCGCCGGGTCCGTCCGCCGGGCGCAGGGCCGACGCGGGCACCGGATCGGTGGCGGTGGTGCCGACGCCCCACGAGAGGCGGAAGCTCGCCGTCGCCCCCGCGCGACCGCCGCGCGGGTGGGCCGTCGGCTCGGCGTGCCAGCGGATGTAGAGCTGGTGCTCGCCCGCCTCGATCGCGCGGCCCGCGGCAGGCTCCCGATCCACGAGGATCGAAGCTTCGCGAACCGCGTTGACATGCAGCGTCCGCGGCGGTCCCTCGGGCACCGTGATCGTGGCGCGCAGCACCGCGTCGACCCTCGGCACGTCGCGCGGGATCGGGAGGTCGAACGGCCACCCCTCGACGTAGCGGGCGAGCACGCGGTGCACGTTCGGGAACTCGGGGCGATGCTCGACCACGCGATCGATCACGCGGCGCTCGCCATCGACGGTCTGGTAGTACGTCGCGCTGAAGCCGTGGCGCAGGTAGAGCGCGTCGAACGCGGCCGCGGAGGTGAGGATCACGGCGCCCGTGAGCACCGCGAGCAGCGCTGCGCGCAGCCGGGGGTCGTCCTTGGGACGCATCGCGGGGAGAGCGATGCCTGGTGCTCGGCTCGCCGTCAACCGGGGAGCCGCCGTGGCGGGAGATTTGCGGTGGCTCGCACCTCAGCCGCGGAGCCGCTCCCAGCGCGCCTCGATCGCGCCGTCGGGTCCGAGCACGTCGTAGCCGTCGTACATCGCGGCGGTGAGGCACGCGTGGTTCGGCCAGACGCGGACCGTCGCGCCGACCGGGAGCTCCGCCATGTCGAGCGCGCCGGAGGTCGGCTCGATCCGCCCGTGCTCCTGGTGGACCGCGACCACCCGTGGCGCGCCGGCGAGCGGTCCGCCGTCGGGCCGGCTCACCCGCCCGTAGCCGCCGCCCGCGAAGTCGAGCGAGCGATCCTGACTCAGCGCGAGCGCGCCCGCGTCGATCCACGCCGCGCCGTCACGGCTCGAGACCACCGCGGCGAGGACGCTCAGCGCGAGATCGTCGTCCGCGCATGCGCCGATCGCGGCTTGGAAGAGATCGCAAAAAACATAGACGCCGGCCCGGAGCTCGGTCACGCCCTCGAGCGTGCGCGCGTGGAGCGCGGTCGGGGTCGAGCCCACGCTCACGCCGGGACACTCGATCCCGGTGGCGCGAATGCGCTCCGCCGCTTCGACCGCCGTCGCGCGCTCCATCTCGGCCACGTCGGCGATCGCCTCGGGCCCGCGCGCGCGGTAGCTGTGGCCCGCGTGGGTGAGGACTCCGGCCAGCGCGACCTCCGGCGCCGCGTCGAGGATGCGCGCGAGCTCGAGCAGCGCGTCCGAGCCGGGGTCCACGCCGCCCCGGTGATCCCCCGAGTCGATCTCGATCCAGCACCGGAGCGCCACCGGGCGCTCGGCGAGCGCGCGCGCCACCGCGACGTCGTCGGTGAGCACGCCGATGCGCGCGCCGTCCCTCGCGAGCCGCTCGAGGTGCGCGAGCTTGCCGGGCACCACGCCCACCGCGTAGAGCAGATCGTCGAAGCCGCGCGCGACGAAGTAGTCCGCCTCGGCGAGGGTCGAGACGGTGATGGTTCGGGGGCCGTCACCGACGCAGAGCTCCGCGATCGGCGCGCACTTCGCGGTCTTCACGTGCGGTCGCAGCGTCACCCCGTGCCGGCGCGCTACGCCGCGCATCCGCGCGCAGTTGCGCTCGAGGCGCGCGCGATCGACCTGCGCGCGCGGGGTCTCGAGGAGCATCTCGGTCAGCTCGCGGCCGACCAATCGAGCACGACCTTGCCGCTCTGCCCCGAGCGCATCACGTCGAAGCCCTCCTGGAACGAGTCGACCCCGAAGCGATGGGTGAGGACCGGGGAGACGTCGAGCCCGCTCTGGAGCATGGAAATCATCTTGTACCAGGTCTCGAACATCTCGCGGCCGTAGACGCCCTTGAGCACGAGGCCCTTGAAGATGACCTTGTCCCAGTCGATCGCGGTGTCGCCCGGCGGGATGCCGAGGATCGCGATGCGGCCGCCGTGGTTCATGTGAGCGAGCATGTCGCGGAACGCCGAGCCGTTGCCGCTCATCTCGAGGCCGACGTCGAAGCCCTCGGTCATCCCGAGGTCGTTCATCACGTCCTTGAGCTTGGTGGTCCGCGCGTCGACCGCGCGGCTCGCGCCCATCTTCTTCGCGAGCTCGAGGCGATACGGGTTCACGTCGGTGATCGCGATGTGGCGCGCGCCGACGTGGCGACACACCGCGACGGCCATGCAGCCGATCGGTCCCGCCCCGGTGATGAGCACGTCCTCGCCGACGAGATCGAAGCTCAGCGCGGTGTGCACCGCGTTGCCCAGCGGATCGAGGAACGACGCGATCTCGTCCGAGATGTCGTCGGGGATCTTGAACGCGTTGCTCGCCGGGATGGCGAGGAACTGCGCGAACGCGCCGGGTCGATTCACGCCGACGCCCACCGTGTTGCGACAGAGGTGGCGGCGACCCGCGCGGCAGTTGCGGCAGTGCCCGCAGGTGATGTGGCCCTCGCCGCTCACCCGATCGCCGACCGAGAACCCGTTCACGTGGCTGCCGATCGCGGCGATGCGCCCGACGAACTCGTGGCCGACCGTCATCGGCACCGGGATGGTGCGCTGCGACCAGTCGTCCCAGTTGTAGATGTGGATGTCGGTGCCGCAGATGGCCGTCTTCACGATCTCGATCAGCACGTCGTTGGGGCCGATCTCGGGGACCGGCTGCTCCTGCATCCAGATGCCTTCGGTGCGTTCCGCTTTGACGAGCGCCTTCATTGGATGACTCCCATCTCGCGGCCGACCGCGCCGAACGCCTCGATCGCGCGATCGATCTGTTCGGGGGTGTGCGCCGCGCTCATCTGCGTACGGATCCGCGCCTGACCCTTCGGCACCACCGGGTAGCTGAACCCGACCACGTAGATTCCTCGCTTCAACATGCGGTTCGCCATGTCGGTCGCGACCTTGGCGTCGTGCGGTGCGGATGCGGACAGCATGATCGGGATGATGGGGTGCTCGCCCGGCAACAGATCGAAGCCGAGCTCGCTCATCCCCGCGCGGAAGCGTCGCCCGTTCTCGTGGAGGCGCGTGCGCAGCGAGCTGTCCTTGCCGAGCATCTCGAGGACGGTCTTGCTCGTCGCCGCGATGACCGGGGCGAGCGTGTTGCTGAAGAGGTACGGGCGGCTCCGCTGCCGCAGCATCTCCACGATGTTCTTCCGGCCCGCGGTGTAGCCGCCGGACGCGCCGCCGAGCGCCTTGCCGAGCGTCCCCGTGATCACGTCGATGCGGCCCATCACGCCGCAGTGCTCGTGGGTGCCGCGCCCGTTCTCGCCCATGAAGCCGACCGCGTGCGAGTCGTCGACCATCGTGAGCGCGCCGAACTCGTCGGCGAGATCACAGATCGCCTTGAGGTTCGCGAGGTACCCGTCCATCGAGAAGACGCCGTCCGTCGCGATCATGATCCGCCGCGCGCCGTCCGCTCGCGCCTGCTTGAGCTGCGCGCGCAGATCGCCCATGTCGTTGTTCGCGTAGCGGTAGCGCTTGGCTTTGCAGAGGCGCACGCCGTCGATGATCGACGCGTGGTTGAGCGCGTCGCTCACGATCGCGTCGTCGGGCCCGAGCAGCGCCTCGAAGAGCCCACCGTTCGCGTCGAAGCAGCTCGAGTAGAGGATCGCGTTCTCGGTCCCGAGGAACCCGCACAGCATGCACTCGAGCTCGCGGTGGACGTCCTGGGTGCCGCAGATGAAGCGCACCGAGCTCATGCCGAAGCCGTACTTCGTCAGCGCGGCGCGCGCCGACTCGATGAGCGCGGGGTGGTTCGAGAGCCCGAGGTAGTTGTTGGCGCAGAAGTTCAGCACCCGCTCGCCGCCCGCGACCTGGATCTCGGCGGACTGCTGCGAGGTGATGACGCGCTCGGCCTTGAACAGGCCTTGCTCCTTGAGGCTCTCGAGCTCGGTGCCCAGCTCGTCGAGGAACGCTTGGTCGGCCACTCTCACCTCCGAAGGGAGCGATGTTCGGGAGGATCGACACCCTCCGTACGCTCGGGTCGGCAGCTTACGAGCCCCTCCGTCGGGGCGCCACGCGGGGTGCGCTCGATCTCACCGCGCTTGAACTCCGAGGGGCAGGCGTTCCAGATTGCCGCGATGGACCCGTCGCTCGCGCGCGTGCTCGTGCTCTACACCGGCGGCACGATCGGGATGCGTCGCAACGACGCCGGCGTCTTCGAGCCGGTCCCCGGGTACTTCGCGGAGAAGGTCGCGCTCCACGCGCAGCTCCACGATCCCTCGACACCGCGGTTCACCACGTTCCCTTCGAGCGCGAACCGACGCATCCACTACGACGTCCGCGCGTACCCCGAGCTGCTCGACTCGGCGAACCTCGGGCTCGCGCACTGGCAGCGCTTCGCCGAGGACATCGAGGCGGCCTACGACGACTACGACGCGTTCGTGATCGTGCACGGCACCGACACGATGGCCTACACCGCGAGCGCGCTCTCGTTCCTCCTCGAGAACCTCGGCAAGCCGGTGATCCTCACCGGCGCGCAGATCCCGCTCGAGCAGCTCCGCAACGACGCGATCGACAACCTGCTCGGCGCGCTCGGCCTCGCCGGCCACTACGCGATCCCCGAGGTGGGGCTCTTCTTCTACAACAAGCTCCTGCGCGGCTGCCGTGCGACGAAGACCGACGCGGTGGGCCTCGACGCGTTCTACTCGCCGAACCTCCCGCCGCTCGCCGAGCTCGCGATCGACGTCAACGTGCGTTGGGATCTCGTGCGATCGCGTCCCACCGCGCCGCTCGTGGTGCACCGCGGCTTGAACCCGCACGTCGCGGCGCTGCGGCTCTATCCCGGCATCACCCGCGTGATCCTCGAGAACTTCCTGCGCCCGCCGCTCGAGGGGCTCGTCCTCGAGACGTTCGGCAGCGGCAACGTCCCCGAGCGCGACGACGATCTGGTCGGTGCCCTCCGCGAGGCCTCGGACCGCGGCGTCGTGATCGTGAACGTGACGCAGTGCCTGCGCGGGCGGGTACGGCCGAGCTACGTCTCGGGCAAGCAGCTCATCGACGCGGGGGTGGTGCCCGGAGCGGACATGACCGTGGAAGCTGCGTTGACCAAGCTCGCGTTCCTCCTCGGTCAGGGGCTCGCGGCCGACGAGGTCCGCGGTCTCGCCGGGCGATCGCTCCGCGGCGAGCTCACCGAGGACTGAGCGCGACGCCGGGCTTCGAAGGGGCGGCCAGCGCCTCGCGGCAAGCCCGCTCCGCCGCGTCCACGCGCGCGCGATCCGCGGACACGAGGAACAGCATCTCGCGGTTGCGCAGGTGGCTCACGCGACCGACCTTGTCGCCCTTCGGGTTGAAGATCCCGATCTGCGCGCCGACGTAGCGCTTGAAGTCGACCTCGACGACGCGCACCTCGCCGCGCGCGCGGAGGATCGTGAGGAGCGTGTCGCGATCGAGGAACCCCTCGTCGTTGAACGAGACGATGAGGTGGGGCGCACGCGTCCGCTCCACCACGGCGCGGAACGCCTCTTCGATGCGCACGCGTGAGTTGAACGGGTTCTTGTACTCGCGGCAGGCGACGCGCTTGTTCGCGACGCCGTACGCCTCGGGCGCGTCACGCCGCACGAGCGTCTCCCAGACGTGGTAGTTGCCGAGGTAGCTGTGCTGGTTGTACGGGGGGTCGAGGTACGCGACGTCAACGTCCATCTCGGCCGCCTCCGCCGCGTCGAGGCAGAGCGCGGTCCCTTCGCCATCCAGCATCGCGGGCACGCGGAGCTCGAGGTCCTTCACCGAGCGCTGCGACCACTTCTTGAGGTACGCCATCTGCACCCCGGTGGTCGAGTCGACGCGGTCGGCGGCCTCCATCAACGCGGTGAGCGCGATCGCTTCGAGCGGCTCGGGGAGCTCCCGCTCCGCGATCGCGTCGCGGATCGCGTCGATGCGCGCGCCGTTCTTCGGCTGGATGTAGCGGGCGTCGCGGCAGAACGCCTGTGTAAAGTATCCTTCCTCAGGAGGGACTCGGGCCAGCTCGTCGAGCAGCGCGGTCGCGGGCTCGAGCCACCGTGTCCGATCCGCCGCCACGTAACAGCGGGCCAGCACGTGGGCGAACGCGAGGTGATCGTTCGCCGTCACCGTGAGGCCGCTCTCCTTGAACGCCCGTCCCACGCGCGCGGTCCCGCTGAAGAGGTCCAGCACACGCTGGACCCCCCCAAAACCGTGGGCCGCAGCCACGATCGGGGTGCACAGGAGTCGCTTCGATCCGAGATACTTGATCACGCCAGCGGCGACATGATCGCGCGCCACGGCGAAGGCGCAAGGTAGGATGTACGTGCCCCATGCTGCACCCCCGGGTCCCGCGATCGTTGGTTCGCACGGAGCGCACGGAGCACGATGCGCTGCCCCTCGACGTGATCGAGGGCGCGCTGCCCAAGGACCTCACCGGGCATCTCTTCGTGGTGGCGCCCGCGTCGACGGTCAACGCGAAGCGCCGCGGCAACCGGCTCGCGGGCGACGGGCTCGTGTGCCGCTTCGATCTCGGACCGGACCGCGTGACCCTGACCTCGCGGATCCCGCGCACCCCCGATCTCATCGCCGACGCGCTCACCGCGCACAACCCGCGCTTCAACACGATGCGCTTCATCGACGCGGGGCTCGTGCGGATCGGAAGGCTCGGCTCGCGCGACTTCGCGAACACGGGGTTCGTGACGATCAACGTCCCGGGCGAGCCACGGCGCCTCTGTCTGACGTACGACGCGGGGCGCCCCATCGAGATCGACCCGGCGTCGCTCCGCTTCATCACGCCGGTGGGCGAGCGCACCGAGTGGCGCGCGGAGGTGCTCGCGGACTCGCTCTTTCCCGTCGTGCTCAGCCCCGCGCACCCCGCGTTCGATCCGAGCACCGGCGAGTTCATCTCCGTCAACTATGGTCGTGGCGTCTTCAACGTGTTCGAGACGGTGCCGGTGGTCGGCGCGCTGCGCTCGATGCCGCTCTGGCTCCAGGGGATGCTCGATCGGGCGGTCACCGCGCTCGCGGTCAATCGTGGCTTTCGGCGCCTCGAGGGGCAGCTCGAGCGCTGGGCGGTGGCGGCGGACCGCCGGCTCGAAGCGTTCCTCGAGAAGGCGATGCCGAGCTTCGTCCCCGACACGTTCACCGATCTCGTGCGCTGGGATCGGTACGGCAAGCTCGAGCGTTGGCGCCTCGTCATGCCGGATGGGCGAGGCGTGTCGATCCGGCAGTCGGTGCACCAGGTGTGCGTCACGCGCGAGCACATCATCTTCCTCGAGACGGGATTCAAGATCGGTCTCCAGTCGGGGCTCGACGATCCGATCGAGGAGACGGACATCGTCGAGCGCTCGGTGCGCGCGCTCGTCACGCGGCCTCAGATCGCGCAGACGGTGCTCTATATCGTGCGGCGCGACGCGCTCGACACCGACGCGCCGCGGGGACCCGACGGGGTGCGCCGAGTGCCTTGCGTGGCGGCGCGCTTCCCGCTCGAGGCCGATCACTTCGTGGCCGACTACGACGACGAGGAAGGACAGCTCATCGTGCACATCGCGCACTCGCCGGCCACCGACCTGAGCGAGTGGATCCGTCCCTACGACGTCTCCGCCTACGACCACGGCCCCATCGCGGCGGAGCTGCACGGTCTCTTCGCGGTCGGTCCGATGGACGTGGGTCGGTTCGGTCGGTACGTCATCGACGCGCGCACCGGCGCGGTCATCCAGTCGCAGACGGTGGCGGACGACCGCACCACGTGGGCGCTCGCGCTCTATGCCGGCAACGGCCTCAACACGGTGGGCCCGCTGCCCGAGCGCATCGAGCAGATCTACTGGTGCAGCGAGGGTTGCTTCCCCGAGCTGCTCACCGAGTTCGTGTTCAACCTCTATGAGGACTACCCGCATCGGCTCGCGTCGATCGACTCGATCCGGGCCATGGGCTCGGTGGGCCGTCCGTCCGCGGTGCATCGCGTCGACACCCGGCAGATGACGATCGCGGATCGCTACGTGTTGCCCGATGGCGTGATGGCGGGCTCGCTCCAGTTCGTGCCCCACGGTGCGGGACCGACCGACGGATACCTCGTGGGCACCGTGTATACCGATCCGCGGACGGAGCTCTGGATCTTCGACGCCGCCGACCTCGCGCGCGGGCCGGTCACGAAGCTCGCGTCCGACCGATGGAACGTAGGTTTCTCGCTCCACACGGCGTGGCTCGACTCGCTCGAGCGCGTGGAGCCCGACTATCGCATCACCCCCGAAGACGAGCTGCGCGATCCGCTGGCGCGGCTCACCGACCGCGACCTCGGCCGCGCGCTCAGCGACGAGATCGGGGGCCGGGTCGACTCCGACTGAGGAATCGTTCTCGTGGACGAGTCGGCGCGCGGTTGGCGATACTCCCGCTCGCGCGTCGGCCGCCTCGACGGCGTAACGATCCCCGACCTCCGCCTTACGGAGCCTCGCGATGAACAGCCACCCCACCGTAGGCATCCTCCTCACGCTCGTGCTCCTCGGCTGTGGACCCGCCCGGCCCGGCGCCGACGACGGCGCCACGGGCCCCGACACGAGCGGCTCGGAGGGGACGACCGACGCCTCCGCCGCGCTCCCGAGCCCGCCCGGCGCGTGGGCGGAGATGACCGTAGAGGACAAGGCGGGCTGGATGAACGCGGAGGTGCTCCCGCGCATGCGCCCGCTCTTCCAGGAGTTCGATGGCGAGCGCTACGCGTTGGTGAGCTGCGCGACGTGCCACGGACCGGGCGCCGCGTCGGGCGAGTTCGCGATGCCGAGCCTGCATCTGCCGGCGTTGCCTCCGACGGGGAGCGACGAGCAGCATGCGATGGTCCGGCAGTACGGGCCGATGCTGCGGTTCATGTTCAACCGGGTGCTCCCGACGTCACAGGCGTTGGTGGGTGGCGCGCCGTACGACGAGGCGACGCAGACCGGGTTCAGCTGTTTCTCATGTCATCCGCGGCAGGGGACCGAGGGGAGCACGATGGTGCACCTCGAGCCGGAGCCGGCCGGCGGGTGAGCGTTGGCGAAGGCGGACGCACGCGGCGCGCCGGGGAGTGAGCCGCTCGCGATCACGCTCGACCAGCTCCGCGTGTTCGTCGCGGTGGTGGAGGAGGGCAGCTTCGGCCGCGCGGCGAAGAAGCTCCGGCGCGTGCAGTCGGCGATCAGCTATTCGATCGCGAACTTCGAGCGCCTCCTCGACGTGACGCTGTTCGATCGCACGGGACGTTCCCCCGTGCTCACCCCGGCGGGCGAGGTGCTCCTGCCCGAGGCGCGGGCGGCGCTCGAGCGCGTCGATCGGTTCACCGCGCGCGCGCGCATGATCGCGGCGGGCACCGAGCCAACCCTGAGCCTCGCGGTCGACGAGCTCTTCCCGATGCCGGCGCTCCTCGCCGTGCTCGACGAGCTGCGCTGTCGCTTCCCCGACGTCGACCTCGGCCTCCGCACCGAGGCGCTCGGCGCGGTGACCGCCTTGGTCGAGGATGGGCAGTGTCAGATCGGGGTCGGCGTGGAGGACGCGCCCGGCAACCACGCGATCGAGGCGAGCGTGCTGACCACCGTCGATCTCGTCCCGATGTGCGCGCCCTCGCATCGGTTGGCGACTCTCCGTCGCCGGATCGATCCAACCGAGCTCAAGGACGAGCTCCAGATCGTGGTGACCGATCGGAGCGAGCGCACGCGCGGGGTCGATCATGGCGTCTTGAGCGATCGGACGTGGCGGGTCGCGTCGCTCGACGCGAAGCGCGCGCTCCTCGCGGCGGGTCACGGGTGGGGAACGCTCCCCGCGCACCTCGTGCCGGTCGACGGATCCCTCGTCGTGATCGACATCGATCGCGAGCCCGTGCGCGTCACGCTGAACGCGCTCACCCGCGTCGCCGACCCGCCTGGCGTGGCGGGTCGCTGGCTGCTCGAGGCGCTGAGGCGGACGCTCGCGGGCCCGCCGCGCGAATCGCGAGTAGACTAGCGGCGTGCGTGAGTCAGCCGTAGAACGCACATCGTACGCGGACTACCTCGCGCTCGAAGGGCCCGAGGTGCCCCGTTACGAGTTCCTCGACGGCGTCGTCCGTGCGATGTCGGGCGGCACGCTCGAGCATGCGCGGCTCGCGGCGAAGCTCATGGAGATGATCGGCGTCGCGTTGGCGGGGAGGCCATGTGCGGTGTTCTCGCCCGACCCCAAGATCCGCGTCGACGAGACGAACCGGACGACCTACGCCGACCTCTTCGTCGTGTGCGGACAGATCGAGCGCTCCAACGTCGACGCCGAGGCCGTGGTCAACCCTCGCGTGATCGTCGAAGTGCTCTCGCCGTCCACCGAAGCCTACGACCGCGGCGAGAAGTCTCGGCACTATCGACTGCTACGAAGCTTGCGCGAGTACGTGTTGGTGTCACAGGACGAGCCGCTCGTCGAAGTATGGCGCCGAGACGGCGACGGATGGCGCCTCTCGGAGCGAGGCGCCGGCCAGATGCTCCGACTCGACTCGCTCGACGTCGAGCTCTCGATCGACGAGCTCTACGCCAACCCGCTCGCCGCGCCCGCCTCCTCCTGATCGACGTCCGCGTCAGTCAGGCGCGCAGACCCCGCCCGCCTCGTGCGTCCCCCCGGGGCACTCGCCACCCGCGCCGCCGAGCTGGCAGCTCCCGTCCTCCATGCACACCGCGACGCCGCCGAACGCGGCGCAGTCGTCGGGTGCGGAGGGGCAGCCGAGCCCGTCGCACGCACCGGGCGCGGGGCCGGGGCACGTGCTCTCCGATCGGCGCTCCGCCCAACACGCGTCGGTCTCGATCACCGAGCGCGGCACCGGGCTGCATCCTCCGCAACACGAGCTGTCGTACCGCGACGCGACCGCGCAGTCGGCGTGCTCGGTACAGCCCGAGACGCAGCGCTGCTCGAACGGGATGTCGCCGACCGCGCAGTCGCTCGACGCCACGCACTCGCCGGCGACGCACGTCGCGCGCACCACCGCCTCGCACGCCGCGCAGTCGACCGCGGCGCACATCTCCGGATCCGGATCGCATCCCGGGGGTGTGCCGCTCTCATCGCCGCGCGCGACGAGGCACACGTCTCTGTCCACCTGTCCCCGGGTGAACGCGCGCTCGCAGGCGCAGCAGCCGGGAGGCGTCGCGAGGACGCAGTCACCGTCGCTCGCGCACGGGTCGGGCGCCGGGTTGCACGCGCAGATCGAGCAGCCGTCCGCGCCTCGCGACTGTCCGAACTCGCATCGGATCGGACAGTCATCGAGGGTCGGGCACCCCCCGGCGTCACATCCGACGAGCCCGAGCAGCATGAGCGCGGAGACGGTGACGAGCAGCCGAGTCATGGTGACCTCCACGTCATCGTGGTCCGCAAGGCGCATGCCGGGGTCGCCGAAGCCAGGCACGTGGCCGCGGCGTGCCACGACGTGCCGAGTGCGACATCGGCGGTCGCGGCGCGCTCAATAGTCGACCCGCCGTCGGCCGTCCTTGCGCTGGGCCGTCTTCTTCTTGTCGTCGAGGCGGCGCTGCTTCGCGGCCTTCGACGGCTTCGTCTTCCTGCGCTTCTTCGGCACCACGAGGGCCTGCCGCACGAGGTCCGCGACCTTCTGCCGCGCGTCCTCCAAGTTGCGCGGCTGGTCGCGGTGCGTCTGGCTCGTGACGAGCAACTTACCGTCCCTGTCGAGCCGGTTCTTCGCGAGCGCACGGAGCCGCGTCTTCACGATCGAGCTCAGCGCGTCGGTGCCCTCGACGTCGAAGCGCAGCTCGACCTTGCTCGAGACCTTGTTCACGTTCTGTCCGCCGGGGCCGCTCGAGCGCGCGGCGTTCCACGTGAGGTCCTTGGCCGGGATCACGATCCGGCTGCTGATGACGAGGTCGTCCATCGCTCGCCGGTTGTACCTCGCGGGTAGCCACCGCGCGACGATCCATCGACCCGACCGCTCACCCGTCGTCGTTCTCGATCCGCTGCGCGTCGAGGATGTCCTTGGGCCGACCGGCTGCGCGCTCGTTCTTGAGCAGAGCCGTGCGCGACAGGAAGTGGACGGCGAGACCATCGCGTTCCACCACCATCCGGTCCGACCGGGCCTCTTCGAAGGAAACGCCGCTGATGGTGGTGAGGAGATCGATTCGACGTGGAGGCAGGCCCAGTTGGTAGACCGTTCCGAGCTTCTCAAAGTCCGTTGTCGAGACCCCGTGAGCTTCCAGCGGCGCTCCGAATGCGCGGAGCGCCCGGATGACACGGTCGGCGTTGGCCGAGCTCGGGCGGACGAGGATATCGATGTCCCCCGTCGCGCGGGGAGGGCGGCCGTGCTCGCTTGATAGCTCGCATGGACGTTGACCTCGACCTGCCGTCGCCGCAGCTCTCGAAGCGCGGGGGGGCAACACTTCGTTCGGTTGTCGAGCGACGGCGAGGTCGCACCCGTCGTTGAGACCCTCGACGGTGAGCCACGGAGGGTCGTGCTCACCTGCGTCGGCACGTCCGGCGTCACGTAGCCCCGCATCGAGACCGCCCGCGCCGGCCCCCTAGCAACAAATCTGCCACATCTTCATGGGCGCGTCTCCCGTCCTCGAAGCGTGGTCGACGCACGACTCTAGCGAGCAAGGAACGTGATGACAAGGATGCGTTCGATGAATCACGTGTTCGTCGCGAGGGTGGCCCATCTGGGGGAGCGCACGAGTGCTACGTCCCACGTCGGCCGCGCGGTATAGTCCCGCCTCCGATGCGGGCGCTGATCAGCGAGCGGGTGGTGGTGGACGATCGCGTCCGGCGCGCGGCCGTGGTGATCGACGGCGAGCGCATCCATGAGGTGATCGATCCGGAGGCGCTGCCCGACGGGATGCCGCGCGAGGAGCTCGGCTCGCTCGTGTTGATGAGCGGGCTCGTCGACACGCACGTGCACCTGAACGATCCCGGGCGCGCGGAGTGGGAAGGCTTCCCCACCGCGACGTCGGCCGCGGCGAGCGGGGGCGTGACCACGCTCGTCGACATGCCGCTCAACTGCATCCCGGTGACGACGAACGAGCGCGCGCTCGCGCAGAAGCGCGGGGCGGCCGACGGGCGGCTCGACGTGGACGTGGGCTACTGGGGAGGGGTGGTGCCGGCGGAGGTTCCGTCGCTCGCCGGGCTCGGCAAGGCGGGGGTGCTCGGCGCGAAGGCGTTCATGTGTCACTCGGGGATCGACGACTTCCCCGCGTCGGACGAGGCGACGCTGCGCGCGGCGATGATCGCGCTGCGCGATGCGGGGGTGCCGCTCCTCGCCCACGCGGAGCTCGAGCACGCGCTGCCCGCGATGGACGAGGACGAGGACCGCGCGTGCTATCGCGCGTGGCTCGAGCGCCGGCCGGCGAGCTTCGAGGATCGTGCGATCGAGCTGCTGATCCGGCTCTGTCGGGAGATCCGGTGCCCGGTGCACGTGGTGCACCTCTCGAGCGCGGGCGCGCTGCCGATGATCGCGCGCGCGAAGGACGAGGGGCTGCCGATCACGTGTGAGACGTGTCCACATTACTTGTGTATTACGGCGGAGTCGATCCCCGACCGCGCGACGCACTTCAAGTGCGCGCCTCCGATCCGCGGGGCCGACAACCGCGAGGCGCTGTGGGGTGGGGTGCTCGACGGGACCATCGACTTCGTGGTGACCGATCACTCGCCGTGCACGCCGCACCTCAAGGGCGACGACTTCGTCGAGGCGTGGGGCGGGATCGCGTCGCTCTCGCTCGGGCTGATGAGCGTGTGGACGGAGGCGTCGGCGCGCGGGGCGAGCGTGGCGGACCTCTCGCGCTGGATGAGCGCGACGCCCGCGCGGTTCGCGGGGCTCGGCGCGAAGAAGGGTCGCATCGCGGCGGGCTACGACGCCGACCTGGTTCTGTGGGACGACGCGTCGGAGCACGTGGTGAGCGCGTCCGACCTGCGATTCCATCACCCGATCTCGCCGTACGTGGGGCGCGCCCTCAAGGGCCGCGTCCGCCGGACGTGGCTGCGCGGCGAGGCGATCTTCGACGGCGACGACGTCGCGCGCGGACGCGGGCGCGAGCTCCTTCATCGCGGAGGCACCTGATGAGCACCTCTCTCCCGAGCACCAGCTTCACCGGGCTGATCGATCTGTTGAGCGAGTCCCTCGGCGGGCGCGCGCTGTGGTGCACCGACGATTTCTTCGCGTCGATGCACAACCTCGTGAAGCCGGGGCGCGGCGTGTTCCTGCCCGACGAATACACCGATCGCGGCAAGTGGATGGACGGCTGGGAGAGCCGCCGCAAGCGCGTGCCTGGACACGACACGTGCGTGCTCCAGCTCGGAGTGTCCGGCGCGATCCGCGCGCTCGACATCGACACGAACCACTTCCTCGGGAACCACCCGCCGTTCGCCTCGCTCGAGGCGGCGCGCGCGCCGGGTCTCGGCGAGGCGCCGAGCGCCGACGACCTCGAGCGCCTCGAGTGGATCGAGCTCCTCCCCCAGAGCCCCCTGCGACCGGGGTCGCAGAACCTCTTCGCGGTGCGGAACCCGAACGCGTTCACGCATGTTCGTTTGCACATCTATCCCGACGGTGGCGTCGCGCGGCTCCGGGCGTGGGGTGAGGTCGAGCCGAGCTGGGATCCTCCCGTGCTCGACGACGCCTCCAAGCCGCACGTGCGGCAAGGCGCGGTCGATCTCGCGGCGGTGGTCAACGGAGGTCGCGCGCTCGCGTGCAGCGATGCGTTCTTCGGACCGATGGACAACCTGCTCCTTCCCGGCCGCGCCGTGAACATGGGCGGAGGCTGGGAGACCAAGCGCAAGCGCCCCGCGCCCGGCCACGACTGGATCCTCCTCCGCCTCGGGGATCGCGGGACGCTCGAGACCCTCGAGATCGACACCAACCACTTCAAGGGCAACTACCCCGATCGCGTGGCGGTCCGCGGCATCGACGCCCCGCTCAGCCGGCTCACCGAGCTGATCGATCCGCGGGTGACGTACGAGACGGTCCTCCCCGAGACCCACCTCGAGGCGCACACGCGTCACTTCTTCACGAAGGAGCTCGAGGCGCGCGGCCCGTTCTCCCACCTGCGCGTCGAGGTGTTCCCCGACGGAGGCATCTCGCGTTTCCGCGGCTGGGGCCATCGCGAGGTCGCGTGATCGCGCTCGACCGGATGAGCGACGACGACGCGCGGGCGGCGCTGACCCGCTGCTGCGGCGCGCGCGCCTGGGTCGACGCGATGCTCGCGGCGCGACCGTTCGGGAGCGCGGAGGCCGCGATGAGCGCGGCGCGCAAGTCGTTTTCCGAGATGGAGGACGCCGATCACCTCGAGGCGTTCTCACACCACCCGCGGATCGGGGAGGACCTCGGTGAGCTGAGGAAGCGGTTCGCCGGGACGGCGAGCCTCAGCGAGCGCGAGCAAGCGTCCGTGAGCGCGGCGAGCGAAGAGACCCTGGAGGCGCTCCGCGAGATCAACCGCGCGTACTTCGAGCGCTACGGGTTCATCTTCATCGTGTGCGCGAGCGGCAAGACGGCCGACGAGATGCTCGGGCTCTGCCGGGCACGGATGAACCACGGACGAGACGAGGAGCTGCGGATCGCGGCGGCCGAGCAGATCCAGATCGCGGAGCTGCGGCTCGCTGCGCTGCTGACGGACGAGCGGCCGACGCACGAGCGGCCGACGGAGGAGCCATGAGCCAGAGGAGCCCGATCACCACCCACGTGCTCGACACCGCGCGCGGTCGCCCGGCGGCCGGCGTGCCGGTGCGGTTGTTCCGCCAAGCGCTCACCGAGGCGACCGGCTGGATCGAGCTCGCGGCGGGGGTCACCGACGCGGACGGACGCATCTCCGACCTGCTCGCGCCCGGCTCCATCCCGAGCGGGACCTACCGCATCGACTTCGACGTGGGGAGCTACTGCGACTCCATCGGCGTGAGCTCGTTCTATCCGCACGTGAGCATCGCGTTCACGATCGCAGCGGGCAACGAACATTACCATGTCCCGCTGCTCCTGAGCCCGTACGGCTACTCCACGTACCGAGGGTCCTGAGGTGGCGAAGCTCAGCATCGCGCCGGAGGCCGCGTCGATCCTCGGGCGGCTCGCGCGGCCCAACGAGGAGGTGAGCGCGCACTGGCCGGGCGGGCGCCCGGGACGACAGCCGATCCACACCGTCTACGGCGGCGCTCAGCTGTTCCGCCACGACATCGCGCATCGCCTCGGCGTCGCGGCGCTCGCCGCGCTCGACGAGCACGGCAAGGATCCGTTCGCGTTCGCGCGCGCGATCGGGCTGACCGGGTCGTCGCGGCTCCCCGAGCGGGCCAAGGCGCTCAAGGGCCGCATCGATCCCGCCGCGCTCAAGGCCGAGGCGTTCGAGCCGTGGCTCGCGCTCGAGGTCCATCGGCGCGTGCGCGACAAGCTCACGACAGAGCCGGTCGAGGACTTCCGCATCGACTTCGAGGACGGGTTCGGTCACCGACCCGACGAGGAGGAGGACGCGGTGGCGCTCGTCGCCGCCGATCAGCTCGCGCGCGGGCTCGCCGAGGGGACGCTCCCGCCGTTCATCGGGATCCGCGTCAAGCCGCTGAACGAAGAGCTCAAGCGGCGGAGCGCGCGGACGCTCGATCTCTTCGTGACCCACGCGTGCGAGAAGGCGCAAGGGAAGCTGCCGCCCTGGTTCGCGGTGACGCTGCCGAAGATCACCGCGCCCGCGCAGGTCAGCGCGCTCGCGCACCTGTTGGCGCAGCTCGAGCGCAAGCTCGGCCTCAAGGACGGCGCGATCCAGATCGAGCTGATGATCGAGCAGACCCCGTCGCTGTTCGATGCGGAGGGTCGCTTCATGCTGCCCGCGCTCGCGGCGGCGGCGAATGGACGCTGCGCGGGGGCGCACTTCGGAACCTACGACTACACCGCCTCGGTCGACGTCACGGCCGCGCACCAGACGATGGGTCACCCCGCCTGCCAGCTCGCGCTCTCGCTCATGCAGGTCGCGTTCGCGGGCACCCGGGTGGCGCTGAGCGACGGCGCGACGAACGTCCTCCCGGTGCCGATCCATCGCGTGCCGAAGAAGAAGAAGCAGATCGCGGAGAACACGGCCGCCATCCACGCGGCGTGGGCGCTCTCGTATCGGAACATCCGCGCGTCGTTGGCGAACGGCCTCTATCAGGGCTGGGATCTCCACCCCGCGCAGATCCCGGTGCGCTACGCGGCGACGTACGCGTTCTTCCTCGAGGGGTTCGACGAGGCCGCGGCTCGCCTCCAGAACTTCGTGAGCCGCGCCGCGCAGGCCGTCCTCGCGGGGGGCGTGTTCGACGACGCCGCCACCGGTCAGGGCCTCCTCAACTTCTTTCTGCGCGCGCGACAGAGCGGCGCGATCGGGGACGACGAGCTCGGCGTCACCGGGCTCACGGCCGACGAGATCCAGACCCGCTCGTTCAGCAAGATCCTCGAGGGCCGCACGCGTCGTTGACGCGGCGGCCCTCTCTCGGACGCGAGCTCAGGACGGTGACGTCAGGGGGTGTTGCAGCCGACCGTGACGACGTCGTCGATCGAGGCCGTCTCGATGGACCCGAACCCGCTGTTGAAGCGGAAGCTCAGCGTGTGGCGGCCCGCCGCGACCGGGAACATCGCGCTGCCGCTCGTGGTGCTCGCCCACGACATGCGCTGGGTCGAGTCGACCCAGAACTCGAAGTCGCCGAAGTCGGTCGTCACGCCGTAGGAGAACTGCGCCATCCCGGCCACCGCGCAGTCGACGGTGAGGTCGAGCCGCGACGAGCTGAACGACGCGAGCTGGGTCCGCGCGCTGTAGGTCCCCGCCAACGGGGTCGTCGTCGACGCGGTCCACGTCGAGCTGGCGTTGGTCCACGACGAGCTGATCATCCCGGTCTCGAAGTCGTCCTCGAAGTCGCCGTTGCCGACGCACGCGCCCGCGGTGCAGTCGAGGCTCCCGCAGTCCGCGTCGATCGAGCACATCTGGCGGTCGCGACAGCCGCGGCACGTGGAGCCGCCGCAGTCCCGGTCCGTCTCGTCGCCGTTGTGGATGTTGTCCATGCACGTCGCTTCCGCGCACGCGTGGTCGACGCACACCTGATCGATGCAGTCGTCGCGGCGCATGCACATCTCACCGGTCGCGCACGGATCGCACGTCGGTCCGCCGCAGTCCGTGTCCGTCTCGTTGCCGTTGAACGCGCCGTCGGTGCACGACGGCTCCGCGCAGACGCCGCCGCGGCACGACTCGCTCGAGCAGTCCGCTGAAGTCCGGCACCGCGATTCCTCGGGGCACGGATCGCACTCCATGCCGCCGCAGTCGATGTCGCTCTCGTCGCCGTTCTCGACGCTGTCGAAGCAGGTCGGCAGATCGCAGCGACCGTCGACGCACGCGCCGCTCCGGCAGTCCTCGCCGACGAGGCATCCTCGGGTGAGGTCGCAGCCCGCGCACGAGCCACCGCAGTCGCGGTCGGTCTCATCGCCGTTCTGCATCCCGTCGAAGCAGTCGCCCGGCGGCGGGCCGGCGTCGCGGCCCCCCGAGTCGATCGCGCCCGCGTCGAACGAGATCATCCCGTCGTCGCACCCGGCGGCCCACACGAGACACGCCGACACCACTCCGCACACCACCCACTGACTCAAGCCACGGTAGATCATGCGCGGAAGGGTAGACCCGTTCGCCTATCGCGGTCGAGTCTGCGTGTCTGGTCCGCTCACAGCGCGGCAGCGCTCACAGCGCGGCGCAGTTGGCGGTGACCACGCTGTCGATATAGACGGCGTCCGGCGCGGGGCTACCGCTGATGTCCTTCGAGTATCGCCAGCGGAGCGTGTGCATCCCTGCGCTCAAGGGGAAGCTGACGGAGGCCGGACCGCTGACGCCCTGGTAGCTGCCGCTCTGCGTGGAGTCGACGTAGAAGTAGAGGTGATCGCAGCAACTCTCGGTGCCGGTGCGGTACTGGAACGTGACCATGCCCCCGGCTCCGCAATCGACCCGGAGGTCCAGATCCGTCGTCTGACTGTGAGAGATGGCGCCGCTGCGTGCGCTGTACGTCCCTGCGATCGGAGTCGTCGATTCGATCGTCCACGGGATCGCGCTCACGTTGATCCACTCGCCGCGGAGCGTGCCGGTCTCGAAGTCGTCCTCGAACTCGCCGCTGCCGACGCACATCCCGCCGGTGCAGTCGAGGCTCCCGCAGTCCGCGTCGAGGTTGCACATCTGGCGATCGCGGCAGCCGCGGCACACCGAGCCGCCGCAGTCGCGGTCGCTCTCGTCGCCGTTCAGGATGTTGTCGTCGCACGCGGGCGGCGCGCACGCGTGGTCCATGCACACCTGATCGAGGCAGTCGTCGCGCCGCGTGCACATCCCGCCGGTCGCGCAGCCGTCGCAGGTCGGACCGCCGCAGTCGACGTCGGTCTCGTTGCCGTTCATCGCGCCGTCCGTGCAGTTCGGCTCCGCGCACAGCCCGCCGCGGCAGGACATGCTCGAGCAGTCGCTGTCCTCACGGCAATGCGACGACTCCGGGCACAGGTCGCAGCTGCCGCCGCAGTCGACGTCGCTCTCGTCCTGGTTCTGGACTCCGTCGTTGCACGTCGGATCGCCACAGACGCCGGCCACACACGCGCCGGTCATGCAGTCCGTGCCTTCGACGCACATCCGGTTGCGCGCGCACGCGGGGCAGGAGCCGCCGCAGTCGCGATCCGTCTCGTCGCCGTTGCGGCGACCATCGAAGCAGTCGCCGACCTCGGGACCCGCGTCCACCCCCGGGGGACCCGCGTCGCGGCCGCCCGCGTCGAACTTGATCTCGCCGGTGTCACACGCGACGAGCAGGAGCGCGGCCAGACAACCCGTGGACCAGAAACCGCCCGCAGACGAGAAACGGAGAGAGCCAAAACCTCGTGACCAAGCGTAACGCATGGGTCACAGCCTAGTCCGAAAGGTCCGGGAGCGTCGAGCGAGAGGCCGCACACCGCCACCCACCACGGTGCGGTCCGTTAAGCGCGGATTCCCTGCAGGTTGTAATCGAGGATCACCTCGGAGAGGTGGTCGAGATCCAGCTGGTCATCGGGGGCCTCGAGCACGAGCTGGAGGAACTGCTTCACCGAGCCGAGGATGCACCACGCGGTGAGCACCGGATCGATCGCGCGGATCAGACCGATGTGTTGCCCGCGGCTCAGCGACTGGGTGAGCCACGCGTGGAGCTGGTGGTGGAACGCGCTCAGCTTCTCGTCGATCTCCGCGTCGAGACCGACCGCCTCACGCAGGATGAGCTTCGCGAGCATGCGATCCTCGCGGAACGCGATGAGCACGCGCTTCACCACCTTGAGGAGCTGATCGCGGACCGGTGCGGCCTCCGGCGCCATGTCGACGCCCTCGACGGACCGATCGACGCGGCGCAACAGATCGTCGAGCAGCTCGTCGAAGATCGCGTGCTTGCTGTCGAAGTAGAGATAGAAGGTGCCGCGCGCGATCGACGCCTCTTCGATGATGTCGGCGATGCGGGTCTGGTGATAGCCCTTCGCGCTGAACACGCGGAGCGCCGCGTCGAGCACGGTCTGTCGCCGCTGGGCGCGGAGCTTCGCGGCTCGCGCGATGCGCCCGTCGGTCTCGGACTTCTCGGTGATCTCCGCCGTGCTCATGCTCGCTCCCGCCAGTACGCGTCGACGCGCGCCGCCACCGTGCGCTGGACGTCGCTCGCCAGCTCGAGGACCTCGTCGTCGTTCAGCCCCGCCGTCTCGACCGGCTTCTCGCAGAAGACGGTGATCTCGTTACCCGGCCGGAGGATCCAGCTCCCAGGACGCAGCACGTCGAAGCTGCCGGTCACCGCGACCGGCACGATCGGCACGCCGAGATCGCGCGCGATGAAGAAGATGCCTTTGCGGAACGGCGCCACGCGGCCGTCGCGCGTGCGCGTCCCCTCGGGGAACGCGAGGATCGATCGGCCCTCGTCGATCTCCCTGCCGATGCGCGCGAGCACCTCGGGCGTCTGTCCATCGCGACCCTTCTTGACGGGCACGGTGCCGCGCGAGCGCATGAACCAGCCGTACACCGGGATGTCGAAGTGCGACTCGAGCTCGAGGCCCTGCTTGAAGTGCGGCGTCGCGTTGTAGAGGACGACGTGATCGAGGTGGTTGGTATGGTTCTGCGCGAAGATGTACGCGCGGTTCGGATCGACGTCCGGGTGCACCACCGCGCGCCAGCGGTTGCCGGTCAGCTTGATCTGACCCCAACAGTAGAAGCGCCCGAGGAAGTTCACCTTGTGGCTCGGGACCGCCTGGTAGACGGCCGTCATCGTGCCCAGCGTCGGCACGAGGAAGCCCAGGCCGGCCGCCCAGAGTCCCGCGCTGATCGCCTTGTCGAGCAGCGTCGGCGCCTCGAAGGAACGGGCGGGCACCGGCGGGAGCTCCGCCGCGAGCTCCGGCTCATCGCGCCGCAGCTCATCGCGCCGCAGCTCATCGCGCCGCGGCTCGCTCGAGTAGAGCGCGCGCTCCGCGTTCACGTCGGTCATCATGCGACCACCTCCAAGGCGCTCGGCAGCACCTCGAGGCGCTGCAATTCTAGTTTCTGGATCTCTCCATCGACCATCACGTCGACCGGTCCATCGAGCTCGAGCTCGACCGCGCGCGCGCGGCTCTGCTCGACCTCGGGGCGCTCCACGTGCCGGCCGACGAAGATGCTCGGGAAGCTGCTCACGAACCGGAGTCGGCCCATCTCGCCGATGCGGATCACGTCGAGCGCGCCGTCGGTCGCGTCCGCGCGAGGCGCCATCATCATGGTGCCGCCGGTGAACCGGCTGTTCGAGAACGACACGAGCACGCACTTGCGCTCGTCCACCGAGCCGTCGTCGATGCGCATGGGAAAGCGCTTGCTGGAAAAGCGCGACGCGGTGATCAAGACGGCCGCGATGTAGCCGGCCGGGCCGAGCGGCTTGAAGCGGCGGTTCGTGAGCTCACCCGCCTCCGCCGAGAAGCCGACGCTCAAGAGGTTGATGTAGTGGAGGACGCCCTCCGCGTGGGTCGCGCGCACGACGTCGCACGCCACCGTGTCGCCCCGCTCGATCGCGTCGAGCGCGCGCGCCTCGGAGTCGATCCCGAAGTCGCGGAGGAAGGAGTTCCCCGTGCCGAGCGGGAGGATCGCGAGGGACGGGCGCTCGGTGCCCGCCTCGAGCGGGAACAGGCCGTTGACGATCTCGTAGCTCGTGCCGTCGCCGCCCACCGCGAGGAACGAGCGCCAGCCGTCCGCGTACGCGCGTCGCGCGAGCTCGGCGCCCTCGCCCGCGCGCCGCGTCTCGTGCACCTCGACCTCGAGGCCGGACTGGCGCAGCCGAGCGATCGCGGCGGCCGAGCGCTTGCCGCAGCGCCCGCCGCCGGCCGCCGGGTTCACCACCGCGAAGTAGCGCCGCGGCTCCGTCGCGGGCCGCGTCGACTCGCCGCGGCGCGTCTGGGGTTCGCCGATCATCAGAGCTCCACCAGATCGCGCGGCGAGCGCTCGCTCGTGAGCTGATCGGCGAGCGCGCGACGCTTGATCTTCATCGACGCGGTGCGCGGGAGATCCTCGCCGACGAACAGCACGCCGCGGACGCGCTTGTGCTCGGCGAGGCGCTGGTTCAGCTCGCGCAGCTCGCGCAACACCCGCTCGCGCGACGGCGCCGCGACGCCGTTGCCGCGCTGCTCACGGATCACGAGGATGAGCCGCTCGTCCTCGATGCGCTGCGCGCGGGGCCACACGTAGCCGGACGCGAGCACCGCGAGCTCCGCGACGGGCAAGCTCTCGAACGCGCTCTCGACGTCCTCGGGATACACGTTCTTGCCGCCCGCGGTGACGATCAGGTTCTTCGAGCGCCCGACGAGGTGGAGGTGATGCGCGGCGTCGAGCCAGCCGAGGTCGCCGGTGCGGAGCCAGCCGTCCTCGGTGATCGTCTCCTTCGTGAGCTCGGGCTCGTCGAGGTAGCCGAGCATCACCGTCGGCCCGCGCAGCCACACCTCGCCGACGCCGTCGGGGCCGGGATCGTGGATGCGGAGCTCGACGCCCTTCACCGCGCGGCCGACCGAGTCCGCGCGGAACGGGCGGAGGTCGTTGACCGTCGCGACGGTGCACGCCTCGGTGAGGCCGTAGCCGATGACGACCGGCAGGCCGAGCCGATAGAAGCGCTCCGCGCGCGCGCGATCGACGAACGCGCCGCCGCAGAAGAGGAGCTCGAGCTTGCCGCCGAACGCGTCGTGGATCGGCGAGAGGAGGCGCCGGCTGAGGTCCGCGTTCGGCGCGCGCGACGTCAACATCTCGTTCAGGCCGGAGAGCATGCTGACCGCGCGGCGCGCCCAGCGCGGGCTGTCCGAGAGCCGGTCGTCGATCGACGTCTCGAACGCGCTCAGGATGAGCGGCACGAGCGCCATGTGCGTGACCTCGTAGCTCTGCATCGTCGAGCTCAGGAACTCGGGCCGGAGCGAGCGCTGGTGGATCACGGTGGCGCCGCAGCTGAACGGGCCGACGAACCCGACCATGAAGTCGATCGCGTGGTTCGTCGGGAGGATCGAGAAGTACCGATGCCCCGGGCGCATCGGGAAGAGCTCCATCAGCGCCTCGAGCTGGCTGAGGTACGCCTCGTGCGGGAGCAAGCAACCTTTCGCGACGCCGCCGGTCCCCGACGAGTAGACGATGGTCGCCACGTCGCCACGCTCGCGCGGCTGCCGCGGCGGCGGATCGTCGTGGGCGGCGAGATCCTCGAAGCGCGCATGGGGGCGCGCGTAGCTCGTGCCCTCCTTCGCCTCGCTCACCAGCACCTCGGCGCCCGCCACGTCACCGAGGCGCCGCATCAGCGCATGCTCGGTGATGAGCACCTTGGGCTTGGCGTGCGCGAGCAACGCCTCTTGCTCCTTCGCGGTGAGCTTGTAGTCGAGCGGCACGAGGACCGCGCCGCGGTGGAACACCGCGTAGGCGCTCAAGAGCCAGCGCGCCTGGTTGCTCATGAGGATCGCGACGCGGTCGTTCGGACCGACGCCGCGCTCGGCGAGCCAATGCGTGATCCGGGCCGCCTCCCGCTTGACGTCGAGGTAGCGGAGGCGCTTCTGTTCTTTGTTGCGATCGACCTCGATGAGCGCGGTCTCGCTCTTGTACTGGATGAGCGCGTCCTCGAGCAGCTCGCCGAGCGAGCCATAGCGCGACGGATCCATCATCACCGGTGCGGTGGGTGGACGCGCGGGCTCGCGGCGTACGTCGATCGTGGGCGCGCTCATGACGCTCAGAGCCTCCCCGCCACCACGTCGGCCAGCTCGTCGAACGTGCGGACGTCCTGCACCTCGTAGTCGGGGATCTCGACGCCGAAGGTGTCCTCGAGCGCGCTCACGAGGCTGAGCGCCTGCATGCTGTCGATCGACAGGGTGTCGAAGAGATCGTCGTCCGCGCTCAGCGCGCTCTTGTCTTTCTCGAACCGTTGCGCGGCCAGCGTCAGCAGCCGGTCGAGCACGCGGTCCTTGTCGGAGGTGAACAGGTCGGTCATGCGCGTACCTCATCGGGGGGCGCGGCGCTGGGACGCTCGGAGGGCCGAGCGGGCAGGTACGGCATCGCGTCGGTGGACTCGACGAAGCGCCGGAGCGCCTCCATCACCACCGGCGAGCCGAGCCGCTCGCAGAAGCGGTCCCGCTCTCGTCGCAGGCGCGCCACGGGCAGGGGTTTGGTGAAACGTTTGGCGACCGCGCTCACGGTCGGGTCGAAGCGAGACATCTGATCGGCGAGCCGCGACGCGACCTTGATCGCGTGCCCCTCGCCGACCAGCTGCGCGACGAGGCCGACCTCGTGCGCGCGCTTGGCGGAGATGCTGCGCCCGCTGAGCACGAGGTCGCGGACCACGGCGTTGCCGAGGTCGCGTTCGAGCCGCGGGATGCCGCCGAAGCCGGGGATGAGCCCGAGCCGGAGCTCGGGGAACGCGAAGCGCGCCGTCTTGTCGGCCACGATCACGTCGCAGGTGAGCGCGAGCTCGAAGCCGCCGCCGAAGCAGACGCCATGCACCGCCGCCACCGTCGGGATCGGCGCGGTGTCGATGGCGTCCATCACGCGGTGCACGCGATCGAGGAACGCGCGGACGCCCCACACGGTGAGCACGCGCTTCGGGTCGCGCTCGCGGGTCCGCACCGCGTGTCGGGCCGCCGCGACGAGCGCGCGCGCCGCGGTGCGCTTGCGATCGAAGAGCCGGCTCGCGTGAGAGCGAAAGCTCCCTTCGTCGTCGAGCGAACGCAGACCCTCGTAGAGCGCGCGCAGATCCGCGCCGGCGCTGAAGCCCTTCGCGTTGCGGCTCCCGATCACGAGCGCGCGGTGCGAGCCGTCCGAGAGCCGCGGCACCATCGCCTCCAACGCCTCGAGCATCGGCAGGCCGATCTCGTTGAGCGGCTCGGCCTGCAACGTCACGTGCAGGATCCCGTCCGTCGACTCGAGCGCGATCGGCGTCATCGATAGGTCTCCACGAGCTTCTCGAGGCGCGGGCTGAAGGGCGGGAGGTGCGCCCACGGATCGCCGCCGCGCCCGAGCTCGGGCTTGAACGGGAAGCTCGGGTGGAAGCCGCGGACGTAGTCGACGGTGACCTGACCCATCCACCCCATGCGCTCGAGGTTCGCCACCACCGCGCGCCCGATGCCGTCGGACACCTCCGCCGCGTGGGTGAACGTGTGCTCCATCGCGTCGAACAGGTGCTCGTCGAGCTCCTCGTCGTCGACCTCGAGCGCGAGCTCGGGCTGACCCCGGTCCTTCATGAGGTTGCGGATCCGCTCGTCCATCGTGACGCCGACGCTCGGCACGAGCGCGGGCATCGAGCAGACGAGCGCGTGATAGCGCGAGCTCACGACCATCGCGCTGCGGCGCAGGATCGCGACCATGTCGTACATCTCGAGCTCGTCGCTCACGAACATCGGGGTCCCGCCGCCGAGCTCCTGATCGAGGCGCTCGACGGCGCGGCGATCGAGCATCTCCATCCCGACGAGGGCGAGGAAGACGTCGTGCTTCCTACGGAAGTCCTTGATCGCGCCGGCCATGCCGCGGAGGTACCGGCCGAGCTTCTCTTCGACGCTCGCGTCGTCGTTGTGGAAGTAGATGCTCCGGTAGTGCGCGTCCTTGTGCGAGCCGGTGAGCTCGTTGACCGCGGCCTTCAGCGGCTCGGGGCGCACCGGCCACCAGAACGGGTTGATCGGGCACACGGTGACGACCGGCTGCTTTCCGTCCCAGCCCGCGCGCATCAGCAGCTTCTCGGCGCGCTCGCTCGGCGCCGCCTCGAACGTCCACGCGGTGTCGGTGCCGACCTCGGTGGGTACCCCGAGGCGATCGAGGATCGTCCGCGACTCGTCGTTGCGGCAGATGATCAGCGTGTCCTTGCAGTGCTTCTTGACGAGCGCCTCGAGCGACTCGTCCATCTTCCCCGCCTCGCCGCCGTAGCCGAGCGCGATCTTGTCCTCCGCCGCCGCGAGCCCGAGCGCGCCGACCATCATGGTGGAGAGCGCGTTCGCGAACTTGCTCTTGAACATCGATCCCTCGCACGCGATCACGCCGTGTTGCGTCTTGACCGTGTCGTAGAGGAAGCGATGGAAGATCTGTGGGATGTGGAGCTGGCGAACGGTGCGGAAGTAGCCCTTGGTGAGCGCGGGATCGATCGTCGAGATGCTGAGCTCGAGGTGATCGTCGCCGAACAGATGCCGGAGCTGGCGGATCATCTCCTCGACGCGGACGTCGGCGCCCGTGTTGCGCGTGCCGACGTAGCCGGCGAGCAAGAGGCGCAGCGGCTCGCCCTCGCGCCACGGCGGCATCGGGTCCGTCTCGTGGCGCGCGCGCGCGGTCTCGATGAGGCCGCTCATCGTGAGCTGGACCATGCGATCGGGGTCGACCGCCTTCTGCGCGATGTCCATCGCGCCCTTGGCCGCCTTGCCGAGCATCTTGAGGGTGAGGTTCATGGGGTGGCTCTCTCGCCGGTCTCCGTCGATCGGGCGCTCGGGCGCCCCGTGAGCGGGCGGTACGGGTAACGGAAGGCGACCGACTTCGCCCAGCGGTAGGTGTCCGGGAAGTAGTCGACGAAGCGCGGCACGCTGACGCCGAGCTCTTCCTTGAGACGCGTGTTGTCGAACACGACGTCGTTGGTGAAGTAGGGCAAGAACACTTTCACGAGCGAGGCGAACAGCGAGACGTTCCCGCGCGGCGCGTTCGCGAGCTGGCCGCTCACCCCCGCGAACAACGGGAGGAGCCCCGGCATCATCCGCGGCGCGTGGATGCCCTCTCGAACGAGGCGCGCGTGGAGCTCGCGCGCGACGACCGCGTCCTCCCCCGCGCTCAGGTGATAGGTGTGAAAGCGCAGCTCCGGCTTCATGATGAGCTTCGCGATCGCGGAGCCGACGTAGTTCGCGGGGACGAAGTCGAGCCGCGTGTCCGGATGCACGGGCACGGCGGGCAGATCGAACATCGCGCAGGTGATGCGCACCATCTCGAACTGCGACGTCTGAGGGAAGCGGCTGTCGCCCATCACGGTGGGCGGCCGCATGATCACCTTGTCGACGTCGGGGAGGAGCTCATGGGTCATGTGCTCCGCGAACTTCTTGGTGCGCGCGTACGGATCGTAGTCGGAGAGATCCCAGTCGATGGACTCGTCTTCCGTGACGAGCTGATGCTCGCGCTTGCCGCTGACCGCGGTGGTCGACACGACGCCGTAGCGATGGAGCCCGCCGCGGTGCTCGGCGAGCGCGCGGACGAGCTGGATCACGGACAGCGAGCCGCGGAGGTTCGCGTTGAAGCAGGCCTTGTCGCTCTTGCGGTTCAGGCTCGCCGCGATGTGGAGCACGGTGTCGCAGCGCTCCATGATCCGCTCGCGCGTGCGCGGCGCGATCCCGAGGCCGGGGGCGGCGAGGTCGCCGTGGACGATCTCGATCCGCGGCAGGAGCGCGCGGAACGTCTCCTCGTCCATGTGGAGCTGGAGCGCGCGCCAGAGCTTGTCTTGCTCTTCTTCCGGCCCGCTCGCGCGGCTCAAGAGGAACACGCGCTCGACGTCCGGGTCGGCGAGCAGATCGGTGACGACGTAGGACCCGAGGTACCCGGTCCCGCCCGTCACGAACAGGCTATGCGTCTTGCGCCTCATGGGTTCGCCTCGATTGGGAGCTTTTTGACCGGGAGACGAGGAGAGTAGGAGAGGGGGAGAGTGCGTCCGCTTCGCGGCCGCGGAGCAAGATTTGTTTCCATCTCTTCCGCGGCGGCAAAGCCGACGCACTCTCCTCGTCTCCCACTCTCCTCATCTCCCGGCCGCCCGCCGCAGGCGCCGCGACGAAGGTCGAAGCGTGATCCGTCATCGGACCCGCCGCGAATGTCGAAGCCGGCGATCATTTGGCGAACGGCTCCGCGTCGGCGTGGGCGGGCTCGCTCGCGCTCAGCTCGTTCGAGGGGAGCGCGCGCGCGGTGAGCTGCGGGGGATCGCCGCCGAGGTCGACCGGGTCGTCCTCCGGAACGTCCTTTCCGCGCAACAGCGGGAGCGACCACTTGTCGAGGCCGGGGATCTCGATGTCCATCCAGTACGTGCGCCACGACATCGTCTCGAGGTCCCAGCCGAACGTCTTTCGCTCGTCGAGGTCGAGCTCCGCCGTCCGCGCGCGCACGCGCTGCGTGCTGAAGCGGTAGTCGCGGTCGTGGATGAACGGCTGGTAGCTCTTCCAGAGCTGCTCCACCGACTTGAGGAGCATCGACGTCTTGTTGAGCTTGAGCCGCGCGTCGTGGACCCGGTCCGCGATCTCCGCCTTGTTCTCGAGCGCGCTCGGGAGGTGGCGGTCCGCGTCGAACGACTTCATCCGATCGCGCAGCCACGACGTGGCCTTGTGCGCCGCGCCGAGGAGGTAGCTCTGATCGGCGCCGTGGTTCGTCGCCGTCGAGTCCATGTGCGTCAACAACGCTCGCTCGACCGCGCTGACCCCGCTCGGCACGTAGCCGCGGCGCACCTTCAGGGCGGTGAGATCGAGCGCGCGGTCGAACGTGAACGGGTTGTGATCGCCGCTCGCGAGCTGGACGATCGTGGGGCCGCGCGTGGCCTTGCGATCCGCGAGGTGATCCGCGATCGCGATCGTCATCCCGCGCGCGCAGGTGTCGACCGGCACGACGTCGAACTTGTTGTCGGCCCGCATCGGGACCTTCCACGCGAAGCCGCTGCACATCCACACGATCGGTCCGCTCGTGTTGATGCCCTCGTTCCACCCGGGGAACGGGTAGCTGCGCGCGCACTCGACGATCGACGGACGGATGAGGCAGAGCGAGAGATCGGTGCGCGCGGCGAGCGCGTGCTCGGCGAGGCCCTTGCTGTACGTGTAGAGGTTCGGCCAGCCGAGCGCCTGCGCGCGCTTCGTCCCGAGCTCGACGCGACGTCGGCGCGCGGCGGTCTTTCGAGGGCCGCCCTCTTGGCGATCGATCGTCTCGCACGCGCTCCGCAGCGCGACGATCTCGTGCTCCACGTCGAAGCGCGTGCCGTTCGGCGACTCGCCGACGGTGAGCGTCTCCGGCACGTCGCCGTCGACCTCGCCGGCCACGAAGCACGTCGAGACGTGGATGAGCCGCTTCTCCGGCGTGCGCGCCGCGAGGTCGGCCGCGTGCATCGCGCCGATCACGTTGACCTCGACGGCGGCGATCGGATCGGGCGCGAAGTCGGTGAGCCCCGCGCAGTGCACCACGCCGTCGAGGCGCGGGGCGAGGCTCGCGAGGATCGCGGGGTGGATCCCGCAGAGCGGCTCGCGCGCGTCCGCCTCGACGACCTCGATCTTCTCGCGGACGAGATCGAGCAGACGATCGCCGTGCTTCTCGCGCAGCGGGCGCAGGGCCGGCGAGCACTCGAAGATCTGGCGTACGCGCTCTACCGCGGTCTCGTCGCGGCGACCGCGCACGAGGAGGGTGAGGCGGCCGACCTCCTCGAGGTGATCGAGGAGGAACGCGACCCACACCTTGCCGAGGAACCCGGTGAACCCGGTCACCAGGAGATGCCGACCCTGGAACGACTCCCGGACGCTCATCGGCGCGCCTCCATCCCGCTCTTCGACGCCTCGACGATGGGCCAGTCGCAGTCGCGGGCGACGCGCGACAGCTCGGGGTCGGGCACCACCGCACAGGGAAGCCGCGCCGCGCCGAGCAGCGCCGCGTCGCTCGCGCGGCTCCCGTAGGCCGAGCTCGTGCGCAGATCGATCCCGTGCTCGGCGAGGCGATCGCTGAGCGCGCGTCCGCCGAGGGCCGGCCCGATGATCGGCTCGCGCAGGTCGCCGGTCGCGCGGTGGCTCGCGTCGAGCTCCATCGCGTTCGCGATCACCACGTCGAACCCGAGGGCGCGTCCGACCGGGTTCGCGACGACATCGAGGTTGTCGCTGAGCAGCGCGAGGCGCATGCCGCTCGTGCGGCACCGCTCGAGGAGCTCGCGGCCGACGTCGGAGATCGCGGGCAGGAGGTGCTCCTCCGCGTAGAGCTCGCCGAGCACGACGAGCCGGTCCTCGCTCATCCCCTCGAGGGCGGACCAGGCGAGGCGCAGCGCGCGGTTCGGATCGCGCGCGAAGGACGGCGCGAGGCTCAGGGGACCCGCGACCGCGAAGCTCGTGAGACCCAACAGCCGGGCTCGGACCCGGCGCGCGTTGAGGGCGAGCCAGGTCGCCGCGGTGAGGGTGGGGCGCGGGCTCAGCGTCCCTTCGAGCCGAAATAGCGCAGCGTCTGCCATCTGCCTCCCTCGGGCCGCCTGCTGGCGAATGGGCGGGGATAGCAGAGGTAGACTGACGTGTCAGTTCTTTTTGGGTGACCGAGCGGTCATCCAAGCGAGCGCGAGCAAAGCGAGCGCGAGCTCCCCTGCCCGTGCCCGTGCCCGCGAATGCTCTGGGCGAAAGCCCCCCGACAGCCCACCGAAGACGCGCCGAAAACGAACCGCCGAGCGTCGGCGCCGAAAACCCAGCGCCGCAAACCAACCCGGCGACGATCGCAACGAAATCCTGACCGCCAGCCGCCGGTCCGCGGCGTCTCGCGCGAAATATTGGCAACCGAACGCAAACGATTTGCCATTTTGTCTCGATTTTTCGTTTCGAACGTCGCTGACTACCTTCTGGCTGAAACGTTTCAGCCGAGAAGGCTGGGGCTGGACGTTCGGCGGTCAGAATCTCGCTGGGCTCGTGGCGGCGTGGGTCTCCGAGCGTCGGGTTTCGCGGACGCAGCGATCCGCGGGCAGGGGCACGGCACGGGCAGGGGCAACCGGCCGGTCGCTTCGCTCGGTGGGCCGGTCGCTTCGCTCCCGTCGCTTCGCTCGGTGGGCCGGTCGCTTCGCTCGGTCGCTTCGCTCCCGTCGCTTCGCTCGCGGCTAGCGCAACCAGAGTTGCCAGACTCCGTCCATCAGCAACTGGTTGCCGCACTTCGGCTCGCGGTCGTCCGCGCCCCAGTCGGTGCCGTCCGCTTGGTTGGAGTCCATCCCGCGATCGTCGAAGTCGACCGTGAAGTCGTCCGGCGAGTTGCACGAGTCCTCACCCTCGAGGAAGCCCTCGGTGAGCCACGGGCTGCCGACCGGGAGGGAGCGACCGGCGACGTTGTCCTGGCGCGCCGGCTCGGGGAGGTCGCGGCCCATCCCGTTCCCCTCGCTGAAGCAGCTCTGCGCGTCGGTCCCCGTCGTCCACTCCATGTACCAGCCGACGTCGTAGAAGGAGAGGTCGACGGTGTTCCGCGTCTCGGAGCCGGGCCGGCACGTGAAGCGCACGTCGCTCCGCGCGCCGACGCTCCCGCGCATCCCGTCCCACACCGTGGGGTGCGGCGCCGTCGGGGTCGGGGCCGCGAGGTCCGCGTGATAGGGGCCCGCCGCGTCGTCGGGCGGCTGAAAGCGCGTGGACGCCACGAGCGTCCAGCCGCCGCCGTCGGTGGTCATGTCGCAGAACACGAGTTGCGTCATCCCGCTCGGCAGGAGGATCGGGTAGGTCCCCGTCGGCAGCCCCGGCTCGATCGCGTGGATCTCCGCGCACGAGCGCGCCATCGGGATGGACTCGCACGGCGCGTCGAACGCGACCGTCATCCCGCTCTGCTCCGCGAAGCAGGAGTTGGGATACGTCATGCCGTCGCAGCCGCACACGGGATCCATGATCCCGGGGCACGTGTCGGGGATCGGTGCGCAGAAGCTGACGTCGCTCGCGCCGCAACCCGGTCCGAGGTTACAGAACTCGTTCGTCGCACACATGACGCCCCCGCGCGCGCAGCTCGTCGAGGCGCAGAAGTCCGCGGGACCCACGCTCATCCCGACGAGCGAGGCCTCGCACGCGTTGCAATAGAACGCGCCATCGCACCCGCACACGCCGATGCAGTCGCCGAAGCACCCATCGGGGATCGGCTCGCAGGAGCCCGGACCGCCGCAGACACCCTCGGGGAACTGGCAGAACAGACCGAAGTCGCACTCCGCGTTGTCGAAGCACCCCTCCGGACACTCGACGTCCGGGCACGGCTCGCCTCCGGGGACGCAGATCGCGTCGCCGAAGCAGAGCGGGCAACAGTGCTCGCCGCCGCGGCACATCGTGAAGCCGCACATCTCGCTGCCGCAGCTCCCCGCGTGCGAGATGCTCTGCCCCTGGCGCCGCGCGATGCACTCGTTGCAATAGTCGTTGCCGTCGCAGCCGCACACGATCGGGCAGTCGCGGGTGCAGTCGGTCGGCGGCTCCTGGCACGTACCCACGCCGCCGCAGATGCCGTTCGGCACGTAGCAGACGCTGGTGCCGCCGCACTCGGCGTCGCTCCGGCAGTCGTCCATGCACCGGACGTCGGGACACGGGAGGCCCAGCGACTGACAGCGGGTGCCGCCCTCGCAGTCGGCCCGACAACATTGATTGCCCTCAGCACAGAACGAGCTGCCGCAGGGGACCGCGCCTTCGATGACGTGGCTCTCGTAGCAACCCGGGACGAGCAGTGAGAGCGCGAGGAACGCGAAGAGCGAATGAAGCGAAGAAGAGCGGCGCATCGGAGACCCTCCGCCCCCGAGCATACGGGCGGGCGCGATCAGGGTCATCTTCGGCTCAGCGCACCCAGACCTGCCAGACGCCGTCCATCGACGCGGTCCGCCCGCATTTCGGGGTGCCGTCGTCCTCGCCCCAGTCGGTGCCGTCCATCTCGTCGGAGTCCATGCCGCGGTCGTCGAAGTCGACGGTGAAGTCGCTCGCGTCGTCGCAGCTGTCCTCGCCCTCGAGGTAGCCCGTCGCGCGCCACGGCGATCCCACGCCGAGGAACCGTCCCGTCAGGTTGTCGCGCCGCGCGGGCGCGGGTCGGTCGGCGCCGGATCCGTCGCCCTCGGAGAAGCAGCTCTGCGCGTCGGTCCCCGTGATCCACTCGTGGTACCAGCGGACCGCGTAGAACGAGAGGTCGACGTCGTCGCGCGTCGCGCCGCTCGACCGGCAGGTGAAGCGCACGTCGGGCGTCATCGAGACGTACGGGCGCATCCCGTTCCAGATCCCGCGATGCCGCGCCGTCGGCAGCGCGACCGCGAGGTCGGCGTGGTAGATGCTGGCCTCGTCGCCGAGCGGTCGGAACCGCGACGCGCCGACGAGGGTCCAGCCGCCCCCGTCCGTCACCATGTCGCAGTACACGCGGACGAACGCACCCGTCGCCTGCTGGAGGAAGTACGGTCCGCTCGCGAGCGTGGGATCGATCGCGAGGAGCCCGGCGCAGGACGACGCGAGGAGCACGCCGCCGTCACACTCGCCGCGCGAGCGCACCGACACGCCGCTCGCCGCGGCGAGGCATGGATTGCCGTACGTCACGTTGTCGCATCCACACACGGGATCGACGGAGTCGTCGCACGCGGTCGGGATCGCGAGACAGAGCCCGTCCCGCGTGCGGTCGCACGACGGCGACGTGTCGCAGTACGTGTCGGGTGGGCAGAACGAGCCCGTCACGCCGCAGCCGCCCGTGACGCAGAGCTCGGGCGGGCCGACGCTCGCGCCGTTCTGCGCGGCCTCGCACGCGTTGCAGTACTCGACTCCGTCGCAGCCGCACGCCCCCGAGCATGAGGGCTCGGTGCAGTCGTCGGGGCGGAGCGCGCAGGTACCCGGGCCCCCGCACGCGAGCGGCTCGAACGCGCAGTACTCCTCGTCGTCGCAATCGGAGTTGCTCATGCACCCGTCGGGGCACACGACGTCGGGGCAGGTTCCGACGTCGGGCACACACAGCTCGTCGCGGCCGCAGATCGAGCAGCACTGCTCGTCGCTCCCGCACGTGGTGCCGCCGCACGGCACGCCCTCGCACGAGCCGGGGTGGGAGACGCTCTGGCCTTGTCGGTGCGCGATGCACTCGTTGCAATAGTCGTTGCCATCGCACCCGCACACGATCGTGCACTCGCGGCTGCAGTCGGTCGGCGGGGTCTGGCACGTCGCGACGCCGCCGCAGACTCCGTCCGGCGGAACGCAGAGCGCGGGCGCCGTGCAGTCGGCGTGGCTGGTGCACGTCTCGTCGCAGCGCACCTCGGGGCACAGCACATCGAGCGAGACGCAGCGCGCCCCGCCGACGCAGTCGGTCGGGCAACACTGGCTCCCCGCGCCGCACACCGTCGCGCCGCACCGCGCTCCGCCCTCGCCGAGGTGGCTCTGGTAGCACCCCGCGATGAGCGCGCCGAGCGCGAGCGGGGTCAGCGCGAGGAGGAGAGGAAGAGAATGTGCGCGCATCCGTGGATCTCCGCGACCAGCTTACCGGCGCGCGGATCCGGGGTCACGCGCCGGGCGGCGCGAGCCCGAGCTCGACGGTGAGCTCCGCGAGCAGCGCGTCGAGCTCGTCCGCGCGCTCGACCGGCGTGAGCAGCGTGATCGTCCCCTCGTCGTCGCCGTGGAGGCTCGCGAGCCCGTCGTAGGCCTCGAGCACGTATCGCAGCAGCATCACGCGGTCGCGCGGGACGGTGAGCTCGCGGCGCGAGAGGCCGGGTCCATCGAAGAGCGGCGCCGCCATCGGGTCGATGCTGCCCGCCGAACCGGCTGCGCGTCCAGTCGACCTCGCCCGGGGCCCGCGAGGTGAGGTGTCCTGAGGCACGGCGGGAGCGGACGCATCCGCGTCGTGAGAGGCTACGATGCGCCCGTGCTCAGGGTGGCGACGCGGAATCGCTCCGAGGCGCGGGAGCGCATCGAGGACGGCATCCGCCGGGCGCGCCGAGTGGTCGCTCGTTGCGCTGTGGCCGCGCTCGCGTGGCTCGTCGTCGTGGTCGAGGCGCGTGCGCAAGACGAGCTGTCGTCGCGCGCAACGCCACCCCCTGAGGCCGCGCGACCCGTCGTCCCTCCGCGAGCGCCCGGGCCCGACTATCTCCGCACCGCGCTGTGGGAGCTGTCGTTCTTGATCGGGGGGACCGTCTGGTACTGGATCGACGATCGCAACATCGTGGACTGGGACCTCGACGGCTGGGAGCGCCGCTTCGACGAGTCGTCGTACCGGTTCGACAACAACGAGTTCCCGATCAACTTCGTCGGGCACCCGCTCTCGGGCGGCGCGTACTACGGGCTGCCACGCGCCAATCGGCTCCCGGCCTGGGAGTCGTTCCTGTTCGGCGCCGCGACGTCGTTCGTGTGGGAGTTCTTCCTCGAGTTCCACGAGCGCTTCAGCATCAACGACATCGTCGCCACACCGCTCGGCGGCGTACCGATCGGAGAGACCTTCGTTCGCCTCGGGCGTTGGCTCGACAGCTCGCAGCATCCGGCCCTCGCCTGGACGTTCGGCCTGCCCGTGGCGATCCACGAAGCGCTCGACGGTCGCGAGGTCGGCGTCCGAGACGGCGACGCGTCCGACGAGGATCCGGGCTGGGGCGCCATCGACGTCGACTTCGGTTTCGCGTGGGTGTTGCCCGGACAGGATCGCGCGGGGCCCGGGTTCGACGTGAGTCGCATCGGAGCGCTCGCTCGCTTCGTCGCGCTCGACGGGTACCTCGAGGACGGCCAACGGATCGACGGTTTCTTCGATGCCGAGGTGACCCGCATGCGCGTGGAGGGGCTCGGCTCCACGGAGGGAGCTGGCTTCGAGCTCGAGGCCGACACGATCCTTGCTGGCGTGCACGCGAGCGCGCTCCGCGCGTCTCCGCTCGGCGGGCGCATGGGCACGAGCGTGATCGTGGGCACGAGCGTCTCCCACTTCTTCCGCTTCGAGCACTTCGCGCGCTGGCACGAGCGCCTCTCTTACACCGGCTTCCCCGGCTTCGCCGTGGAGGCGCAGAGTCACCTCGGTCCCGCGGTCATCTCGTTCGATGGACGAGCGCAAGGCGTGTTCGGTGCGTCCAACGCGAGCTACGAGCTCTCTCGCTGGCGAGCCGCCCATCCCCTCGCGACCCCCAAGAGCGTCCTGACGCGGCATCAATACTGGTTCGGCTGGGGCTACACGCTCCTCGGTCGCGTCGCGCTGCACGTGGCGCCCGTGACCCTCGCCGCGGAAGGGCGCTACCTGGTGCTCGACTCCGAGGATCGATACGACCGAAACCAGGACGACGTCACCGAGGACGCGGACGGCTACGGGCAGCTCCTCGAGACCGTGATCGAGGCGCGAATCGATCTCGGCGACGCGCTGATGCTCCGCGCGCGCTGGCTCCGCCAGCGGAGGTACGCGGCGCTGGACGACGTCGCGAGCCGAGGTCGGCTCGACCGCTTCGAGCTCGCGGTCGGCGCCGCGTTTCGCTGACTCCGGCCCCCCGACCGCGGCGTCGCTCGCGTTCGTTCGATCTCGCGACCGGGCCGCGATCACGGTATGGAACGCATCGTGACGAGCCTGCGGGACGATCTCGGCGAGGGCGCCATGGAGGTGCGCGAGACCCACATCTCGTGGGTCTTCCTGCACGAGCGCGACGTGTACAAGGTCAAGAAGCCCGTCGACTTCGGCTTCCTCGACTTCTCCACGCAAGAGAAGCGGCGCCGCGCGTGCGAGGCGGAGGTCGCGCTCAACGCGCGGCTCGCGCCCGACGTCTACCACGGCGTCGTCCCGGTCATCGAGACCCCCGACGGCTACCGGCTCGGCGGCGATGGCGCGCCGGTCGACTGGGCCGTGCACATGCGGCGCCTCCGCGACGAGGACCGCGCCGACGTTCGACTCGCGCGAGGCGCGCTGTCGATCGCGGACGTCGATCGCATCGCCGCCCGCATCGCCGAGTTCCACGCCGTGTGTCGCAGCGACGAGACCACCGCGCCGTTCGGGGGCGTCGACGTGGTCGGCCGCAACGTACGCGAGAACTTCGCGCAGACGCGCGAGACGCTCGACGGGCTGCTGACGCACGAGGAGGCGGAGGAGATCGAGCGAACGCAGCTCGACTTCCTCGCCTCGCGCGCCGAGCTCCTCGCGCGCCGCATGGACCAAGGCCGCGTGCGCGATGGGCACGGCGACCTGCGCCTCGAGCACGTGTACCTCGAGGGCGAGGCGATCACGGTGCTGGACTGCATCGAGTTCAACGAGCGCTTCCGCTACGGGGACGTGTGCGCCGACCTCGCGTTCTTGGCGATGGACCTCGCGTGGCACGGGCGCGTCGACCTCGCCGAGCGCGCGCTCGCGACCTACGCGCGCGAATCGAACGACTTCGAGCTCTACGCGGTGGTCGACTTCTACGAGAGCTACCGCGCCTACGTCCGCGGGAAGATCGCGACGCTCCTCGCCAACGACGAGCGCGCGGGGGGCTCGGCGCGCGAGCGGGCCAAGGCCGAGGCGCGCCGCTACTTCCTCCTCTCGCTGGCCGCCGAGCGCCGCTCGCTCCTGCCGCCGCGGATGATCGCGATCGGCGGCCTCCTCGCGACGGGCAAGTCGACGCTCGCTGACGCGCTCGGCGCGCGGATCGGCGCGCCCGCGATCAACACCGATCGGGTGCGCAAGCACATGCTCGGCGCTCGCCCCACCGCGAAGCTCTACGAAGGCTCATGGAGCGGCGCGTACGATCCCGCGTTCACCGCCGAGGTCTACGAGCGCGTGTACTCCGCCGCGAAGGCGGTGGTCGCCTCGGGCCGCCCCGTGATCGTCGATGCGTCCTTCCGGTCGCGGCGCATGCGCGCCGACGTGCGTCGCGCGGCCGAGGAGGCGGGCGTCCCGTTCCTGTTCGTCGAGTGCACCGCCCCGCACGACGTCTTGCGCGATCGACTCCGCCGCCGCGTGCTGGGTGAGAGCGTCAGCGACGGGCGCGTCGAGATCTTCGACGACTTCGTGAAGAGCTGGGAGCCGGTCGATGAGCTCGCGAGCGAGGAGCACGTGGTGCTCGACACGACCGAGGACCTCGAGGACAACCTCGAGCAACTCCGGCTGCACGTCCCGATGTGGCCCGAGGGTCTCGACACCTAGACCCTCGCGACAGGAGTTTCCTGCCGTTCCTGTCTACGCGGAACCCGTCGCAACGCCTGTCGCGACGGTCTCGGCGCGCCTCGGTGCGGACGGCGTCGGCGATCCGTACGCGCCTTACGTCGCGATGGTGCGCGAGCTCTTCAGCTTCCACGAGGCGCTCGAAGGGCGACGGAGACGAGAACGCGCCGCGAGGTGAGGACCTCGCGGCGCGTGGGTGGCTCGTGTCGGTGTGACGATCAGACCGCGAAGGGTCCGCTCGTCGTGTTGTCGGGCGTGGGCGTCACGTCCGGCTCCTCGAGGGCGTGCTCGAAGACCTCGCGCATGTCGTGGACGAGCACGATCTCGAGCTCGTCACGCGTGGCCTCCGGGAGATCATCGAGGTCGCGCTCGTTCTTCGCCGGGAGGATGATCCGCGTGAACCCCGCGCGGTGGGCGGCGAGGATCTTCGCCTTGATGCCGCCGACCGGGAGCACGCGGCCCCGCAAGGTGGCTTCCCCGGTCATCGCCGTGTCCGGCCGCACGCGCCGCCCCGTGAGGAGAGACGTGAGCGCGGTGAACATCGTGACGCCCGCGGACGGACCGTCCTTCGGGACGGCGCCGGCCGGCACGTGGATGTGGAGGTCGGTGGTCTCGAGGAAGCTCGCGTCGACGCCGAGCTCCGCCGCGTGCGAGCGCACGTAGGCGAGCGCCGCGCGCGCCGACTCGTTCATCACCTCGCCGAGCTGGCCGGTGATCTCGACCTTGCCCTTACCGGGCATCTTCGTGCTCTCGACGTAGAGGACGTCACCGCCCACCGGGGTCCACGCGAGGCCCGCCGCCACGCCGGGCGGACGCGTGCGCTCCGCCTCCTCGTGGAGGAACTTCGGCCGGCCGAGGATCTTCGAGATGGCCGCGTGATCGATCACGCTCGGCTCGGGATCGGTCCTCGCGCTCGTGTCGGCCGGGAGCTGCTTGGCCCACTGGAGCGCCACCGACCGGCAGAGCTTGGCGAGCTCGCGCGCGAGCTGCCGCACGCCCGCTTCACGGGTGTAGTCGCGCACGAGGAGATCGAGCACGCCGTCCTCGAACGAGAGCGCGGTCTCGGGGAGACCGTGCTTCTCGAGCTGCTTCGGCAGCAAGTGCTTTTGCGCGATGTTCTTCTTCTCGTCGAGCGTGTACCCGCTGATCTCGATGACCTCCATGCGGTCGCGGAGCGGCGCCGACATCGTCGACAGATCGTTCGCGGTCGCGATGAAGAGGACCTCGCTGAGATCGAACGGCAGCTCGAGGTAGTGGTCGGTGAAGGAGTGGTTCTGCTCCGGGTCGAGGACCTCGAGCAGCGCGGCCTCCGGATCGCCCTGCCAGCCGCGGCCGAGCTTGTCGACCTCGTCGAGCACGAGCACCGGGTTCTTCACCTTCGCCTTGCGGAGCGCGCTCACGATGCGGCCGGGCAGCGCGCCGATGTACGTGCGCCGATGGCCGCGGACCTCCGCCTCGTCGCGCACGCCGCCGAGCGAGATGCGCGCGAGCGGGCGGCCCGTCGCGTTCGCGACCGACTGCGCGAGAGACGTCTTGCCGACGCCGGGCGGTCCGACGAGGCAGAGGATGGTGCCGCGCGCCTGGCCGGCGAGCTTCATCACCGCCATGTGCTCGAGGATGCGGCGCTTGGGCTCTTCGAGGCCCTCGTGCTCATCCTCCAGCACGCGCTCGACCGCGTTGAGATCGTCGCTCGACGGCGCGCGGACGTTCCACGGCAGCTCCGCGATGAGCTCGAGGTAGCGCCGGGTGAGCTGCGCGTCGGGGCTCTGCGCGTTCATCTGCTCGTAGCGATCGAGCTCGCGCATCACCGACTCGCGCACCTCCTCGTCGAGGTCGAGCGCCTCGATCTTCTCGCGCAGCGGATCGGCGCCGTCCTTGTCCTCGCCGAGCTGCTTCTTGATCGCCTTCAGCTGCTCGCGGAGGACGGCTTCCTTCTGGTTCTTGCCGAGCTCGCGCCGCACCTCGTTGTCGAGGTTGTTGCGGAGCTCCGCGCGGGCGCGCGCGCGACCGATCAGCTCGATGACCTTGCGGAGGCGCTTCGGGACGTCGAGCTCGTGGACGATCGCAATTCGCGTGTCGATGTCCGCGTCGGTCGCGGCGGCGAGCCGGTCCGCGAGGAGGCTCGGCGTGTCCGTGACGTCGATCATCTGGCGGAAGCTGCGGTCCCCGAGGGACTCGTCCTCGAGGAGCTGCTTCTTGATCGACGACGCGAGGAGCTCCGCCTCGGCGGGGTCGCCCGTCTCCTCGACGGACGCCACCTCGTAGCGGAGGTAGGGCTCTTGATCGATCGCGCTCAACAGGCGGACGCGCTCGAGCGTCTCGACGACGAGCAGGATGCCGCGGTTGCCGCGATCGGTCTTCTGCTTTACGCGGGCGGTGACGCCGATCTTCGCGAGGTCGCTCGGCGAAGGCTCGGCGATGTTGGGGTCTCGCTGCGCGACGAGGACGAGCAGGCCATCGACCGACACCGCGTCGGCGAGGGCGCGCGAGCGCCGACGACCGACCGGGAGGCTGGTGATCCCGCCGGGGAGGGCGACGCCGCTGCGCAGCGGCAGGACGGGGAGCACACGGGAGGGTTGGTTCATGCGTCGGAACCTAAAGATGCGTTGCTCGATGGCAACGGGTTGACGGTGATCTCGGCATGCCCCATGCATTCCCCACCGACGCCGCCAGTCGCCTCTGCCTGGTCGACGGCCGCGGTCTCCGACTCAGCGATCTACCGGGAGAAGAGGAGACTAGGAGAAGGGGAGAGTGCGTCCGCTGCGCGGACGCGGGACAATTATTTTTGTCTCTCCCGCGGCGGCGCAGCCGACGCAGTCTCCTCGTCTTCCACTCTCCTCCTCTCCCGGCCGCCCGCCGCAGGCGCGCCGACTAACGCCCGTCGATGGTGCCGGTTTGGCGGAGGAACCGCTCGATGCGGGGCCAATAGTCGCTGCCGGGTGGGGGCAAGTCGTTGTGCCCGCTGTCGTAGAGCACGAGCTCCGCGTTCGGCCGATCCGCGAGCCGGCGACCGTGTGCGACGGGAACCACGTTGTCGCGCGTGCCGTGGAACACGAGCAGCGGGAGCTCGGTGTGCTCGAGGGTTCGGAGCGTGTCGAAGCGATCGACGATCAGGAAGCGTGGGATGCCCATGTCGGCTGCGATGTCCGCGACGGACGTGAAGGTCGACTCCGCGATCATCGCGCGGGGCCGGTGCGCGGCGAGGAGAGTGCCGAGCGCGCCGCCGCCGAGCGATCGGCCGTGGTAGACGAGGCGTTCGCGATCGACGCGCGGGTCCGCGATCACCATCGCGTAGAGCGCGCGGAGGTCGTCGCGGATCGCGGCTTCGCTGGGTGAGCCGGCCGAGCGTCCGTAGCCCCGGTACTCCGCGAGCACGACGTTCAGCCCGAGGCGCCGGTATGGCTCGAGGCGATCCGGCCACTGGTCGATCACTTCCCCGTTCCCGTGGGTGTAGAGCACGGTCGGCCGCGGGCCGGCGCCCGTCCGGGCGGGGAGGAACCACGCCTCGACCGGTCCGTCGTCGCTCTCGACGTAGACGCGCTCGCCCCCCGCGCGATCGACCGCGCCGGGCGATCGAGGCGCGACGTTGGGGTGGAACAGCAGCGCGCGCTGGAGCCAGGTCACGCCGAACACGAGGCCCAGCATGACCACCGCGAGGGTGATCGCCAGCCTGACGCGACGCGATCGCTGAGGGACGCTCATGCCCTCGAAGGAGCCCATCGAATGAGGCGAAGCCGAGGCGATCGCGTGGAGACTCGCCGCGCCTCGCGCCTTGACAGCCCTCGGCGCGGCGCGCACACCCACCCGCTTTGGCGCCTGGAACCCCCACTCTCGCGGGCGCCCGAGGAGGAACCGTGACGAAGAACGCTCTACTCATCGTGTGCTGCCTCGCGGTCGGAGCGCTGACCGGCTGCGACGACGGCGGCGGCACCGATGCCGGCAGCGGGATGGACTCCGGCGCGCGCGACGGCGGCGCGCGGCGCGACGCGGGCGGCGGGAACACCGATCCGTGCGCGTCCGACGACGACCCCGCGACCACGAGCCGCGGCTGCAACGGTCCGCTCTACGGGTCGACGTCGATGGCGAACGAGATCGACGGCGCGTGCACGCCCGACATGGTGGACGGCCCAGGCTCGTGCAACGCGGGTCCGGCCGGGATCGACGTGTACTGCGCGCCCGACGAGGTGGACCCGACGATGGGCACGTGCCTTTACTTCTGTCCGGAGGCCGGGACGTACGTGTCGACCGGCGGCTGCCCGAGCGGGACGCGCTGCTTCACGCTGGACGGCTTCGCGCTCTGCTTCCGCGACTGCAACACCGCGGCGGACTGCTTCCCCGGTGAGGAGTGCGATGGCGACGGCTCGTGCGTGCCCCCCGCGCCGCCCGACGGCGGCGTGGGCGACGGCGGCATGACGATGGGCGACGCGGGCGGCCCGATGGACGGCGGCGTCGCCGACGGCGGCTGACGAGCGTTTCGCTCATTCGACCTGACAAGGCCGCGTGCGATCGTCGCACGCGGCCTTCGTCGTCTTGGCCACCTCACCGACGTTGCGAGTCGCGAGCACGTCCTCGTGCACGTCCTCGTGCACGTGCACGTATTCGTGCACGTCCACGTACACGCGGCGCACGAGCATCCGCGGACAGGGATCCGCGGGCAGGGGCAGGGGCACGGGCACCGGCAGGGGGTAGCCGCGGCTCGCCGCGGCTACGGCCCGTGGTCGTAGTAGTACGTCATCGATCGCACGTACCGGATCAGATCGAGGTACCGATCCAAGCCGACCGTGTCCCCCATCGCCTCGAAGTCGCGCGCGTGGTTGAGCATCCGCGCGGCCGGTCCGATCTCGACGAGCCCGGCGTCCTGATAGCTCGTCGCCCCGTAGGTGATCGCGGTGAACGGATCGGTGAAGCTCACGAGGCGCGTCGGATCGACCACGACCTCCTCGGGTGAGCCCTGGATCCAGATGCGTGACTGCTCGAAGTAGACGTCGTCGAACGTGGCGGGGATGAGCGCCATGCCGAGCGACGACGCCCAGAGCTGTACCGAGAAACCCGTGTTCGGATCGACCGGCACGCCGGGCATCGAGCCGTCGACGATCTGGAGCGGGTCGGGATACGCGAGCGTCCCGTCGGCCTGCGCGCGCGGCGCGAAGCCGCGGAAGTCCTCGCTGAGGACGCCGCGCATCAGCGCGCTGAGCGGCGCGGGGAACGTGCTCGCGTAGTTGATCTGGAACGTGCGGACGTCGGAGTCGGTGTCCTTGCCCAAGAAGAACGTCTCCGGATCGGTGAGGACGAGGAGGGCGAGCACCTTGTCGATGAAGAAGCCGACGCGCGAGAGCTGGTCGAACCAGTAGTAGCCGCCGTCGAAGTCCCACGTCGTCCGGAGGTAGCGGCCCTCGGTGAGATCGAGCTCGACCTCCGGCGCCGCGAAGTCGTCGAGCATCAGCGCGCTCGTCCCGTCGGGGAGCGTATGGGTCACGTAGCCGCCCGGCTCGGGCGCCGACAACACGCGGGTGAACAGCTCGAACGTGGCGCCGACGCCGAGCGTCGACACCGCGAGGCCGTCCTCGCGCTCGAAGAAGTCGGCCATCGACGGATCGTCGCCGAAGATCTCGTTCAAGAAGGCGCGGTTGAGCACGTAGATCTGGTTCGCCGACTGGAGCTTACTGAAGTAACGGAAGTAGACGCGGTCCCAGTGCGCGTACGTGTCGAAGCCGAGCCGCTCGCGCCGGAAGTTGCTGAACACGTAGTAAGCCCAGTAGGTGTCGATCACCGACTGGATCGCCTCGTAGTCGTCGGCGCCCGCGTCGTAGAGCATGCAGTCGGGACCGAGGTCGCTGATCTCGTCGCTGCAGAAGCGGTACGGCACGACCGGTCGGCCCTGCTCGTCGGCGAGCGGATCGGCGATCCCGTCCTCGGTGCGGAGCGTCGGCTCGGCGCGGAGCGACGTGTAGGGAACGTCGGCGCGCGCCTCGAGGCCGTCGATGCCGCCGACCAGCCCGGGGAACTGGGTGTAGTGGAGCGTCTCGATCGCGTGGTCCACGAGGAAGGAGTCGCGCGTGATCGGTCCCGGCCACCCGAAGAGCTGCTGGAAGTAGATCCAGCCGATCTCGGCGGGGTCGGTCGCCTCGGTGAACACCTCGACGAGATCGCCGTAGCCCATCTTGATCGCGGCGCGGTCGTAGTGGCCGAGGCCCGACGCGTCGGTCACCACGAAGTTGTTCCCGTAGTCCATCACGGTGGAGTACTGCAGCTCGCGTTGACGACCCGCGATCTCCGCGTCCGAGATCGGGTCGTACGGACGCGCGCGCATGTCGCCGTCGTCGCGGAGCGCCCAGTAGCCGGGGTGGTAGTTGATCGAGTCGTAGCTGCCGGAGAAGTTGTGGCGCAGCCCGAGGGTGTGGCCGACCTCGTGGGCCGACGTCGAGTGGGTGACCGGATGGCGCAGCATGCTGCGCACCGCGTCGTAGTCGAGCTCGCCCGCCTCGTCGGTGAGGGTGAACGTCTGCCCGTACCACTCCATCGTGCCGGGCCCGGCCGCCGCGTCGCGGATCGCCTGGGCGAGCCCGAGCAGTCCGTCGTCCGCGAACTCCGCCGCGCGCAAGACGCAGCGCTCGCGCATGAGCCGGCGGCGCGCCTCGTGGAGCGCGCGCCGATGATCGAGGCTCATCCCGCGCAAGGGCGACGTGAGATCGAGCAGCGAGTCGTCGAACGGCATGTCTGGATCGAAGCCGCCCGCGACGGTGATGTCCGGGTCGAGCAGCATCGCCTCGAGCGGCGTGCCGCGGAGCGCGTCGAGGCGCGCGCGCCCGGAGCCGGGCAGCCCGAACGCGCCGCGGTCGGCGAGGCTGCGCATCGCGGTGCGACGGAGCTCGGCGCGCGGCACGCGGCCGCTCCGCGCGGTGCCCTGCGCGCGCCGACCGCCGGTGATGCGCGAGACGTCGATCGCCTGCTCGATGCGGTGCGCGTCCGCTCCATCCAACGGGATCGTGCGCTCGCGCCCGGCCGAGCGCTGCGCGAGCCAGCGCGCGATGTGAGCGCCGTTGCTCACCTCTTCTTCGGCGAGGTCGCCGTTGAGGAGCGCGACGAGGTCGCGCGCATACGAGGCGAGCGTCTCGATGCCCGCGCCGTAGATGAACGCGTTCGCTTGGACGATCTCGCCGGTGCGCGGATCGGCGGACGACGGGCCGTAGCCGAGCGGGCTGCCCTCGTGCGGCTCGGGGACCCAGGCGAGGAGCGAGTAGCGGAGGTCACCGATGCGCGCGACCGTCCCGACCTCGCCGCACGCGTCGGGGTCGTCCTCGGTCACCGGGTTGCTGCAGAGGACGAACATCGGCGTCGCGTCCTCGCGCGCGCGCTCGACCGCGCAGCTCTCGTCGGTGAGCCCTTCGGCGAGACACTCGTTGACGCGCATCGAGCCGACGGTCTCCTCGAACACGTCGTTCCACTCTGCGATCACCGCGTCGGCCGTCTGGTGGAGGTCTTCGGGGAAGCGCTCCGAGAGGTAGTAGACGATCGGCTTGGGCACGCGCTCGCGCAGCGGGATGGTGCACGCGCCGGTCTCGTGGTCGAGGGCGCGCACGAGCTCGCGATCGCACACCGAGCCGGCGCGATCCGCGCAGTCCTCGTCGACGGTGCACGCCATGAGCGTCCCGTCCTCGGCGCGGCGGTGGCTCTCGCGCCAGAGGTTGTGGCGGTTGATCCAGTGCGCGCGCGCGGGCTCGATCGCGCCGTACTCGGGGTCGTAGCCGGCGCGCTCGGTGACGAAGAACCCGAAGCGCTCCATGCGATCGCCCGAGTAGTCGCGTGGCTCGTAATCGCGCGCGTCGTCGTCGACGCGGAGGTAGCTGCGGCGCACGCCGATCTCGGCCGGCGCGCAGTCCACGTGCGTCGAGTACTCGAGCCAGCACGTGGGGAACGAATAGCCCTCGATGTCGACGGTGGTCGGCCGCACGAGCATGCGGTTGACGATGTCGAAGTAGTTGACGCGCCCGTCCTCGTCGAAGCCGAACGTCGGCGCGTCGGGGTGAGCCGGGTCGTTGATGTGGTACGCGATCGACTCCGCCTCGACGCCGTCGAGCACGCGCGCGTACGCGAGGAAGTCGCTGTCGGTGATCAGGTTGGTGGACCAGTCGACGCGCATGAACTGGCGCTGGTTCCACGGGCGGTCGGTCGCCTCGACGACGACGTTCTCCTGCTCGCCGGTGATCGTGTTGAACTCGCGGCGGATGTCGAAGTGCGACTCGATGCGGTAGACCGCGATCGGCGCGCCTCGCTCGGCGGCGGCCCCCGCGATGCCCTCGCCTTCGGCGCCCGAGACGAACTCGTAGCTCCGGCGCGCGATGAGGATGTCCTCTTGGATCTCCCACTCGATGCGCTCGAGGACGCTCTGCTCGCCGACGAACGTGTAGGGGATCGAGTAGGGCGTATCGATGACCGTCTGGAGGTAGTACCACTCTCCTTCGAACGCCGACTTGTCGAGCACGTCGTTGCCGACGCGGTTGACCGCCGGCTGCGCGTTGGCGCATCCGAAGAGGAGCAGCGCGAGCGCGACGATGCGTTGAGACTTCCCCATGGTGTCCTCCAGCGACGTCTCCGGGGGTCCGCGGCGGATCACCCGGAAAACAGCGGCATCTCGTGCGCCAAGTCGAAGGAACGAGCAAGCCGACGGGGCCGGCTGGGATCGACGGTGGATCGCTTGTCAGCTTTTATTACCGGGAGACGAAGAGAGTGGGAGACGAGGAGGTGCGTCGGCTACGCCGCCGCGGAACAGGATGGGATCCCTACGGATCTCGTGCTCCGCGGCCGCATGGCGGCCGCACTCTCCCCTTCTCCATCTCTCCTCGTCTCCCGGTAAGAACGCTGAGTCGGAGACCGCCGGTTCGGACATGGAGCTGACTACTTGAGCTCGGGGTCGCGGACCTTGAGGCCGAGCTGGTTGAACCGAAGGCGCACTTTGCGCGCGGCGCTCGGGTCGTCGCCGCTCAAGAGGCGCTCGGCCATGCGATCGAAGTCGCCGTCCGTCTCGCGGTACAACCGCACGAAGAGCTGACGCTCGAGATCGCGCGCCACGTCGCGGAGCTGAGAACGTGGCGTGATGGTGAACGCGGCGGTCTGTGCGGGCATGCCGCTCGACGTGGTGATCAGGCCGGCGCCGAGGAGCTCGCGGATCAGCTTGGCGGGGATCGGGATGGTCTCGAGCGCGCCGGTGCCCCGCCGCTGCTGCACCGCCTCGAGCGCGTCGGAGAGCGCGAACACGACCGCGTTCGCGATCAGGAGCTCGAGCTCGCGCACGTTGCCCGGCCAGGAGTGCGCGCGGAGCTCGGCGTAGCTGGTGCGACCGAGCGCGAAGCTCACGCCGCGCGGCTCGGCCGTCGGCTGACCGATCGTGAGCTCCGCGTGGGGCGAGCCGGCGAGGCCGGCCGCCTCCATGTAGTCGGCGAGCACCGCGCGGTCGGCGCCGGCGGTGAACTTTCGTTGCACGAACGCGGCCATCAGCTCGGGCAGGTCCGCGAGGCGCTCGCGCAGCGGCGGGACGACGAGGCGCGCGGCGGGGTTGAGGCGGGCGTAGAGGTCGGCGCGGAACTCGCCGTCCCGCACGTTGCTGGCGAGGTCGGCGTTCGTCGCCGCGATCACCTTCACGTCGACCTCGCGCGGCGCGCTCTCGCCGAGCCGAGTGACGCGGCCATCCTGGAGCGCGAGCAGCAACATGCGTTGCGTGTCCGGAGGCAGGTTGCCGATCTCGTCGAGGAACAGCGTTCCGCCGTGCGCCTCTTCGAACCGCCCGCGCCGCTCGACCGCCCCGCTGAACGCGCCGCGCGCGGTGCCGAACAGCTCGGCGGCCATCAGCGTCGGCGGGAGCGCGCTGAGATCGACGGGCACGAACGCGCCGGTGCGCCCGCTCGCGGGGTGGATCACGCGCTCCGCGAGCGCGCTCTTGCCGGTGCCGGTCTCGCCGAGCACGAGCATGGGGAGCGAGGTCCGTGCGAGCACGTGCGCGTCGCGGCGCAGGCGCGCCATCGGCTGCGTCGCGCCCCATCGGTACGCGCTCGTCGCCTGACTCTCGTGGCGGCGCGAGAGGATGCGCTCGACGAGGAGGCCGAGCGCGCGCGCGTCGAACGCGTCGGCGCCCGCCAACGTCGCGTGCTCGTCGACGAGGAGCTCCTCCGCCGCCGCCTGGAACGCGAGCTCCTCGACCGAGGTCATGAGCACCACCGGCAGCTCGGCGAAGCGCCGACGCAGGTGCGCGAGGATCTCGATCCCCTGGAGGCGCGCGCGCTGCGCCTCCGGCACGCGCTTGGCGGGCAAGAGGCGCTCGGGCGGCAGATCGAACGAGACGTCGAGGAGCACCACGTCGACGTCGGGGTTCTTGAGGAGCGCCTCGTCGGTCTCCTTCGCGTCGTGCGCGTGGGTCAGCGTGCAGCCCTCGCGCAGCGGGCACTCCCAGCAGGGCCCGGGGAGATCGCACCGCGTCGCGTAGTCGTAGTCGCGCATCAGCGCGTGGAGCAGCTCGACGTAGCGATCGGTGTCGTCGACGATCAGGAGCTTCGGGCGCTCACTCATCGATCCGCCCTCGCGTACGCTCGGAGCGCGTCGTCGATCGCGCGCGCGAGCGCGCAGGCCTCGAGGCACGCGGTCGGGTCGCCGGCGCGCACGTCGGGCTCGATCGCGTCGATGCGCGCGAACGCGCCGCGCACCTCGGGGAGATCGCCGCTCGGGGCGCGCGCATCGAACGCCGCCGAGGGCCGCCCGCCGCCCGGGAGCTCGTAGAGGTCCTTCGCCAACAGCGGCGCGAGCGCGGCGGGGAACGGGCCGCCGTCCGGCACGTTGCGCGCGATGCGGCACACGTACTTGCCGATGTCGTGCGCGAGCGCGGCGCGGTCGAGCTCGCTCACGCGAACGACTCCAGCGCGGCGAGGATGCGCGCCGCGTCGAAGCTCGGCACCGCGCCGACCTTGCCGTAGAGCGCGCGGAGGTTCGCGACCCGCCGCTCGGTGAAGTCGTGCACGAACACGGCCGGCTCGTGGTGGCCGGCCTCGCGGAGCGCGGCGAGGATCAACGTACCTTGCTGTTCTTTGATCCAGCGCGCCGCCCGCGCGGTGTCTCCGGCGAACACGCGCCTCGCGGTGTCCTCGACGTCGCCGATCAGGTCGGCGGGCTCAGCGCGCTCGAAGCGCAGGTCGATGAGCATCGCGTCGACCCCCTCCTCGGCGAGCTCGAGCGCGCGCGCGTACGATCGCGCGGCCACGATCGCGTAGCGCCCGCTCAAGAAGAGCTTGGCGAACTCCTCGTACTCGTCGCCGTCTTCGATCACCAAGAGCCGCGCCACGCCGCGGAGGATATCAGCGCTGTGATCACGGAGGTCATCGCTTCGTCGTTCGTCACGGCGCCTGCGGCAGCGGCCGGGAGACGAGGAGAGTGGGAGACGAGGAGCGTGCGTCGGCTGCGCCGCCGCGGAGCAAGAAATAGACTTGCATGTTGGATCGAAATCTCTGCTCCGCGTCCGCGAAGCGGACGCACTCTCCCCCTCTCCTAGTCTCCTCGTCTCCCGGGAAAAAGGCTCCCCGAGACGCAGCGGCGGTCACTCCGCGCGGAAGAAGCTGATCACCACGCTCTTGGCCCACCCCTCTCGGCCGGGCTCGACCGCGATGGTTCCGTCGTAGCGACCGAGCGCGGCGGTGACGAGACCGAGGCCGCGATCGATGCGGCGCGCGTAGATGTCCTCGGTGGTCAGCGTCTGCTCGCTCGTGTCGCGCACGATCACCCGCACGCGTTCCTCGCCGGTCGGCTCGAGCTCGGTCTCTACCTCGAGCGCGATGCGGCGCGGTGGCTCGCTGCCCCCCACCGCGAGGATCGCGTTGCGCACGACGTTCTTCAGGACGAGGACGAGGTCGACGCGGAAGACCTCCACCTTGGGCGCCGGCTCCGGCGCGCGGATCGCGACCTCGTCGAGCGCCACCGAGCCGGCCGCGTACTCGCTCCGCACCGCCTCGACGACGTCGCGGAACATCGCCCCGTCTACGCTCGTCCGCGTGAGCTCGCGCGCCATCGCGCCGAGGTGGGCGTCGAACGATCGCAAGGTGTCGTGCGATGAGCGAAGCGCGCGCGCCGCCGCCGCCTCGCCGCGCTGGAGGCTCGGCTCGAGCTTCGCGATGGCCCGCACCGACTTGGTCGCGCCCTCGAAGTGCCGATCCTTCGCGCGCAGATCGAGCTCCGGTCCGAGCGCGCGCTCGAACGCGATCACGTGACCGGCCCACGCACGCTCGAGCGGCTCACCGCCGAACAGGCGGCCGACGAGGAACGAACGTTGCTCGCTCGTAGCCCGCTCGGCGCCGAGCGCGTCCAGCGCGTCGCCGACCGCGCCGATCCGATGCTTCAGGAACTCGTGCCGGAGGCTCGAGATCAGGTACGCGATCGCGGGATGGAGCTCGGGTCGCTGCGCGATGAGCGTCTCCAGCGAGACCGACGCGCGCCGCGAGCGCACCACCAGCACGACGATCGCGCCGAGCGCGAGCATCATCGCGCCGAGCGCCACCCACAGCGGCCACGTCGCGAGCGGTGGCGCGATCGCCGCAGGCGGCGGCGCGGCGGGAGTCTCCGGCGGCGCACCGAACAGGCGGCTCGCCTCCGGATCGATCTCGGCGAGCTCCGCGCGTGCCGCCGCCGCGTCGCGGTCGTGCGGGAGCAGCACGAGGAACTTCCGGTAGTACTCGGCGGCGCGGATGAACAGGTGAGGGTTCTCCGGCGAGCGCCGCCCGAGATCCCGGAACGCGCGCGCCAACGGCAGGTAGAGCCGCGGGTCCATCGGAGCGATGCGCACCGCGCGCTCGAAGTGCACGCGCGCGTCGTCTTCTCCGCGCTCGAGCGCCGCGATCCCTTCGCGGTAGTACGGCTCGGCCTCCGCGATGAGCGCGCGCGCCTCGGTGCCTTCGGGGGTGCTCGGGTCGAGCTCGGTCCACGCGCGGTACGCGGCCGGGTCGCGATCGAAGTACCAGAGTGCGCGCGCGTCCGCCCATCGGGTGGCGGTGCCCGTCCCTGAGTCCGGCGGGCCCACGTCCGGGCCACACGCCGTAGCGAGCACGGCCACCCCGAACGCGATCGGCGCGAGCATGAGGCGGTGCGCCACGCCTTTGGAGGGCGCCCCACGACGAGGGCTTGGGTTATCCCGCGCCCTGGGCGATGCTCGCCGCCATGCGAGCACGAGCCCCGCGCTCACACCGCGCGCCCACGATCCGCGTCACGTCCATCGCCGCGGTCCTCACGATCCTCCTCGGCGGTTGTGGCGGCCTGCGCCTCAACATGGTGGACAGCGCGTACCAGCGACCGAGCAACGTGGCCGTCTACTTCACGGTGGACACGGCGACCGGAGATCCGGTGGCGGGGCTCACCGCCGACGACTTCCGCATCTACGAGGACGGCTCGCTCGTCTCGATCGCGGAGAGCCAGCAGACGATCGTGAACCCGGAGGTCGCGGCCGAGCACTACACGCTGCTGCTCATCGACATGAGCGGGAGCGTGTCGGAAAGCGACCAGGTCCCCCTCATCGAAGAGGCCGCGCAGGAGTTCACGACGCGGCTCGAGGACCATCAGAAGGTCGGAGTGTACGTGTTCGACGGGTCCGAGGACATCCACGTGATCACGCCGTTCACGCGGAGCGAGGGCGCCGCGAGCGCCGGCGCGGGTCGCGTCTCGAGCTATCACGCGCGCGATCCATCCACGAACCTCCATGGCGCGGTCGTCGCCGCGATCGGCGAGCTCGACACCGCGCTCGAGCGCTCACGGGTGCCGCTGCGGTTCGGCACCATCGTGGTGTTCACCGACGGCACCGACCGCGCGGCCCGCGTGAGCGCGCGCGACATGCGCGACGCGATCGACCAGAGCCCGTACGACTTCTTCGCGATCGGGGTCGGCGACGAGATCAGCGAGGGCGTGCTCGGCGACGTGGGTCGCGAGGGCTACGTCATGGTCGCGGACCGCGGCGCGATCCGAGCCGCGTTCGCGCAGGTCAGTCAACGCATCGTGCGGATGACGCAGCGCTACTATCTCCTCAGCTACTGCAGCCCGGCGCGCGCCGGCACGCACGTGGTGAGCGTCGAGGCGCTCTCGGAGGGTTCGAGCGGGCGGCTCAGCTACGAGTTCGACGCCGCGGGGTTCGGCCCCGACTGCAACCCGAACCGTCCGCCCCCGTTCAGCACGAGCTCGCCGCAGTCGCTGCGCGCGCGGGACCGCGCGTCGCGAGGTCAGCGCATCGAGGTGCGCGCCACCGCCCCGTCGGCGCGCGTGACGGTGTCGAGCGGCGGCACCGGCAATCCCGAGGACGGCGCGCAGTAGTCCCGCGCGAGAAGCGTCCCGCGGGAGGAGCGATCGACGGGGCGACGATCACATCCCCGCGTCGAGCACAGCGCGGAACGCAAGCTGCGGGGCCACCGTCGTCGGGTCGAGCGGCCGACCGCGCGGTCGACCCGACGCGCGTCGGTGCGCTCAGCGGCAGTCGGGCGCCACGCGACCGTCGGAGCCGGTGTAGACGTACGCGTCCGAGACGTAGCCGGCGGGGATCCGATCCCACAGCGTGGTCGTGCCGTACGTGCCGGTCACCCGCGTGCCGTTCGCCTGGCAGCTGATGCGCACGTTGGCGCCGTCGTTGACGCTCCCCACGACCGGGAAGCCCGTGCCGGGCCCCGAGCGCACGTTGAGCGAGATGCCCGAGGTGTCGATGCGCGCCGGGAAGCCCGTACCGCCACCACCGCCGCCACCGCCGCCTCCGCCACCGCCGCCGCAGCTGTTGTGACTCGTGTAGTTGCGCGTCCCGAAGAAGAGCGCCGCCTGCCCATTGAAGTAGGGCGTCACCGCGACGCCGCCCGAGCGCAGCTCGAAGTGGAGGTGCGGGCCCGACGATCCGCCGGTGCTCCCCACGTTGCCGATGTGCTGACCCTGATCGACGTGCTGACCGACGCGGACGGACTGGACGGAGAGGTGCGCGTAGCGCGTCGTGTATCCGCTGCCGTGCGCGATCTCGATCCAGCGCCCGTAGCTCGTGTTGCCCTCGTTCGCGACGCGCGAGACGGTGCCGGCCGCCGCGGCGACCACGTTGTCACCGATGTCGTTGGCGCGGTTGAAGTCGACCGAGCGCAGCGGGCTGTGGTTCGACCGGGTCTGACCGGCCCACACCTGTCCGCAGGGGAACGGCAACTGGAATTGCGATCGCGAGATCGCTTGCGCGTCGAGGCCGAGATCCGAGTCGGCCTCCTCGATGGTGGTGTCGTCCGGCGGGTCGCCGAGATCGTCGGGGGGGCCCTCGTCCCACCACTCCTCGCCCTCCAGGGTGGCGGCGGGGTCGGGGTCTTCGGCGCCAGCCGCCATGCAGCCGGGGGCGGCGAGAGCGAGCATCGAGAGGATCGTCCAGGTCGTCGTAGTACGCATTGCGATCGCCCCCTGTGCACGGTGTATGCCGGCGCCGCGCGGATCGGGCGCGCCAGATTCCGCGGGATCTCGGGGGAGCCGGCGATGCGCCGGGAACGCTCGATGTTCCCGGTTGCGGACTTCCGATCGCACGAGTGATCGGTCGACCGATCACATTCTGGACGACGCGACTCCGCTCCGAGATCCGCGCGCGCGTCGAACCCTCAGGGCGCTTCGAAGCGGAGGATGCCGATCGGGTCGGTACCGAACGCGCGGCTCACCTCGGCGCGCTCGGCGGGGAGGGTGCCGGCGTCGACCGCGGCGTCGATCGCGGCGAGGTCGACCGGCACGCCGGGGAGCATCTCGTTGCACGTGATGATCGATCCGCTCTGCTCGCAGACGCCGGTGCCCGCGTCGCCGGCGACCATGATGGGGAGCGCGGTGTCGCCGTCGGTGCCGTCGAGGTCGACGAAGTGCGCGACGCCGATCATCTCCGCGGGGAGCGTGTACTCGAGCACCATGCGCGACCGGTCCGCGTCGAGGAACCAGTGCACGTCGGTGATCTGGTAGCGAGAGTACGCGGCGAGCGGACCCTCGAGGGGGACCTCGTACTCGCCGAGCATGCCGCCGATCACCGGGGCCGGCGGGAGCGGGCTCGCCCCGTCGGCGAGCGCGCCACCGTCGGTCGCCGCGCCCGCGTCGGCGACGGGGCTCGCGGGGTCGCACGCGCCGAGCGCGATCACGAGGAGCATGTACGAAGCACGCTGCATTACAGATCCTCTCGTCGAAAGACGGACGACTCCGAGACCCGTCGCGCGTAGCGGGTGGCTCGGCCATGGCCGGTCCGCTCGACGTCGCCGCGCTCGAGCATCTTGCGGAGCTCTCGGAGGACGGTCATCTCGGAGACGCCGAGCGACGCCGCCAGCTCCCGCGCGCTCGCCGGCGCGTCAGCTAGAAGATGCAAGATTCGTTGGTCGCGCGCGCCGCTCCTCGGCGCATCCGCGTCGACCACGGTCGGTGGCTGGGCGACCGCGACGCCGTCCGATGCCGCGACCGCGTCGGCGCTCGGCGCTTCGCTACCGAGCGCTTCGCCACCGATCGCTGCGCTACCGAGCACCGCGCTACCGAGCACCGCGCTACCCAGCACCTCGATACCGTCGGCGAGCCGATAACCGTGCGCGCCCGCCTCGACGCCGAGTCGACCCGCGCCGAGGAGCGCGCGTAGCCGGCTCAGGGCGGTGTGCACGACCGCGTCGTGTCGCTCGCCGTCGTAACGCGAGATGCCCCACACCTCGCCGAGGAGCTGCTCCTTGGATCGCTCGCCCCGCGACAGCGCGACCAGGAGCGCGCCGAGTCGGTCGCTGATCTGGATCGTGCGGAGGTCACCGAGCTCCTCGAGCAAGACGTCGCTCCCACCGAGGAAGTGGATGCGCAGGCCCGGCTCGAGGCCCTGCGAGCGCGGATAGAGCCCGAGGTATCCCTCGGCGAGGAGCTTCAGCGGGCCATCGCGCTCGCGCAGGCTCGCGATCAACGCGCCGACGCGATCCTCTTCGAACCCGGTGAGTCGGGTCGAGCTGGGGACCGGCGCGTCGGGGGACAGCGCGCGCGCGTGGACGAGCGCGCGCGCGACGCCGCCGCTCTCGCGGTACGCGCGGAGCAGGGCGGCGACGATGTCCTCGCGCTCGTCGTCGCTGGCCACCCACGCGCGGGCGCACGTCACCTCGACGGCGAGCGCGCGATCGGGCGCGTGCTCGAGCTCCGCCTCGGCCTCGTCGACGTAGCGGCGCGCGGCTTTGCGACCATCGCGGAGCGCCGACACGATCGCCGCCGCACAGAGGAACCGTACGCGCAGGCGATGATCGCCTTCGGGGACGAACGTCTGGCTCACCCGACGCAAGAGGTCCCACGCCTCTCCGCCTCGTCCGGAGAACACCAAGAGGATCGACAGCTCGATCGACGCGTTGCGCGCCGAGTACGAGTCCTGGCAGTCGAGCGCGCCGAGTGCCTCGACGCGGGCGACGGCCTCCTCGGTGGTCAGGTATCCGAAGCGAGTTTCGTAGACGGCGAGCGAGTGATCGATCGCGGCGAGGTGCCCAGAGAATCCGCTCGCGTCGGCGAGGGATCGGGCTCGCCGGAGCAGCTCGATCCCCGCGTGGACACGCCCGAGGTGGATGAACGCGTGGGCGCGGAGATCCGTCGCGAGGACTCGCCCGTACGCCGAGCGCGCGCGGAACGCCGCGTCGAGCGCGCGGCGGGCGAGCTCCGCGCATCGCGAGAGGCCCCCGCCGAAGTAGCGCAGACACGCGAGGGCCTGCCACGCGTAGAAGCTCACCATCGGATCGCGGGTGCGCCGCGCGTCGGCCACGATGTCGAGGGCAAGCGCCCGCGCGCGATCGACGCTGCCCGCACGCAACCTCGCCACGCACAGGAAGAACCGGGCCGTCGCCATCGCGGCGGGTGCGCTCGCGCCTCGGACGGCGTGGAGCTGCGCGGCCGCGTCGTCGAGTCGACCCACGCAGGCGAGCGCGGCCGCCCCGTACGCGGCGTCGGCGGCGCTCTCGGGACCGACCGGGTTGTCGATGGCACGAGCGATCACGTCCACATACCTCCCTCGAGCGAACAGGGTGGCGATGTCGAGCGAGCCCTCGTCCATGGCGGCAGTCTTGGCGTCCGCCGGACGCACGGCAAGCGCGGCATCGCCGCTCACGTGACTTGGATCAGCCTCAGCCGCCGTGAGGCGCGCACGCGCCGTGCTCGCACTCGAGGCCGACGTCGCAGTCGGCGTCGAGCGAGCACGCGGCGCCTTCGACCGCGCCGCCCGGCGTGCCGTCGCCGGTGTCGGCGACGCAGAAGCCATGCTCGCACTCTTGGCCGGCCGCGCAGTCCGCGTCGAGCGCGCACTCCGTACCGATCGGGTGTTCGGTGCCGCCGTCGTCGTCACCGCCGTGTGGTGCGCAGGCACCGTGCTCGCATTCGAGCCCCGCGACGCAATCGACGTCGATCACGCACGCGGCTCCCGACATCGACGCGTCGCGCGGCGCGTCGTCGCCGCCATGTGGAGCGCAAGCCTCGTGCTCGCACTCGAGCCCCGCGACGCAGTCGACGTCCGCGCGGCACGCGCCGCCCTCGTCGCGACGGCACACGCCTTCGCTCGAGCAACCCTCGGTCTCCGGGCACTCGGTCGAGTCGCTGCAGCTCAGCCCGCTCGGGACGCCCCCGAAGTCGGGCGCGCAGGCGCCGAGCGAGAGGGCGAGCATCAAGGTGAGCGGGCGAAAGTTCAGGTCAGTCATTCGTTCCTCCAACGGGCCTCCGTGGCCACGCGCTCACCTTTCGGCCGGCGGCCCCCCCACGCGAGTAACGGGCCCTTACGGGCGTGGTGCGATTCGCCCAACCGATTGAGATCACGGGAGAAATGGCGCAGATGGGCTCGCGCGCGGATCCGGCCCCGAAAAATCCGGAATCTCGCTCGCCTACGCCGCCGACCCGGCGGCGGGCGGGAGCACGGCCGGGCCGACGCGCTCAGCGGCGTGACGCGGGCTTGGTCGAGCGCCGGGTCATTCGCCTTCGTCTCGCGCTTCGGCTCGGCGACGAGTCGCACCCGATGGTCCTGGCGTGGCGTCGACCTGCGCGTCGTCCGGCACGCGCTTGCCCGCGTAGCGGACTACCGCAAAGAGGATTCCGCCACACACCACGAGCGCGAGGTACTGCGCGCCCGGGATGTCGAGCACCGCGATCTGCGTCGCGATCAGGCTCACCGCGCCCACCGCGAGCGCATACGGGAGCTGCGTGCGCACGTGGTCCACGTGGTCGCAGCTCGACGCCATCGAGCTCATCACGGTGGTGTCGCTGATCGGCGAGCAGTGATCGCCCCACACCGACCCGCTGAGGATCGACGCGACGCTCCCGAGCACGATGACCCCGCCCTCGGGCGAGAGCTGATGGGCGAGCGGGATCACGAGCGGGAAGAGGATCCCCATCGTGCCCCATGAGGTGCCGGTGGCGAAGCTGACCGCGGCCGCGATGACGAACACCATCGCGGGCAAGAGCGACGGCGGGAGCCACCCGCCGATCGCGCCGATCACGTACTGCGCGGTGTGGAGCTCCTGGCACACGTCGCCGAGCGACCACGCGAGGACGAGGATCATCACCGCGAGCACGATCGAACGGACGCCGCTCGCCCACGCCTCCATCGCCTGTCGCACGGTCAAGATGCGTTGCACGACGGCGAGAAAGATCGCGACCACGCCGCCGAGGAGCGCAGCCCAGAGGAGCGCGCGGAGCGAGTTGGCCTTGCCGAAGACGTTGCGCGCGTTGACGTCGAGGAGCGAGAGCGCGCGCTCCGCGTCGGTGAGCGCGTCCCCCGCCGCTTCGATGCCCTCGGGGGTGGCGGCGTCGAGCGCGACGCGCGCCGCGTCGACGGCGGCCTGCGCCTCGGTGCGCGCCTCGAGCAGCGCATCGTGTCCCGTCACCGCCATCCCGGAGATCGCCGTCACGACGACCACCACGATGGGGATCACCGCGTTGTACCAACGGGGCGTCACGCCTTCGACCGGTTGCAGCTCGGCGGACTCGAAGTCGGCGCTGAGGTCGGCGCCCTCGCGGCTCACCTGCCCGGTCGTGACCGCGCGATGCTCGGCCGCGTACATCGGTCCGAAGTCGCGCTTCATCAGGATCAGCAGGAGCCCGAAGAACAGCATCAGGAGCGGGTAGAACCGGTAGGGGATCGTCTCGAGGAACACGAGGTACGGATCGCCCTCGATCCCGGCCGCCGCGTACTGGTCCGCGATGTAGCCGACCTCGACGCCGACCCACGAGCTCACGATCGCGAAGCTCGAGACCGGCGCGCTCGTCGCGTCGACGAGGAACGAGAGCTTCTCGCGGCTGATCCTCAGCTTGTCGGTGATCGGCCGCATCGTCGCGCCGACGAGCAAGCTGTTGCTGTAGTCGTCAAAGAAAATAGCGAGCCCCATCAGCCACGTCGCGAGCGCGCCGCTCCGCCGGTCCTTCGCGAAGCCCGTGACGATCTGCGCGAGGCCGAGCGCGCCGCCGGACTTCGCGAGCACGCCGATCATGCCGCCCAGGAGCAGGCTGAAGATCGCGATCGACGCATGGTCCGCGTCGGCGAGCGCGCCGACCGCGTAGGTGTCCGCCGCGCGCAAGAGGCCGGTGAACGGGTTGTTGCCGTGTAGGAACGTCGCGCCGAGCCAGACGCCGGAGACGAGCGCCACGATGACTTCGCGCAGCCAGATCGCGAGGACGATCGCGAGGAGCGCGGGGAGGAGCGAGAGCGCGGTCGGCGCCTCGGTCGCGCCGGCGTCCGTCTGCGCGAGCGCGATGGAGGTCGCGCCGACGAGGACGACCGAACCGAGCACGGCCAGGATGCGCTTGGGTCGCACGGCCGCGCACCATACCGCGATGTGCGGCGGCGGCGGGCTGCTCGCGTCGGATGAGCACCTCCGCCTCGTAACCGTCCTCCGTAGTACCGTGGCGAGGCAGGCGTGAGGCGCCGATGCCGAACCCACCCACCCAGCCAGGAGAGATCCTCGTTCGCGCGCACACCGTCGGGCAGCTCTTCCAGCCGCTCGATCCGTCGCCGCTCGAGGAGAAGGACCTCGACGCGAAGGTCGAGGACTACATCGTGAGCTGGGCGCAGGAGCTGCCGACGAAGGCGAGCCTGTCGATCACCCTGCGCTTGTCCGAGGCCGCGCTCGCGGAGCCCCAGGTCGCGTCGCTCGAGCGCGCGTTCCAAGCCTACTTCGCGGGTCGAGCCGATCGCCTGCGGGCCGAGCTGCGCGAGCTCTTCCGCGAGGGTCGACGCTCTCTCGTCGTCGGGCTTCCGGTGCTGACGGTGAGTCTCCTGATCAGCCAGCTCGTGACGCAGCTCGCGGGACCAGGAACGCTGACCTACCTCGTCGGCGAGAGCCTCCTGATCCTCGGCTGGGTCGCGAACTGGCGACCGCTCGAGATCTTCTTGTACGCGTGGTGGCCGATCCGGCGTCGCCTCCACCTCTACCGGCGCCTCGCGGTCGCCCGCGTCCAGGTTCGCTCGGAATAGCGTCAGCGCGCTCTCTTTTGACGGCGCATCGCGACGGCGACGAACGCGAGCCCGAGCGCGGCGAAGGGAGCGCGGCGTCCGCCACGATTGGGCGACGCGGAGCACGTGCCCTCGAGCCCGCCGCCCGGCGGCATGCCGGGGTCGCCCATCCCGGCATCGGCCGTCGGAACGCCCGCGTCGGCCGTCGGCATGATCGGGTTCATCGTGCACACCGCCTCGCCGGCGGAGTCGTCGCAGATGAAGTCACACGTCTCGCGCACGACCGTGCCGAGCTCGCAGCGCACGCGATCGGGACCCTCGCACGACCACGTCGGGCCCACGTCGCCGGGGCAGGGCGGCGCCTCGAGGGAGGTCACGCGGATCTGCAGCTGATCGTCGGGCGGCCCCACCTGGTCGCTGAACCACGTCACGCCTTCTTGCACCAGGTTGAAGAACTGCGGGTAGTCGCCCGCCGCGTCGGGGGCGCGCACGCGGAACGTGAAGCTGCCCGTCTCGCCCGGCGCGACCATGCGGTCGACGGTGGCGGCGCGGTTGGGGCTCACCCAGTCGGAGCCCGCGAGCGGGCTCGCGACGTCGCGCGGCTGGGTGGTGCCGAGGAACGTGACGCCCGGCATCCACGTCGCGGTGCCGGTGTTGCGCATCTCGAGCGTGCCCTCCATCTCCTGCGTCGCGTAGAGCTCGAACGGCTCGGCCGCGAGCGGGAACGTCTGGTTGACATAGGCGGCGCCGTAGGTGTCGGCGACCATCGTGTCCGTCATCCAGAAGTCGGCGCCCATCTCGTTGTAGACGTTCGCCGCGAAGTCGCGGTAGCGCGCGTAGCGACTGCTCCAGCAGCTCGAGCTCGGCGAGCAGCCGTTGTAGTAGCGCGTCACGGTGGAGACCCACGCGTCCCACTGTCCGTTGCCGACGCGCACCGAGTTGATCCACGCGACCGCCTGCGCGTCGTTGTCGACGCCGCTGACGAAGCTCGAGCGGATGACCATCGCGATCACGAAGTCGACCGCCGCCGCGACGTTGCCGGCGATGCTGAGGATGCGGTTGCCCTCGCGCGCGAGCGTCTGGCTGTAGGTGCCCGCGTCGAACTGGAACATCCCGAGCCCGCCTTGCATGAGCGAGCAGGGACCGTCTCCCGCGCCCGCCACCACCGGTCCGCCGCCGCAGTCCGACGACGTCGGCCCCATGCACGCCCAGGTGAGCTCGGAGTGGCACTGGCTCATCCCGGTCTCCGCGTCCGCGATCCCGGCGAGCAACCAACCTTGCGTGATCCCGTTGGCCGCCGCCGCGTCGCGGATCTGCCCGGCGCGGGCCCTGCGTTGGGCGGCGCTGAGCAGCGACACCGCCTCGCCGATGTCCTCGTCGCCCACGAGATCGTCGGGGGTCGGCGGCGCGCACGACGCGAGCAGGACGACGACCAAGAGGGAGACTGCGCGGAGGGGGAGGCGGGTCACGGCGCTCGGTTACGCAATCCGCGCGCCACGGTCGCGACGTCGAAGCGGCGCCTCGGATGCGCTCTCAGGTCTGCACCCCCGCCGGGCCAGATCGCCCGGCCTCTCGTCTCGCCCGGTGCGCCGACCGAGCTCCGTGCGGGCGCCGGGCCCGGGATTTCCATCGGAATCTCGAGGAGGTGGACCTTCCTGGGTCTCGTGTCCCAAGCGCGCCCGAGGCGGGCTCCCGTGGGCGGCCTGGGCCGTCGATCCGTCCAACACTTGGTCGGTCTCCGGCGGCTCGGGAACCCGCGGTGCTCTCACCGACCGGCCCGCGGAACGTCAGCCGCTCCGCCCGAGAGTCTTGCCCGACGAGACCGGGCATGCTGACATCCGCCCCCCACACGGAGGTGATCGATGAGCCGTCTCGGATCTACTTGTCTTGCTCTGCTCGGTGCCCTGTCGCTCGCCGCCTGTGGAGGTGGCAACGCGGAGGGCGGCGGCGGCGGCGACGAAGGTGGCGGCGACGCTGCGGATCTGTCGGCCTACCAGGGCCCCATCGCGTCCAACGACGTCGCGACGGGCGAGCAGCTCTACAACGACGTCTGCATGGCGTGCCACGCCAGCTCGCACCCGCTCGCGAACCTCGGCTGGGACGCGCCGCGCATGCGTCATCAGATCCGCACCGGCGGCGGCGGCGGCATGCCGGCGATCGGCACGGGTCAGATGAGCGACGAGCAGATGGAGGCGGTGCTCGCGTTCATGGTCACCAACGGCGCCGTCATGGATGCGGGCGGCTCGGCCGGTGGGGAGACCGAGTCGACGGGAGTCGAAGAGGACGACGAGTCGCTCGACTGATGGCTCGCCGGCCCCGGATCGCGCTGATCGGGGCCGGCTCTTCCGGCATCGCGGCGGCGAAGGTGCTCGCCGAGCGCGGCGTCGCGTTCGATGCGTTCGAGGCGAGCGATCGCGTCGGCGGCAACTGGGTGTACCGGAACAAGAACGGCACCAGCGCCTGCTACCGATCGCTCAGCATCAACACGTCCAAGCGTCGGATGGAGTACTCGGACTTCCCGATGCCGGACGACTATCCGGACTTCCCCGACCACTTCCAGATCGCGCGCTACTTCGAGGCGTACGTCGATCGGTTCGGGATCCGCGACGCGATCCGGTTCGAGACGAAGGTCACCCACGTCGCCCCGGATGATCGGAGCGGCGGCTTCGTCGTGCGGACGGAGTCGCTGCGCGACGGCCGCGTGGACGAGGGACGCTACGAGGCGGTGGTGGTGGCGAACGGGCACCACTGGGATCCGCGCTGGCCCGATCCGCCGATCGAGGGTCGCTTCGACGGCGTGACGATGCACAGCCACGCGTATGACGAGCCCGACATGTTCGAATCAAAGCGCGTGGTCGTCGTCGGGATGGGCAACAGCGCGATGGACATCGCCGTCGAGGCGTCGGAGGTGGCGTCCGAGACGCGGCTCGTCTCGCGGCGCGGGGCGTGGGTGCTGCCTCGCTACTTCTTTGGCTTGCCGGCCGACTCGATCCCTCTGAGCCCGCGGATCCCGTTCGCGCTACGGCGTCGCTTCGTCGAGCTGATGCTGAAGCTGAGCGTCGGATCGCCGGAGCGCCATGGTCTGCCGCGGCCCGATCATCGGCTCGGCGACGCGCACCCGACGGTGAGCGATCGGATCCTCGAGCGCGTGGCGTCCGGGGCGATCCAGATGCGACCCGAGATCGCGCGGCTCGACGGCCGCGAGATCGTCTACGTGGACGGCACGCGCGAGCCGGCCGACGTCCTCGTCTACTGCACCGGGTATCGTGTCAGCTTTCCGTTCTTCGACGAGGGCTTCGTCTCCGCGCCGGACAACGAGCTGCCGCTGTTTCGTCGGGTGTTCCATCCCGCGCGGCGCGGGGTGTTCTTCCTCGGCCTCTTGCAGCCGCTCGGCGCGATCATGCCCATCGCGGAGGCCCAGGCGGCGTGGATCGCGGACTACGTGAACGGTCGCTACGCGCTGCCCGACGCGGTCGAGATGCGCGCCGACATCGCCGAGGAGCGCGCGCGGATGCGCGAGCGCTACGTCGCCTCGCCGCGCCACACCATGCAGGTCGACTTCGACGACTATCTGTTCGAGCTCGAGCGCGAGCGACGCCGAGGCGCCGAGCGCGCGGCGCGAGGAGGATTCATCAGACCGCTCGGGTGACGATCCGTCGCCCATTCACCGTCGCTCGTCGAGCGTCGAGCGTTCCCCTCACTCGCCGCGAAGGTGCTCCTCGAAGAACGCCATGATGCGCCCATGCATCCGGCGCATCACCGTCGCCTCCGGCACCATGTGGGTCAGTCCGCTCAGCGCCAAGAGATCTCCGGGCCGGCCCGCGCGGAACAGCGCGTTCTGCAGCTTGAGGGAGTGACTGAAATACACGTTGTCGTCGGCGGTGCCGTGGATCATCAGGAGCGGGCACGGCTCTTCCTCGGCGCCGATCGGCGCCGCCGCGAACGTGAGCACCGAGCTCCGCTGGTACGCGCCCTCCGTGCCCTCGTCTTCGGGCAACCCGAGGTAGCGCTCGGTGTAGTGCGTGTCGTAGTCGCGCCACTCGCTGACCGGCGCGCCTGCGACCGCGGCGCGGAACACGTCGGGGCGTCGGAGCGCCGCCATCGCGGAGAAGTAGCCGCCGAAGCTCCAGCCCCAGATGCCGACGCGGTCCATGTCCATCTCGGGGTGCGCATCGCCGAGCTGCTGGAGCGCCTCCACCTGATCCTCGAGCGGCGCCGAGATGAAGTCGCCGTCGATCGCGCGCTCCCACTCGCGCCCGCGCCCCGGCGTGCCGCGTCCGTCGATCGTCACGACGATGTAGTTGTGATCCGCCTGCCACTGCGAGAGCAGGTAGCGCACGGGGGTGTGGGTCACGTTGCGCACGTGAGGGCCGCCGTAGACGTAGACGATCACCGGGTAGCGGAGCGACGCGTCGTACTCGCGCGGTCGCGCGATCACCGCGCGCCACTCGCGCCGGCCCACCGTCTCGAACGTGAGCGACGGCGTCCCGGGCAGCGCCTCGGCCCCGGACGACAACGTGCCGAGCGCGTCTGCACCGTCCGTCCGCCGCACCACGCTCGCGGTGGTCCCGTCGCCGCTCTGGCTCGTCAGGACATAGAGCGTCCCGTCGCGCGAGACGACCACCGAGTGCTCGCCGTCGCCGTCGCTCACTCGCTCGGGCTCGCCCTCGCCGTCGATCCGCACCTTGTACACGTGGGTCGACGTCGGATCGTCGCCCGCCATGATCCAGGCGACGCCGGCCGTGCGATCGACGGCGGCGAGGCCGCGATACTCGAGCCCCTCGGGGGTGAGCCAGCGCGCGTGCGAGCCATCCGCGGCGCGCACCTCGAGCCGCGAGCTCCCGTCGCGCTCCGTGCTGAAGAGGAGCTCGCCGTCCGGGGTGTCGACCCAGCGCGGCACCGTCTGATCGAGGTTGATCCACGCGGCGTCCTCTTCCTCGAGGATCGTCTGCGTCTGTCCGGTCAGAGGATCCACCCGGAGCAACACCTCGTGCTCCTGCAGACGGTCCTGCGCCAGCACCGTCAACGGGGAGTACGCGCTCCAGTTCACGCTCGCGAGGTAGGGGTACGCCTCGTGGTCCCACTCGATCGCGCGCGTGGGCCCGCCCGCGATCGAGATGATCCCGAGCGTGACCCGCGCGTTCTGCGCGCCCGGCCGCGGGTACGGCCAGCTCGTCGGCTCGTTCTCCGGGTGCGCGGGATCGAGGATGTGCATGCGCTCCATCCCCGTATGGTCGGTCGTCTGATAGACGATCGAGCCCGAGTCGGGCGACCACCAGTAGCCGCGCATGCGGTCCATCTCTTCTTGCGCGACGAACTCCGCGAGGCCGTTCTCGATCGCGTCGCTCGCCTTCGTGGTCAGCCGACGTTCCGCGCCGGTGGCTACGTCGATCACGTAGAGGTCGCCGTCGCGCACCGTCGCGATGTGCGTGCCGTCGGGGCTGAACCGCGGATCGGTGGCCGGGCCCGCCTGGCTCTCGAGCTCGCGGATCGCGCTCCTCTCGGGCAGCGCCGCGCGATCGACGAGGAAGAGACGACCCGAGAGCGGGATCAGCAGCGTCGCGCCGTCGGGCGAGACACGGAAGCTGCTCAGCCCGCGCGCGGTCAGCCGCATCCGCTCGCGCCGCGCGCGCTCCTCCGCGGTCAGCTCCTCCTCCTCGTCCCCGAGCAGCATCGCCGCGGTGAGGAGCTCCCGCTCCTGGCGCGACTGTACGTCGAAAAAGTACATGCGCCCCTCGTGCGAGCGGCTCTCGGAGCGCAGGAACAACACGCCGCTCGCGTCGGGGAGGATCTCGATCGAGCGCGGATGACCGTTGCGGAAACGGTCCGTCTCCGCATACGCGTCGAGGAAGTCGGCGTCGGCCTGAGCCGCGGGCGCGAGCATCGGACCCTCCTGTTCGCCATCGGTGTCCCCGGTCGTCGGGTCATCGTTCGAAGCGCTCTCCGAGCTGTCGCAGGAGGCGAGGGGGAGCAGCGCGAGGAGCCCGATCGTCACGGATGAGGTACGCATGGCGGCGCGAGCGTGGTGTACGAGGGCCCCCCCTTCAACCCGATCGGGCGGGGTCTGTCGGATTCGCACCTCGCTCCGCCCAGAGACATACGGAGAGTGCTCGGTTGGGCGGAGAAGGCCATAGGGGCGGCGTGGGCGCGCGCCAGACTTCCACCCATGCCGTCCTCCTCTCATCGCGCTTCCTTCGCGCTGATCCTCTTCCTCGTCGCGTGCGACGGGACCGCTCCGAGCGATGCGGGGCCGCACCCCTTCGACGCCGCGACCACCCTCGACGCCGGTCACGACGCCGGCGCGCCGGTCGACGCGGGCGGAGAGTGCCTCGTCGTCGAGAGCCTCGGCGACTTCCAGCTCGACCTCGCGGACGACACGGGCCTCCGCGCGCGCGCCCGGATCACGCCCGACGTGGGCGGCGCGACGTTCGACCTCTATCTCTGGTTCCAACGCTTCGGCCTCGCGGAGTTCACCGGGGAGGTCGCCCTCGGGACCGACCCGAACGCGACGTTCCCCGACTGCGCACACTGCGTGGTCGCGCTCCGCGGCTCGGACTTCGATCGCGGCTACTTCGCGTCGGAGGGGACGATGCAGCTCGACCGCAGCCCGTTCTCGGGTCGCCTCGTGCTCACCCTCGACGGCGTGGTCCTCCGCGAGATGGTCGTCGAGCCGAGCGACGATCCGATCCCGTTCCTCCAGTCGCGCTTCATCGAGGGCGGGCGTTGCCTCCAGCTTCCGTCCACCGTGGTGTCGGCGCCGCTGCCGCCTTCCACGTGGCGCTGCGATCGCGAGCTTTACGCCGACGGGGAAGGGTGCGACTGCGCGTGCGGCGCGTGGGACGTCGACTGTGACGCGTGCGATCCGTTCTTCGATCCGAGCTGCGATCCGACGGTGCAGATCCCGACGCGGCGATGCGGCGCGAGCGACGTCTGCCTGTTCGAGCTCGAGCGCAACGAGGGCGTCTGCGCCGCGACGTGCGATGCGTCGTCGCCTTGCGTCGCCGGCTTCTGCGCCGACTGGCCGAGCGGCGAGCGGGTCTGCGTGACCCAGCCGACGTATCGGAGCGACGCGGGGATCGGCGAGGTCTGCCCGGAGGGCCCGGGGCTCCGCTACTGCGCGATCGACAACGACGTTGCGGGCGGTGTCTGCGCCGAGCACTGGAGCGGGATCGACGGAGTCGACTCGGTCGTCGCGTGTCGAACCGCGTGTGCGACGCACGCCGACTGCATCGGGGACGACGAGTGCGTGGCCCTCGGCGCGCCCGGCCCCGACGGTGGTCCCGGCTACTGCTTGCCGCCATACCCGGCGTCGTGGACGTGCGGCCTCGCCGCGTGGACCGACACGGAGTGCGACTGCGCGTGCGGCACCTGGGATCCCGCGTGCGGTGATCCGTTCTTCGACGCGCCGATGCCCTCGAGCCGCTGCGCGCCGAGCGAGGTCTGCGTCCCGGAGTCCGCCGGCGTCTACGGAAGCCCGGGCGTGTGCACGCCGACGAGCGCGTGAGTCGCGATGGCTCAGAACAGCGCGAGCGACGTGGAGTCCACGTTCGGGTCGAGCGGCTCGAAGAGGAGCATCCCGGTGACGAGCTCGGTGTCCGCCGAGACCTCGAGGCGGATGCGACCCTGACCGAGCACGCCGTCGTAGTCGGAGCTCGCGTCGACGACGTAGCCGCCGGTCGTGGTGTTCGCGGCCGCGCCCTCGAGCGTCACATCGATCGCGCCGTCGCCGCTCGTCGCGCGCACCGTCGCGGGCGCGCTCGAGAACGGATGCTCGCACCCCTCGCCGCCGATCGAGCGGGCCGGGCCGCGCTCGGCGATCGCGATCGCGAGCTCGGTGTCCCCGCTCCCGAGGCGCGCATCCAGCCAGGTGATCGACGGCGCGTGCGCGCGTCCCATCGCGTCGAGCGCGGCGGAGACCTCGCTGAGCTCGCCCGGTCCCACATCCTCGTGGCACGCGCCCAGCATCGTGATCTCGCCGGTCTGTCCGCCGACGCATCCGACCATCAGGCAAAGAACGAGGGAGACCGCGAGGACGCTGACGCGCATGCGTCACCGTGACGGGGCCGCCCCACGAACGCCAGCCCACGCCCTATCGCATACGCACTCTCCGTCTTGCGTGGACGCACGGAGGGTGCGAATCCGACAGAGCCGTGTGGGCCTTCGACGCCGAAGCGCTGTCCTCCGAGCTCATCCGTGCGCTGCGCGGGGGTCGCTCCCAGCCCGCGCTCAGCCGGCGGCTCGGGTACGCGAGCAACGTTCTCTACACGTGGGAGAGCGGCCGGCGCTGGCCCACCGGCTCGCAGGCGTTCCGCCTCATCGCGAAGACCGGGCACGATCCGCGCGCGCCGTGGTCGAGGTTCGCGATCGAGCTCGGCGACGCCGACCCCACGACGCGCGAGGGGCTCGTCGAGCTCCTCACGCGCGTGCGCGGAACCACCCGGGTCGCCACCGTCGCCGAGCGCTGCGGCGTCTCGCGATTCGCGGCGTCGCGATGGCTCCGCGGTCAGGCGGAGCCGCGCTTGCCGGAGCTGCTCACGTTGATCGAGGCGCTCACGCTCCGGCTCGCCGACTTCATCGCCGCGCTCGTCGATCCCGCCGAGCTCCCGACGCTGCGCGATCACTGGCGCGCGATCGGCATCCGGCGCCAGGTCGCGTTCACCCATCCATGGTCACAAGCGATCTTGCGCGCGCTCGAGACGACGGAGTATCGGCGCTCGCGCGGCGGACGCGCCCACGCGCCGTGGCTCGCCGACCACCTCGGCATCGCGCCCGAGACGGTGACGGAGGCGCTGAGCGCGCTGTCGGATGCCGGCTTGATCACCCACGACGCGGGCCGCTGGGTGACCGAGCCCATCGCGATCGACACCTCGATCGCCACCGCCGAAGCGCGCCGCGATCTCAAGGCGCACTGGGCGAGCGTCGGTCGCGAGCGCCTCCTCGCCGGCGCGGACGGACTCTTCTCGTGGTCCGTCTTCGCGGTCTCGCAAGCCGACTACGAGCGGGTGCGCGAGCTGCACGTCGCGTACATGCACTCGCTCCGGCAGATCGTGGACGAGTCGTCCCCGAGCGAGGTCGTCGCGATGGTCAACGTGCAGCTGTTCCGCCTCGATCGCTGACGCGCTCGTTCGTTCACGCTCAGCTCGCGACGCGGGCGATCGGGCGGCGGCTCAGCGCGTAGAAGCGGGCGCTCAGGCCGAGCGCGACGGCGGTGAGCCCCGCCGAGAGGCCCCACCATAGGCCGGTCGCGCCCATGCCGACGCCGAACGCGAGCCACACGCCGAGCGGTACGCCGATCGCGTAGTGGCCGATCAGGTTCGCGAGGAACGGAAACCTCGTGTCGCCGGCGCCGCGGAGCGCGCCTGCGGCGACGGCCTGGGTTCCGTCGGAGAGCTGGAACGCGGCGGCCACCGCGAGGAGCGGGATCGCGGCGGCGATGACCTCTCGCTCGTCGGTGAGGATGCGGGCGAGCGCGCGCGGGATGGAGAGGAACACGCCCGCGAACGCGCCCATGAAGACGAGCACGGTGCCGATCGCGAGCATGCCGGCGCGGCGCGTCGCGATGGGATCGGCGCGTCCGATCGCGTGGCCGACGCGGACCGCGGCGGCGGCGCCGATGGCGATCGCGACCTGGAACGTCGTGCTGATGAGCGTCAGCGCGACTTGATGGGCACCGAGCGCGCGCGTCCCGAGGTTGGCCGCGAGCACGCCGACGATCGCGAAGCTCGCGACCTCGGCGACGAGCGTCATGCCGATCGGCGTCCCGAGGCGCAGCAAGCCCGCGACGCGCGCGCGGTCGAGCGAGGCGCGCGGAGCCCCGCTGACCCGCTCCGAGGCGACGTGCACGATCGCGAGCTGCACGACGGTGACGATCGCGGTCGCGACGCCGGCGCCCAGCGTGCCGAGCGAGGGCACGCCGAGGGCGGGCACCCCGAACACGAGCCCCCACGAGAGGGGCACGTTGAGCACGTTCGCGACGATCACCGCGACGACGATCGGTCGCGTGCGCTCGTGTGCCTGGAGGAACGAGCGCGACGCCATGAGCATGAGGAACGGCGCGACGCCGAAGATGCGCGCGAAGATGTATGGCCTCGCGGCGGCGGTGGTGCTCTCGAGCACGCCGAGCCAGGGGAGCATCGCCGCGAGGGCCAGGATGCCGAGCATGAGGGGCGCCGCGCCGTAGAGCGCGAGGTAGCGCCCTTGCCACAGCAGGAATGACGCCTTGTCGCGCTCGCCCGCTCCCAACGCCTGCGCGATCAACGGGTCGAGCGCGAGCATCCAGCCGAGGCCGAGCACCATCACCGAGAACACGAGGTTGTTGCCGAGGCCGACCGCGCCCAGCTCGACCTCGCCCATGCGACCGACGATCGCGGTGTCCTCGATGCCCAGCAGCATGTTGCCGAGCTGCGTGAGGAGGATCGGCGACGCGAGCCGGAGCAACGCGGAGAGCTCGGAGCGCATGGCCGGACGCACGTAGAACGAACCACCTCGAGAGGCCACTCGCGCGGGCGACCGGGCCGCCTCGACAACCCGCTGGGCCGGTGCCAGGCTCTGGTCTCTCTGGCCTGAGTTACGAGGACCTCGAATGAGGGTTGCCGTCCCTTCTGCCGTCGTCGTGTTCGCCGCCCTCGCGCTCGGGGGCTGCGTGTTCGAGGGCAACGTGAACCCGCCGATCCCCGACGGTGGCCCGATCCTCTCGCGCGACGGCGAGGTGGTCGACGGCTGGCGACAGGGCTGCGGGATCGGCGGCTCGAGCGGGAGCGGGACGAGCGGGAGCGGCGGGGCGTGTCCGGGCGACGACGCGGGGACGCCGCCGGGCGACGCAGGTCCGCCGCCTCCGCCGTGCAACGAGATCTCCTTCCGCTACGTCAACGCGGGCGCGAGCACGGTCTGGATCAGCGGCACGTTCACGCCGCGCGCGGGCGCCCCGACCGAGTGGGCGCGCACTCCGGCCGAGGGCGCGCTCGAGATGGTGCGCGACGGCAGCGGCGCGTGGACGCTCACCACGCTGATCGAGCCGTTCGGTCGACACGAGTACAAGCTCATCATCGACGGCACCGACTGGATCGCGGACCCGAACGCCGACGAGCTCGTCTCGGACGGCTTCGGCGGGCAGAACTCGGTCCTCTACGTGTGCACGACGGGTTGCGGCGACCTCGACGCGTACGACTGGCGCGACGCCGTCATGTACTTCGTGATGGTCGATCGCTTCGACGACTCCGACGGGAGCAACAGCCCGGTGCCCGGCGTGAGCGACGGCGACGCGCGCACCGGTCCGAGCGGCCAGTACGAGGGCGGCGACCTCCGCGGCGCGACCGCGCGCCTGAGCTACCTCGCCGATCTCGGCGTCACCGCGGTGTGGCTGAGCGCGCCCTACGAGAACCGCAACACGGCGGGCGCCGCGATCGATCCGGGCAGCGACTCGCACCTCTACTCCGCGTACCACGGCTACTGGCCGAGCCCCGCGAACATCGACTACTCCAACCCGACGAACCCGAGCCCTCGACCCATCGTGGAGTCGCGCATCGGGACGGAAGCCGACTTGCATTCGTTCGTCGACACCGCGCACACGACGGTGGGCGCCGACGGCCGGCCGATGAAGGTGCTGTTCGACTACGTGATGAACCACGTGGACATCCAGAGCGGCCTCTACGCGGCGCACAACGACTGGTTCGCGCGGCGCACCGACGGCTCGTTGCCGCTCTGCGGTCCGATGAACCTCTGGGACGATCCGTACTGGGGCGTGCGCTGCGCGTTCGCCGATTACCTCCCCGCGTTCGACTACGACAACCCCGCGCCGCGCGCGTGGAGCGTCAACGACGCCGCGTACTGGGCGCGCGAGTTCGACCTCGACGGCTATCGGCTCGACGCGATCAAGCACGTGCCGCTGAGCTGGCTCACCGATCTGCGCGCGCGCATGGACACCGAGTTCCCGACCCCGGAGGGCGAGCGGTTCTATCTCGTCGGCGAGACCTTCTCGTACGACGACCAGGGGTTGCTGCGTCGCTACGTCGATCCCGACACGATGCTCGACGGGCAGTTCGACTTCCCGCTCAAGGCGCGGCTCTGCGAGGCACTGTTCACCCCGGGCGGCGACATGGGCGCGCTCGCGGGGTTCATGGACGGGAACGACACGTTCTACGGCCCGAGCGCGATCATGACGACGTGGATCGGCAACCACGACATCCCGCGCGCGATCCACTTCGCCTCGCGCGAGATCGGCAACTGCCGCGAGGGGAGCAACCCCGGCAACGGATGGAGCTGGGGCCCGGGTCAGCCGACCGACGCGGCGGCCTACGAGCGGCTCGGGCTCGCGTTCGCGGTGCTCATGACGAACCCGGGCATCCCGCTGATCTACTACGGCGACGAGATCGGCCTCGCGGGCGGCGGCGACCCGGACAACCGGCGGATGATGCCGTGGAACGACGCGGGTCTCAGCGCGCCGCAGCTCGCCTTGCGCAATACGGTCCGGACGCTCGCGCACATCCGGGCCGACCGACGCGCGCTCACCCGAGGTCGGCGCCGCACGTTGTCGGTGGACCGCGACACGTGGGTCTACGCGATGGGCGGCTGCGGCGACTCCGCGCCGGACGTCGTCGTCGCGATCAACCGGAGCGACAACCCGCGCAGCGTGAACGTGCCGGCCGGGAGCTACACGGACCTCGTGAGCGGCGGCGCCGCGAGCGGCGGCTCGGTCAGCGTGCCGGCGCGCGGGTTCGTGATCCTCGGCGCCGGCCCGCCCTGAACGGATCGCGGTCCCCGACTCGGCTCTCCTCGCGACCCTGACTCCGATTCCGATTCCGATTACTCCGAATCCGATTCCGAATCCGATTCCGACTCCGATTCCGAATCCGAATCCGATTCCGACTCCGATTCCGACTCCGACTCCGATTCCGATTCCGACTCCGACTCCGACTCCGACTACTCCGACTCCGATTCCGATTCCGATTCCGACTCCTCCGACTCGCAGTCCTCCGGCTCCCCCGCCCGCTATGCTCCGCCGGTCGTGACCGATCGCGTCCCGCTGTTCCTCCTCACCCGCGAGGCGCGCTCGACGCGGGACGGCTTCGAGCTCGTGATCTGGGGATGGTCGGAGAGCGGGCCCGTCGAGGTCCGCGTGTCGCGGCACGAGGCGTCGTTCTTCGTCACGCGCAACGCCGAGACGCAGGCGGGCCGGCGCGTGCCGACGGAGCTGCGCACGCTGAGCGGCGTCGCGGTGGACGAGCTGTTCTTCGGCGATCGCAACGCGATGCGCGCGGAGTCGGACCGGCTCCGCGGCGTGGGCACGCCGGGGTTCGAGACGGACGTGAAGCCGATCGACCAGGCGCTGATGCGCCGCGGCATCACGGGGAGCTGCGAGGCGATCGGTCGGCTCGAGCGCCGCAAGGACCATTGCGTGATGCGCGACCCCGAGCTGCGACCGCTCGAGCTGCGTCCGCGGCTCAAGGTCGCGTCGTTCGACGTCGAGGCCGAGGGTCCGAACGCCCCGCTCATCAGCGTGGGCATCGTGTGCGGCGACGAGGAGCGGGCGTTCGTGCGCGGGCAGGGTCCGCCGATCGCGGGCGTCTCGTACTTCCCCGACGAGCGACGCGCGCTCGAGGCGTTCCTCGACTACGTGGCGCGGCTCGATCCCGACGTGCTCATCGGGTGGAACGTGATCGCGTTCGACGTCGCGTACCTCGAGGGGCGCTGCCGGCGCGTCCGCCTCCCGTTCCGGCTCGGCCGTGCGGGGGGGATCGCCAAGGTGCTCACCGGCACGCGCGCGAGCAGCCCGGCCGTCGCGATCGTGCCGGGGCGCGTGGTGCTCGATGGCATCGCGACGATGCGCGCCGCCACGTGGTCGTTCGAGCGGTGGAGCCTCGAGCACGTCGGTCGAAAGCTGCTCGGGCGCGGCAAGAAGATCGCGCACGGCGCGGACGGGGACCGGCTGCAAGAGATCGTGCGGATGTACAACGAAGACCTCCCGGCGCTCCTCGAGTACAACCTCGAGGACTGCCGGCTCGTCCGCGACATCTTCGAGACCGCGAACGTCCTCGAGTTTGCGATCGAGCGGCAGCGGCTCACCGGCCTCACCATGGACCGCCGCGCCGGTGCGGTGTCGGCGTTCGATCTCTTGTATCTGCCGCGCCTCCACGCGGCGGGCCGCGTCGCGCCGTCGATCGGGGTGACCGGCGAGGCGCTCGCGAGCCCGGGCGGGATGGTCATGGACTCGGTCCCGGGCCTCTACGACAACGTCCTCGTCTTCGACTTCAAGAGCCTCTACCCGAGCTTGATCCGCACGTTCCTCGTCGACCCGCTCGGCCTCGCCACCGCGAGCGACGATCCCGATCCGGTCCCCGGCTTCGCGGGTGCTCGGTTTCACCGCACGCAACACATCTTGCCGAGCCTCATCGAGGGTCTCTGGAGGGCGCGCGACCGCGCGAAGCAGCAGAAGGACGAGGCGCTCTCGCGCGCCATCAAGATCCAGATGAACTCGTTCTATGGCGTGCTCGGCTCTCCCGGCTGTCGGTTCTTCGATCCGCGGCTCGCGAGCTCGATCACGCGGCGCGGCCACGAGGTGCTCGAGCAGACGAGCGCGTGGATCCGGGAGCGCGGCCTCCGTGTCATCTACGGCGACACCGACTCGCTCTTCGTCCACCTCGGGAGCGAGCGCGACGCCGACGCGTGCCGCGCGCTCGGCCGCGCGCTCACCGAGGAGCTCAACGCCGCGTGGCGCGACCGCATCCTCGAGGCGCACGGCCTCGAGAGCCGCCTCGAGCTCCAGTTCGAGACGCACTTCACGCGCTTCCTCATGCCGACGATGCGCGGCTCGGAGACGGGATCGAAGAAGCGTTACGCCGGCCTCGTCACGACGGACGCCGGCGCGAAGGTGCAGATCAAGGGCCTCGAGGCGGTCCGCACCGACTGGACCCCGCTCGCCCGCCGCTTCCAGCGCGAGCTCATCCGTCGCGTCTTCGTGGGCGAGCCGTTCGCCGCGTGGATCCGCGAGCTCACCGATCGCCTCTACAAGGGCGAGCTCGACGAGGACCTCGTCTACCACAAGCGCCTCACCCGCGACCTCGACGAGTACACCCGCAACGTTCCCCCGCACGTGGTGGCGGCGCGGCAGCTCGAAGGCGCGCGCAGCGCGATCGACTACGTGATCACGACCCGCGGACCCCAACCGACCGAGCGACTGCGCGCGCCGATCGACTACGAGCACTACCTCCACAAGCAGCTCGCGCCGGTCGCCGATGTCGTGCTGCCGTTCGTCGGGGAAGACTTCTTGCGGCTCGGCGGCCGTCAGCTGTCGCTGTTCTGAGCCTTCGGCGGCTCGTCGTGAGCGTGGCGAACCCGACTCGCCTCCCGTGTCGCATCCGCTGCTACCCTCCCGCGCGGGGACGCACATGAATCACTTCGACGTCATCGTCGTCGGCGCCGGCATCTCCGGGATCGGCGCGGGCTATTACCTCGGCGCGCGCTGCCCGAGCCGCACCTACGCGATCCTCGAGGGACGCGCCGCGATCGGCGGCACCTGGGATCTCTTCCGCTATCCGGGCATCCGGTCCGACTCGGACATGTACACGCTCGGGTTCGCGTTCGCGCCGTGGACGCAAGGCAAGGCGATCGCCGACGGGCCGTCGATCCTCCACTACCTCGAGGAGACCGCGCGTCGCTTCGACATCGACCGGCACATCCGCCTCTCGCACCAGGTGAGGAAGGCGCGCTTCTCGAACGCCGACGACCGCTGGACGCTCGACGTCGACACCGAGGACGGGCCGACGCAGTTGACCTGCAACTTCCTGTTCATGTGTGCGGGGTACTACGATCCCGACGACGGCTACACCCCGGACTTCGAGGGCACGGGCGACTACCGCGGTCGCATCGTGCACCCGCAGAAGTGGACCTCCGACGTCGACTACGCGGGCAAGCGCGTCGTCGTGATCGGGAGCGGCGCCACCGCGATCACGCTCGTCCCGGAGCTCGCCAAGAAGGCCGAGCACGTGACGATGCTCCAGCGCTCGCCGACCTACATCGTCTCCCTCCCCGAGGTCGACGCCGTGGCGGAGCGGCTGCGCGCGCGACTCGGTGACAAGACGGCGTACGCCATGACGCGCGTCAAGAACGTGCTCTTCGCGCAGGCGTTCTATCAGGCGTGTAAGCGCGCGCCGCGTCAGATGAAGAAGATGATCCTCGACGCGACGAGGAAGGAGCTCGGCCCCAGCGTCGAGCTCGAGCCGCACTTCGTCCCGAGCTATGACCCGTGGGACCAGCGCGTGTGCTTCGCGCCCGATGGCGACTTCTTCGAGCCGGTGCGGTCGGGGAAGGTCACGGTGGTCACCGATCACATCGAGCGCTTCACCGAGCGCGGGATCCTCCTCCGCTCCGGCCAGGAGCTCGAGGCGGACCTCGTGGTGACGGCCACCGGGCTCCGCGTCCGCTTCCTCGGCGGCGTCGAGGTCTACGTCGACGATCAGCGGATCCGCGCGTCCGAGCACATGACCTACAAGGCGATGATGCTGAGCGACGTACCGAACCTCGCGCTCGCGTTCGGCTACACCAACGCGTCGTGGACGCTCAAGGTCGACATCACCTGCGAGTACGTGTGCCGCCTCCTCAACCACATGGAGCGGCACGGTCAGACGCGCTGTACGCCGCGCACCCACGGCGAGCCGATCGGCGAGGAACGGTTCGTCGATCTGAGCTCGGGCTACATCGACCGCGCGCTCGATCAGCTCCCCAAGCAGGGCTCGCGCGCGCCGTGGAAGCTCAAGATGAACTACCTGCGCGACTACGCGACGGTGAAGCTCGGCAAGCTCGAGGACGGGGTGCTCGAGCTCCGCTGAGCCGCGCGCGTCATTGCGCTGCGCGAGTCACTGCGGTGCGGGCGCCGGGGCGGGCGCGCTCTGCCCGCGGACGAGCCGATCGAGCTCGAGGTAGTAGCGGTCGGCGAGCTGACCGATCGCGCGCACCGAGGAGCGGAACGCACGCCGGTCGAAGTTCGAGTCGGTGTTGAGGATCATCGCGAGCCGGACCTCGCCGTCGGTCGCGTTCCACTCGAACTTGCCGAGGAGGAGCGTCCAGTTCAGCTCCATCAGCCGGCGCACGACGGCGTTGGTCGTCACCCCGTCGGGCTGCACCTCGAGGTAGCGCTCGACGTACATGTAGATCGTGTCGGTTCGATCCGAGTACACGAGGTGGACCGTGAAGTCGCGGCCGGTGCTGATCCCGCGCGCGCTCAGCTCGCAGCGCGCCCGCTGCGCATCCAACGCCGCGCAGCGCGCGCCGCGCACCCGCATCGCCTCGAGCTCGCTGCGCATCGCCTCGAGATAGCGAGGCGCCCCGCCGGCATCGTCGCCCTCGGTCGAGCCGCTCTCGGCCGGGTCACCGGGCGGTGCGGAGTCGTCGTCCTGCGCGGCGGCCGCCGCAGGCGCGGCCAACGCGAGACAGAGGAGGGCGGGCGACAGGGCTCTCATCGGCCGTAACGAGCCACGCGAACGGCGTCATGTCCAGTGGACGCCTCACTCGAGCAGATCGAGCGCCCCATGCGGGATCTCGGGCGGGACCCCGTCGCCCGCGGTCAGTCGCATGAACACCTTCCCGATGCACTGGATCTGGCTGAGCACTCCGAACGCGCGGCTGTCCTCGCCGAGGTAGCTCCGGTTATCCGTCAACACGAACATCCCGGGTCCGACCTCGCGCCGCCGATAGCTCGGTGCGCCCCGCTCCCGGAAGAAGAACAGGTGATCGTGGTCGAGGATGCTCTCGGTGCCCCACACCATGCTCACCTCGCGGCCCGTCTCGGTGTCGTGCCACAGGATCGGCGTGTGGACGTCCGCGTCGGGGCTGTCGCCGTCCACGCGCACTTGTCCGTTCGACACCTCGACCGTGTGACCCGGTCGCGAGAGGTAGCGCGCCATGACGAAGCGCCCCGGCTCGGTGGGGTGCGGGCAAAGGACGATGTCGCCCACCTCGAGGTCCGTGGTGCGCCACACGACGACGCGGTCCCCTAGAAAGATCGTGGGCGCCATCGCGTTGTGTCCGACCTCCACGATGCGGACGAAGAAGAAGTACAGGACGGCGAGGACGATCGCGCCGATCGCGGCGATCACGCCGATGAGCTTCAGCGCGCCCTTGACGAAGTCCCGCACCTCCGGAGCTTACCGCGTCGACTCCGCCCCGGGCGAGAACGCGGTCACGCGCGAGCGGCGTCGATCGCGTCGAGGAGCTGCCGCAGCGCGGTGCGGGGCTCGTCCGCCATCAGGACGCTGCGGATCACGGCGACCCCGGCCGCTCCGGCGCGGATCAGCGCTCCCGCGTTCGTGGCGTCGACGCCGCCGAGGGCGAAGACGGGGAGATCCAGTCCCTCGATCGCGCCCGCGAATCCGTCGACGCCGATCGGCGCGCCCTTGCCTTGGACCTCGCCGATCGGAGAGAGCGTCGCGAACGTCGCGCCGTCCCTCGCGGCGTCTCGCAAGCCCGTCGCGTCGTGTCGCGAGCACCCGATCGCGAGCCCGGGCGGCATCGCGCGGATCGCGCGGGCGCGCTGGTCCGTCGCGCCGTCGCGAAGGTGCACGCCATCCGCGTCGAGCTCGCGCGCGAGCTCGAGGTCGCGGTGCACGAAGAGGGGAGCGCGCGCCCTCCGCGTGATGGTGCGGAGCGCACGCCCGGCGCGCCGCAGCGCCTCGTGCTCCGCGGGCGGATCCCGGAGCAGCACGGCGATCCGCTCCTCCACGAGCGCGGCCTCGACGCGCGCGACGGTGTCCGGGCTCGCGTCGGGCGTGATGAGGTAGACGTCGAAGCTCAATCGCGGCGCGATCCGATCACGCCTTCGATCGGGCTCGACGCCGTCGCGTAGAGACGCTTGGGCATCCGGCCCGCGAGGTACGCCTCGCGCCCCGCTTCGGTCGCCTTGCGCATCGCGCTCGCCATCTTGACGGGGTCCTTCGCGGCCGCGATCGCGGTGTTCATGAGCAGCCCGTCGCAGCCGAGCTCCATCGCGACGGCCGCGTCCGAGGCGGTACCCACGCCCGCGTCGACGATGATCGGCACGGTCGCGCGCTGGCGGATGATCTCGAGGTTGTATGGGTTGCGCACCCCGAGCCCGCTCCCGATCGGTGCGGCGAGCGGCATCACCGCCGCGCAGCCGAGGTCCTCGAGCTTCTTCGCGGTGATCGGATCGTCGCTCGTGTACGGCAGCACGACGAAACCATCGTTGACGAGCTCGCGCGCCGCCTCGAGCGTGCCCGGCACGTCCGGGAAGAGCGTCTGCTCGTCGCCGAGGACCTCGAGCTTCACGAGGTTGGTGTCCAGCATCTCGCGCGCGAGCCGCGCCGTCCGCACCGCGTCTCGTGCGGTGTAGCAGCCGGCGGTGTTCGGCAAGATCGTGTAGCGCTTCTCGAGGAGGTAGCCGATCAGCGACTCCTCGCCGCGCGCCTTCACGTCGACGCGCCGGACCGCGACGGTCACCACCTCGGCGCCGGACGCCTCGAGCGCCGCACGCGTCACGTCCATGCTCGCGTACTTGCCGGTGCCGACGAACAAGCGCGAGCGGAAGCGCCGCTCGCCGATCCGAAGGACGTCCTCGCTGTCTTCCGGGTTCGCCACGTTCTCAGCCTCCACCGACGAACTCGACGATCTCGAGCGCGTCGCCCTCCGCGATCGCGGTGCTGCTGTGTTCCGCGCGCGGGATGATCTGTCGGTTGCGCTCCACCGCGACGAGCGTCGGCGGCCCGAGCCCGAGCTCCATGAGGAGCTGGCCGACGGTCGTCCCCGGCATGAGCTCGCGCGCCTCGCCGTTCACCTGGATCCGCATCGTGGAGGTCTACCGCAAACCCATAGGATCGGCACGGGCGTGGCGCGAGCCAAAACCCCCGTGCACGTCCACGTGCACGTGCACGTACTCGTGCACCTCCACGTACACGGCCGGCATCGAGCGGGGGTGCGCGACTCACCCGCCGACGGACACCCTCGGCACCCGCGGTGCGATCGACGTCATCACCTCGTACGCGATCGTGCCCGCGCGCGCGGCGACCTCCTCGGGACGGATCTCGTCGTCGCCCTGCGCGCCGATGATCACCGCTTCGTCGCCCCGCTCGCAGACCGGTAGGTCGGTGACGTCGACGCCCGTGAGGTCCATCGAGACGCGACCGACGATCGGACAGCGGTGTCCGCGGATCAGCACCTCGCCGCGATCCGAGAGGTGCCGCATCAGGCCGTCGCCGTAGCCGATCGCGAGGGTGGCGACCCGGCTCGGGCGCCGCGCGGTCCAGGTGCGGCCGTAGCCGACCGTCTCGCCCACGCCGATCGAGGCGACGCGCGCGACCGAGCTCACCACCCGCATCACCGGTCGCAGATCGATGGGGTCGTGCGCAACGGGACGTGCGCCATAGAGCGCGAGCCCGACGCGCACCAGATCGAAGCGCGCCTCCGGATGCCCGAGGGTCGCCGCGGTGTTCGCCGCGTGCGTGATCGACGGCGTCACGCCGCGCGCCGCGAGGAGCGCCTTGGTGCGCGCGAGCTCGGCCAGCTGCGCGCGCGTCGCCTCGGGGTCGTCCTCCGCCGACGCGAGGTGCGTCATCAGACCCTCGACGGAGAGCTCCGGTCGCACGAGCGCGTCCGCGAAGCGCTCGAGCTCGTCCGCGCGCACGCCGAGGCGACCCATCCCGGTGTCCACCTTGAGGTGCACCGACACAGGGCGACCTGGCTCGGCTTGCTCACAGAACCGCGCCACGTCGCCGAGGTCGTAGACGACCGGCGTGAGCCCGTGGCGCACGACCTCGCGATGCGCTCCGTCGTAGACGCCGTTCATCACGAGGATCGGCTGCTTGACGCCGATCGCGCGGAGCGCGAGGCCCTCTTCGGCGAGCGCGACGGCGAAGCCATCGACGCCGACCTCGACGAGCCGCGCCGCGATCGTCTCGAGGCCGTGGCCGTAGGCGTCGGCCTTCACCACCGCGGCGAGCTTGGCGCGCCCCGCGATCCGACGGACCACCGAGGCGTTGTGCGCCAGGCGATCGAGATCGATCTCCGCGCGGGTCGGTCGGACGTGCACGCCCGGAGGGTTACCCGACCCGATGTGCCGCCGCCAGAAGCGCGCGCGGCGCGCGCCGGTCGCACCGCCGTGGTATGTCCAGACCGTGTCCGAGGCCGCCGCGGAGCCCGAAGAGCCGGGTGAAGAGTCGCCGCCGCCCAAGCCCGAGGTCGGGTGGGGCGAGGCGGTCCGCACCGTCGCGAAGTCGGCGGCCGACCCCGCGGTGAACGGCGTCGCCGAGCTCGGGATCCTGGCGCACCTCATCTACTCCACGGTGCGGTGGGGGCTCCGACCGCCGTATCGGTTCCGGCTGCTCGTCGAGCAGCTCGAGTTCATCGGCGTACAATCGATCTTCATCGTCGGGCTCACCGGCACGTTCGTCGGCGCGGTCTTCGGGCTGCAGCTCGTCGATGGCTTTCGGCAGTTCGGCGCCGAGAATCAGGCCGGCGCCGTGGTCGGCATCGCGCTCGTGCGCGAGCTCGCGCCGGTGTTCAGCGCGCTGATGATCACGAGCCGCGCGGGCTCGGCGATGGCGACCGAGATCGCCTCGATGCGCGTCACCAATCAGATCGACGCGCTCACCACGATGAGCGTGAACCCGATCCAGTACCTGATCGTCCCGCGCGTCCTCGCGGGCCTGATCGCTGCGCCGATGATGGCGCTCCTGTTCTTCCTCGTCGGCCTGTTCGGCGCGTACACCGTCGGCGTGTTCCTCATGGGGATCGACGGCGGCATCTTCATCGAGCGCGTGAAGTGGTTCGTCGACGTCGGCGACGTCGAGCAGGGCCTCGTCAAGGCGGCGGTCTTCGGTACCGCCCTGACGTTGATCGCCTGTCGCCACGGCTTCTACGCGGAGGGCGGCGCGGCGGGCGTGGGGCGCGCAACGAATCGTGCGGTCGTCCAAGCCGCGGTCGCCATCCTGGTGCTCGACTACATCGTGACCGGGATCATCCTCGGTCAGGGGCTCGCCTGAGCGATGGGTCTCTTCTCCAAGAAGGTCGACCCCGCGCAGGCGGCGCGCGAGGCGGAGGGGTTGAAGGACCCCGTCCAGATCCGCGCGCGCGCGCTGAGGAAGGGCTACAACGGCGTCGACGTCCTCAAGGGCGTCGACCTCGACATCTACCGGGGCGAGATCAACATCATCATCGGCGGCTCGGGGGCGGGAAAGAGCGTGTTCACCCGACAGCTCCTCCGGCTCGAGAAGCCGGACGATGGCTCGATCACGGTGGACGGCGTCGACATCGTGCCGCTCGACGACTGGGAGCTCGTCCCCATCCGCAAGAAGTTCGGGATGGTGTTCCAGTTCGGTGCCCTCTTCGACTCGATGAGCGTGTTCGACAACGTGGCGTTCCCGCTGCGCGAGCACACGAAGATGAAGGAGAAGGAGATCAAGGAGCGCGTGATGCAGCGCCTCGAGGACTTCCGGGTCGCCGACGCGGCGCACAAGCTGCCGGGTCACATCTCGGGCGGGATGCAGAAGCGCAGCGCGCTCGCCCGGGCGCTCGTCCTCGAGCCGCAGATCCTCGTCTACGACGAGCCGACGAGCGGCCTCGATCCGGTGAGCTCTCGCCGCGTCGATCAGCTCATGAAGGAGACGAGCGAGCGCTTCGGCGTCACGAGCGTGATCATCACGCACGACATGGCGACGGTGTTCGAGATCGGCCAGCGCGTGAACATGCTCTACCAGGGCCGCATCGAGATCGCGACGAACCCCGACGACATCCTGAGCAGCGAGAACGAAGTCGTCATCGACTTCCTGCGCGCGTCGGGGGTGGCCGTCAACGAGATCGACAACATGCCCAGCCGCCACCACTGAGGCGAGCCGCTCGGCTCAGTACGAGAGCCCGAAGTCGAACGCGCCGACGTGCGACTCGAGCGAGTTCGAGCGCGCGTAATAGATGTAGCTGAGCTGGGCGAAGCTCGAGCTCGCCGTCAATGCACCGTGTGGATCGAAGAACCAGCGGATCGACGCGCCGACCTCGTGGGCGAGGAACGACTCGAGGTCCGAGTCCCCGGTGCGCGGCATCCAGCGTGGGAAGTCGTCGGGCACCACGCTCGTCCAGAAGCTGGGGGCGAACTGGTGGTGGAACCGATAGTGCGCGCGGATCCACACCGGCCCGAGGTACTGCGTGAGCGTGAGCTGCGCGGTGTTGGCCACCGCGTCGAAGCTGTCCGCGTAGAAACGGTAGTCGAGCCAGAAGAACGTTCGGGTCTCCTCGACGCCGTGGCGGAGGTTGAACGTGAACGTGTGGCGTCCGCGCGTGTTGCCGAAGTAGTCGCCGAGGCGCCCGCCCGACTCGGTGGGCACGGAGTTGTAGGTCGTCTCGAGGACACCGATCTGACCGGTGAACGTGTAGCTCCCTCCGACGATCGTGGTCGGCGATAGGAGCTGCGACAAGGAGCCATTCACGCTCCAGGTTTGCCGATGCGAGAGCCCGGGGTCGTTGCCGTTGTACTGGATCGGGTCGAACGTGTCGTGGATCGTCTCGACGCCGAGCCGGAGCGTCGCGTTGTCCTCGGCGAGCGACGTCTCGACCGTCGCACCCAAGAAGCCAGAGCCGAACGGCTCCTCGAGGTGGCCGCCCCAGTGGATGTGGACGGTGGTGTGCTCGCTCGTGCGCACCGAGCTCACCACGTCGATGGTGGCCGCCTCGTTCTCCCGCGATTCGCTCGTCACCGCGTCGAGCCCGTCCGTCGACGCCGCGGTGACGATGTCGATCGGGATCGCGACGTTGTGGACCGCGTTGCGATCCTGGCGCAGGCGAAAGCCCGCCACCGGTTGGAAGATCCACGCGTGCTCGCTGCCCCTCAGGTTCGGTAGCTCGCCCTGGGTGCGCCACTGCGACTGGACGCCGCGGCCCTCCTGCTCGAACACGGCGAAGCGGAAGCGCGCGTACTCGAGCGTCCAGTCCTGCTCCTGCGCCCTCGCCGGCGTCGAGGGAGCCATCGCGGCGAGCGTCGCCAGCGCGACGAGACACGCGCACGCACCGCGCGGACAGCGCGGCGTGCTCGATGCACGTCGTCGTCGGATCCGTCGCACCAGCGTCCGTCAGTTGCCGCAGGCGCAGCCGCCGCCCGCCGGACGACCGTTGCCACCCGCCGCGACCTCACGTGCGCCGTGCATCTTGGTCATCGACGAGTCCTCGAGCGCGGTCGCGGACGAGTCCATCGCCGGGTCGGCGAGGGTGCCGCGGGCATATCGGGGGACGATCACGCACGCGCTGAGCGAGAGCGCGAACGAGACGAGGGCAAGGAGAAGGACGCGTCGCATGACCGCCGAGGCTAGTACCGCTCCGCGAGCCTGCCCACCCGAGCGGTCCGGTAGTTGGGGCCTCAGTAGTTGCGGACGACGACCTCGGAGACGTTGCCCCGACCCTCGCCGTTGCAGCTCACCGCGCGCGGCGCCGAGACGGTGTCGACCCGATGGCGTCGGTAGAGCTCGCGGATGAACGGCACGTCGCTGTTCGACAGCATGCAGCGGCAGCCGCGGCGGGTGAGCTCGTCGAACACGTCGCGGAGCCGCGTCTGGTCCGCCTGCGAGAAGCCGTCCATCGCGTAGCTCGTGAAGCTTGCGGTCGGAGACACCGGCTCGTACGGCGGATCGAAGTAGACGAAGTCGCCGGGTCGCGCCTCCGCGAGCGCCGCCTCGAACGGCGCGTTCTCGATCGACGCGCCCGAGAGCCCGAAGCTCGCCGCGCGCAGGCCGTCCTCGTCGAGGATCCGCGGGTTCTTGTACGCGCCGGCGGGGACGTTGAACTCGCCGCGGCGGTTCACCCGGTGGAGGCCGTTGAAGCAGGTCTTGTTCAGGTAGATGAACTGCGCCGCGCGCTCCGGGCTGCGGCCCGCGGTGCGCGTGCGGTTGTAGCGCTCGCGGACGGAGTAGTAGTGCGGCTTGTCGTGTCGGCGCGCGAGGGGGCGGAGCGCGTCGATCACGTCCTCGACGCGGTCGCGCACCATCACGTAGGTATCGACGAGCGCGGGGTTTACGTCGCAAAGCAATGCGCGTTGCGGTCGTCGCGCGAAGAACATCGCGCCCCCGCCCGCGAACGGCTCGACGTGCCGCATGTGCTCGGCGCCCGGCGGGAGGAGCGGCAGGAGCTGCGCGAGGAGCTTCCCCTTGCCACCGACCCACTTCACGAACGGGGAGGGCTCCCGGAGCGGGACCCGCGTATCGAGGAGCGAAGGGGCCGCGCCAGAGCGCCGCGTGGTGGCCATGGGTGGGACGCTATCTTACACTTGCCTACCCTCAAAAATATCGGCGCTCACGCGGATCGAGCCCGACTTGCTATCCTCCGCGCTCCCGTGGCCCTCGCGAAGCTCGACCCCATCGGCAAGCTCGGGCGCTACGACGTCATCGGTCGGATCGCGTCGGGCGGCATGGCCGAGATCTTCCTCGCTCGCGAGTCCGGCCCGCACACCGTCGAACGCCACCTCGTGCTCAAGCGGATCCTCCCGCACATGACGGGCGACGAGCGGATGGTGGAGATGTTCGTCCACGAGGCGAAGGTCTGCATGAACCTCCGCCACCCTCACATCTGTCCGATCTACGAGTTCGGTGAGGACAAGGGACGTTTCTATCTCGCGATGGAGTGGGTGCGCGGCGTCTCCTTGCGTGACCTCATGGAGCGCGTCGGCGGTCCGCTCCCCATCGCGCTCGTCGCGCGCGTGTTCGCCGACATCGCCGGCGCGCTGCACCACGCGCACACGTGCACGGATCAGTCGGGCGCGCCGCTCTCGATCGTGCACCGCGACGTGAACCCCGAGAACCTGATGATCGGCTTCGACGGAGTCACCAAGCTCCTCGACTTCGGCGTCGCGGCGGCGGCGACCGAGCGCAAGCACAAGACCGAGGCGGGCAACCTCAAGGGCAAGTTCGCGTACATCTCACCCGAGCAGTACCAGGGCCAGCCGCTCGACGGGCGCAGCGACGTGTTCTCGCTCGGCGTCAGCATGTACGAGTCGCTCACCGGTCGCTCGCTCTACGACCGCGCGAGCGAGTACGAGACGGTCGCCGCGATCGTGCTCGACCCGGACGTGCCGAGCCTGCGCAAGATGAACCCGCGCGTCCCCGAGGAGCTC